>CADBXF010000001.1 GCA_902798585.1 uncultured Lachnospiraceae bacterium
TCCTCCTCGTTGATGATTTTCCCAAGGACTGTCGCAAGTGTGTGATCAATCTCGTCCGGTCTGGGGTGACCCAAACTTGCCGTCAACGACCCTTGTGCGTCTCCGTCGATGAGGAGAACCCTCTTTCCATGTCTTGCGAGCCCGATTCCAAGATTTGCAACCGTCGTTGTCTTGGCAACTCCGCCCTTCTGATTTCCGGCTATGATAACCCTGCACATACGTATCCTCCTTCACAGATGAAAACAAAAAGAGACTAAGCAACTCATCTGGGCAACAGACTTTATTGCTTAGTCTCAAATTGGTGTTGTTTTATTCTCAGATATAAATCTTCATGACTATATCTTCGAAATTATGTGGTTTCCCATACTCAGGATAATCAACCATAAGGGCATCATAATCGTCCCTTGTGATTACCAAAGTCAGCAAATGTACACCGATATACGTGCACATTACCTTCCTTCCTTTATCGCAGCCTGTGCTGCTGCCAGTCTTGCGATCGGCACGCGGAACGGCGAGCAGGACACATAGTCGAGACCAATCTGGTGGCAGAACTCAACGGAGGTCGGGTCGCCGCCGTGCTCACCGCAGATACCGCAGTGAAGCGCAGGGTTGACGCCCTTGCCGAGCGTGACAGCCATCTTCATGAGCTTGCCTACGCCGTCCTGATCGAGCTTTGCGAACGGGTCGCTCTCGAAGATCTTCTGGTCATAGTAGCCGCCGAGGAATTTGCCGGCGTCGTCACGGGAGAAGCCGAAGGTCATCTGGGTGAGGTCGTTGGTACCGAAGCAGAAGAACTCAGCCTCGGTTGCGATCTCGTCAGCCGTGAGGGCTGCGCGAGGAATCTCGATCATGGTGCCGACATGGTACTTAAGGTTTGCACCTGCTGCCTTGATCTCCTCGTCGGCCGTTTCAACGACAACCTTCTTAACATTCTTAAGCTCCTTGACTTCGCAGATGAGCGGGATCATGATCTCGGGCTCAAGCGTCCAGTCGGGATGAGCATTTTTCACTTCGATAGCGGCGCGGATGACAGCCTTGGTCTGCATCTTTACGATCTCGGGATACGTAACCGCAAGACGGCAGCCTCTGTGGCCCATCATCGGGTTGAACTCGTGGAGGGACTCGCAGATTGCCTTAATCTCCTCTACGGTCTTGCCCTTCGCGTCAGCGAGCTTCTTGATGTCCGCCTCCTCGGTGGGAACGAACTCATGGAGCGGCGGATCCAGGAAACGAATCGTTACCGGGTTGCCCTCAAGCGCCTCGTAGAGAGCCTTGAAGTCGCCCTGCTGGAACGGCAGAATCTTCTCGAGTGCTTCTTCACGCTCTTCGCTGGTGTCGGAGCAGATCATTTCGCGGAAAATGGCGATTCTCTCCGGATCGAAGAACATGTGCTCGGTACGGCAGAGGCCGATACCCTCGGCACCGAGCTCGCGGGCCTTCTTAGCATCGCGAGGGGTGTCGGCGTTCGTGCGAACGGCGAGCTTGCGATATTTGTCAGCCCAAGCCATAACGCGGCCGAAGGTTCCGGCGATCTTCGCGTCTACGGTCGGGATGATTCCCTCATAAATGTTGCCGGTGGTTCCGTCGATGGAAATCTCGGAGCCCTCAACGAACTTCTTGCCTGCGAGCGTGAAGGTCTTGTTGGCCTCGTCCATAACGATGGCGTCGCAGCCGGATACACAGCAGGTTCCCATACCACGGGCAACTACGGCTGCGTGGCTGGTCATACCGCCGCGTACGGTCAGGATACCCTGAGCGGCCTTCATTCCGGTAATATCCTCCGGAGAGGTCTCAAGACGAACGAGAACTACCTTCTCGCCCTTGGCAGCCCATGCCTCTGCGTCATCCGCGGTAAATACAACCTTGCCGCAGGCAGCTCCGGGCGATGCGCCGAGACCCTTGCCAAGCGGCGTAGCGGCCTTCAGAGCCTTCGCGTCGAACTGCGGATGAAGGAGCGTGTCGAGGTTTCTCGGGTCGATCATTGCAACGGCCTCAGCCTCGGTCTTGTGTCCCTCGTCAACGAGGTCGCATGCAATCTGCAATGCAGCCTGTGCAGTACGCTTACCGTTACGGCACTGGAGCATGTAAAGCTTCTTGTTCTCTACGGTGAACTCCATATCCTGCATGTCATGGTAATGGTTCTCGAGGATCTCGCAAACCTTAACGAACTCTGCGTAAGCCTCCGGGAACTCCTGCTCCATCTGCGTAATCGGCATAGGAGTACGAACACCTGCTACGACATCCTCGCCCTGTGCGTTCTTGAGGAACTCACCCATGAGCTTCTTCTCGCCGGTAGCGGGATCGCGGGTAAATGCAACGCCGGTACCGGACTCCTCGTTGAGGTTACCGAACACCATGGGCATTACATTGACTGCGGTACCCCAGCTGTAAGGGATATCGTTGTCGCGGCGATATACATTTGCGCGAGGGTTGTCCCAGGAACGGAACACAGCCTCGATAGCAAGCTTGAGCTGTACAACCGGATCGGACGGGAAATCCTCACCGAGCTGATTCTTGTACTCTGCCTTGAACTGCTCGGCAAGCTTCTTGAGGTCTGCGGCATCGAGCTCGATATCGAACTTCACGCCCTTCTCCTCCTTCATCTTGTCGATGAGCTGCTCAAAATACTTCTTGCCGACTTCCATTACGACGTCTGAGAACATCTGGATGAAACGGCGATACGAGTCATATACGAAACGCTCGAACTTCGGATCGGGGTTGCCGGCAATCATTGCCGCAACGACATCGTCGTTCAGACCGAGGTTAAGAATCGTGTCCATCATACCGGGCATGGAAGCTCTCGCACCGGAACGAACCGAAACAAGCAGAGGATTCTTGAGATCGCCGAACTTCTTGCCGTTGATCTCCTCCATCTTCTTAACGCCCTCCATGGCCTGCGCCATGATCTCATCGTTGATCTTGCGACCATCCTCATAGTACTGCGTGCACGCTTCCGTCGTAATCGTGAAGCCCTGCGGTACCGGGAGACCGATGTTCGTCATTTCCGCGAGGTTGGCGCCCTTGCCGCCGAGAAGATTTCTCATGTCGGCGTTACCCTCGGTAAATGCGTATACCCACTTTTTAGCCATATATCTTATGACCTCCTCTATTAATTTCGCTGCCCACAATCCTCGAATCATAACCAACAGCCGCCTCCGCCGATTGCATCTTTCCGCGACGGTTTTCCCTCCCCGAAAAAGAGGGACAAAAAAGCGGCCCGACTTCCCTTCCCCGTAAGTAAAACACGCAAAAGAAAACGCCTGTGGACAGCCGTCGTAGAGATTTTAGCACACGAACCCCTTATTGGCAAGAATTTTTCGTTGCGAATGCAGTTTTCGTGCGCCCTCACGAAAACGCCGTCCATGCTGTCCGATTAGTTGTCACTTTGCACAGCCCGGAGACGGGCTGTGCAAAGTTGATGTTCTTGATTTCTTAGGTTTCTTGGTTTGATGCTTTTTGGGTGGGGTGTGCGTTGTTGCTTTTTCTTGATTTCTTGGTTTTCTGGCGTGGGTGTGTTGTTGTTTTTCTTGGTTTTCTTGGTTTTTAGGTTTCCATGGCGATTTCCGATGTCTTTTACCCGTCTCTTCCGGGGAATCGGCGGACTTTTGCGGTTGTTTTTCTTGATTTCTTAAATTTCCACCGCAATCATATTTTTCTTTACCCGTCTGTCTAGAGGCGTTTTCGGACCTTTACGGTTGTTTTTGCTTGTTTTTTATATTTCAACCGTAATTCCGACGGGTCAGGTTCCCATTCGAGAAGAGGCCTACAGGTATTTTTGCGGCTGTTTTCCCATGAATTCTTAATTTCAACCGTAATTCCCTTCAAACGGGCTTTTTGCAGTACTCCCCATACAGGTATTATTACGGTTGATTTAACAAGAATTCTTGATTTCAACCGCAATTTCGGCGAAACAAGCTTTTTTTGCAAGGGGAAGCCCTTGAACACACCTCTTCCACCATAGCAAGAGGGGCTCAACCCACCGGGTTGAGCCCCTACAATCAAGCTATCTTATAAGCCTTCTTACAAACTATCTTACAAGCTGCCTTACAAGCCTTCTTACAAGCTATCTTATCTTACAAGCGATCTTACCTTCTATCGCCCTCCCGCGAGGACACATCCCCAAACGTCTTGCCCGGCGCAGGGGCTCTGCGCCCGCCTGCTTTCACTGAAAAAGCAGCGGGAGGAATTCGTGGATGCAGCGTCTCCAGACGGTCCAGTCGTGGCCGCCGGGGTAGGTGCTGCGAATCATGTTGAGGTTCTTATCCGCTAAGAACGCGTCGTCCGCGTCGAAGGCGTTGAAGTACTGGTCCTCAGTACCCATCGCGCGGTAGAAGACACGGTAGGTCTCTTTGAATTTCTCAGCGTCATCGAGAATCTCGAGCCACGGCTGCGGCATGTCGCCCCACGGAGCGCGCAGGAAGCCGCTGAAGAGGCCGGCATAGCCGAACAAATCGGGGTTCGAGAGCGTCGTGATGCTGGTCTGGAAGCTTCCCATGGAGAGGCCGGCCATCGCGCGGTTCCATTTGTCGGCGAGAACATTGTAGCGCCCCTCGATGTAAGGGATGATGTCCTTAAGTAGCACATCGAGGAACGGCATGCGCCCGAACGGCGGCTTGTTCTCGGAGTCCATCAGCTGCGTCATACCGCAGCACATGACGATGAGCATCTCCTTCATCTCGCCCTTGTCGAGAAGCTGGTCGGCGATGCGGCCCACATGCCCCTGGAAGGTCCAGCCAATCTCATTTTCCCCGTAGCCGTGCTGCAGGTAGAGCACGGGATATTTCTTGTTCGCGTCGTACTTCGGCGGCGTGTAGACAAGGCAAATCTCGTGTTTGCCGGTCACCGAGGACATTACATAGTGGCGGGTCACAGCACCGTGCGGGATGTCCGTAAGGCCGTCCCAGGTGATATCCGGAACCGGAATGTCCATGAAATTCATCGGACGGCAGCAGCCGTAGCCGATGGGAAGATACGGATTGAGCACGTCAGCGCCGTCAATCTTCAGGAAGAAATACTGGAACCCGCGTCCCATGTCGAAGGTACCTTCCCAGTAGCCGTCCTCCTTCTTCTCAAACGCCTGCGTCTTGCCGAATTGGTCGATCAAAACTTCTTTTGCATTGGGCGCGATAATGCGCATCGTCACTCTGCCGTCGGGCAGAATCTCATATCCCTGGTTTCCGTCGCGGTTTGGCTCGCCGAAGATCGGATCGAACGAAAGTGCGGTGTCAAGCGGCCATACTTTAGCCATGGTTGTAAACCCTCCGTTTGTTCATTTTTCCTTTTTCATCGTTTCCCGCGGAAAATGTGCCTGCTCTCCGCGCAGGATTTCCGGGAGGGAAGCGTACAAGATATTTTACCGTATTTTGCGGGATGTTACAACCGAATATTGTGTGACAAGCTTTTATTTGAGCCATTTTTTGTATGCCAAAACCTTTTCCTCAAAGGTGACCGTCCAATGTCCGACAGCCCCCTTTTCAACGCGAAACCGCAGATTCATTCCCTTGTCCGGCTTGTTGCAGGTAATCTGCTCCGAGATTTCCTGCGGAGAAGAATACGACCAGGAGCCGAACTCCTTTCCTGCGTCATCCACAAGCGTCAGGTATATTCTTCCGCTTTCCCATTCGCCCTGAACGGTCACTTTTATGCTGCGTATCGCATCGTAATCGGAATAGAACGCGCAGCGATCTTCAAAAAAACCTTCCCTGTCATATACGGACTCCGCTATCGAAAGGGGGAATCTCTGCTGTATTTTGCTGCTTCCGGCCTTTACATCACGACGCCCCAGCAATACTATCACAATAACAATTACACATAGTATTGCGATAACAAACATACTCCTGCTTCCCTCTGATTTCATCTTTTCTCCCCCCCGTTAAGTTATCTGCAAACGCAGAAATACATCCTTTGCTTTATTTATGAATTAATTAAAATAACCCATCCCTATCAGCACCAGATTGAAGCTGACCAGAATGACCAGCGCAATTCCCATGCCTTTCCAAATGTTGCGGGTTTTGTTCTTCTGGCGCGTCTTCCACAGGATACCGGCGGTAATTGCGGTGATTACCAGAGCGGTAACCGCCACCAGCTTTACGCTGGACACATGGAAGAACGGTTCTGCGTCCTCCAATGTCCGCTCAATCAAAAGCTCCAGAAGGAACAGCATGATTACCATTCCGCAGCCGATTCCGAGAGGTTCGGCCCATCCGCCGGTTTCGTTTCCGGATTCCGGTTTTCTCCGCAGGAACGCTTTTCTTCCGAGCCATGTCAGCACGACCGCAGCCGCCGCAAGAACCGCCGCAATCACCACATTGACAGCCGTTGTTATCTTCCTTGCGCATAGATAAAACGTGTACTCCGACTTCCATTCCCCCGTGGAGGTATGGCCTCCGGAGTGCTCAAAACCGTACCCGTCGGTAAGGTAAATACACGCAAACAGCAGAAGGCACATTGCCATCAGGCCGGCCAGAATGTAAGTCTTTCCTTCAGTCGAGCCGGACAGCACGATAACTGCCATCGCCACCGCGATAACATACAGTATCGCAACCGCAAAGTACCGGCTGAACACCCATCCCGCGGGCATGCCCTGAGCGGCGTATTCTTTGTTGAAGTCGGCTTCGCCGATGTAACACCAGAGAAGATACCATGCACCGAGCAGCATCAGAAACACATACGCTGTACCCCAGTAGGCCTTCCGGGAAACCGGGAGCGTTTCGAAAACATCGCGGGAGGATTGGCGGAGGAAATATCTTCCGAGGGTCCAAACCACGAGAAATGCCCCCACCAGCACGACAATCATGCTCGGTTGCACCGATGTTTCCTCGCTCCAGAGCACCTTTCCTTCGTCGTGAAGCAGGTTGGTGATTGCCGCGAAGAAGGACAGTACGAACCAGAACCAGTTCTTTCGGAGAATGTCGCAAAACAGCCGTCTGTCAAACATGTCTTTCATAGCGCTTCTCCTTTCTCCTCAGGCCTTTCCACGGAGTATCCGTTGGCCTTCATCACGCTGAGGAACAATTCTTCCAGCCCGAGGGGCGCGACTTCCGTCATCAGCGGATGAAGAACCGCAAGTCGGCGCTCCAACTCCGCCTGTTCCGCTCTTTCCATCCGCAAAACTGCCGTTACGGTCTTGCTGTTTCGCTCAAAGGAAACGCACGGAACCCCCGCTGCCGCCTCCAGCTGTTCTTTCGTTACCGGCTCGTTCAATGCAAGCTGCAGCTTCACCAAAGACTCTTTCATGGACTCCACGTCACTCTCCAAAATAAGCTTCCCCTGATGCAGGAGCGCCAGACGATCGCACATATTCTCCAGCTCCCGCAGGGAATGGCTCGTGATTATTACCGTCGCCTGACGCTCGCAGAGGTCGTCAAAAAGCATTTCTTTCACGGCATCCCGCATCACGATATCCAGCCCGTCCAGGGTCTCGTCCAGCAGATAGTATTTCGGGCATTTTGCGATTGCAAGAGCCATCGCCGCCTGCTTCTGCATGCCGCGGCTTCCTCGCCGCACTTCCGTCTCCGTGTCGATTCCGAGCCTCTTCACCAAATCTTCGAACCGCTCCATGGAAAAGGACTTGTAATAGCGGCGGTAGAATTTGGCGATCTGCCGCAGATTCTTAAAGGGCGGGAACCACACGTTGTCAGAGACATACGCCATCTGCCCGAGAAGCTCCGTGTTGTCCGGGACCGCTGCCCCGTCATAGCGCACCGCCCCGCTCTCCGGCTCATGAATTCCTGCGAGCACGCGCAAAAGGGTGCTCTTCCCGGCGCCGTTGCTTCCGACGATCCCGTAGATGCCTCCGTCCGGAATCTCCAGGGTAATCCCGGCAAGGGCTTCCTTATCGCCGAATCGTTTGGTTACTTCAGTAATCGCAATCATGTTTCCTCACCCCCGTCTGTACTGCGGAAAATTCTCCGCACCATCTCCACAAGCTGCTCTTCCGTCACATCGGAATGTTTCAATCGTTCCACCGCCTCCCGAAGCAATGTTTCGGCCTTGTTCGTCTCCCCCTTCAGAATCTTTGCGCCCTCCGGAGACACAAATCTTCCCACTCCCGGGACCGTGTAGGTGATGTTCCGGCGCTCCAGCTCCTGGTACGCGCGCTGCACGGTGTTCGGGTTCAGTCCGAGGGAAAGGGAAAGCGTGCGAACGGAGGGAATCACACTGTCCGGCTCCAGAATGCCGAGCATAATCTCCTTTTCAAATGCTTCCACCAGCTGCTCATAGGCAGGCACTCTGCTTTGTTTGTCCAGAGAAATCACTGTCTGTCTCCTCCTTTCCCCGAGGTGTATTAACTCTATTAATACACTTAATATAGCAGGCCTCCCCCTCTGTGTCAATACCTTTTTTGCAAATTCTTTGCCCTGTATGCTCTGCACCCGGCAAATGCGCGCAGCAAAAAATCCCGCGCCGCCCGAAGCCGTTTGGCTTCAGAGGACGCGGGATTACTGTTCGGTTTTCGGTTTGGCTTTATTTTACCACTCAAACTTAGCCGCAAAATACGCCTTCAGATCTTCGATCTTCACGCGCTCCTGCTCCATGGTGTCGCGGTCGCGAACCGTGACGCAGCCGTCATTTTCCGAATCAAAGTCGTAGGTGACGCAGAACGGCGTACCAATCTCGTCCTGGCGGCGATAGCGCTTGCCGATGTTGCCGCGGTCGTCGTACTCGCAGTTGTAGTACTTCGAAAGCTCAGCGTAAATCTTGTCAGCGCCCTCAGCCAGCTTCTTGGAAAGCGGCAGAACGCCGATCTTAACCGGTGCAAGCGCCGGGTGGAAGTGCAATACGGTACGAACATCACCCTCCGCAAGCTCCTCCTCGTCGTAGGCGGCGCAGAGGAATGCAAGCACAACGCGGTCGGCGCCGAGGGACGGCTCTACAACATAAGGCGTGTAGCGCTGCTGCTTCTCGTCGTCAAAGTAGGTGAGGTCCTCACCCGAGGTGTTGATGTGCTGCGTGAGGTCGTAGTCGGTACGGTCCGCGATGCCCCAGAGCTCGCCCCAGCCAAACGGGAACAGGAACTCGATGTCGGTCGTGCCCTTTGAGTAGAAGCAAAGCTCCTCGGGAGCATGGTCGCGAAGACGCATCTCGTCCTCCTTGATGCCGAGGGAGAGGAGCCAGTCGCGGCAGAACGCGCGCCAGTACTGGAACCACTCAAGGTCGGTGCCGGGCTCGCAGAAGAACTCCAGCTCCATCTGCTCAAACTCGCGGGTACGGAATGTGAAGTTACCGGGCGTGATCTCGTTTCGGAAGCTCTTGCCGATCTGGCCGATACCGAAAGGAATCTTCTTGCGGCTCGTGCGCTGAACATTTTTAAAGTTTACAAAGATACCCTGAGCGGTCTCGGGACGAAGATAAACCGTGTTCTTCGCATCCTCGGTAACGCCCTGGAAGGTCTTGAACATCAGGTTGAACTGACGAATATCGGTGAAGTTGTGCTTGCCGCAGGTCGGGCACGGGATGTTGTTGTCCTCGATGAACGCCTTCATCTCGTCCTGGGAAAATGCATCAATCGGCTTCGCAAGAGTGATGCCCTTCTCCGCCGCAAAATCCTCGATCAGCTTATCCGCGCGGAAGCGCTCGTGGCACTCCTTGCAGTCCATCAAAGGATCGGAAAATCCGCCCAAATGGCCAGACGCAACCCACGTCTGCGGGTTCATGAGGATGGCGCAGTCAACACCTACGTTGTAGGGGTTCTCCTGAATGAATTTCTTCCACCATGCCTTCTTTACATTGTTCTTGAGCTCAACACCGAGATTACCGTAATCCCAGGTGTTTGCCAGACCGCCGTAAATTTCAGAGCCCGGATATACAAAGCCTCTCGCCTTCGCGAGTGCTACAATCTTGTCCATAGTTTTTTCCATAGTGTCGCACCTCGTTTCTTCTGTTATACCCCAATATATTAGCCTCACCGCGCCGCAATGTCAAATCCTTTTTTTCGCAAAAGAAAGCAGGCGAAGAAAAACTCCGCCTGCATTTGTTTTCTTCGGATGGCCGCTCTCTTCGGCACACCTTCCTCGTATCGCCGGATCAGCCAATCAGGCTCTTTAAATCGGTGTACTCATAACCGTGTGCTTCCGCAACATTTTTGTTCGTAAGCTTGCCGTCATAGCAGTTCACGCCGGTGCAGATGACAGGACTCTTCCTGCAGGCCTCCTCAAGGCCGGCTTCCGCAATCTGAAGACCGTAGCGAAGCGTTGCGTTGGTCAGTGCGATGGTACTGGTTCTCGGAACCGCACCGGGCATATTGCCAACGCAGTAGTGAACGACGCCCTCCTCGATGTATACGGGGTCGTCGTGGGTCGTCACGTGGCTGCTCTCACCGCATCCGCCCTGGTCGATGGCAACGTCGACAAATACCGCCCCGTTCTTCATCTCCGGCAGATACTTCTTCTTGAAGAGCTTCGGGGTCGATGCGCCGGGGATCAGCACGGAACCGATTACCAGGTCTGCCTCGCAAACCACGCGCTCGATGTTGCTGTCAGTGGAAACCAGCGTCTGGATGTGGGCGCCGAACATGTTGTCCAGCTGCTCAAGACGCTTTAAGTTAACATCAAGAATCGTTACGTTAGCGCCCATACCGACGGCAATCTTGCAGGCGTTCATACCTACGGTACCGCCGCCGAGGATTACTACATTTGCCTTCGGCGTTCCGGGAACACCGGCGAGAAGAATACCCTCGCCGCCGAAGCGCTTCTCAAGATACTTTGCACCCTCCTGAATGGACAGACGGCCCGCAATCTGCGACATCGGCGCAAGAAGCGGCAGCGACCGGTCGGTCTCCTGCAGCGTCTCGTATGCAACCGCCTTCACTTTGCCGTTCAAAAGCGCATCCATCTGCTGCTTGTCCGCAGCGAGATGAAGATATGTATAAAGAATCAACCCGTCGTGGAACAGCGGATACTCTTCCTCGAGCGGCTCCTTAACCTTTACAATCATGTCAACGAGGTTCCAGACATCAGCCGCGTTGTCAATCAGGGATGCCCCTGCGTCCACATACTCATTGTCCGAGAAGCCCGAGCCGACACCCGCTCCCTTCTCCATGTACACATGGTGTCCCGCTGCCACATAGGCCTTCACATTGTCCGGCGTAAGCCCCACGCGGAACTCGTTGTTCTTGATTTCCTTTACACATCCGATTTTCATTTTACACCCTCCAAAGAATTTGACGAGAATTCCCGTGCCGCGCCCCAATCCGCGTATCCGGCCCGGTCAATCCTGCCTGTCACCCATTGTAACAGAATCCTTCCCGCAAGGCAAACAAAAATGTGCCGGATTCCGGGCTCCGACACATTTTCAATGCATTTTTATTCCGTTTCGACCTCCGCGAGCATCTCCGCGCTGCGGAAGCGGTGGTCGTTGTACTCCTCATACCATGCTGCGGCGACCTCCCGAAGCTCCGATAAGACAGTGTCGCTCACCGTGAAGGCGAACAGTTTCCCCGGCGGTGTTGCGGCGATGAACCGAAGCGCATACCATGTCGAGGCGTCGAGGTTGTAAAAGCCCCTCGCGACCATCTGGGTGCGAAGCTCGTAGGATTTGCGGCCCTCCTCATCGAAGAGCTCGCCGGCGCAGGTCTTACACAGACATCCGCCCGACCGCACATGGAAGACAAAGGGGCCTTCCTTTGCGCGGCAGCGCACACACTCGCTGACCCGGGCGCCCTCGCCCCGCACATAGGTCATCTTCATCTCAAAGACGACCCGCACCAGCGGAAGCGCCATATCGCCCCTGACCAGCGCACGCAGAGCCGCATACAAAAGGGAGAGCGCTTCGCTCTCGTCCAGATTTTCCTCGGTGGAATACTCCGCGAGCTCACAGAAGTAGCAGGCGTAGCAGGTCTTCGCGAGATCCCCGCGAAGCTCCGTAAAATACTCATTTACCTCAGCGCGAATCATCGTGTAGGAGGCGCGCCCTTCCACCACGGTAAATGCACCCGTCACAAAGGGCTGGGCCGCCGCCACGAGCGCGGACTTCGGCCGCTGTGCACCGCGTGCAAAGGCTGAGATGCGCCCCCGCTCCTTCGTCAGAATTGACAGACGCCGGTCGTATTCGCCGACCGGCATCGAAGAGAGGACGATTCCGTGCAGAATCGGATTTTCCGTCATGGTAACTCCTCCGAGTGGAAATCGTCATTGTGCGGATTGCTGCCGACCCGGTCCTCTGCCGAAGCCCGGGCTTGACCTTGTTTACTCCTCCGGATCGCGGTAGCCGTAGTTGCGAATCAGCGAATCGCTGTCGCGCCAGTTTTCCTTCACCTTCACCCAGAGTTTCAGGTTGATCTTCGTGCCGGTCATCATCTCGATGTCGCGGCGCGCCTCGGTTCCGATTTTCTTAAGCATCGCGCCCTGCTTGCCGATGATGATTCCCTTGTGCGACTCTCTCTCGCAGATGATGGTCGCGTCGAGGTCGATGAGCGTACCGCCCTCGCGCTCCTTCATGCGGTCAATCAAAACCGCGACGCCGTGCGGAATCTCGTCCTCGAGGTTGCGCAGCGCCTTCTCGCGAATCATTTCCGCCGCAATCTGGCGCTCCGGCTGATCGGTCACCGTGTCCTCGTCATAGTACTGCGGTCCCGCCGGAAGGTAAGTAAAAATCGTATCCGTCAGATCGTCCGTGTTCTCGCCTTTCAGCGCGGACACCGGCACAATCGCCGCAAAATCAAGCTCCTTGCGGTACACATCGATGAAGCGGAGAATCTCCTCCTTCTTCACCCTGTCAATCTTGTTGATGACCAGCATAACCGGCGTCTTCACCCTGCGAAGCCGCTCGATAATTGCCTGCTCCCCGGCGCCGATATAGTCGCTCGGCTCCACAAGCCATAAAATCAGATCGACATCCGCAAGCGTGCTCTCCGTCACCTCGGCCATATACTGTCCCAGCTTGTTCCGCGCCTTGTGAATGCCCGGCGTGTCAAGGAAAATAATCTGGCCGCGCCCGTCGGTGTACACCGTCTGGATGCGGTTGCGCGTCGTCTGCGGCTTGCTCGAGGTGATGGCAATCTTCTGGCCGATCAACCGGTTCATCAATGTGGATTTTCCGACATTCGGGCGTCCGATTAAAGCGACAAATCCCGAGCGGAACTCCCCTGTTCTCCCATTCTCATTCATTCGCAACAAATCTCCGATGTGTATTTTCCGCCGCTACCGGCGGAATAATCATTCGGGGAAGGCCGCGCCGCACAGGCACGGTCCGCCCCGTAAAATGTTTCTTTGTGTCATCTGCACAACCCTGCGGTTTCGCCGGATTTGCTCCGCTGCTTCATCCGCGCAGGCTGCGGGTTTCGCCGAAGAGGTCTGCACACTCCTTCGCCTTGCTCTCCGTCGCAAGCGCCGCGCGATATCCCTGCGCGAGAACCGCAGCAAGCATCGGCGCAAGCGCACACAACTGATCGTTGGTCACCGAGAGCACCTCGTCGCGCACCTTCTGCCACTCCTCCGCGGTCAGCCCCGTAAAATAGCGGGACATCGCCGTTCCGAGGATGGTCGCCGGCGTGAACGGAATATCCATCTCTGAGATAGTGCCGATGATGTACTTTGTAATCTCCTTCTCCGTGAGCTTCAGCTTCGCCGTGTAGTCGACCGCACCGGCAAACGCGTCGTAGGACTCGCGGCAGTTCGGATCGCGGTAGGTCACCATGAAGGTGTCTCCCGAGATGGTTCCGAAGCCCTGCATCGCGCCGTACGCGCCGCCGAGAACGCGAATCTTCGTCCACAGATAGTCGCGCGAGAGGAGCATATTGAGCACCGCAAACGCGCCGTTGTAGGTGTAGCCTGCCTTGCGGTAGTTGCCGGCAATTGCATTGTACTGCACGGCGCCCGCGTAGGTCAGGACTTCATTTTTCGTCTCAAAGCGGTAGCCGCCCTTCCAAGGCAGCTCCTTCATCGGCGCAATCGCCTTGTCTCCGGCAATCTCTGCGAAGAGCTTCGGAATCAATGCAAATGCCTCCGCCACTTTTGCGTAGCCTTCTGCATCGGCCGTGATACCGATGGTCAGACGGTCCTTCGTAAACAGCAGCGCACGGATTCCGCGCATATGCGCAATCAAATCGTCCTTCACTGCGTCGAAGTCGGCAATCCAGCGCTTCAGCTGCTGATAATAGGGCTCACCGCAGGAACTGAAGGTGTATTTTGCGGAGGGGCTGAAGTAGGAAAATGCCAGCCCGCGCGCCGTCGAATGTCCGCGTCCCTCAAAGGATGCGGGCAGGCGAACCGCAAGCTCCGCCATGATTTCGCGAAGGCGGTCGGTGTCCTCGAAGTTCACCCGGCCCATGCCTTCCCATGCGAGCTCCAGGCCCTTCGCAAGTCCGCCGTCGAAGGTCTTGACAGCGATGGTGAAAAAGCCCTTCATCGCGCCGATCTCGCCCTTGACAGCTGTCGACTCGAGATAGCCGTTGATGCCGCCCGTATAGTAATTCGCCTCATCCTGCAACTCGCGGTAGGCGTAATTTTGCGTGTCCATGAACATGTAGATGTCCGAGAGAAGCCCGAGATACGGGAGTTCCTCCTCCGGGATGTCCGTCGCGTCGAAACGCATCTGCAGATACGAGATTCCGCAGGTCGCGGCGTCCACATGCACAACCGGGATGCCGTCCGCCGTGCTTTCCACGGTGTACGGAACCGGAAGCTGCTTTTTGCCGATATCCTCGCGGGAGAGCATCGGAATGCACGAGAGCTCCTCCTCGGTCTCCACGCGGCTCTGGTATTCTTTGAGCGCCTTCGTCTTCGCAACGAGCGCCGCAATCTCCTCGCTGCTCATCGACGCCTTCTTCGCGGCAAGCTTCTCCGCAAGCTCCTGCTCCTGTCTCGTCGCAAGTCCGCGCTCGGGCGTCATCACGACAAGCGCCGCATGGTCCGTGTCGAGGAATTCCTGCAGCAGCTGTTCAAAATAGCCGTTCTCCAGGTCTCTGCGAAGCTCCTCGAACACCCAGCCGCGGTTCAGCCCGGAAAATGCAGCTGTCTCGTCGTAGAGGAACGACGCAAGCGAGGTAAAGCCGAATACGATTCCCTTCGGGTAACCGCCGAAATCGGCTTCGCGATATGCAAACTCCGCACGGTTGAGCGCCGCCAGCACGCTTCGCCGGTTCACTCCCTCGCGGATTACTTTCTCTACCGTCTCGCGGATGATTCGAAGGAACTCGTCGGCCTTCGCGCTCTCCGTCTCGCGCGCCGTCACCGTGAGAATCGGCTGCCTCTGTTCGGACTGGAAGCTGCCGTTCACATCGTTGCCGATTCCGGCGTCGATGAGCGCCTTCTTGACCGGCGCACCGGGCATGCTGAACAGAATTCCGCACAGAATTTCCCATGCCGCCGAGCGCTTCGCATCCGGCCCGTCGAAGAGCTTCACGCCGTACTCAAGGTACGCCTTGTCCTCCTCGTCCTCATCCTCTGCGAGGGAGTACGGAAGCTCAATCTTCCGAAAGCCGACCGGCTTCTGAACGCCGACCTCGGAATCCACGGGAATGATATCAAACGAGGACAGATATGCGCTGTCAAGGTATTTAAGCATGTCCGCCATGTCCATGTCGCCGTAGAGATAAATATAGCTGTTTGCCGGCGAATAGTATGTGCGGTGGAACTCGAGGAACTCCTCATAGCTCAGCTCCGGAATCGCAGCCGGGAAACCGCCGGACTCCACGCCGTAGGTCGTGTCGGGGAACAGCGCCTGCATCAGCGCAAAATTCATGCCGCTCTCCGGATCGGAAAACACGCCCTTCATCTCGCTGTACACAACGCCGTTGAGCTGAAGCTCCGCCTCCGGGCTCTCCAGTTCGTAGCGCCAGCCCTCCTGGCGGAAAATCTCCTCCCGCTTGTAGATGAGGGGATGCATCACGGCGTCCATATACACATCGACAAGGTTTTTGAAATCCTTGTAGTTGCAGCTCGCACACGGATACATCGTCACATCCGGCGCGGTAAATGCATTGATAAATGTCTTGAGCGACCCCTTCTCCATCTCGGTGAACGGATCCTTCACAGGGTATTTTTCGGAACCGGCGAGCACCGAGTGCTCGATGATGTGCGGCACGCCCGTGCTGTTTTTCGGCGTCGTGCGGAACGCAATCGCAAACACCTTGTTCGGATCGTCATTCGACATCAAAACGATTCTTGCGCCGCTCTTTTTGTGGCGCATGAGAAGTCCGTCCACCCGCAGCTCCTTGAGCTCGCAGTGCTCCAGCCTCTCATATCCTTCGCAGGTAAAACCCGACAAATCCATCATTGCATTTTTCCTCCGATACACATTTTCCTTTATTTCCTCTTTATGGCGACGGTATCGTTAAAAATCGTCGTCATCGTCCCAGTCATCGTCGAGGTCGGCCTTCGCACCGGAATCGGTCTTCTTTCCGGCCTTTCCCGCACGGTTCTTCGCGGTATACGCCGGTTTCGCCGCGCTGTTCTCCTCTTCCTCGGTGAGCAACAGTCTCGGATCGAAGGTCTTGTTCATCTCCTCCTCTTCGGCGCGCGCCTCTGCATTCGCGATTCCCGAGGTGCGGCGCTTGTGCTCGCGCACAAACAGCACAAGGAAAATAATTGTCATCAAAAGCAGCGCAATCATGATTCCGCCGCCGATCTGCTCGCGCGTCGAAAGCGCTCCGAGCATGCCGCTGCCGCTGTCCGAAGATGCGTCCGGCGTCGTCCGCTCACCACCCGGCACATCCGTGGGCGTGGGCTTCGCTTCCTCTGTCGGCGTAATCTCCGGCGTCGGCGTAGGGCTCGGCGCATACAATGTCTGCTTAAAGCTCTGAACCGACTGCTCCTTGCGGTCGTACAAATACCAGCCTTCCGTTCCGGACGGGCTGCGCAGATAAAGCAGAAGCACATTCGGATCGGAATCGGTCACCCAGGCCTCGCCGTTCGGTCCGAAGACCTGCGAGGTGTCCGGAACAAAACCGTCGGGAACCTCCACATCCGCGGGCTTGGGAACCACCGCATACTGATAGCGGAGCGACTCCACCATCTGATAGAGATAAAACTGCCCGTCGCCCGACATCACATAGAACTGTCCGTCGTCCATCTGCACGAGTTTGGTCGTTCCGTCCCCGCCGGTCGCAACCGCCACCGTGAAGCCCTCAATCTCCGTGGTATCGCCGGTAAAGCCCTCCGGCAGATCCTTGTTGAATTCATCGAGCAGCGTGAGTTCCTGCTCGCCGACCTTCTTGATCAGTCCCGGCGTCGGCGTCGGTGTCGGCGTCGGTGTCGGCGCCGGTCCGCGATAGACCGTAAGGGTATATGTCTTCTTCGTCTTTCCGTCCTCTGCGGTGCAGACTACCGTCACCGTGTTGGCGCCCTCTTTGAGGTCCTTGTTGCCCGACACGCTGACCTTGCCCTTGCCGTCCTCGGACTTCGCCGAAACCGTGAGCGCTGTCACGGCGCCGTCCACATTGACGGAGTACTCCGTGGTATTCTTGGAAAATGCCGGAGAGAGCGTTCCCTCGCCGACCGAAAGTTTTCCGAGGTTTGCATTGTTCGACGCCTGGTACGGCGGATTGACCGTGACCGTGGCATTCTTGACGGAGACGCTGTCGAAGGTGTCGCCGACCGCAGGGTCAAGCGGAAGCACGCTCTCCTTGGAAGCAGCCACGGTAATCGTATAGGTACCGGCCTTTTTTCCGATAAACTCATAGGTGTAGGTCTTGGATTTACCGGTGATCGAGTAATCGCACTCCCGGAGCGCTCCGTTTACCTTATCGTCCGCCGCATAAGTGAGCACGGATGCGTCATAGCGCAGAGTGTAGTCGACAACACCAATGTCCGCGGACGCCGATACAACCACCGTTACTTTCACTTTGTTGCCTACCGTACAGCTTCCGCCGGACGCGGAAATCGGCGCCGTTCCGGAAGCGAAGGCTGTCTTTACGCTGTGTGCCGCGGGCAGCAATGCAATCACTGCCGCAAGCAGCAACGCCAGCATTTTCTGTCTTGTTTTCACTTCTGTCCCCCCGAATGTTCAATTGAGCTTTCGCTCTCGTATTAGGGCTGTTTTATCAATGCGATTCCCATGATGTGTCTCCGCATGTAAAGAAGATCGGACGCATTGATTTCACCGTCGTTCTTCACATCCGCCGCTTTCGCAGCCGGCCCCTTCAAACTGCTGATTCCGAGAATATGACGCCGGAGATACAGCAAATCCGTCGCGTTGATGGCTCCGTCGCCGTTGGAATCTCCGTAGATAATCACCGGAATGCAGAAATCATCGGTCTTGAGACACCAGCCGGTTCCGACGATTCCGCTCGTCACCGGTTCTCCTGCGGCGTTGAGCACCTGAACCTTCGAGCTTCCCGTCACCGTGATTCCGGAGAGGAATGTCTCCACCTTCGTATCGAGAGGAACCCCGACGATTTGCTCCTCCGTCAGATTGTAAAGCGACGACACAATCGACTCTGTAGTCTCCTTGCGGAATACATTGATTGTGTATGTTATCACTTTGCCGTTTCCGGCCTTGCACTCGATCTTGATTGCGTTTTCACCGTATTTCAGGTTCACCTTGCCGGCGCCGCTTACCTTCGTCGTGTCCGCGATGGCCTTCGCCGTAATCGTTACGGAGGCGATTCCGGGACCCACGACAAGGTCATAGGAGAGCGTCTTGTAGTCAAAATCCGGTGTGATGTCCTGATCGACAACGCTCAGCTCTTTGAGATATCCGTTCGGATTGCCGTTGTCAATCGGCCTCTGGCAGGCCTTCTCGGGCATTCCGTTATACACGGGGATGCTGAACACGAAAGGAATGTCCAAAACCTCGGGATTTGCCTTCGGATTCAGGTTCGAGTAGTACAGGTCCGCCTCCTGATACGGCGCCGTAACATTCGTCATATACTGATGGCGGTAGGTACTGTTCGATGTCACATTGAATTTCTGAAGATACAGCGAATCCTGCCCCTTGGCGACAACATAGTCGGCGCCGAGTGTTACGGCGCCGCCGATAATCGCTTTGCGCCGGGTATTCCACGGTCTCTGGTCCGAGACTTCCTTGCCGTTGATTTCGAATTTCTTCTCGTTCCCTCTCGCAAAGCTCAAGCCTGCAGTAACCGGGTTGCTTCCGTTAGCGCCGAAGTTGTAATAATTATAGTACCCGGTGGAGCCGTTGATGATGGAGGAGGTGTTTTCCGGTCTGCGACCGACCTCCTGGAAAATGCGTGCCGCAAGGAAGTACGGACTCACTCCGGAAATCTCCGCGGCCTCCATCAAAACCTCGGCATAGGTGATGTTCTCGCCCTTGATGGTTCCTTCCATGTGGGAACCCGCCAGCATGCTTTGAACGCCCTCCAGCGTGTGGAGCTGCGGGTCGAAGGACTGCTGCTCGAACATAAACACAGCCTTCTCTCCCAGGAAATTGCGCGGGTCCAGGCAGTACATCAATATTTCTTTCGAGGCGGCGTTCCAGTTGCCGCCGTCGTAGGTAGTAAAGCCGCCGTCGTTGCCGTCGGCGTTCATCCAGAGGTAATTCCCCGGGTCCGTTGACTTCCATGAAGTCGGAAATGCCTTGTTGACAAGACTTTGGTCCGAACTGTATTCCGCTGCCACCACATCCGACCACGAGAGTCCGGTTTTCCGGGCCTTGAATGTCCAGTTCGGATGTTGCTGATGGAGGATTCGGAGCGGTTCCCAATACGATTCCGGGAAGCCCTGCTTCCGCAGGTACTCCGTGTACTCCAGATACTCCGGGTCCTCGCGCACAAAATCCGTATATTTGGCGGCATAATCTCTGGCGACATATCCGACGATGCCGGTCTGTCCCCGGTAGTCAACGCGAATCTTGCACCACCAGCACTCCGATCCGTCGCTGTACTTGCCGATATATTTCTCCTCAAGAATGCGGAACGGCGTTCCGGGCGTCAGCTGAACCGCATATCCTTTGCTGTCCTTTACCGCGTTCGGCACCTCGTAGGTGCTCTTCGGATACCGTTCCCGCACATTGAGCTCCGAAGCGACATTGGCGTATGCCGCCTGTCCCTCCGGCGTCGGGGTCGGTGTGGGCGAGTCCGTCGGTATCGGGGTCGGCGATTCCGAAGGTGTGGGCGAATCGCCCGGCGTCTCCGTGGGCTTCGGCGTCTCGGTCAGGTCCGGTTCCTCGGGAGTAAGCTCCGGTGTCGGATTCACGGGCGGCGTATTCTCGGGAGTGACATCGGGATCGGGCGTCGGCGTAAGCTCGCCTCCGTTGCCCCCGCCCGGGTCCTCGCCGTTCTTATCGCCGCCTTCGCCGGTGTCGTCAGTCTCCCCGGCGATGGCCGTTTTCACGGAGAAGAGAGCATTTTCCGCGGGCACGGCAAATAGAGTCACCGCCATCGTGAGCGCCAACAGCCAGGTCCATATGCGGTTGTCTCTTCGCTTTCTGTTCATAGTCCTTCGTGTGGCAAATCCTTACTCAAACGGTCACTTGCCGAGCGGCCATTCAATCTCACCTTCAAAAACCGTCTCCGCAGGGCCGGTCATGTAGACGCGGTCCTCCGCACGGTCATAGCGGATGCGGAGATCCCCGCCGAGCAGATGCACAAGCACCTCATCGTCCGTCAGACCGAGCAGTCCGCAGGCGTACGCAGATGCGCACGCGCCGGTTCCGCAGGCCATCGTCTCGCCGGATCCGCGCTCCCAGACGCGCATATTGATCTCGCCGCGTCCGAGCACCTCGATAAATTCCGTATTTACTCCCTCGGGAAAGAGGGGATTGTGTTCCATCTGTCTTCCGAGCTCCTCAACCGGTGTTTCGGCCGTGCTCGCAACGGGAATAACCGCGTGCGGATTGCCCATGGATACCGCGGTAAATCCGAACTTCCGCCCGGAGAGCTCTATCGGCCGGTCGATTGCAGGCTCCGCCGCCGCGAGCGGAATCACTGCCGGCGACACCGAAGGGTTGCCCATGTCCACCGTCACCTCGCGGACTTTGCCGTCGCTTACGCAGAGCGAAAGGTGCTTGATGCCGGAGAGCGTCTCGACGGTAATCTCCGTCTTATCGGTCAGCCCCTTGTCGTAGACGAATTTGCCGACGCAGCGGATTCCGTTGCCGCACATCCGCCCCTGGCTTCCGTCGAGGTTGTACATCTCCATATAAAAGTCGGCCGTTTCGCTTCGCTTAATCAGGATGATTCCGTCGCCGCCGATTCCCTTGTGGCGGTCGCTCATCCACACTGCCGCAGCCGCGCTGTCCGGGAGCGGCTCCTTCGTGCAGTCGAAATATACATAGTCATTGCCGCAGCCGTGCATCTTCGTAAAATGCCGCTTCATTTTCCGTCTCCTTCAAAGCCCGCAGAGGGGCGCAAAATCTCATAATAAACCATTCTCATTGTATTCCGAACGGTGTCAAATGTCAAGAATTGTTGCATTCTCCCTCATTTTTCAAGGGTTTCCGCGCGGCTCTTGCCTTGAAGTAATTGACTTTTTCTTGCGATACTGCTATACTTCGCTTTAGTACCATTGCCCGCGTGTACGGGCGAAAATGGTAAGATTTGCAGATTATTTCAAGGAGGATATGTCATATGAGAAAGTTTCTTGCACTGTTTCTGACCGTTGTCTGCATCGTCGGCCTTCTGTCCGCCTGCGGTAACGCGTCCGACAACAAAACGGAATCGACCACACCCACGGCTACCGCGACTCCGGCGCCTACCAACACGCCGACTCCTTCTCCTACTCCTACCCCGGATCCGAATTGCTTCTTCAAGAGCGATTTCGATTCCAAGCCCGTAGGTCAGGTTGTAGATGCTTACGAATTTGCGGACGCTCTCACGGGTGAGCTTGCTTACATGCTCTTCAACGCTGTAGGAAGCGGCATGGCGGATTTCGGTGCAGGCAAAGGCAAGGACGGCACGAACTGCCTCGTTGCAACCGGCAGAACCGCTACCTGGAACGGTATCGCATTGAATGTCGGCGAGCAGTATTTCGGCAAGGGCCTCAAGGTCAGCTTTGATGTTTCCGCTACTTCTCTGAAGGAAGAGGATACCTCGATGGATATCTCTCTTACGACGAAGTTCCAGGTTATCAATCCGAAGACCGGCAACGCCGGCATGGTTTATCCTGAGTACAACCGTGTTGTTGTTACTTCCGAGAACGGTGCGTGGGTACACGGCGAAGGCGTTGTCTTCTTCCCGTCCGATATCATCGTTGACCCGGAGAACTCGGGCACGACTCCTCAGATTTACTTTGAGAGTCCGTCCGGCAAGGGCAAGGAAGACATCCTCATCGACAATGTTGAGTTCACCGTAATCGACGGTGTCGGCGACTATGCTGCATTCCTGGCTTACTGGGAAGAGCACAAGCCTGTCGAGGATGATGCTGAGTAATATTTCCTGAGAAACCCGAACTTGACAGGAGTGGCTTTCGGGCCACTCCTTTCTTGTCGGAGGAGGCCCGATGAAGCAGAGAACCGACAAATGCACACGAAACCGCCGTACGGCGGCAGGGCGGGCGCCCGCTGCGCTTCTCCTGTCGCTTCTTTTCGTTATGACGGTCGTGCTTTTCGCCGGATGCTCCGACCTTCCCGGCTCGGAGGATCTCACCGCGACCCCGCAGATTACGGTGCCGCCGACTTCTGCACCGACGCTTTCGGTGACGATGACTCCCTCTCTGACACCGGCCGTTCCGACTCCGACGAAGTCGATTGACCTCTCCTCCGTGACGGACGGAGGATGTAACGCATGCGCCTCCTGGAACCCGGACGGAACGCTTGACAAGGCGGCCTCTGCCGAAGTCGGTGCCCTGATTTACGCAAACAACTTCGAGCGCGACCGCGGCAACCGTCTCGCACCCGGCAACTCCTGCAACGAAGCGGATGTCTATGCCACCGACGCCATCGCGTACGACGGCCTGTACTCCTATAAGATTTCCCGCAGAAAACAGGATTACCACGGCTTAAGCGGCCTCGGTTTCCGCCTCGACGAGCGAAACGGCCTCTGCTACGCCGATCTTGTCGGAAAGACAATTCGCATCGACTGTCGCGTGCTTTACACCGACGAGGGCTTCGGCGTGGAGGACACCTTCTGCTTCGCGCTGTTCGACGCATACCACACGAACCGCTACCGCGATTACCAATACAATCCGAAGGACGGCGAGATTTTGCGGGATAAAAACGGCAACATCCTCTACGAGGTTCGGGACCGTTTTCTTCTTGCAGACACCTACCCCGTGCGCGCCGATCAGTGGACGCCGTGCACCTTCTATGTAAAAATCACGGAGACCGATTTTACGGACGGATGCCTTCTCCTCGGAACCATCGGGGAGACCCGCAACACCGTCGGTCTGTATTGCTCCTACTACATCGACAATCTCACAATCACGGTCGTTCCGGACGAGGAGATGCCGCGTCACTCGATGTTTAAGCGCCTCGTTCTGCGCCGCGTCACACCGGCGGAGGACGATGCCGATTTCGTGCTGCGGCCGGTTCCGGAGGAGTCCGATGAGACGCCTGAGGACGACGCATCCGATTCCGAGTGATTTTTCTTTTCGAACACAACGAAAAACGACACCGCCGAAAAGCGATGTCGTTTTTGTTTTCTTATGTTGTTGTCGGCACTCCACAGGGAATCACCACCGGGCCTCTGCCCGCACCGCCGACTTTCACCGATTCCGCAATTACTCGATTCCGTTCGCTGCAAGGTACTCAATCACATCGCCGATCGTGCGGATACCGTCAAGGTCCTCCGGCTGAATCTCGATGCCGAACTCGTCCTCAAGTGCGGTAACTACCTCGTACAGATCGAGAGAGTCGATGCGAAGGTCATCGCGGAACGATGTCTCCTCCGTCACTCCGGTAACATCGATGGAAAGCTGATTCTGAAGGATCTCCAAAATTTTCTCGAACATATGTATCTCCTTTAGTGATAGATAACCGGTACACTTCGTACCGCTTGAATCATATTCCTATGCGTTGCTTTTGTCAACAGATTTTCACAGCATTTTTATGCGGATTACCGAAGGCTTCCGAATCGTGTCAAACTGTCCGTCAAACCGATGCGATTCGCAACCGGCCGGAACCGCTCTCAATGCATCGGGCCGCCGTCGGGACCGTCGTCGGGACCGTCGTCAAAATCCGGCATATCGGGGATTCCGTCGCCGTCCATATCGTGCATCGGCATGCCGCCGCCCATGATTCCGTAGAACTCCTTGCCGACAACCTTCTTCTCGTTGCGGACCGCTTCCACGAGCTGCGAAATCAACTGCTTCACCTGCTTCGGATGCTTGATATTCTTGAGCTCAATCATCTTCTGCGTATCGACGCGGCTGAACACCTGCACCGTGCCCGTGCCGAAAATCTTCTGCAGAAATGTGCGAATCAGACGGACATCCACGATACGATACAGAAGCGTCTCATCGTATGTCGTTTTGAAGAAGCCGACATCGAGATTGAGGTGCTCCCTCGTCACGGAATATCTGGTAAACGAGAACGGAAACCACATCCAGTGCTTTCTGTCCTTCCACAAGATTTCTTCCTGTTGTAATTCCATATCCCCTTCCTCCCTTTCGGATGATCGCCGGCTCGTGCATTCACCGAATCCGGCGGATTAATCACAAGTTCATTATATCGTGGCAGCGCGGAAAATACAACCATTTTTCGCGCGCTCCTGAGCCGCTAAATCAGCGACAGACATCGAAGCACATACACCAGAAGCGTGACCGTTACGGACGAAAACAATGTCGTGACAAGAACCGTGCCGGACGCAAGCGCCGCGTCGTTGCGCATATTTTTCGCCATGATATAGCAAGCGACCGTCGTGGGGGACGCGAGCATCACCGCGATTGCAAGCAGCTGGGCGTTGCGAAAGCCGGCCCACACGGCGAGCGGAACAAACACTGCGGGAAGCGCCACAAGCTTCGTAAACGACGCGCCAAGCACCGGCCGGAGCTTCGCAATCGCTTCCTTCTTCTCAAACCCGGCGCCGAGCACCAGAAGTGCAAGCGGCGTCGCAATCGAGCCGACGCTTGTCAGAAACTTAAACGGTATCGCGAGGTACGACTTCGACGGGAGATGCAGCATCGCCGCCGGAATCGCAAGCACGACTGCGACAATCAGCGGATTGGTAACCACCTCAAAGAGTACACGCCGCATCGGAAAAGGCTTCGCCTGCGAGCCGTCCGTCTCCTCCGAAGGCTCCGCCCCTTCGGGGGCTTCCGCGGGTCTTGCGCCAACCGTGAGCGCAAGCACCGAAAAGATGTTGTAAAAGGGAACCACGGCAGCAATCATGAGCGGCGCGAAGCCGACGCTTCCGTAGATGTTTGTGACAAACGCGATTCCGAGCACCGCCGCGCTTCCGCGGAAGCTCACCATCGCATAGGTTCCGACCATCCCGCGATCGCGAAGGGAAAGCCGCGCAATCACATAGATTACGACGAACGACACCACCGCCGTCGCCGCGCAGAACAAAAAGAATTTCAAATCAAAGCTGTCCCGCCAGTCCACTGCGGCAAGCTCCGCAAAGAGCATCACGGGGAGCGTCACGCGAAATGTCAACCGGTCGCCGACCCTCGCAAACTCCTCCGTGAGAAGTCCCGCCTTCCGCAGGACATAGCCGAGCACAATCACCAGAAAAACCGGGAGCGTCGCGTTGAGACTGAAGATGAAATTGTCCATGGATTCCTCCTTCCCGGGTCAGTTCGGCGTGTTCGGTATATTGCAGACAGCCGTATCAATAGCGGCTGATTTCGTCCTCCGTGTCATCCGTCGTCTTGTCAATCGAGCGGATTTCCACATAATATGTCTCGCCTGTCTCGGTCTCCACGAGACGGCGTTCGCCTACTCGGCGTCCGTAGATGGCCTTGCCGATCGGCGACTCAATGCTGATGAGGCGCTTGATCGGATTGGCGCGGATTGTCGTGACGATGCGGAAGGTAATCTCTCTCCCCGTCTTCTCGGAAAATACGGTCACGGTGTTGTTCATGGCAACGGCGTCGTCCGCCGCGCTGTCCTCAAACACCTTCGCCGTGAGAATCATCCGCTCGAGATAGCGAATACGGCTCTCATTTTTCGCCTTGTCGCGCTTCGCCGCATGGTATTCGAAATTCTCGCTCAAATCCCCCTGCGCCCGCGCCTCCTTAAGCGATTGCAAAATCTTCGGCGCCAGCTCCAGCTTGCGGTAATCAATCTCCGCCTGCATCTTCTCAATATCACTCTGTGTCAAACGGTCGTGCATGTGATCTCTCCTTCTTTCCGGGACGGCCTTCGGCCGTACTCTCATCTTACCCCCATCGGGAGGAGAACGCAAGCCTTTTCGACGCAGCCTCTCCGATTCCGACAAATAATGCGTCAACCATCGCCTTCGTCAGTCGGATGCATCGTGTTTGACTTGCCCTTATTTTGCGCGCGTGGTAAAATTGCCTGTGACGGCGCGACCGCCGGGGGCTTCTTTCGGCCTCATATTCCGCCAGGTGAGCGGGCGCCCGCAAGACTTTTAAAACGGAGGAATTACGCATGACAGAACAACCGAAAGAACGAAGAGATATAGCAGAGGAATATCTGTGGGACCTCTCCTCCCTCTTCGCCGACGACGAGGCCTGGGAGAAGGAGTGCGCAAAGCTTACGGAGGATTTCGCATCGCTTGAGCAGTTCCGCGGCAGACTCGGCGAGGGCGCGGAGACGCTTGCGGAGGCCTACAAGCTCATGTACGAGCTCGGACCGCGCCTTGAGGCGATGCACGGCTACGCTTTCCAGCGCCGCACCGAGGACACGAGAAGCGCGCAGGCGCAAAATATGGTGACCAAAGCGGACTCCGCTTATGTTCGCTTCATGGGCGCCGTTTCGTTCCTGCAGCCTGAGCTTCTCTCGCTGCCGGACGAGCAGCTTGAGCAGTACCGCAACGCCGAAGTACTGGCTCCTTACAGGCATCTTTTCGAGGATACGCTCCGCGAGAAACCGCACACGCTGACGACCGCCGAGGAGGCGATTGTTGCTGCATTCGGCGAGATTCGCGGCGCCGGCGGCGACATCGCCGACATGCTGATGGATGCCGACATGAAATTTGACAATGTTCCGAACCCGGACGATCCGGAGCATCCGCTGCCGCTCACACACGCCAACTACATTTCGCATGAGGAGAATCCGAACCGCGCCATCCGCAAGGGCGCCTTCGACAACCTCTACAAAGCGTACGGAGAGCTCAACAACACCTTCGGCGCAACCTACTTAAACACGCTCAAGGAAAGCACTCTGATGGCAAATATGCGCCATTACTCCTCAGCGCGCGCAGCTTCCCTTGCAAGCTACAACATTCCGGAGTCCGTGTACGACAATCTCGTTTCGACGGTACACGATTTCCTGCCGGAGATGTATCGCTACCTGCGTCTTCGCAAGAAGCTTCTCGGACTTGACGAGCTTCACTACTACGACATCTACACGCCGATCACCAAGGATCTCACGGTGTCCTACACTTACGACGAGGCGAAGGAGCTTCTTCTCGCCGCTGTGGCTCCTCTCGGCGAGCGCTATGTGGAAACCGTCAGAAAGGGCCTGGCTTCCCGCTGGGTTGATGTGTTCCCGAATGTGGGCAAGCGAAGCGGCGCCTACTCCATCGGCTCGTGCAAGACGACCCCGCACATCTCGATGAATTTTACGGGGACGCTCGACTCCGTTTCGACGCTCTGCCACGAGATGGGCCACTCGATGCACACTTACCTCACGCACGAGAACCAGCCGCCGCAGTATGACGACTACTCGCTCTTCATCGCAGAGGTTGCTTCCACGGTAAATGAGAACCTTCTCGTGGAGCACCTGCTTTCGAAGACCGACGATCCGACGATGCAGCTGTTCTTAATCAACCAGTATCTGGAAAACTTCCGCGGAACCATTTTCCGCCAGACGATGTTTGCGGAGTTTGAGCAGATTGCGCACACCCGCGTACAAAACGGCGAGAGCGCTTCGCCGGAAGACCTCAACCGGATTTATCTCGATCTGATCAAGCTCTACTTCGGTGACGAGATTGTCATCGACGAGGCCGTACAGTACGAGTGGTCGCGCATCCCTCACTTCTACCGCCCGTTCTATGTATACCAGTACGCGACCGGCTACTCCTCGGCGGTTGCTCTCTCCGAGGGCATTCTCAAGGAAGGCGCCCCTGCAGTGAAGCGCTACCTCGAGTTCCTCTCACTCGGCAACTCGGTCTACCCGCTTGAGGCTCTCGCCCACGGCGGCGTCGACCTCTCCACGCCGGAGCCCGTCGCAAAAGCTCTTCGCAAGTTCAGCGAGCTGCTCGACAAGGTTGAGGAACTGACAAAGTAGAGATTACGGTTAAACAGTACTTTCTCGTCTTGAAACAATAAGACAAAAGAATGTATCTTTGGAAACATAATACAAATACCCTCCTTACCGGATAACCCGTGTAAGGAGGGTGCTTTTATTCCCTGCTGCTTATCGTCCCGAGTCGCGGGAAATAAACCTGTACTTTTAAGTGCAGAATCCGTAACGGAAGACATTTATAGAAGGTACGCGGCAGCTCTCACACATGCTCGAACAAAACCGCAAAGACGATTGCCACGGCGGTCAACAGCGCGCCCGGAATAATGATTCCGAGAGGCATGCGCTTCGGCCCGCCTGCGTGCTTGCGCTCACGATACTCATGGTAGGTTTCGTAGCGGCCGTCGAACTTGACGCGGAAAATCATGCGGACGCCGTAGGAGAGCAGGTCGAACACACCCTCTCCGGCTACCCACAGAAGAAGCCCGAAGCAGAAAAGCAACGCGCCTACCGCGAAAAATGCATCCGAGAATTTCTTCACCCGCTCCTGCGCGCTGAGCGAAGAGCGAAACGCTCCGCCGATCAGCAGCCATAGCAAAATGACCGCGAGGGCAATTGCCGTGGTGACACAGACGCTGCGAAGCAAACCCGGCTTTGCCTCTGCCGGGGCCGGATTACTGTCTGCTGCAGCCGCGGCATTGTCTGTCGTGACGGCAGCGTCGACCGTCGGGGCGGCATTTTCCGGCAAAGCGCCGGAATCCCGGTCCAAAGCCTCTTTCAATTCGTCGCTCACTCCTCCACCTGCTTTCGATACGCCGCAAATTCCTTCTCGGTGCAGCGCACAAAATGACCTGCGCACACTTCGCGGAACTCCGGCTCCTCATCGGTCTTCTCATGGTCGAGAAGCGGATTGTAGCGAATGCGGACACGGTTCTTCTCCGTGTCGGGATCCGGAAGCGGAATCGCCGAAAGGAGCGATTTTGTATACGGATGCAGCGGGTGGCGGAACAGCTCGTCGGAGTCTGCCATTTCCACCAGGTTACCGAAGTACATAACTCCGATTCGGTCGGAGAAATATTTTACGACTGAGAGGTCGTGCGCGATGAAGAGGATGGTCATCCCCATCGTCTCGCGAAGCTCGTTCAGGAGGTTGATTACCTGCGCGCGAATGGACACATCCAGCGCCGAGATCGGCTCGTCGGCGATGATGAGCTTCGGCTTCATAACAACCGAGCGTGCAATACCGATACGCTGTCTCTGACCGCCGGAAAATTCGTGCGGATAGCGGTCGGCATGCTCATGCACAAGGCCGACGGTGTCGAGCATCTCGAACACCTTCTCCTGCAGGTATTTTTTGTCGCGGACACCCTGGATGACAAGGCCTTCCGAGATAATCTCGCGGACGGTCATACGCGGGTCGAGAGAGGCTACGGGATCCTGATAAATCATCTGAATCTGCGTCACAAGCTTGGTGTGTGCGGCAATGCGAAGCTCTCTGCGCTTCTCGCGGGCGAGCTCCTTTCTTTTCTCCTCGGAAGCATACTCCGGATTGGCCGCAAGCTCCTTGTATTTTGCCTCAATGCGCTTTCTCTCCTCCGAGCGGAACACATCGTCGCAATGCCTGTGGTCGTATCTTGCCTTGCGAATCTCCTCGCGCATCGATGCGATTTTCTCATCGCAGGCGGCAATCTCCGCCGAAGCACCGCCGGTCTTCACAAGCTCGCGGCGACGCTTCTGCTGCTTCTTAATCTCATCCTCATAGGATTTCGTACCGGCGACAATGCGCCGTCCGTCAAAGTACACGCTGCCGGAGGTCGCATCGTAAAGTTTGATAATCGTTCGTCCGGTCGTCGTCTTACCGCAGCCGGACTCGCCCACAAGGCCGAACACCTCGCCCTTGCGAACCTCGAAGGACACGTCGTTCACGGCCTTCTTGACCATGTTGCCCTTCCCGAAATACATCGAAAGGTTCTCGACTTTGAGCAACACATCACCGGTCTTTACTTCACTCATTGCCCTCACCTCTCTTTGCTTTCATCTTGGCGATTCTCTCCATCACAATCTTCGGAGGATCCACCTTCGGCGCGTTCGGATGCAGCAGCCATGTCGCCGCAAAATGGGTATCGCTGATTTCGAACATCGGCGGCTGCTCCTCAAAATCAATCTCCAGGGCATACTTGTTGCGGTCCGCAAACGCATCGCCCTTTGGAGGATAAATCATGTTCGGCGGCGTTCCCGGAATCGACTCCAGCTTCTCCTTTGTATCGAGATCCGGAACCGAGGACAGAAGCGCCCATGTGTACGGATGCGCCGGGCTGTAGAAAATATCGCGGGCCGTGCCGTACTCGACAATCTTGCCGGCGTACATGACCGCGATGCGGTCCGCCATGTTGGCAACGACGCCGAGGTCGTGCGTGATGAAGATGACGGACAGATTGCGCTCTTCCTTCAACCGGTTGATCAACTCGAGAATCTGCGCCTGAATGGTGACATCGAGAGCCGTCGTGGGCTCATCGCAAATCAACACATCGGGGTTGGCCGTCAGCGCAATCGCGATAACGATTCGCTGCCGCATACCGCCGGAAAATTCAAACGGATACTGACGATACCGTCTTCTCGGATTGTCGATACCGACATTTTCCATCAGCTTGATGGCACGCTCGCGCGCGGCTGCCTTGGTGACGCGGTATGCCGCTCTCTGGGCCGTCTCCTTCAGGAAATCGACAACCTCAATCGTGCGCGCGTCCGCATCCGCTGCATTGCCTGCGTCAATCTGCTGCTTCAGATGGTCAATCATCTCGCTGACCGTACCGCCGAGATCGCGGTGAAGGTCCTCGACATCCACAAGTCCGGCCGGCACAACCGACCACTCCGGCGTCCTGCCCTTCGCTGCCAGCGCGTCATAGCGGCGCTTCTGCTTCTCGTAGCGCGCCGTCTCTTTCTTGTTATTTTCAATACCGCTGTAATACTTCTCAACCGCATAGTCGAGGGAGGAGCCGAAGGTGTGCGTGATACTGTCCTTCTGCACCTCGAGCGGATCGATGCACTTTTCCACGGGAAGCTTGACGCGCTTGACGGCCGCCGTCAGCTCTTCCTTCGTGAACTCTCCCGCAAAGAGCGGAAGCTCCTTATTGAGCGCCTCAAGCGCCGCCCGACGGTTTTTGTCGGTCTCTTCGGCGGAAAATGCAATTCCGGCCTTCGCCTTCTCCAAAAACTCCGCAAGGAACGCCTCGTCGGCCTTCTCACGGGTGAGCCTGTTGAGCTCCTCAACCGTTGCCGTCTTCGGAATCTCACGGTCGACAAAGGTCTGGTAACAGCCGAGCGTAAAGGTATTCGGCACACCGAGGGCAACCGCCTCGCCGGCAATCTCTCGGATGGTCTCCACCGCCTTGATCAACGCGGTATTGTCGCCGATGCGAAGCGCTTCTCTGCGAAGCGACGAGAGGGATGCCGCTGCGGACTTCATCTCGCCCGCACGCTCGCGTACCGTAAAATAGCTGATTGCACCCTCGGCCGCATGCTCCAGACCGCCGAGATCTCCGGAGGACACCATCTCCTTGCTGTTGTTCAGCTGCGTGAGAAGGTTCTCCGCGCGCGCAACCGCCTCCTTCGCAAGCTCAAGGGAATCCGTATACTCGCTCTCCAGCTTCGTATGCTGCTTCTCCATCTTGCGGAAACGCGCGATGTAGGAGCCTGCGTCAGCGACGCCGGCGCTCTCCATTTTCTGACGGAGCGAGTTGAGCATCGCATTCATATCCTTGCGGCTCTCTTTGCGCGAGGTCTTGTTTTTGAGAATCATCGCCTCCGTGAGCTGACGGCCGATTCGCATAATCGGGTTCAGACTCGAGAGCGGATCCTGGAATACCATCGCGATTTTATCACCGCGAATCTCATGGAACTCCTCCTCCGAAATTTTCAGGAGGTCCTTGTCACCGTAGAGAATCTTGCCGTTCTCCACGACCGCATTGCCGGCGGAAATGCCCATAATCGCCTTGCTGGTCACGGATTTTCCGGAGCCGGACTCGCCTACGATTGCGAGCGTCTCGCCCTTGTAGAGGTCAAAACTGATGTCTCTTACCGCCTGCACCTTGCCGTTCGCCGTGCGGAACGAGATGCGCAGGTTCTTAACACTGATCTTCTTCTCTGCCATTATTCATCCGCTCCTCTCAACGAAGGGTTAAATGCATCACGCAAGCCGTTTCCGAACAGGTTGAACGCAATCATCAAAAGGGAGATGAACAGCGCCGGGAACAGCAGGATGTGCGGGGTTGTGGACAGATATGTCTGCCCGTGGGACAACATGGTACCGACGCTGGTCACGCCCGAGGTCTCCAGGTTCACGATGCCGAGGTATGTCAGCATCGACTCGCTGTAGAAGCAGTACGGGATAATCAGAATCGTACCGGTGATAATCGTTCCGATTGCATTCGGGAAAATGTGCCGGAAAATGAGTCTCCGGTCGCTTGCACCGAGCGTGCGGGCTGCCAGCACATACTCCTGATTTTTGAAGCGGTAGAACTGCGTTCGAACGCGGTATGCGATACCGATCCACCCGGTTGTGATAAATGCAAACAGCAGGGAAGGAATCGGTCCCACCTTTTTCGCAAGATGCATCTGGAACAAAGCCGCAACGACGATGAACGGAACTCCGTCCAGAATCTCGGTGACACGCTCCAGAATCAGGTCGACGGTGCCTCCGTAATAGCCCTCCATCGCGCCGTACACAACGCCGATAACCAGGTTGATCAACGACACGCTGATGGCCAGCAGGAACGAGAGTCTCGCGCCGTACGCAAGGCATACGAAGATGTCCTGGCCGTGCTGGTTCGCGCCGAAGAGATGCGTCGCATAATGGCCGTTTATATAGTTGTAATACTCCTTGTAAAGCACGCGCAGATGATATCCGGTCTGGTTTCCGACGGCATACACATAGTACTGACCGCCGTCGCCGTCGCCCGGAATCGCCAGGCGCAGGGAGTCATATTTTCCGTAGTTTATGTTCTTCTTGGTAAGGTAATCCGGAGTATAAATCGGATTGCCTTCCTCATCGTGGTCTCTCGCCTCGCCGGACGATTTGTCGGACTCGTCCGCGAGTTTGTACCACAGGTTCGCGCCGTTGGTGACGGCCACGAAATTCGTCTTATAGTTTGCGGGCATCGGATAAACCACATGGATTCCGGTGTCGTTCTGATACTGCTTCAGCGCCGCGTACTCGTCCTCCGTGAGGTCGACATAAATGAATCCGACCTTCTCGTAGGAATCGACATACAGCGTATAAATCGGGTTGCCGGTATTCGGGTCAATCTCCCGTCCGCGCATCTTGCGGATTGCGCTCGAACCGTATTCCACACCGATGCCTCCGTAGTAGTCATAACCGGCCTGGGATTCGCTCTGCTCCGTGCAGCCGTCCCATCCGGCCCAGGCAAACAGCTTGCTCTTGGGGAGCACCATCTTGTAGTAACCGTCGCGGTCATCCACCGTATAGTTCGAGGTGAGCGGGACGATAAACGCAAACAGGAACAGAATTAAAATGATGATTGCCGCAGCGACGGAAGACTTATTTTTCTTAAAACGCCGCATGGCATCGCGAAAATACCCGACCGGTTTGGTGTCGAGTTTCTTATCGGCAATCTTGCCCTCGCGGACGGCGAAGACGAATTTTTCTTTCGGCATATTTCCGTATTCCATATCACTTCGCCCCCATCTTGATTCTCGGATCGATAAATCCGTAGCTTAAGTCCACCACAAGGTTTGCGGAAAGGTTGATCAGGGTGTAGAAGAATGTCAGCGCCATGAAGAAGTTATAGTCGCGCAGCCCGATGGATGTGATGTACAGTTTGCCGATGCCGGGGATTCCGAAGATTCCCTCGATAATCAGCGAGCCGCCGAGAATTCCGATAAATTCACCGAGAATCATCGGGAGAATCGGCACCATCGCGTTGCGAAGCGCATGGCGCGTAATGGCCTGATTTTTCGTCAGACCTTTCGTTCTCGCGAGCAGAAGATAGTCGCCGGTCAACACCTCGGACAGCTCCGCGCGTGTAAATCGGCAGAGGTTGGCAATGGTCGCAAAACACAGGGAAAGAATCGCCGGGAACATGGACTTGAACATCGCCATGCTGAAGAATGTGGTCGTCTCCCTCGACGCAACCGTCAGAGGGAACCACCCGGTCTTAAAGCACAGAAAATACTGCACCAGAAATGCATACACATAACTCGGCACAGAGACGACGAGCATGACCGCGGTCGAAACGACATGGTCCTGCCATTTGTTTTTTCGAAGGGCCGCATAGATACCCAAAAGCAGTCCGATGGGGATTGCAATCAAAATGGAATAGAGATTGACGACAATCGTGTACGGCAGCTTCTCTTTGATGACATCGAAAACAGGGAGACTGATGTACATCTGCTCTCCGACTCCGAAATCCGGGCTCCAGCCTTTGCTGTCCCCGCCGCCGAAATGAAATACATTCTTCCAGTAAATCCAATACTGCGTCAAAATCGGTTTATTATACCCCATCAACTCGCGCTTCTGCTCAACTAAGTTGACATCGCGTCCCTGCGCCTTGACGGCCGGGAGCGGAAGCAATTTAATCAACACGAAGCAGATCGTGGCAATGATAAAAAAAGTCACAATCATGAGCAGAATTCGCTTCATTACATACTTAAACATACCTGCGGTTCCTTCCGGTAGTTACTCTGATATAAACGCAAGAACACAATCACGGGATTTCAGCCCGTGATTGTGCCGTGCTTTCCATGACTGTAGGTCACTCTCACCGGTGCGCCGACGCCATGGCCGGCGCCCGGAAATACTCATCAATACTTCAAGGTAGAAACAACATTTGCCCACTCTTCATCCGAGTACTTGAAGGTGTAGAACTGGATTCCGCCGAACTCAATCAGATCGATGAACTGCGTAACCGCATAGTCACCCTTCTGGGAAACAAGCGAAGCGGAGTTTCTGTAATACATCGGAATCGTTGCAAACGAGCTGAGGTAGGTCTTCTCAAGCAAGCCGTAGATATTTGCCTTGGTCATGGCGTCGTAATCTACGAAATCGGCAAGCGTCTTCGATCCGTCAACCGAAGTAATCTTGCAGGTAGGATCGGAGTTGTCCGCCCACAATGCCCACTTCTGAAGAGAAGCAACATAGTCAACATCGTCAACCTTAATCTTGACATTGATCTTGGAAGTATCGTAACCGTACTCCATCTGGTTCTTCTGGCCGGTTGCGTCATCGCAGTAGCACTCGTACAGAATCGTGTACGGAGCAGAAGCTGCGCCGCCCCAGGTCGAGAAAATCATATCCGTGTTACCGGAATACATCGTGTTGTAGTAGTCAGCATCAACCGTCATCTTAAGGGAAACCTTGCCCTCGAAGCCGGTGCCCTTGCAGGCATCCTTCAACGCATCGTTGAGGAAGTTGAACATCTGTACATAGATATCATCCGACTGATATACAAGCATCTCGATTTCAACGGTAGCCTGTCCGTCGTAGGACTTGTCGGCAACGCACTCGTCATACGCCTTCTTCATGTACTCGCGAGCCTGGTCGATATTGAAACCGGTGATGGCGTCGTAAGCTTCCTCAAGGTCGCCGTACTTCTCATCGCCGCCGAACTTCAACCCGTAGAGACCTACGAGTGCGCCCATAGCGCCTTCCGTGTCACGGTACGAAGCGCCGGAGAACGGATCGTAAATATACATCTGGTTCAACAGACCGAAGCCTGCGGTACCCGCGGAGGTGTAGGACGAAGCGAACTTCGCGCGGTCGATTGCAAGAGAGTAAGCGTGGCGGAAATTCTCATTTGCAAGAATCTGCGTGCCTCTCTTCTCGAGGGATGCCTTGTCGGTGTTGAACGTAATCTTCGTCGTGTAGGACTGCGGCGTGTAGCGGATATACGGGCTCGTGCCGTAGGTCTTCATATCGTCGCTCTGGAGGCCGACAGTATCAACCTCACCCTTCAGGAACGCGAGCAGCTGCGTAGCGTGCTGTGCGATAACCTGGAAGGAAATCTTGTCTGCCTGATACTGTCCCTTGTGATTGCCGTCGCTGTAGCCGTACCACTGGTCGTTGCGCTCGAAGGTAATCTGCTTGTCCGCCTGGAAGAAGGTCATCTTGTACGGACCGTAGCTTGCCGTCGTATCGAGGCTGGTGCCGTAGGTCGTGGTAATCGAAGCGATATCGGCGCTGTTCTTATCTACAACCGCCTTGTTCGAATCACGATAGGTCTTGCAGGCCTCCCAGAGGTCCGGCTTAACAAGATACGAGGAGCTGAGGTTGTAAGGAACATAGTAGTTCGGGTCTGCCGTCGGGTTGATCGTAATCATAACGATCTCATAGTCGCCGGTCTTGAAGAAACCGACCTCATCCCAACTCGTAACCGGAGTCTCCTGGTCGTAGGATACATAGAATGCAAGGTCGCTCTCAGCCTCGTTGCCCCAGTCGTCGGAACCGGTGAACTCGAACATCTTCGCAATCACTTCGTCGGTCAACGGAACATAGCCGTCAGCGTCTGCCTTACCGTTAAGGTAGTTCATAAGGTCCGCCGGAATGTAGCCTGCAGCCGCATAGTCAGCGATGCTGCTGCCGCTGAGCCATGCGTATGCTACCTTCGTTCCGATGTACATCTTGGCGCCGTCCTTGCTTGTGTAGACGCCGTCATCGCCCTTAACCTTCTCATCCCATGCAATTGCAGCTGCTTCGCCGTCCGCGGAGTTGACCTCCTTGGAAATCTTGCCGGAATAGAGGTAGTTCTTGGCATTGTAAATCGCAAAATCGCCTGCGTACAGAGAGTCTGCACGGCGGTTCAGCATAATGGGATCAAGGAGCTCCTTCGCGGAGTATACAAAGGTATCCGCGTTGATCGGTGTTCCGTCATCCCACTTGAGGTCCTTGCGAAGGGCAATCTTCCAAGCCTTGGCGGTATCGCCCGCAGCGATGCCGTACTTGCCGACATAGTCCTTCGTAACGTCAACGGGAAGCGCCTCTGCAAGCTCGCAGCTGACACTCCAGCCGTCCTTGGTCGAATTCAGAACGAAATTGTAATATCCTCTGGAAAGGAAGTCCAGGATAAGCGAATCGTCGTGAGTCTCCCAATCGAGAGGACCCCATCTCAATGTGCTGGTGTCGGTGATAAAGTCATTGTAAGTATAGAACTTCGGATCGGTGTAATCCTTGTCTCCGTTGCCGGTGTATACATCGTAGCCGACTTCACCGCCGCCTGCGGTCTTCAACGCCGACTTCACGGCGCCGGCATACAATGTGCCGTCTGCTTCCTTAACAACGGAAAGATCTGTAACTCCATTTGTCTGTACAGGCTCAGTAGGGGTCGGATCTCCCGACTGAACTCCTGCCGTAGGCGTTGCCGTCGCGGTCTTCGGGGTCGCGTTATTGTCCTTGCCACAAGCTGCAAGAGCCATAACCATCGCGAGAGACAGGAACAACGCTGTCGCTTTTTTAAAGCTCATAACATTTTACCTCCTAAAAGAGTGTTCTGCGGCACCTGTTGCCGAGAAACTGCAGATATTATACCACAGGGCAAAAAAATTTGCCACTTATCAGCACTCAAAAGACGCATATGCGGTCATTATTCAACGGATTGTATAATTTCATTGCACAATTTTCAATTTCTTGCCGGATTTTTTAAAAACGGCCCTGACAATTGAGCGTTCGTTCAATTCTTGCGCGCACAGGCGGGCAACAGCCCGATTGTTGGCGTTTTTGAGCGGTTTTTCGCATGAATTCACAAAATAAGAACCATAATCAAAATCTTGATATCGAACTGATGCATAATCATAAAATCTATGGGGTTTCGACAATCTTTTGTGCGACTGTCGGCATCCGAAGGAACATCGCCGTGCATACACCGATATTGATTTGCCGCGTAAAATTAAAAACGGACGGTTCGCGCTCTTCCTTCGAAGAGACGATGCCGTCCGCTGTTTCCTTCTTTCAAATCTGCCTTCTGTTCTTTCGCAGCCGTCGGGTCTTCGTTTTACCGGTCCTCTTGCCCGCTCTCCCCGGCGCACCGATGCGCCACATGCTCCATCGCATCGTCGAAAATCTCCTCGACATGGCCGTCGTCGAGCGAGTAATACACATTCTTGCCCTCGCGGCGCCCCTTGATCAGCCCCGATGCAGACAACACGCGCAGCTGGTGCGAAACCGCCGATTTGGTCATGTCCACGACATTGGCGATATCGCTCACGCACAGCTCGTTTATGCGCAATGCCGCGAGAATCCGAAGTCTGGTGTCATCGCCGATCACCTTGAAAAACTCGGTCATCCCGCGCAGACACACATCCGCGGACATCGCCGCAACCGTGCGCTCCACAAGCTCGGGATTGGCTGCTTCACAATCGCATCCGATTCGTACCGTCGCCATCTTCGAACCCCTCTCCTCCGGCCTCTTTCCGATTGCACCGCCGGACAGCTACAGTATAGCATGAACAGCCGTGAAAAGCAAACGGCTCCGTCTCCCCCGCGCAGTTTACGGGAAAGCAAAAAACGCTCCCGATATCGGGAGCGTTTCTTCTGCGGACTACGGGACTTGAACCCGAACGCGCTTAGCGCACATGATCCTTAGTCATGCCTGTCTGCCAATTCCAGCAAGTCCGCATGGTGTTTTGTAACACGCTTGATTATATTACCACGAAGGTATTTGCTTGTCAATCACTTTTTTTGCGACTTTTTCAGAGTTTTTTCCGCGCGGGTCTGCATTTTCCGAAACTGCCCCGACGCGCCCGGATTTCAAAGAAAAATGCCGCATCTTTCGACACGGCATTGTTCTGCAGTTGATGGGACTTGAACCCACACCCAAGTACATGGACATGAACCTGAATCATGCGCGTATGCCAATTCCGCCACAACTGCAAGCACCGCCTATATTACCATCACTTCCGCGGAAAGTCAAGGACTTTCACAGAAAGAAAATACGCATTTTGCGACAGGCGCCGCGAACCGTCCGACCGTCCGCAACTTACTTCACGGATTTCTCGTCCACATAGACCTGAATGCCGTCCGGAGTCTCGTGAAGCACGACCCGCATTTCGGTGAGCTCGCCGTTTTGGGTAAGGCGAACATGAACATTCTTATACTGCGACTCAATGCGTGTGAGGTCGCTGTCCAGACGACGGTAGAACTCAACAAGGCTCTCATAGTCGCTGACGGACTCCAGGCTCTCGAAGTCTACCATACCGGTTGCGCCGTAGGTGAATTCGGTCGCGCACGGGAACGGGAAATAATACACATCCTTCTCGGTGGTGATTGTAGCTGTCAGCTCCTCAATCAGCGCGTACCCCTTTTCGTAAATCACCGTAAAATAGTGACCCTTCGTCAGGAACAGCGCCTTGCCCGTGTCCTTCTTCTCCGATGCCGGGTAGAAGTCGCCGCCCATCCCGAGCGAACCCAGGAAGTCATCGTGCTTGACCACGGCCGACTTAAAGAAATCCTTGCTGCGGTCAATCTTGCAGCGCGCCAGATGCCGGTCTCCCATGTCCACATTGCCAAGGGACACATCCGAAATCGTAAGCGTCGCCTTCCCGTCATAGCTCTCCAGCGATAAATCGCCGCTCTTCTCGGACGGCTTGATGACGGCAACCAAAATAATCACCGCAAGAACCGCAGCTGCAATGATAATCCATGTCCGATTGCTGATCGTGAGTTTACCATTCATTTTTCTGTCCTCCCGTATCCTGTCCGTCAGGGCACGATCTCCTGTATCACTCGGCCCGCCAAAGTGTTATCAATTCCGAAATATGCGGCGATTGTCTTTCCGATGTCGCCGAATCCGACGCGCGTCCCCGCATTCACCCCGCCCTTAAGCTTCGGTCCGTACGCAACCAGCGGAATGTATTCTCTCGAGTGGTCGGTCGACGCTGTCGCCGGGTCGCAGCCGTGATCCGCCGTAATCATGAGCAGATCGTCCGCGCGAAGCCCCGCAAGCAGCTCGGGAAGCTTCGAATCGAAGTAGGAAAGCGCCTGCGCATAACCCTCGATATCGTTTCTGTGACCGTATTTCATGTCGAAGTCCACAAGGTTTGTGAAGCAGAGTCCGTCAAAGTCCTCTTTCATCTCTGCAAGTGTAACATCAATTCCCTCTTCATTGCAAGTGGTTCTTTGAAAACTTGTGATTCCGCGGCCGGCGAAAATGTCGACAATCTTGCCGACCGAGCGCACCGCAAGACCCGCGTCCTTCATCACATCGAGAAGCGTCGTCCCCGTGGGCTCCAGCGAAAAATCATGCCGGAGCGCCGTCCTCGTGTACGGCCACTCGCCCGTAAACGGCCGCGCAATGATTCGCCCGACACCGTAAGCGCCCGTGCACAGTCTTCTCGCAATCTCGCAATACTCATACAGCTGTTCCGTCGGAATCAGCGCATCATGCGCCGCAATCTGCAGCACGCTGTCCGCCGAGGTATATACAATCAAATCGCCCGTCGCAAGCTGCTGCTTCCCGTAATCGCGGATGACATCCGTCCCGGAATACGGCTTGTTGCACAATATCCCGCGCCCGGTTTCCTTCGCGAGCGCGTTGATTAAGCGCTTCGGAAACCCCTTCGGAAATGTCGGAAACGGTTTTGCAAGCGGAAGCCCCGCAATCTCCCAGTGTCCCGTCGTCGTGTCCTTGCCCTCGGAGACCTCCGCGAGCCGGCACACGACGCCGTCGAAGGAATCCGCCGCCACGCCTCCGAGACCGCTTCCGCACACCTCGCCGCGCACGCCGTCGATATGAAACAGCCCGAGCTTCTCCGCATTCGGCATTGAAAACTGCTCCGAGGTCGCTGCGCTTTTCAGCGTAAAGCTTCCCTCATCCCCGTACTTTGCCGCGTCCGGCATCGCGCCGACACCGCAGCTGTCCAATACAATCAAAAATACTCTTCCCATTTTCCCTCCCCGGCCCGCCGGCCGTCCTTTCGCATCCCCGGTGTCGGAAAATGCACACCGGAATCAATCCACATAACTGTAAAATACGCCTGCCTTACCGATGGTAGCCTTCGCATCGGTGAGTGTGATTGTGAGTGTCTTTTTCTGCTTCGGCGACACGACGAAGATGCGGCTCGCCTCATAGCCGGTAATCAACACCCAGGTGTCCCGGTATCTCTTGTCACCCAGTCGAGAAATGCGCGCTGGTTCATGTCGCATTCCGAAGCGTTGACCGCGGAGCCCTTGTAGGAGAGAATCATCTGCAAAATCGCCTGAAGCTCGGTCCGGTCCTCCTCCTCGTAGTACGAGGTAAGGTTTCGGATTTTCGCGGTCGTGTCCTTGATTCCGCGCTTCCAAACGACCTTGCCCTTGCCGTCGTACACGGCGCCGACCGCCTCGTCCGCAAGCGCGATGCACTCCCCGAGATTGCCCGACACACGCAAAATACTGCCGAAGGACTCCACATAGTACCGCTCGTTAATCCATCCGCCGACGCGCACCGAAGTGTTGCTCGTCAGCACGGTAAATACCGCCGCATCCGTCTCGGGCACGGCCGTCAGCTTAAAGGTCGACGGAAGATTCAGGAAATATTCTCGGTGCATCAGATTGCCCGAGCGTCCGCTCACGGTGATTTTCCCTGTCGTCGGTTTCGAGCTCTTTAAAATGTTGTACAGCCCGGATTCCTCGTAGATCGGGCGGAGCGCCATGTTGCCCTCCGCATCCTGCACAATCGCCTCTCCGACCTTATGGCAGAGCGTGACATTGATGGCGTTGTCGACAATCTCCGCCGATGAGAAAAATTCGTCCCCGCGGCTGTAGGTTTTCTCCTCCGCACCGTCGATTCCCTCGATGACAATCCGGTACATCGGAACATGATCCTCGCCGTTGTCGCGGAAGGTGACATCGTGCTCGTGCGCAAGCCCGTAGATGAGCTCGCCGTCGATTGTCCCCAGAAGCACAATCCGGTCCCCGGGCGGCGCCGAAACAATCCGCTCCTTGCGGTTTTCCAGGTCGTAATACACAAGCGCCGTATTGACCGCGTCGGAGTATTCCTGCTGATAGACGAGAATTCCCTCCTCCGCAAAGAGCACGCTGTTGCGCGGCATATGCTCCTTCACCACCGTGAAATCGTGCACCAGGGTTCGGTACAGGTACAGCGTGTCATAGAGCGTAAAATATACCTCGTCGTAATCGTTCATGTACAACACCGCCCCGAACTCCTCCTTGAGAATCTGGTACGGCACCGTAACCGGAACGAACATCATCTCCTCGATGCGCTTCTCCTCCGCATAATAGCGGTAGTACAGTATTCCGACACGCCCCTCGTACTGCCCGCGCGACACATAGCCGTACACGACGAAATCGGCGTTGCCCTCATCGCTCACGGAGACAAGCCGGAAATCGTGGCGGTTGTTCATATACCGCGCATCTTCCGCGGTATCCTTCCTCTCGAAGGAAAAGACGCGAATCATCGTATTGTTCGGCATGTCGTACTCCCAGATTTCGCCGCCGAACTCGAGGAGAATGTATTTGCCGTTGTCGCTTAAGAGCCGCTCCGGATCGGAATCCGGCGTAATTCCGAGCTTCACCTGGTTTCGGTTGATGCTCACATAGGTCCCGTCGAACTCCGCCTGCAGCGTGCGGTCGTAATTGAACAGAATATGATTTTTCGCCTGGCTGCGGAAGCGGAACTGCTCGTGAGCGCGGTATCTCTCATCGCCGTCGTCCGAGAAAATCTGAAGCCGCGAGTCGAGCGTCGCACTCACATAGGTCTTGTTGTACTCCGTGATAGTCGGCGTCGACCTCCACAGTTCCTTCGGCTCCATCAGTCCGTACATCACCGTATCGGTATCGTCCTCAATCGTCACATGCGCATAGTCCGCGCCGGTCGATTTGTCGCTTGTCTCGAGATATTTTTCAATGGCGCTTCGGCGGTCCTTGTTCAGCGTGTCCGCATGGAATTCCTGCACAAATCCGACCTCGCGCGCCAGATTGCCGAAGGTCGCTATCGTCAGCCTCGTGTAATAATAAATGTCGCGGCCGTCGTTCGTGGTAAGCGTAATCCGGCACGCGTACTCCGCGTTGTTCGCATAGTTGCCGGTGAGCGTCACGGGCGCCGTCAGCCGTCCGTCCGCATCGCGCTTTAACGCCTTTACCTCGCGCTCCTCGAGCTCCGTCCCGGTTTCCACCTCGCTCACGCGGCACAGAAGCCGCTTGACGACGCTCTCATTTTCCGAGATGTGCACGGAAAATGACATGTCCGCTCCGATCGGGGTAATGCTCTCGCGAATCAGGCGCTCCTCAAGCTCCGCCGTATATCCGAGCAGCGGGTTGATCTCCACTCCGCCCACAGCAAAGCTGACCGTCGGAAGCGTCGCCATCGACGCCTCGACCGTCTTTCGTTCGTTGCTGTAAGTGTGCATCTCGACGCGTGTGTAAAAGACAACCAGAGATAGCAAAAACACACCGACGAGAATCAGAATTCGAAAGCGAAGCTTCATAAATCCTCCGAATCCCGGATATTACGGGAATCTTATATATTTTACCGCATTTTCCGCGCGCACGCAAGGATTTGTCACGGGCGGAACGGCACGGATTTGCGCGCGGGCGGCGCGAACCGTCTTGTCTTTCGCGGCCAACCATGCTATACTTCGGGTTAGAAATCACAAGGAGGCCGACTATGGACGATTGTATCTTCTGCAAACTCGCGAACGGCGTTTTCCCGTCCGCAACCGTATATGAGGATGAGGCTTTTCGGGCGATTCTCGACATCGCTCCGGCGCACAAGGGGCACATCATTCTTCTCCCGAAGGCTCACGCCGACAACATCTACTCGCTCGACGATGCTGTCGCAGCGAAGGCTCTCCCCGTTGCAAAAAAACTGGCTGTTGCGCTGAAGGCTGCGACCGGATGTGACGGTGTCAACATTTTGCAAAACAACGAGCCTGCCGCAGGGCAGACCGTGTTCCATCTCCACATTCATATCATCCCGCGCTATGCCGACGACGGAATTCTTCCCGTATGGCCGCAGAGTGCGTACGACGACGGCGAGGCTGCCGATTGGGCTGCAAAAATCGCCGCTGCGCTGTAGGCTACATAGCAGACGCTGCACGGACAAACCGAACAAACAATAGGCGGCTGCAAGTCGACTCCGGTCGGCCTGCAGCCGCTTTTTCAGCGTTTTTGTATATGTGTTATCCGCGTTGTATCATCCCGGGCTACGCATTTTCCGCGAGCTCTTTGATCAGCGCGATGACCGTCTCGGTCGCGTCCGACGACGGGCTTGCCGCCATCGCGTCGATGTAGCGCTGCCGGTTGGCAAACAAATCCGAAACGGCTGCAGAGAGAGTCTCGGGCGTCACCTCGGATTCCTGCATCACAACACTGAAGCCCTGTTTTTCAAACGAGGCCGCATTGAGAATCTGGTCGCCGCGGCTCGCCTCCGCAGAGAGCGGAATCAAAAGATTCGGCTTGTGCAGCGCGAGAAGCTCACAGATTGCATTGGCGCCGGCGCGGGAGATTACGATGTCCGCCATCGCGAGCACATCCTTCATCTCGCGGTCGCAGTATTCCTTCTGCACATAGCCCTCCGCCGTCACCCCGGGGTCGGTCTTGCCCTTGCCGCAGAGATGCAAAATATCGTATTCCGGCAGAAGCTTCGGAAGCGCCGCGCGAACCGCCTCGTTCACGCGAACGGCGCCGGTACTTCCTCCGACAACGAGAATCACCGGCTTTTCCCCGCTGAGTCCCGCATACGCAAGTCCCGCCTCACGGGAGCCCGTAAAGAGTTCCCTGCGAATCGGCGTCCCCGTGTGAACGCCCTTGCCCTTCACATGCGAAAGCGTCTCCGCAAAATTGCAGCACACCCGGGTCGCATAGCGGATGCTCAGCTTGTTCGCAAGCCCCGGCGTCATGTCCGACTCGTGGATAATCGTCGGAATCTTCGCCTTGCCGGCTGCCGTCACAACGGGAACCGACACGAAGCCGCCCTTGGAAAACAGCACATCCGGCTTCAATTCCTTAAGAATCTTCTTCGCCTCGCGATATCCGTGCAGCACACGGAAGGGGTCGGTGAAATTTTTCATCGAAAAATAGCGCCGCAGTTTGCCCGAGCTGATTCCGTAGTAGGGAATCCCGAGATTTTCAATCAACTCCTTCTCGATTCCGGTCTTGGAACCGATGTAGAAGACCTCAAAGCCCTCCTCCTTCAGTCGGTCAATCAATGCAATGTTGGGCGTGACATGTCCGGCCGTCCCGCCTCCGGTAAGAACGATTCGTTTCATAGTTTCCTCAGCAAAAAGGCAAATGCCGAAGCATTTGCCTGTGGTATTCAGGTCTTGTGCGGACTCTGATTATTGCTCCGCCTTGTATGCGAGAAGTGCCTTCGCCAACTGATCCGGGCAGGAAGTCGACTTATAACCGCAGCGGATTCCCTGCAGTCTGGCAATCACTTCATCGACAGGCAAACCCTCGACCAGACGGCCGATTCCCTGCAGATTGCCGTTGCAGCCGCCGGTATAAACCACATTGCGTACCACATCCGTACCGTTCTCATTTACCACATCATACGAAATCTGCGACGAGCAGGTTCCGCTGGTTCTGTATACCATCCTGTCACCTCCTGCGGCCCTTCGGACCGCCGCCTTTTATATACCACATTTCCCGCGAAAAATCAAGCGCCCGTTCCGCTGCCCGCAAAGCTTTCGGGCACTGTCGGTTCGTCACGGGTACGCATCCCCGATTCTTCTTCGCTCTCTCCGGAAGACCGTCACAAACAAACCCGCGATGCAAAGCAAAATCCAGCGAAGCGTCCAACCGGCATCCCAGGTATCGCCTGTCTTCGGCGATTGCGGCTCGTCCGGCGCCACGGCCGATTTCACCTCCGCCGCAGTCGGCGTCGGCGTATTCGGAATAAATATCGGCGGAACCGTGACAACCTCCGCGAACGGCGTCGGCGTATTCGTCGGTGTGGGCGTGTCGGTGGCTGTCGGCTCCGGTATCTCAGTCGGCGTAGGTGTGTTTGTGGCCGTCGGTACCGGTATCTCGGTCGGCGTAGGTGTGTTCGTGGCTGTCGGCTCCGGTTTCTCGGTCGGCGTAGGTGTGTTCGTGGCCGTCGGCTCCGGTTTCTCGGTCGGCGTAGGTGTGTTCGTTGGTACCGGCGTATTCGTCGGGGTAGGTGACGGAATTGCCGGAGCGCGATAAGTGACGGAGGCCGTCGCACGGCAGGCGGCCCCCTCCTCAAGGCGTGTGACAAAAAGCTTCTGAAGCGAGCCGTCGGCAGCTCCCATGTAGCGAAGCGACAAATCCGCGGCATCGGATATTCCGGTCAGCGTGACGCTTACCTCGCAGCCGCCGGGGCCGTCCGAAGACGGCCATGACAATATCAGCAAATCGCCGTCATGCACAATTCCGTCCGAAACCGTTTCCCTGATGCCGTCTGTCTGCCGCGTTACAATTCCGCCGCCCAGGGCACGGGCATTGCCGTCCGAATCCCGCGCCGTGACGCTTGTTATTTGCGCATAGTCGCAGACGATATCCGAAGCTTTCTCGGAGAGATAAACGCGAAAGGTCATCTCGTAAGGGCAGTCTTCCCCCTGAACCTCCGGCTGGCGCGTCGATAGCTCGGTAATCTGCATCCCGAAGGTCGGCGCGTAGCCGGCCTCCGCCTTGTGAAACAACCACATGGCGGCTTCGAAAACACGCCTCGCGGCATCGGAATTCGCGGCGCGCACATTGCCGTTATACGGATTGAGCGCGCGAATCACATGGTAATCGCGGTCCGTATCGAGCGTCTGTCGATACGACATGAAAAACCGGATGGCAATCTGCGTCGCCGCCCGCGCATCGGTCGCGGACAGCACGATTTCGCCGCGGTCTCCGAATGCGCTCCGATACGGGTATCCGAGGCGGAAGATTGCCTTGAGCCCCCGCTCGGCGGACGCGGAGTAATCCGGGCTCTCAATCTCGCGGTAAATCTGTCCCGCAGGGCTCGTGCGATGCGACTCCAGGCAGTACGCCGCATAGCGCTCGCCGGGCCGTCCCTGCGGATAAACATAATGGAGGTCGTTCCAGCTGTCGCTCCACGCCGAGTCATCAAACGGCCTCACAAGCAAATAGCGGGGCGCCTCCCCCGCCGGTTCGGTCTGTCCGATCAGAATCTCCTCCGCTGCTCTTCCGGCTGACCCGCCTCCGCGTACAATCGCGGCCGCGAGCAACAGTGCACACAGAGCGCCAGCCGCTGCTCTTCGCAATAAATGTCTCATAGGTTTGTTCCTTCTCTGCTGATTTCACCTCGGGAATCCGGCCGCCGGCTCCCGAACCGCCAGAGGGCGGCAAGATGTTCACCGGGAGTTCCGCACGGCCGAAGAAGACATGAACTCCCGCCGGTTCGGCCGGGCAGTCCACGGGAGATGTAGTATCATCATAGCAGAATCCGCCCATAAAAAATGTGGAAAATGCCCGCCTGAAACAAGCATTTTCCACAAACTTATCCGGTTCATTTTTCGCTGAAAGAAAGCTTCCTCAACACATTTCACAAAAAGCGCGCAGCAATTTCTCCACGCCCGTTTTTCCGCGGTACAGACTCACCCGCCGTATCCCATCGGGTTGAGCGTCTGCCAGCGATATCCGTCGCGACACATATCCTCAAGTGTTTTCTCCGCGTGCCAGCCGAGAAGCTTTTCCGCCTCGTCCGCATTTGCATAGGACTCGGGAAGATCGCCGGGGCGTCTCTCACCGATCACATACGGGATTTTCACGCCGTTGACCCGCTCAAATGTGTTCACCATCTCGAACACGCTTGTCCCCTTGCCGGTTCCGATGTTGATAACCTTCGCGCCGGGGTGCTTTTTCGCGTACGGAACCGCTGCGACATGGCCTTTGGCAAGGTCCACCACATGGATGTAATCGCGAATTCCCGTCCCGTCGGGCGTATCATAGTCGTCACCGAAGATTGTGAGCTGCGGACGACGACCGACAGCAACCTGCGTGATGAAAGGGAAAATATTGTTCGGAATTCCCTGCGGATCCTCTCCGATTCGTCCGCTCTCATGCGCGCCGATCGGGTTGAAATAGCGAAGCAGCACTCCCGAAAGCTCGGGGTCCGCCGTGCATGCGTCCATGATAATCTGCTCGTTCATCCACTTCGTCCAGCCGTAAGGATTCGTGCACTCGCCGCGCGGCATCGTCTCAAACAATGGCACGGGATTTGATTTGCCGTAGACCGTCGCCGAGGAGCTGAACACGATGCAACGGCATCCGAACTCCTTCATAACCGTGAGAAGCGCTATTGTCGTTCCCAGGTTGTTGGAATAGTACTGCAGCGGCTTGGCGACCGATTCGCCGACCGCTTTCATCCCCGCAAAATGCACCACCGCCTCGATGGACTGCTCCGAGAACAGCTTCCGAAGCGCGTCCTTGTCGCACACATCAATCTCGTAAAATGCGACGCTGCGCCCGGTAATCTCCTCCACACGGCGCACGGCCGCACTCTTGGAATTATACAAATTGTCCGCAATCACGACATCGTATCCCGCATTGAGAAACTCCACCGCCGTGTGCGTTCCGATAAATCCGGCTCCGCCGGCCAACAAAACTGCCATACAACCTCCTCCTTCACAAGCCCCGGACAACCCTTCGCAAAACATCGCTGTCCGGGGAAAAATTATGCCCCGAGGCATACATTTGCCGCAGGCAAACGCATGACCGGAGCATGTGTCTCACTCCTCCCGGCGCTTCTCGAGTTCCCGGTGGCTCACCATCACGCGAGCTCCGGTTTCCCGCATATGCGCGGCGAGCGCCTCCGCAAAGCATACGGAGCGGTGCCGGCCGCCGGTGCAGCCGAATGCCACAACCAGCTCGCGCTTTCCCTCCTTGCGATAAAGCGGAAGCAAAAATGTTACCAGATCGATTATTTTCGCAAGCAGCTCCCTGCTCTGCTCAAACCCCATCAAATAGTCGCGAATACAGGCTTCCAGACCGGTGTGATTTTTCAATTCCTCGATGTAGTAAGGGTTCGGAAGACACCGGACATCGAAGACGAGGTCGGCGTCGGAAGCGATTCCCTCCTTGAAGCCGAACGAGGTGCAGCGAATCAGAAGCGATTCCGAGTCCGGTTCCTCCGCAAGGATGCCCACGATTTTCTCGCGAAGCTGCGCCGGCTTAAGCGTCGATGTGTCAATCAGGAAGTCCGATTTGACGCGGATTTTCTTCAACCAGTCGCGCTCCTGCGCAATGGCTTCCTTCATCGAGATGTTGCTGTCCTCCATCAGAGGATGGCGGCGGCGCGTAAACTTGAAGCGCTGCAGAAGCACCTGCGTGTCACAGTCGAGAAACAAAATGTGGTACGGATAGCGGCGGCGCGACAACTCGTCCATCGCCTGGTAAAAATCCTCGAAGGTGTCCTTGCCTCGAATATCGACAACCGTGGCGATTTTCTTTGACTCCTGCGTCTCCGTCATGCCGTAAAGGTCCGCAAAGCTCACGAGAAATTTGGCCGGCAGATTGTCGACGCAGTAGTATCCCATATCCTCCAGCGCGTTCACGGCAACGGATTTGCCGGCGCCGGACAAGCCTGTGATAATGACCAGTGCCATACGCCCTCCGATTCTTAAACAGCGTTCGCGAAACTGCTGTACAAACTACTCTTTGCCGGCAAGACGAAGCCGGATTAAAGCGCGTCGAAGCGCAAGCTCCGCCCTGCTGTAATTGGTCTCCGTCTCCGAATGCATGCGGCGCTCCGCACGGATTCTCGCCTCTTCGGCGCGGTTTACATCAATCTCCTCCGGCCATTCGCAGGCCTCGGACAACACGACAATCTCCTCCGGCAAAATGGTCGCGAAGCCGTCGAGCAGAGATGCCTCCCGCGTCTCGCCGTCCTTCGTGATGCGAAGAATTCCCGGCGCAACCACAACCGTCAACGGAATGTGGTTGCGGTAAATACCGATGTCGCCTTCGGTTGTCGTAAATTCCACCAAATCGGCCTCGCCCTCAAAGAAAATCCTCGAAGGGGAGTATACCTTTAAGCGGATATAACGCTCGTCTGCCATAGTCACTCACTCTCTGTCTCCGCGCAGTCGCCGCGGGGCGCTGCGGGCGGTCTGTCAGCTGCGGTTGTGTACTCTCTCAAGCACATCCTCGATACCGCCGGCATTTAAGAAATAGCTCTCCGGAATGTCGTCATGCTTGCCCTCGAGAATTTCCTTAAAGCCCTGAATCGTCTCGGAAAGCGGAACATAGCGTCCCGGAAGTCCGGTGAACTGCTCCGCCACATGGAACGGCTGCGAGAGGAAACGCTGCACCTTGCGGGCGCGCGCCACGAGAAGCTTCTCATCCTCCGAGAGCTCGTCCATGCCGAGGATGGCGATGATATCCTGAAGTTCCTTGTATCTCTGCAAAATCTCCTGCACGCCGCGCGCCACCTTGTAGTGCTCCTCGCCGACCACGCGGGGGTCGAGGATGCGGGATGTCGAATCCAGCGGGTCAACCGCCGGGTAGATACCGAGCTCCACGATGGAACGGGACAAAACGGTCGTCGCATCGAGGTGCGCAAAGGTTGTTGCCGGAGCGGGGTCCGTCAGGTCGTCGGCAGGCACATACACGGCCTGTACCGAGGTGATGGAACCGTTTTTCGTCGAAGTGATACGCTCCTGCAGAGCGCCCATCTCCGTCTGCAGCGTCGGCTGGTAACCTACGGCTGAAGGCATACGGCCGAGAAGTGCGGACACCTCCGAACCGGCCTGCGTGAAACGGAAAATGTTGTCGATGAACAGAAGAACATCCTTGCCGCCCTTGTCGCGGAAATATTCCGCCATCGTAAGTCCCGTGAGACCGACACGCATACGCGCTCCCGGCGGCTCGTTCATCTGTCCGAAGACCATGGTCGTCTTGTTGATAACACCGGACTCAATCATCTCGTAGTAGAGGTCGTTACCCTCACGGGTGCGCTCGCCTACGCCGGTAAACACGGAATAACCGCCGTGCTCCGTCGCAATGTTGGTAATCAGCTCCTGAATCAACACGGTCTTGCCCACGCCGGCACCGCCGAAGAGGCCGATTTTACCGCCCTTCTGATACGGGCAAAGCAGGTCGACGACCTTGATTCCGGTCTCAAGAATCTGCGTTTCGGTGGACTGCGACGAAAAATCAGGCGCCGGACGATGAATCGGATAATACTCGACATCCGCCGGTGCTTCCTTCTCATCAATCGGCTCGCCGAGAACATTGAACATGCGGCCGAGCGTTGCTTCGCCGACCGGCACCGTAATCGGCGCTCCCGTCGATTCCGCCTCCATGCCGCGAACCAAACCGTCCGTCGGACCCATCGCGATGCAGCGCACCGTGTCGTCGCCGAGGTGCTGTGCTACCTCGACCACGAGGGTCTCTCCGTTCTTTCTGCGAATCTTGATTGCATCGTAAATCTCCGGAAGGTTCCCTTCCGCAAACCGGATGTCAAGAACCGCACCGATAATCTGGGTTATCTTACCAATGTTTCTTTCCACGGTAGTACTCCTTGTTTGTATTTCTGCGACTGTTTAGTTTTGTCAATCGCTTTCCAAAGCATTTATCGGTAAGCCGCTTCGCGTCTTACCGTGCAAGCTAACGCATTGGAAAGCTAATCGCTTTCCAATGCGTTAGCTCCGGCTATAATCTCTGTCAACTCCTGGGTGATCGAGCTCTGGCGGGCTCTGTTGTATGCGAGCTCCAGCCGTCCGATCATGTCGTTTGCATTGTTGGTCGCGTTGTCCATCGCCTGCATTCTGGCGCCGTTCTCACTGGCGTACGACTCCATGATTGCGCCGAACACTTCGCCGCTCACATATTTGGGGATAATCATGCGAAGCGCTTCCTCGGGGTCCGGCTCGAAGTTCATAAGCGCCTCGACCTCGCCCGTCTCCGTGCCCTCGGTGTCACCGATTCCGATGTCCGCCGGCAACAGCTTAAGCATCGTCGGTACCTGGCTCACCGTGTTGCGGAACACGGTAAATGCAATATAAATCTCGCTCACAACGCCGTTCTCAAAAGCGTCCATGACATCGGTGCTGATGTCCGAGGCATCGCTGTAGAGCGGATTGTTCATCGTCTCGGAGTAATCCCCGACAATCTCGTATCCGCGCAGACGGAGCGCATCGCGCCCCTTGCGACCCACGGCGTAAATCAACGCCTCGTCCTTCGTAATTCCGCTTGCGAGAACCTGCTTGACGACATTTTGATTGTAGCCCCCGGCAAGTCCGCGGTTCGAGGTAATCACAATGATTGCCTTCTTCGCGTTCGGCGCCGGCTGCGTATAATGCTCGCGAACCTCCGGCGTAGCGCGGTCGAACATCGTAACGATGGTCTGGTAGAGGTAGTTGAAGTAGGGCTTCGCCTCCTCCGCTCTGCCGCGCGCCTTCTGCAGTTTCACCGTCGACACGAGCTTCATCGCCTTCGTGATCTGGCCCGTGCTTCGGATACTCTGCGTCCGCCTTTTGATGTCTCTCATCGAAGCCATAGTTGTGCTGCTCCCTTATTTATCGGCCGCGGAATTGCTCCTTCGCCTGCTCAATCGCCATGACGAGCTGCTGCTCGGCGTCTTCGGTCAAAACCTTCTGCTCGCGAATCGTCGCGAAGACCTCCGGAAAATGACCTTCAATCGTGTCGAAGAGCACACGCTCATACTCGGCGATATCGGAAACCGCGATGTCGAGAAGATACTTCTTCGTCGCGGCGTAAATGATGACAATCTGCTTCTCCACGGGCATCGGCTGATACTGCGGCTGCTTCAGAACCTCGCGGATGCGCTCGCCCTGGGCAAGCTTCTCTTTTGTGTCGGCGTCGAGGTCCGAGCCGAACTGGGAAAATGCCGCCAGCTCGCGGTACTGTGCAAGCTCGATACGAATCGGGCCCGCAATCTTCTTCATCGCCTTGATCTGTGCGGCGCCGCCGACTCGCGACACCGAGAGACCGGCATTTACCGCAGGGCGGAAACCGGAGTTGAACATCTCGGTCTCAAGATAAATCTGACCGTCCGTGATGGAGATGACATTCGTCGGGATGTATGCGGATACATCGCCCGCCTGCGTCTCGATAATCGGAAGCGCCGTCAGCGATCCGCCGCCGAGCTTGTCCGAGAGTCTCGCCGCACGCTCGAGAAGACGGCTGTGCAGATAGAAGACATCACCCGGGTAAGCCTCACGCCCCGGCGGTCTCTTGAGGAGCAGGGAGAGTGTACGGTATGCCGCGGCATGCTTGGACAGGTCATCGTAAATGATGAGCACATCCCGACCCTTCTCCATCCATTCCTCACCGATTGCGCATCCCGCATACGGTGCGATATACTGCAGCGGTGCGAGCTCGCTCGCGGTCGCCGCAACGATTGTCGTGTAGTCCATGGCGCCGTACTCGTTCAGCGTCTTCACGATATTGGCTACCGTGGAGGCCTTCTGTCCGATTGCGACATAGATGCACAACACATTTTCCGACTTCTGATTGATGATGGTATCGATGGCGATTGCCGTCTTACCGGTCTGGCGGTCGCCGATAATCAGCTCGCGCTGGCCGCGGCCGATCGGAATCATCGAGTCGATTGCCTTGATACCGGTCTGCAGCGGGGTATCCACGCTCTTACGGCTGATAACGCCGCTCGCGACGCGCTCAATCTGACGGAACTCGGTCGCCGCAATCGGTCCCTTGCCGTCAATCGGCTGGCCGAGCGAGTTCACGACACGCCCGAGCATGCAGTCGCCGACCGGTACCTCGATTACGCGTCCGGTCGTCTTAACGATGTCACCCTCACGAATGAGCGATGTGTCGCCGAGCAACACGGCGCCGACATTGTCCTGCTCAAGGTTCATGACCATGCCGTAAACCTCGTGCGGGAATTCCAGAAGCTCGCCCTGCATCGCATTTTCCAGACCGTGAATCCGGGCGATTCCGTCCGCCACCTGAATCACGGTTCCGACATCCGACACAACGAGCTTGGAACTGTATCTCTGAATCTGCTCCTTGATGACGGAGCTGATTTCCTCCGGTTTAATACTCAAAGGTATATACCTTCCCTTCTTAGTGTTTCCGATATCACACGGAGACCTGCATCAACTCGCGCGACATCTCCGTCAACTGCGTGCGGACGCTGGCGTCCACGACACGGTCGCCGATGCAGATGACGATTCCGCCGATCAGTCCGGGGTCAATCGCGTACTCTGTCTCCAGCGTGCGATACCCTGTCGTCGCGAGAAGCTTCGCCTCTATCCGCTTCTTCTGCGCAGGCGAAATCTCCGTCGGCGTCGCGATATGCACACTGCCGATTCCCAGATATTCCTTCGCCTCGTGAATCATCTCGCGAAGCATCTGCGGAAGCTCTTTCTGCCGGCCGTTGCGGACCGCGAGGACGAGAAATCCCGTCATGTCGTCGTCCACCCTGCCGCGAAATACATTTTCCGTAAACGCCTGCTTCTCCTCGGGCGTCACCTTCGGATGAGCATACAGCTTAAGGACATCCGGCTGCTCCGCGAGAACCGCAAGAACGGTCTGCGCCTCCTGCATAAGGACTTCCACCTTGTTCTCGGACACGGCGAGTTCGAACAGCGCGTGCCCGTAAGTCTTGCCTACTGCTCCCGCCATGTCGACTCTCCGATCTCCGAAAGGACTTCATCCACAAGCTGTTCCTGCCGCGAAGCCGACATCGATTCCGAAACAAACCGTCCCGCCATCTGCGTCGCCACCGCAACCATTTCCTTCTTCACATCGTCCTTGACCTTGCTCTTCTCGAGTTCAATCTCGCGCTCCGTGCGCTCCATGATGCGCGCGGCCTCCGCGTTGGCGGCGTCGACAATCTCGCTCTCGCGGCGTTTTGCCCGGCGCTTGCCCTCGCTCACGATGCGGTCAACCTCCGCGTCGGCTTCCTTCAGACGCGCGTCATACTCCGCCTTGAACTCCATGGCTTCCCGCTTCTGCTCGGCGGCCTCCGCAAGGTCGGAAGCAATGCGCTCCTGACGCTTCGCAAGGAAGTCCCGCGCGGGATTGAATACAAGGTACGACAGCAGGAAGAACAGGAAAAATACGGCACATGCAAGAATCAACGCATCGAAGATAATCTGCGGATCCAATCCGAAAATCTTGCCCTTGATATCATCCGATGACGCGCTCAGGAAAGCCAATTGTGCTGTCAAAAAATCCACTGTTACCTCCTCATCGCCGGCACATTACCTCCGGCGAATTCGTGCTTCGAAAAATGTCTCCCGAACCCTCGATTTACAGGCCGAAAGGATTGACGAAGAGCAACAGAATCGCAACGATCAGGGAATACAAACCGGTGGTCTCGGCAACTGCCTGGCCGAGAATCATCGTACCCATAACCGTACCTCTCGCACCGGGGTTACGACCTACTGCCGCAGCACCCTGTCCTGCCGCGTAACCCTGACCGATTCCGGGGCCCATACCGGCGATCATCGCGATGCCTGCGCCGATTGCGGAGCAACCCTGTACGAATTCCTTGTTGAAGATACCATCCATTGTAAAATCCTCCTTTGATTTTTCACTGAATACCTGTTGGATTGTGTTGTTATTGTTATCAATTACCGTTATTGCATTGTCATTGCGGCGAAACCGCGGAGCGGCATTGTCCGCGCGCCGGTTCCGTCTCCGCTGCGCCGGCTCACTCCTCGAAGTTCTTCGAGATGAACACCATCGTCAGCATGGTAAATACATACGCCTGAATCGCACCGCTGAAGAGGTCGAAGTAGATGTGCAGGGCACCCGGCCAGAACAGCAGCAGGAATTTCGGCAGCAGATTGTACAGAAGACCCATGATGACCGTTCCGCAGAGCACATTTCCGAAGAGACGCAATGACATCGAAATCGGTGTCGATATCTCGCCGATGATGTTGATCGGTGTCAGCGGAATCGGGTCGAACAAGCCCGTGATGTGCTTCATCTTCTGGTGCTTGAAGCCGTTTATGTGAATCATGAAAAATGTAATCATCGCCAGACCGAAGGTGACGCCGTAATCCGCCGTCGGCGGCCGAAGTCCGAACACGCCCGAGATATTCGAAAGGAAGATGAAGAGGAGCATCGTTCCGATAAAGTTCCGGAATTTGCCTCCGTGCTTCTCGCCCATGTTGGAATAGGTCGTGTTGTCGATGAAATTGACCAGCGATTCGATGACGGTCATCGCAAGCCCCGGCTTCCCGTACGGGTCCGCCCTGCGAATCACACGGTTCGCCAGAATTGCGAGCACGGTTATCGCTATCAGCAAAATCAGCAGCGCTATGTGCGTCGATGTGATTCCGAACCGGTAACCGAACAGCTTCACATACGCATACCCGTTGATGCCGAGTTTCTCTCCGATGTCATCTTTGCCCCGCGATATCACATCCGGCAGCTTTCCGAGCGTCGGCCCGGACAGCGCCGCAAGCACCTCGCTTCCGAAAATCACGCTATCACCTTCCTCAAACGATTCGCCGCACAAGGCGGCGTCCGCAGTTTATTGTCTATTTACGAAATCCGAGCTTCCGGCGAATGCCCGCCGTAAGCGGCTGCATATATGCCGACGGCTTGATGGTGACGACTGCCAGAAGGCATCCCACGCCGGCCGCCTTGCCGAGCGCAAGAAACACCGCCACCGCACTCAGCGCAACCACGAGGTACCGTCTCACCGAACGGCCTCTCGCGTATCGCTCCGCCTGCCCCGGCTCCATCGTAAGTTCCCAGCCGATGGACCGGTACATATGCACCAGCAGATATACCGCAACCCCGGTGCCGGCAGCAACCCCGAGCGCATATCGCCACGCAGGTCTTGCCCAGATCATACCGGCAAGAAGCAAGAGTCCGAGCGCAACGCATCCGACAATCAGATCGCGATGGATTGCCGCAGCCTCCCGCAGCTCCGCTGCCGCCCGCTCGCTGCCCTCTTCAATTGGATCGACGACGCGGTTTTCGTCCTCAATCTCCGCCTCTTCCGAAGCGATCTCGCGGTCGATTTCCTCCGGAGTGCGCAGCCCGTCGTTCCCGCCGGAAGGCACATCCGCCGGCTGGGAATCATCAAACCGCCCGTCGGACATCATTTCCCGCAAAATCCCCCGCAATCCGGGGTATTGCTTTCTTCCGAACATCGCAACCTCCGCGTCTTACTGCTCCCGGTCGTTCTTACCGCGCTCCTGCTTCCAGCGTCGGAATTCCTCCTCCGCCTCCGCAAGCTTTCTGTCCTTAACGGGCTTCACTTCCTCCGCGGGATCCTTCGTGTACCTCGCAATCAGCGACCACACGCTCCGAAACCCGGCGGCAATTCCGAGGAACAACCCGAGAATCGTTATCCACGGGAGCGTTCCGAGAAGCCGGTCGGCGCCGTATCCGAGCAGTCCCCCCACCGCAAGTGCGGAGACCATGCAAAGCCCGACCTGCGTCACCAAAAACAGCATCCGCATCGTCTCGCCGGTTTGCTTTTTCTTATTCGGCACACGCATCTCGACCGTCCTTTCCGAACAAAAGCCCATACGCAAAATAATATACCACTTTTCTTTTGCATTTTCCACTAAAATTTTCGCGGCGGCGGAGATATGTTTTCCGAAAGCAGCCCCGGCAAGCCGCTCCTTTGCATCCCGGCGCAAACAAACCGGCGGTTTCCGCAATTCTGCGGCCACCGCCGGTTTTTATCTACTCCCGTTCCTGCCCTTCCTCCAGCCTGGTTACGACAATCGTATAATACACGAGCATCGGCTCATTCTCCCGAAGGAAGATGCACACCCCCTCGTCAACTTCGGCGCGCCCCGGAAGCGCATCCTTCCGCCTTACGGACCAATACTCTTCTCTCCCGCGCGTTTCGGAGGAGTCAAACAGCTCCCGTGCCCAGTCGGTACCCCCCAAAAACGGCTTCTCGGAAACGCGGGATTCCCATCCGAGCTCCGTCAGGGTCTTTCGCAGCGCTTCCGTCTCCTCGGCGCTCAATTCGATGCGGGCCTGATACACATCATCGCTCTCGCGCTGTTCCGTTTTCACTGCATCCTTCGGGAATTTCTCAAGGCACTTTGCCACCAGCCTCTCGTATGCTTCCTTTTCCGACATCGTCGCCCCGCTTTTTTCCGCCCGTTCCTTATATTTGAGAATCATGGCAACTGCAACAGCTATGCAGACGATAAATATCGCGCTCGACACGACAATCAGGCCGTCCCGTCCTCTCACAAATCCTGTCTTCACTTCTCTTAAACTCCGGTTTTATAATTGTGTTTTATCAATGCTTTGAAAAGCTCGTTTTGTTAAACTGTTTTCCGAGATATTAATACGCAAAATCGCTGTGTATCGCCTTCTGAATACCGCTGACTATAACATTATATTTTTGTCCGTCCTATTGTTTCATATTTTGTCTGATTCGTCAAGATGTCAAATGTCATTATTTTGTGAAATCGTTACCCCGAACTCCGGCTCAGCCGGCGGTTTCCAGTTCTCTCCCCGGCTTCGACAAAAAAGACCGCGATACCCGTCAGGGTACCACGGCCTGTGTCCGTATTATTTTCTTTTCATTCGGGCGAGTCTCGCCTTCTTCTTGCGCAACCGATTTCTCTGCCGGATTCCGAAAAGAATCATTCCGACGGCGGCTACGGTCAGCACGATGCTAACAATCGTGAGAAGAATCGTCTTGCGCTTCGCGGCTGCATCCTTTTCCTGCTGCTTCTTCGCGGCCGCAGCCTCCTCCTCGGCTCTGCGGATTTCCTCCGCCTTGCGGGCCGCCTCTGCCTTTTTCGCCTCCTCAGCTTTGCGGGCCTCCTCAGCGAGCCGCGCCTCCTCCGCCTTTTTGGCCTCCTCGGCAAGGCGCGCTTCCTCGGCGAGCCGTTTCTCCTCGGCGATGCGCTCCTGCTCCGCATAGGAGATGACATTTTCCATCATGTCGTTGCCGGTGTTCTGACCGACCGTGGTGCGGAAGAGACCGAAGTCCGCAACACTGTGCTTATACTCGTCGTCGACCTTGAAGGAAGTCCACTGCTGCGTCTCATGTTTCTTGTACGCTTCCTTTGCGACCTCGAGCGATGTCTTTCCGCCGAATTCGGAAAGCGGTTCCCTCGTGCTGAGTCTCAATTTGTTCTCGCCGTAGAGGTGCAGGTAGGTCTTCGGAACATCCCAGACACCGTATTCTTGTGCCGACTCCGGCAGATATGTCTCGTCCGCCGTGTGCTCGAGCACATCGCGCAGCGCCGCGCAATAAATGATGTGTCCGCCGTGTCCGTACTCACCGTTGATGTCGTGTGCGACGACAACGAGCGGCTTAAATCGCCGGATTGCCTCGCAGACACTGGCCTTAAGCTTCTCGAAGTCGTACTTCTTCTTTGCATTCGCGAGCGCTTTATCCGCCGGCTGATTGTAATCAATGAAAATGTCTTTATAGCCCATGACGATCGGGTAATTGCGGATACCGCTGTACCACAGACCGTCAAGTCTCTCATGCTCACGGATGTGCGAATCCGAGCTGTATGTCCAGTGCTCGCACATGTACGCAACCTGAACGCGCAGCTTCCGCTGTCCGCCGTACTGGTTCAACACGCTTCCCATAAAGAGGATACAGTCGTCGGAGTGTGTAGGCATCACCAGCATGTCCGCCTGCTCGAGAGTGGGCTCCCACACCTGCACATCGGCGGGAAGTTTTCCCGGAGAGTACGCGGAGATCTCGCAGATCTGCATATCCGAATCGAGCTGAATCACTACTTCCTTTGCTCTCTCCTCAAGTTTTACATAGTCATGCAGGAAACCGTTCTCGCCGTGGGTCTCCTCGCGGCCGCCGTACAAAAGGCGGTAGGGCTTCACTTCCGAACCCCAGCGAATGTAAACGCCGGCCATCTCCTGCTCACAGGCGACGGTAATCGTGTCGCCGGCTTTGTAGGCGTTGCGCGTGCTGTATTTGCCGTCGCGAAGCCTCGAGGCATTGTTGCCGCGGCTCTCCCTGATTGTGACGGAAAGCGATGTCGCATCCGGCTCCGTGCTCTGTGTGGGAACATCCTCCCCCTCGGCGCGCGCCGTAAGCGCCGCCGTAAGCGCAAGAAAAATCACGACCGCCAGCACCGCCGTGATTTTCCGAATATACCGTCCGTACAATTCTCTTTTTCCCCCGAAAGAAGCCATGGTTTTTCTCAACTCTCCTTATTTGTGTCTTGTCCGCCGCGGAGCAAATCCGCAAGCGTCGCGTCCGCCGCGGGGAAAATGCCCGCCTCCGCGTCCGTCAGCACCTTCTGCAGCATCGGAAATCTGCCGCGGTAAATGATTCGAAGAAGCGCATCCGTCCTGCGCAGCGCTTCCGCAAGCAGCTCCGGCGGAATCTCGCCGCGGGCAAGCACATCCCCGGCCTCCCCGAGGTCCCAGACCTGAAGCTTGCCGTCGGGATACACCACCACATCGACGCACAGATCCGTGAAGACCGTGCCTCCCTCTTCCCCGGGCTCCGCGTCGATGATGTCGCAATACCAGTACAAAAGCGACCCGTCCGCGCGAAGGAAGCGGCTTATCTTCAGCCCGTCCTCCGGCAGATACAGCGAAGTCCCGTGCGAGAGCTCCTTCTTCGGACGCAGCGTCCTCCAGGAGGTGAGCAGCAGGTGCTCCCCCGTGAACAGCCGAACATCGTCCGAAAGCTCGATACATTCCTTCGGACAAAAGCGTTTGCGGAAAATCCTCGAAACATCCATAGTGCCACCCGTTCCTTTCCGAACCGACCCAGCGCTACTTTTTGTTAATCATCGTGACCGTGTAGGACAGCGGTCCGATGTAGTTTCCGTCCTCGTCAAAATCGTCGTCACCGCGGTAGACAAATGCCGTCACCGTGATGCGGTCCTTCACCTGGTCAATCTTCTCCCCCGCCGTGAATTTGCAGGACGAGAGTATCATCTGATCGATCTTATCGTCCGGAAGCAGATGGTTGTACCATTTGCCGCGAACCTGGTGAATGTCGTCGTAGAGATAGTTCTCCAGATACTCGCGGTAGGAGAGCTCGTCGCCGGGCTTTAACAGCATCTTGTCGATGTGCTCGCCGGTCACGAGATCGAAGGTTACACGGTACCCGATGCGATAGGACCATGCGTCCGAAAAGCGCTCCCACTCCGCGCGCCAGAGATCCTGAAAATACCGCCCCTTCGTCGGAATCTCCGCCGCAACGGAGGCAATCGCCTCAAAGCTTGTGATGTCGCTCTTCGGGTGGTTGTCGCCGCTGTAGTATTTCCAGGTGCTTTCATAGGTTTCCGCGTATCGGATGCGGCGCGCGTTCGCCTTGTCATTTTTGTAAAGGGAAAATTCCGTCACCGCTCCCTCCGGAATCGGCGTAGGCGTAGGCGTCGGCATCGGCGTCTCCGTCGCTGTGGGCTCCGGGCTCGGGGCCGGCGTCTCCGTCGGCTTGCTTACCGCCCCGGTCGGCGTCGGAATCTCCGTAACGGTCTTCCCGCTCTCGTTTTCCGCCTCGCGGCTCTTACCGGCAATCACAATCAGGCCGATAATCACCAGCGCAATCGACACGCCGAACACGGCCATCTTCAGGATAAATTGTCGTCTTCTCCGAAGCGCTCTCTTCCTGGCATTCATAGCAACCTCCGCCGGCGCGGTTCCGTCTTCACGGAAAATCCGCCTGTCAAATCTCGTCCGTCTCCATCAGGCGAATGCGGTTCTGATGTCTCGTCGCATTCGAGAAGGGCGTCGAGAGGAATGTGTCGACTATCATGAGCGCAAGTCCCGGGCCGACAACGCGGCCGCCCATCGCAAGAATATTCGCATCGTTGTGCTGTCTCGTCGCCTCCGCGCTGAAGACATCGTGGCAGAGCGCGCAGCGAATCCCCTTAAAGCGGTTGGCCGTAATGCTGATGCCGATGCCGGTGCCGCAAATCAGAATACCGCGGTCGCACTGTCCCGAAAGCACCGCGCGCGCCACACGCTTGGCATAAATCGGGTAGTCCGTCGCCTCCGCGGAATCGGTTCCGAAATCCATGAATTCAATCCCCTTCTGTGTGAGGTGCGCCTTCACCTCCTGCATCAACTCAAATCCGCCGTGATCACATCCTAAAGCTATCATCTTTCTTCTGTTCCTCCATGATTTCTTTCTCAAACAACTGACTGCTGTCCATTTCGTGGCTGTCCGTGAGCAACCGCTGCAGATACGGAATCGCCTTCTGAACCATGCGGTCGATATCCTCATAGCATTGCTCGTAATCGGCCGTGCCGCCCCCGTAGGGATCGTGCACATCCGCCGTCTCATCCGCGAGCTCCGCGAGCGTTCTCGCGTCCGCATACGGAAAACGGGAGAGGAAGCGCCTGCGGTCTTCCTCCTTCAGCGCCACCACCAGCGTACTGTCGGTGATGTCGCCGTTTCGTATCTCAAGGCAGGTCGTGCGCACCGGCTCGATGCCGTGCTCCGCCAAAACCGCCTCCGCCTTCGGGTTGCAGGGAACCTCGAAGAGCACCGTAAACCCGCGGGAAGCCACATACAGAGGCTCACCCTCGTATCGGCTGATAAACACATTTTCCGCGATAATCGACAGACAGGAGTTGTCTCTGCATACAAATACAATCCGGTCGTATCTCATCCCTTGCTCCTTCCGCTTTCAAACCCTGACGATGCGATAGCCCGCCGCCTTCATCAAACGATTCATCACCGCCTGACCGACGCCGTCCTCGGGAAAGCATTCGCCGAAAATGTACTCCGCCCCCATGCGGTCGAACTCCCGAAGCGTCTCAAACAGGTGCGCCGCCACGGTCTCCTCGCAATCGCGGTCGCCCACGCATCTCACCGTGAGCCCGCGGTAGCAATCCTTCGTCTCCTCGGAAGCCAGCACGGCCACGCGCGCTCCCTCCGCAAGCTTGGCCTCGGCCTCCGCCTGAATGCGCGCCGTGACTGCCGCAAGGTCTCCCTCGAAAATGGTCAGCTCGCCCTTCGGCGCATAGTGGCGATACCGCATTCCCGGCGCCTTCGCGACAATCGTGTCATCGCGAACCCGCTTGAGGATTGCAGGGTCGTATTGCACATCGGGAAGAACCTCCCGAAGCTGCTCTATCGTGATATAGCCCGGGCGAAGCACCATCGGCGTCTCCCCCGTCAGATCGACAATCGTGGACTCCAGCCCGATCGGCACGCTCCCTCCGTCGAGAATCATAGGAATGCGTCCGTTTAAGTCCTCGTACACATGCTCCGCGCGCGTCGGGCTCGGCCTTCCGCTCGCGTTGGCGGACGGCGCCGCGATGAAGACACCGCTCTCGCGGATAAGCATCGCCGCAACAGGATCGCTCGGCATGCGGATTGCAACCGTCGCAAGTCCTCCCGTCGTCGCATCCGGAACAATCGGCTTCTTTTTGAGAATCATCGTCATCGGCCCCGGCCAGAACCGCTCTGCCAAAAGCCATGCGGCATCCGGAATCTCGCTTGCAAGCTTCGGCAGCGCACCGGTATCCGCGATATGGACAATCAGCGGATTGTCCGACGGACGCCCCTTCGCCGCGTAAATTTTGCGTGCCGCGTCGGGCATGAGCGCGTCCCCGCCGAGCCCGTACACGGTCTCCGTGGGAAATGCCACCAGCTCGCCGGCCCGCAGCAGCTCCGCCGCCTCCGCCACCGTTTCCTTTTGCAAATGCTCCCGATCTACGGGAATCACCCGCGTCTCCATCGTTTCCTCATTCCTTTCTCCCCGGGCAAAACCTTCCTCATCTGCTATTATATGCCCCTTCCCGTCAATAGTCAAATAAAAGCGACGGCAAAAAACCGGCGGAGTATTTCTCCGCCGGTTTGATCCCTCTTTCGTTCCGTCTCCGGGAACGAATTTCTCTGTTTTTCTCCTGCTAACGAACTATCGTTTCGATTACGCTGAAGCTGCTCTTCAATCCGAAGCTGTCGAGCGCGCTCTCTATCTCACTCATCATAACATCGAATTCGTTCCCCTCCAGAAGAGCCTCCTGCGTCAATCGATACACATCCTCGACGCTGCCGGAGCTCTCATGCCGGTTATACCCCCCTGCATCGGCCGTGAAGAACACCTGCCGGTTATCGGAATTTCCGCTGTTTTTATACTCCTCCTGCTTCAGATTTTTTCGGTAGCTTTCCACCCATCCCTCACCGTGCAAAAGCCTCCTGAAAAACTCATCCGCCGTGCGCTCCCGTCTGTCCATATACTTTTGAACAATTTCAAGCAGGGTTCTGGCCTCCGGATCCGTGAGGCTGCGCTCATAGCTCACGGTCCACATATATTCTCCATACATGCCGTATGCCTCCGGATGTACCCAGAGCAATGTAATGTTATGCTCGTCCGCCGGCTTCTCGGGAAGCTTTTTTACGCCGCCGAAACCGCCGGTTTTAAAGGCAGCGAACGCAACCAGAAGGTAGATAACCGTAAAAATGACAAACTGCGCAATCCAGCGCGGCATTTTCCGAAGAGCGAGCTGCCCCTTCTCGACCAGCAGATGGAGAAGCAGGAAAATCACGAGTCCGATTATGATTCCCCAGTATGCGGGAACCCGGAACAGACTTGCTCCGTATATAAACGCCAGGCATCCGAAAAATATACACTCATAGAACACACGGCTGATTACCGGTTTACCGGTATCACGGCCGTCGCGTCTGCGATACGGAAAGACGCAGAGCAGGAGTATTGTTACGGAAATCAGGCAGTTGAGCACAAGCAGCCAGTCGGACCACAGCTCCCATCCGCTCTCGTCGAACACAATCCACAAAAACGCCAGCGTCCAGCCGAACGGTGCATTGCCGATTCCGCTGCCCGCCGTTCTTCCGGTCCACAGAAACTCAAGCTTGTTCCAGAAAATCATCGGCGCTGCGGAGAGTGCAATCACCGCAATCGCCACAAGTCCCTTCCGCCCGGAGATTGCCCCGCAGAAGGTGCTGAAAAGAACGGTTATCGCATCGATAAACAAAATCGTCGCAAGCACCGCCAGGAACAGTCTTCCGTTTATGAAGCTGTCGTATACAACCATGTCCTCCCGGCTTGCGGCAAGCGCACACCGCAGCTTTCCGACGGCACAGGCGGCACCGGTCCATACAATCACCGGAAGAATGTGGATGTAGAAAAGCGCCGTCAATTTTGAAAAATATCTTGCGGTTCCGCTCATGGGAAGCGAGAGCATCATGTCGCTGTGCGGAAGGCTCTCCGTGTCGCGGAACACCTCCGACGCGGCAATGCACCCGATGAGTGCACCGATTAAAAGCACCGCAGCTCCCACTGCCGAGGGCTCAAACCACCGCTCCTGAAAGCTGACAAAATACATCTTCGCCGCTGCCGATCCGGAATCCGAAGTCAATGCGTAGCTGAAATCGCTGACCCTGTCCGACAGACTGCTGAATACCGCATACGAAACCGCTCCGATTCCGAGCACGATGTTGACCAGCCAGAACAGGGAAGCGTGCAGCCGCACCTCGCCGAGCGCCAGCCGGTGTATTTTCTTAATCTGTTTCATCTCCGTACCCCCTTGCTTTGAGCTCATACACGAACACTTCCTCGAGCGTCAGCGGAATCTGCTCCGCGAGATCCGATGACACCTGCCCGATTTTCTCCGAGACAGTGTCGGAATCCCCCCGGAGAATCGCCTGCGCGATGCTTCCGAGCAAAGTGTATTGCAGCACCTCCAGGCCGGTTTGTTCAATCTCCTCCCGGGTGACCGGAGATTCCTTGCGAACAAACTGCACCTTGCAGAGCCCGCCCCGAATCTCGTCAATCTCGCCGGAGAAGACAATCTTTCCCTTGTGAATCAGCACGGCGCGGTCGCAATACTCGCTGATCTCCGTCACATTATGAGAGGAAATCAGCACGGTCGTTCCGCGGTCGAGCACCGCATCCGTGATCATGTTTTTGACCAGCTTGCGCATCGCCGGATCCAGCCCGTCAAACGCCTCGTCAATCAGCAGGTACTTCGTGCCGGAAGAAAGCCCGAGCGCCACAATCGCCTGTCTCTTCATCCCCTTGGAAAATGTCGAAAGCCTGCGGTTTACCGGCAGTCCGAGTTGCTCCGTGAGCCTGTCGAACATCTCGACGGAAAATCCTTCGTAGTAGCAGCTGTAATAATTTGCGAGCTCTTTGGGTGTATACTCCGTAAACTGAACGGTCTCATCGTTCACGAAGAAAACCTTCTCCTTGGCCTTCTCATTGTCCCAGACCTTCTCGCCGTCAATCATTACGCTTCCGTCGTCCGGGCGATACACGCCGCAAATCAGGCGAAGCAATGTCGATTTTCCGGCGCCGTTGGAACCGAGAATACCGTAAACGCATCCCTCCGGTATCGAAAGCGACACGCCGTCAAGCGCGAACATATCCCCCGTACCGGACTCCGCAGCGGGATTCGCCGCCCCGTCCTTCTTCGTCCTGCGCCGTATGGTTTCAAATCCGATTGACACATTCGAAATCTCAATCATTTCCCGTCACCTCCTGGTTGACCGTGTTTTTCTTTCTCGCCGTATACCCGCGACAGAATTCCGCGGAGCATCTCCTCGCTCACTCCGGCTTTCTTCGCCTCGCGCGTCTTCTGCTCAAACTCCTCGAGAAATCTTCGGTCGGCCCGATCCTTCTGCTTTGCGACAAAGCACCCGACTCCGGCGACGGAATAGATGACTCCGTCCCGCTCCAGCGCGCCGTACGCCTTGGCCACCGTGTTCGGGTTGATTCCGAGCTCCTTCGCAAGCGCCCGCGCCGCAGGCAGACGATCGTTTTCCTGCAAAACCCCCTTGGCTATCTCCCCGCAGATTCCGCGGCACAGCTGCTCGTAAATCGGCAGCCGCCCTGTGACATCCAATGTTATCACGCCAACTCCTCCTTTCCTTCCGTGTCTTTCCCCACAAAAGCTGTGTTTTCCGTTATGTCTGCGTGTACTATGCTGCATAGTACACTTGTATAATACACCGCACCCTGTCCGCTGTCAACAGGAATTTTTCGAAAAAACAAAAAAGCAGAAAATCCCGTGCCGGGGTTTCCTGCCCTTCTGTCGGTATTCGTTTTATTGGGGGGTTCTTCGAAGACCGCGACTAAGTCGTTCCTCTCACATCTGTTCCTCGCGCGGATGCACCTTCCGATAGCGGATGATAAATGCAAATTCGCCTGCGGCGACAAGCAGCGCCACCACAATCGCCATCGGATGGAAGGTTCCGCTTCCGGGGAGCATAGCACCCGCGACTTCCGCGGATGCTGCAGGCAGATCGATAAGCGCCTGTGCGCTTCCCTCGCTCTCCTGCGCGCGGCTTCCGGTCACCGCTTCATAGTCAACCGTCACGCCCGCATCCTTCGGTCCGACCGGATCGATTGTCACGGTCGGGCACTCACATCCGCGGGCCGGCGCTGCCTGCGCCGTAGCTGCGCCGATTGCCGCCAGACCGACAATTCCGAGAAGCGCCGCTATCATTCCCGCGATTTTTCTTCGTGTTCTCATCTCTCCGATTCCTTCTCTCGCTCCCGCTGCGCTCGCACGCGCAACGCACATTTCCCTGTGAATGGTTATCCTCGCGCAGAGGCGATCGCGATCCGAAAAAAAGACCTACAGCGGACAGGATCGCCATCTGTAGGTCAGTATACATTAAAATTCACACATTTTTCATTTTCTTGCAAAACTGTAAGCGCTCTTTTTTGTCGGCGGTTTCTCACGGAAAATCTCAGATTCGTTCGAGCAGATAGCCTTCCGTGCCGTTTGCAACCGCCGCAATCGTCGCCCCTGCCGCCTCGAGTTTTTTGTTCAGGCGGGAGATTGTCGTGTACAAGGCGTTGCTCCCGATCTCCGCGGTGGCGTTCCACACGCTGCTGCAGAGCTTCTCCTTCGTCACCGGCCGTGCCCCGTGCGTCGCGAGCATCAACAGCACGGAAAATTCCTTCTTGGTCAGCAGAAGATCCGTGCCGCGGTAGGTCGCAATCAGCGAGACGGTATCGAGTTTGACCTCCTCGCAGGTTACAAAGCGGGTCTGCTGGTTTGCGTTGCGAAGCCGCGCCTCCACATGTGCAAGAAGCACTCCGAGGTCGTAGGGCTTCGTCATATAGTCGTCGCCGCCCTCGCGAAGAGCGCGGATAATCTGCTCATTTTCCCCGAGCGCCGAGAGAAAGAGGATCGGAACATCGTAGGCATCCTTGATTTTTCGGCACAAAGTAAACCCGTCGCTGTCCGGAAGCATGATGTCCAGGACAATCAAATCCACATGGTGCGCTGCGAGCTGCTCCATACACTGCTTCCCGTCGTACGCCTGAAGCACCTCATAGTCCTCCATCATCAGCGCTTCGTGGTTAATCTCCATGATGTGCGGGTTGTCCTCCACTAAAAGGACAGTGTAACTCATACTATTTCTCCTTCGGTACGGTAAAAGTAAATGTCGTCCCCTGCGGCCCCGTGGATGTCAGCTCCAGCTCGCCGCCGTGCATGCGGATTGTGTCCATACAGATGGCAAGCCCGAGACCGTTGCCGCCGTCCGCGGAATATCCTCGCTCGAAGATGTGCCCTGCGGCCTCCTCTCCGATTCCCGTGCCCGTGTCGCACACGGTAAATACCGCAACTCCGTCGCCGTCCTTCACCCCGACCGAAATCTCCCCGTTCTCGGTATGACGGCTCGCGTTGACAATCATATTAATCAAAACCTGCAAAAGAAGCTCGAAGTTTCCGTGCAGCATCGCCTCCGTCTCGCAGGCGGTCTTCAGGCGATTGCCCTTCTTCTCGCACACCGGCTCCGCAATCAGCTCCGCATTATGCAGCAGCTCCTTCGGGTCGACCATATGAAGCTCGGCTTCGTTGGCCTCGCCGTAGGTATACGCCATCAGGTTGGCAACCATCGCGCCGAGGCGGTCCGCCTCCGAGCGAATCGTGTGCAGTCGCTCCGGTGTCTGCGGCGACAGCCGTCCCTTCTCAATCTGCATCTCCGTCAGCTGCGCATAGCCCGAGATTACCGAGAGCGGCGTGCGAAGCTCGTGTGCCACCGTCTGCAGGAAATCGCGGTTCATCGTGTTGATCTGGCCGAGCACGACATTTTTGCGCTGCTCCTCCGCGAGGAGGTTTATTTTCCGTTGAATCTTGCGGCTTGCCAGAATCGACAGCACGAGGATACAAATCAGCAGGCCGAAGGGCGTTGCGCCGAAATGGGCAATCAGGGAGCTGTCATTGGTATGGATGCCCTCGTAGAGCATCACGAAGAACAGCATCAGGATTATGCTGAAAATGAGCACATCTGCGAAGCCCGGGCGCTCCTTTTTGACCGCATAGCGCACAAACAGCACAATCACGAGAATTGCCCACGCGATGCATATGTAGTAGCTGATATGGCAAAGTCCCACGAGCGACTCGGTCGGAAGCACATAATGCAGCGCCGCCAGCACCACGCAGATTGCGGCAAACACGCGCTCAAGCTTTTTGCCGATAACCTTCGGAAAATAAGCCGCCGGCAGGAACACCGCCATCGTCGGAATCATCGAAACCACCATGACAAAAGTCCGGTAATGGAGCACGAACGGAAAATCCGGCTGCAGCAGAAACTCCCGCACAAAGAAGGCGTTTCTGAACGCAATCAAGATACAGCAGGCCGCCAACACGCCGTATTCGCGGTTTTTCTGGCACGCTGCATACATCAGGAAATAAAATGCAAGGAACAGAAGCCCGCCGCCCGTAAACAGCGAGAAAATCGTCATTCCGCGCACATAGTTGTCAACCACCTCGGGCGTTCCGATGAAGGTTGCCTGGATAAAGCCGCCGTCATGGTGCATATAGTTGGCGTATTGATATATAATCTCGACCTCGCCGCTGTCTCCGATATAGAGCGGCAGCGTAAAATAATGCCCGCCGTGCACCACCTCGTCCGGGTTGTCCGACACATTTCCGAAATTGCGCACTTCCCTGCCGTCCACAAAGATGCGCATGCTGTAGTCGATGGAATAGCTGCAAAGGGAAATATAAGTGTTCGGCTCCCCCTGTATGCGCACGCGATAGGTTCCCTTGTGGTCGTCCCGAACCTCCGCCGAATCCTTCGGCGCCGGCTGATTCCCGTTACGAAAATCCTCCGGTCCGAACAGGTGCCCCGCATAGAAATCCCAGTTGTTTACAAGATGATAAATCTGCGTGTCAAGCGGAACGCCGTGGATGTCTACAACGCCGTCCTCCGCCCGGACCTCGGGCGTCGACTTGATAAACCTCCCGCTCACATAGACATAAAAAGCTCCGATGAAGGCAACTGCCAGCAAAGGGAGCACCATGTCCCGCAGAATTCCTTTCCACTTTTTAGGCTCCGTCATTCAGGTCTTCTCCTCATAATCAAGCCGGCTTCTTCCGCACCGGCTTCCGCACTCCCGGCTTTCCGCCGGGATTTCACCTCATACCGGGACGCCGCGTCCCGGATTTTTCCTCAATACTACGCACATTTTGCGGTATCACCGCGGGCAGCCGCCCGACCGTACCCGGCCGGGCCGCCCGAAAGGTTCTCCGACTCCCTCAACATTCCATCGCAGGGGTGCACGACCCCATGGTTGTTGCGTTGATTATATCCGTTTCCGACGGCAAAATGCGAAATCTTGCACTTTTGTAAGCGGAGACGCGTTTCGGCGAAAACACAAAAAGCCTTGCAATCCGTGGATTACAAGGCTTTTCTGGAAACAATGGGGCTCGAACCCATGACCTCCCGCGCGTCAGGCGGACGCTCTCCCGGCTGAGCTATATTTCCGTAATGGGGGCGACGGGGCTCGAACCCGTGACCTCTCGCGTGTGAGGCGAACGCTCTCCCGGCTGAGCTACACTCCCATCTTTGAAAACCGTTTGGGCTGCGCGGTAAATGCAGCCGCCACGGTATCTTTCGTTATTCGATTCGCGACTGTCCGAAGACGGCTGCCGCCTACTCCGGCCGATTCTCCATATCGCGGTACTCCCGGTGCGTTCCGACATATTTGTATGCCGGGCGGATAATCTTTCCGTTGTTGATAATCTCCTCCATGCGGTGCGCCGACCAGCCGCTGATTCGCGAGATTGCGAAAATCGGTGTGTAGAGCTCCTCGGGGATTCCTAACATATCATACACGAAACCGCTGTAAAAATCAACATTTGCGCACAAAGGTTTGAACAAATGTCTGTTTTCCGCGATGACTTCCTTCGCGATGCGCTCGACCGTAAAGTACAGCTCGAGCTCCTCCATGCGATCCTTCTCCTGCGCAAGCTTGATTGCGTAGTCACGCAAAATCACCTGGCGCGGGTCGGAAATCGTATATACGGCATGGCCGATTCCGTACACAAGTCCGGTCCGGTCAAACGCCTCCTTGCGGACAACCTTCGTGAGATACTCGCGGATGGCATCCTCGTCCTTCCAATCGAAAACATTCTCCTTGAGGTCGGCGAACATCTGGCGAACCTTGAGGTTCGCGCCGCCGTGGCGGAAGCCCTTCAGCGAAGCGATGGCCGCTGCCGTCGCGGAATAGGTGTCCGTTCCCGAGGAAGTTACCACATGCGTGGTGAATGTGGAGTTGTTACCGCCGCCGTGCTCTGCATGAATCACAAGGCAAATGTCGAGAACCTTCGCCTCGAGCTCCGTAAAGCGTCCGTCCGGGCGCAGCATCGAGAGAATATTTTCCGCGGTCGAATACTCCGGCTTGGGGTTGCGGATAATCAGGCTCTCGTCCATGCGGAAATGCAGGTACGACCAATATGCGTAAATCGAGATGACCGGCAGCTTCGCAATCAGGTTCATCGACTGGCGAAGCACATTTTCCGCCGAGATATCCTCGGCGTTGTCATCGTAGGAATACAAAGTCAGAATACTCTTCTGCAGGCTGTTCATGATGTTGCCGCTGACGGCCTTCATGATGACATCGCGGATGAATTTGTTCGAGAGCGACTGGAATGTCGTGATGAGCTCGATGAAATCCTTTAACTGCGTCTCGTTCGGAAGCTCGCCGAACAGGAGAAGATAGGTGGTCTCCTCAAAAGCGTAACGACGGTCCGCAAAGCCCTTCACCATCTCCTGAACATCGTAGCCCTGATAGTACAGCTTGCCTTCCGCGGGAACCTTCTTGCCTCCCTCGAGTTTGTACGCCGTGACATCCGAAATCTCCGTGAGACCGGTCAAAACGCCCGCGCCGTTGCTGTCACGCAAACCGCGCTTCACATCGTACTCAACATACAGATTTTGATCAATCACTCCGGCATTCCGGCACTCATTCACGAGAAATTGAAAATCGCGTTCCCCTTTCTCGTCCAGTTTCATCATCGACGAATCGCTCATACTTCTCTCCAACCTTTACGAAGCCCCCTCGGACTCCTTATACCGCCCTATTATATGCGTCTGCGCGCCTTCCGTCAATCCCCATTTTCCGTTTCGACGCGCCCTTTCTGTCCCGTTCCGATCAGCTTGGCCGTCCAACGGCGCGGTATCAGCCGCGAGCCGAAAAGCCCCGCGCGAACCGCGGCGCCCGGGACAATCAGAGTCTTGCCCTTCTCCATCTTGCGGATTGCATAATCGACGATCTCCTCGGGCGTCTTGGCGCTCGGCCACTCCTTGCCGTGCGCTGCCTTCGTGAACTCGGTGTACACCGGTCCGGGGCACAGAGCGCCGACATAAATGCCGCTCTTACAATCGCGAAGCTCCTGCGCAAGTCCCTGCGTAAAGCTCGCGACATACGCCTTCGTCGCGTAATAGGTATTCAGATACGGTCCTGCCGGCAACAGACCCGCACAGGACGCCACGTTTAAAATCGCTCCGGTTCCCGTTTCCGCGCGAAGCTCCAAAAACTTCCGCGTCAGAATGTGCACCGCACGAATATTCAAATCAATCATGTTGAGCTCTTCGTCGAGCGACTGATCCGTCGTCGCGCCCAACAAGCCGAACCCCGCGCAGTTGATCAGCACGGAAGCTCCCTGCCCCGCGATGGTCCCCACAATCCGGTTGCACTCCTCCGCCCGGGAGAGATCCGCCGGAAGCACTTCGCAGGGAACGCCCAGTCCCGCTGCCAGCTCACGCATCCGCTCCTCTCTGCGGGCAACCAGGATAAGCCGGCAGCCCTTCGCCGCGAGCGCCTTCGCAAACTCACGCCCGATTCCGGAGCTCGCACCCGTGATAACCGCGGTTGCCCCGTTCAAATTCACCTTCATACACTACCTCGTTAAGCCGTTCCCGAAAGCAGACCGTCAGGAATCGCTCTCCTGCTTTTTCTCAGACTTCTTCTTGCTCTTCTTCACGCGATCAATCTTGTCAAATACAATCTCCTCCGGAGGCGTCAGCAGCTGCTCCGGATGCATGATATAGTTGCGAATCTTGCGGAAACCGATGGCATATGCAAATCCGTCGGCCGCGCGCTCGTCGACGACAAACTGCATCTTCAGCTTGACCGCACGCTTCACGGTACCGTCCTGCTGCAGCTCATAGCACACGCGCTTGCGGCCGATGGCGCCGAAAATGGTCAGCGTTCCGAACTCGTAGATGTGATGGTACACCGCATCCAGACCGATAGAACCCATGTTGGTCAGGAAAAAGCTCGAGTGGAACGGCAGCATGTCCGTCATCTTCTTCGGCATCCAGCCGTAGCGGTCCAGGAATTTGAAAAATCCCACAGCTAGCGAAAGCAGGCAGCCCGGAAGTTTGCTGAACAGGGTCTCCAGACCGTCCAGCGCATTCTTGTTCTCATCGTCCTCCACCTTCACGGTGGTGTCGATGGCGTCCGTCTCTTCCTTAATGCGGCGCACAACATCGAAGAGCGTGTCCTCACACTCGAAAACCGGCATGATGATAGTGCGGTCGCTCTCTCGGGTCATTCCCTTCATCACGGTCATGGAGCCCTTGATGGTGTTGCGGGAGTATACCCTGGAGTGTTTCACGAAGCGGTTCAGCTCCGGAACATCGACAATCGCCCGGACAATCGCGGCATAAATCAGCTCGTACATGGAGAGGTTCGGAAGCTCGCCCTTGCGCATGCGGCGGATGAACTCCTCCGTGTCCGTGATGTCCAGCTCGTCCTCGAAGAGAACCCAGCCGTCCATCTTCTTCGGCATGATATACGGCTCAAGGCGGCTCATCGGATCCTGATTGCGGACCAGGAAACCGTCCTTGCGGTCTCCCCATCTCTTTTTTCTTCCCTCATGAGGTTTCATTCATTTCCCCTATCTCGCACGGTAACCGACTCACACGCCTGATTCATTCCCCACGCACGACAACGCCTGTGTCTGCGGATGTGCGACAGCAGATTTCCCAACATGGAATCATTGTATACCATCATAACCGCGACTGTCAATTTATAGATGTGTCGCAGAGTGAATTATTTTTGTGTTTTTTGTGTTTTGTTTGACACGCGATACGGATTCGAATACAATGAACGCGGATGATACGCACGGAAGGGAGGAGCCCTCATATGAAACATCGCATTTTGCTTCTTCTCGCGCTTCTTGCGGCGCTGCTTGCGACCGGATGCGGAGAACGCACCGAGAAGAAGATTACATTTTCCGACAGCGGAATCGAGTCCGATGTCATCGGTGTCTCCATCGAAGGGACAACGCTCACCATACGGACCGCCGGCACCTACACGCTGACCGGCAGCTGCAGCGAGGGAAATATCATCATCGACGCGCCTGCGGGCCAGCCGGTCATTCTGATTCTCAACAATCTCAACCTGACCTGTTCCACGACCTCGCCGATTATCGCGAAGGACTGCCCGATGGTTTCGCTGGTGATTGCAAACCGCTCGCAGAATATCATTACCGACCGCCACGCATACTCCGAGCTGCTCTCGCAGGACGGCGAAGCCAAGGATGCCGCGGCTTTTGAGGATGTACCGAACGCCGCAATCTACTCCCGCTGCCCGCTCCAGATTCGGGCCGAGGGCGAGGGCCATCTCGTAATCAACGCCGAGAGCTACAACGGTATCTCCTCGAGCGACACGCTGACAATCACGGGCGGCGTCATCAATGTAACCTCGAAAAACAACGCGCTCCGCGGCAAGGACTATGTCGTCATCTCCGGCGGCGTGCTCACCCTCAAGGCGGGCAACGACGGAATTAAGGCGACCAACACGGAGAAGGCAAGCCTCGGCTACATCCATATCCGCGGAGGAATACTCAACATACAGGCGGACGACGAGGCGATGTACGCCCCGCGCTCCGTAAGCTTCGACGGCGGAACCGTCACAATCAAGTCGAAAAATACGGGCATCAAGACGGAAGGCACCGTCGAGTTCGACTCCGGCATCATCACCGTCACCTCAAACGACGAGCCCGTTCTCTGCGGCACGCAGACCAAGAAGGACACCGCTCTGGTAACCTTAAACGGCGCGGAATTAAAGTAAGCGCGGCTCCGGCACAGGATTACCGTACGAAAAACAACCGAGCAAAAAACAACCGGGCGGGAATTTCGATTCCCGCCCGGATTCTGTCTCTGCGAATCAATTCCGGTTTCTCGACGAAAGCATATCGTCAGTCGAGCTCCTTCACAATCGTATAGAGGATGTCGACACATCCGTCCAGACCGCAGGTGCTCGAATTCAGAGTGATATCGTAATTCTGCGTCTTGCCCCACTCCGCATCCGTGTAGTAGCGGTAGTGATTTGCTCTCGCCTTATCCTTCTTGCGGAGGCTCTTCTCAACGCCGTCACGGTCGAACCCGTAATCGTTCACCGCGCGCTCCATCTTGTCCTCCATCGCCGCATGGATGAATACATGCAGCGCGTCCGTGCGCTCACGCAGAATGTAATCCGCGCAGCGACCGACGATAACGCAGCACTCTTTCTCCGCAATCTCTTTGATAATGTCGCTCTGAACCACATACAATTGATCCTGAAGCGGCAGCATATGTCCGCCGAACACCTGCCCGGCATATGTCATATTGCTCGCGATATTGAACAGAAGACTGCCCGTAATATGCTCGCCCTGCTCCTCGATAAACTCCTTCGCGAGGCCGCTCTCCTTGGCCACCCGGTCAATCAATTCCCTGTCGTAAAATGCATACCCCAATTTCTCAGCCAGACGACGCCCGATAGTACGGCCGCCGCTGCCGCATTCACGGCTTATCGTGATGATTCTCTTCATATTCGTCTTGCCGCGGATGTCCTCAAACTATACCGCTGCCCGCGACCTCCTCCTTCCCCTGAGGACAGTCTTATTGTATCAAAAACGGGCCTCTTTTGTCAATGCCGCGCCGGGAAATGGAGCGGCAAAAAAACATACTATCGCATCGCCCACAGCGCCGCTCCGATCATCCCCAGCAGCACCGCGATTCCCCACAGAAACGACGACCACCTGCGGCGCAGGCGTCCAAGCCGGCTGCCGGATTTCGCAAAGGTCCCGAAGTCGTTCTCCGACCGTCCGGCGGCGGGTACAACATCCCCGCACTCACGCAGAAGGCAATCCGACCGAGCATCCTTCTGCGGGCTGCAATCCGGAAGTCCCGCAACATGACCGCCGAATGCCGTCAGCATGTGTTGTACCGTGCTTCCGCTCTCGTGGCTTAGCACATGGAACGCATACCCGAAATACACCGCCTGCTCATCCTGCGGATCGAGATAGGTGAGGAGCCAGTCGGACAATTCGCACATCTGCTCCGCCAGCGGCTTGGCGTACTCGGGGCAATAAATCAGTTCCGGTTCCCCGGTATCGCTCCGAAGAAAAATCACCTTCGGCTGAAGGACAAAACTCTCCTCCCGGAGAAGATAGTTCCGGGCGTCCGTAATTCTCCGCATCAGCAGCGAAATAAGCCGCTGAAACGCCTGCCCGGACAACTTCTGCCCAAGGAGACTCTCCTGCAGCGAACAGCATCCGTCAACCCGGTATCTGCGCCTTTTCTCGCCGTCAAGAATCCATGTTTTCATGGAGAGCACTCCCGAAATATCGTTGTGCGAAAGCATCTCCTCCTCAAAGGATTTCCCCGGCGGAAGATGACGCAGCACCAGCCAGTTTTCCTCTGCACTGCACACCCGCTCTTCCTGTATCTCGTACATCTGAATCCTCCCTAATCCTGTGCCCCCGGCGGCAGCGTTTCCGCAGGTATCAGCGGAAACGGGCGACCAGAGATCCCAACTTTTCCATCACACTCGACAACCCGACGACCTGACTCCCGATGTCCATAACCGCCGCATAGATTCGGACCTGTCTCCGTATGTCGCGACAGCTCGCCTCGCAGGTAATCGTATCGGAGAACCAGCGGGAAGCCGTCAATCCGAACATCCGCGGAACCGCTCCGCCTTCGGAGAGCCGGATTTGCACACGGACCTTCCCGCCGCCGATGCTCACCAAAGCGTCCTCAGCCCGGCACACCCACAATCGCCCCTTCAATTCCTTTGAAAGGCGCTCGGTCATCTCCTCCGCATCCTTTGTCTCCGTTCCCTGAAACCATCTGGCGAAAACGGAAGTCTCCAATCGCCGTTCGTAGCGAATCCTGTGTGTGACGGGGTCGACATCATTGAGCGTAAGCGCTCTCCCCTCCTCGGCGATTTGCCCGGCAAGGCTTGCCGCTGCGGCGACATCGCGCAGATAAAGGGTCATGTCAATCATCAATACCACAAGCACCGTGATGAACGGAATGACAAAAACAGCTTCCACGGTATAGGAAGCGCGGGCCCGCAACGACACTCTCATACAGTCTCCTTTCGACACCGGCTCGGCGCGGCACGCCGCGGCAAACATTTCCATACGGCAGAGTTGCGCGTTATACCAGCAGACAAACCGTCAAAGCAAGCCATCCGAGCGCTGCAAACGGATAGAACGGAAGCGTATCCGTTCTCCTGCGATGGAGCACAGCCATACAAAACAAGGCGGCAGGAAACAGACACAGAAAACTCATCGTGAGGAAGAAGCACAGCAGGCGAAATCCGATTCCCCAGCCAACCAGCAAAATCAGCACGGCATCGGCTATGCCGAGCAGTTGTTTCCGCAATGACAGCGCAAGCAACACCGCACCCGGGAGCAGTCCGATTATCCTCTGCGGAAGCGTTACCCCGCACGCGGGATACCATGCTTTCTCCCCGCAGAGAAACGGCAAAATTCCCGCAGCGAAAACACTTCCCGAGCCGACGACGAGAATCCACACCGGAACGGTTTTGGTTCTCGCGTCATATACCGCTCCGACAACACACAGCAAACCGATAATTATCAATACAATCCAATCGCCTGAGCCCATCATTCCCCTCCGCATTTGCTGCACGGCCGCAGGTTGTTTTCCTTCGCCTCGGAGATCGTCATGCTTCGGTATGTCCTCCGCAGCTCCGGGCACGAGAGAACCGTATGGTAACGGTTCCCGTACTCGGTCAGGTACACGGTTGCCCCGGGCGGTTGATTGTCGCAATAGGTGCAGGGACGGTATTTCTCACCGTCCTTGTTGCGCTGTCTCCCGATATCCGCCGCAGCCACCTGCCGAATATTCAATTTCAAATAGGTGCATGTCGCAAGGCGGTGGTACACACTTCCGTTGGCCGCCACATACACCGTCTCCTCCTCTTCGTCGTCCTCGTCCGAGGAATCGGGCGGCCGTGAGGCGCGCTCACGCCCCTGAAAGCTCCCGGTTTCCACGAGTTGCACGACCGGGAGCGAGCCGAAAGCAAACAATCCTCCGGCGGCCGAAAACCGATACGAGACGCGGAGAGTAACTCTCCCCTCCTCTTCGAACATGGAACTCCCGGAGGTGCTCACGCCGGCCGCTCCTCCCCGAATCCAGCCAATCCATCCGGCGTCACCGATCTCTTCCCGGAGCAAATACCCGAGATACGCCTGGGATGCGACGCGGCCGATTGCCGTGTCAATCCCGAGCTTGTGAAGCATATCCTCGGATTCGTCCGGATTCAGAGCAGACAGTTTGGAATATACGGTTCCGTATTCGGAAACTTTCCGGGCAACCGCATTCATGGCATACTGCATCTCCGTCTGAATCCGAAGAAACAGAAACAATTGCAAGAAGGCATAGATTGCGAGGAACACCGCCGGCACGCAAAATGCGGCTTCCACCGTGAGCGATGCCTTCGCTTCCGCCGATTGTTTTCTCCTCACAAGACCTCCCTTCTCCCCCTCTGACAGCTATCCCGGTGAATTCCCCCGGAGAAAGTTTGTGATTTTATAAAGGATTCGGAATAGCTGTCAGAGAGGGGCGCGGCTCAATAGGAAGCCGCACACTTCTCCGTAATTTCATAAGTTCCGAATGTATCGGATGAGATGCTTCCGCCGAGCAAATCGGTAAACAGCGTCGGACACACAACGGTGATTTCGGCGTCGAAACCGTATATGCAGTCCTTCAGCAAAAATTTCGGGTCGTACCCGGCTGCGATGTTCATCTGTATTATGTCAAGCGCACGCATCGTGAGCTTATCTGCGTTCGTGAGCATCATAAGCAACAGTAAATAATGCGGGTATCGCATGCAAAATCCTGTCGGCGACTGATAGTTCCGGGCCGCAGCAAGACGCTTGTCCTTCGTCATCGTAAACGCCTCGCCGAGTGACAGTTGAAAGGTATCCGCCGTAACCAGAACCGGCACCGCTTTTCCGCGCAGCAGTTCGGCTGTTTCAAGATAGGCATTCTGGATTCCCCAGACCAGCAGGATGATATACTGTGTGATTTTAATCAACAGCGGAAACGGCAGAAGTGACAGAAGCTCCGTCGCAATCAACAACGCCTCCGCTTTCTTCGCGGAATCCGTGAACACGTGGAGCGTGTTCATCACGGCCCGCAATCCCAGAATCCGACGGGTTGTCGACCGCTGATTGTCCGCGTCCGAGCGCTCTCCGAACAGCAGATATTCCTGCTCGTAATGAAGCACTCCTTTTCTTTCGGCATCCTCAAAGCTGGTCATATGAGTCGCCATGTAGGAAACCAACAGCAGCTTTTCAGAGAGCGCAACGACCCCGTCCGCCAGCTCATCCAACAATGCTCCGAACAGGTTTCCCTCAAGAACCCGCTCCAGAAAACTTCTCGAAACGGTCCCTTCCGCCGGAAGCACCGGTCCCGAATATAAATCGGCGAGGCTTCCGAAGAGAACCCCCGACGGCCGGTCGGCCAAATAAGGCAGCGAAGCGCGGGAGATTGTGATGTCGTCCCCATACAACCCGCCGACAATTCCATTGGTAATCACACTCTTGACGACCGACCAGAAGGAAGAGGTTTGCGTCGATATTTTCACTCCGGAGTAATCAATCTCAAGCCAATCCAGGCTGTAGTCCTTCATTGCATTCATCAACCCGGAATAAATCGCAATCCACTGACTCTTCGTCCGCGGCATGCTGAGCAGTTTTTCCTTCCACGGATACAGCACAACACGATTGTGAATCAGGGTCTGCTGCATCTCACGAAAACAGTACTGCGCGCCGTCACTCCCGGTGCCGACATATTTCCGCATCGTCCCGAGGGAATCGTGCAGCGAATCATAAAAATCCTCTCCGACCAGTGGTTTCACGGTCTCGATATACTCCGCATACTCCTCCACAAGCGGTCGTCCGGTCTCCTGAAGTTTGATCAGCTCATCGAGCAAGCGGATTGCCTCATCCATCGGGTCAAGCGAATCCAATACCCCGTATAAAATTCTTCCGGAGTCCACCGCGACCTCAACCGGAACCTCCTCCGTCGGCAGCGCCTCCAGATTGCGAAGAAACGCCGCCGCGGTCGCCTGTATATCCACATACTTCGATTCCAATTGACGGAAGAAGGATGCATTGTTCATATGTACGCCGGCGGCAGTCACCGCCCCGGGAACCGCCCTCTTGACGAACTTGTTCTCCGGAGTAAATGTCCCGTCACTCGCCAGTTTCACTCCGTTTTCATCTGTCGGAATCCCATCCAGAACCGTCATCAGTTTAAGAATAATCGAGTCTGTCTTCGAAAGCTCCCGCTCAACCCGCTGCTGATACTCCAGCGCCTCCGCCGCAGTCTCCGAATCCCGCAGCAGACGGACCGCCCGAAGCAGCATCTCCGCCAACTCCTGAACCCCGCTGACCGCGCCGGCTTCCATCATCTGATTCCGGCAAATGGCCGCTCCTCCGTACAGCAAACTCACCGACCGCGTCAAAGCGACATCGGCAACATCGTACGCATAGCTGTAATGCGAAGTTCTCTCGCCGGAATACAGAAGCGGCGCATCGTTTTCCGGGCGTGCAGACGCTTCCGCGTACCGGCGCAGCTCCTCGCCGATATCCGTGTCATAAATACCGTAGAGACCGTACTCATCGAAGAGCGGCGCATAATACGACCCGAGAACCGACTCGGCAGCCGACTGCGCAGACAGCTTCGTCATCGCCGTCAGGCTCTGCTGTCTGGCTGACTCCAGACTTACCAAAACCAGCGAGAGAATCAAAAGGAACACCACGGTCATGAGAATTGTGACAGCGCCCTCTGCTGCCCGCAGCTCCGTTCTCCGCCGCGGGGTCATTTTACGATTGCCTCGGAATTGAGTTTTATCGCATTAAATGCCGCGCTGACGATGGACGAAATCTCGTTTTTGAAAATCAATACAAGCCCGATCAAAATCACCAGAATCAAAATTATCTCCACCACGCCGATACCGGACTGGTCCTCCCGAAAGCTGTCGACGACCTCCCTGATTTTTCGAAATAACCGTTTCATCTGACTCACCTTTCCTTTCTTTTTTTCTGTGTAAATCAAAGTGCGAAAAATGCGGGAACCAATACCATCGCAAGGATTACAATCAAAATGCCCGCCATCGGGAGAAGCAGTTTGGTTCCCGCCTCCTCACCCTTTTGCTTCGCCTGTTCCCTGCGGTCGCAAAAGCTCTCCGCCGCCTCCTTGCGAAGCAGCGGCAACACGCTCGCGGAGCCCTTCTTCAGGTTCTGTACCAGCACGGAGGAGAACCGCAGATAACGAATGTTTCCGCAGGCTTTGCCGAACTCCTCGTATGCAACCTCCTCCGGGATTCCCGAGGACATGCGGTTGCGGGTGTGCAGCATCTCCTCATAGACATACATTTGCTCTCCGCCTTTGTTCCGATGCTGCAGATAGTCGCTCACGACCCGCTCCCACGCAAGCCGGATTGTCGACCCCGCCTCCATCAAAAGCATCATACGGCTGACAAGCTCGGGGTATTCCCGGAGAAGCTGCCTCTCCCGCTCGTTTCTTCTCTGCTTTCTCCGGCTCGCCGAGAGAAGGCAGAGAACAATGCCGAGCAACCCCGCATAGAAGAAAAACATCCATGGGGAGAATCGTTCCTCCCGGTAAAACTCAACTCCGCTTCCCTCCCATTGCTCGGGAAGCTGGATTCGCGCCTCATAGGCCTGATCCTCCGCACATGCCGAGAGGAGTTCCTCCAGCCGCATCCGCTCAGGGTCGGCGGTCTCCGCAACCCGACACACGCGAACCGGAATCTGCATCGTCTCCTCCCATTCTCCGTAGGATAGCAGCGCCGTGAGAATCACGACCTCGCCGTCCTCACCGCACAGCTCCGGATGAACACCTCCGGCATAGTCGATGATGCGATAGTCGGATGTGCTCCACGAAATCGCAATCGGTGTCCCCGGAAGCCGCTCCGGCAGAGTCAGCGGGGAGGTTATTCTCTCCGCGCTCTCATTGTCGCCCAAAATCCAACCGAGCATCTTCTCCTCCGCAGCGGCAGCCTCCGACAGAATCTCCTCGGAGGTCATCTGTTTTTCCGCAACCGCCATGGAAATGTCGTACTGCCGGTTCCGATAATGCGCCCTGAGTCTCGTCACGCCCGTGCCGGAGTCCGGTCGCTCGATTTCGTGAAGTCTCGTCGCGGTAAACCCGCCGGCAAATGTCGAGATAAGCAGCACCGTCGAAAGCCCGACAAGGAGTAAAATCGCGGCGATTCCGAATCTGCAGTCAGCCTCTGTCCGTTTCGCTCCCGGACTCTCGTTGACATACATCGCGCGATAGTAGCGGACTTCGGAATCCTCCAACCGGAACCTGCGCATCACCGATTGCTTCCAGGAGGCCGGAAGCAATCCGAGATACAGCAGCCGTTTTCTTCCGCGAAGCTGTTGTTCCGCGGGAATCCGCCGCGACGAAATCCATCCGGCAGCGGCTGTTACCGCTGCGACGGCACTCAAGACACAAGACGCGATAATCGTCCCCATAGAACCTCCGTTCCGTCGTCTCCGTTCCGGCCGACGCTCCTTTTTGTCATATTTCAATCTGCGCAATTCGGTCTGCGGCGATACAGAAGCCCCGGTAAACCAGGTACAGCAGAAGCATAATCAGGTGTCCGGTCAGTCCCGCGTACAGCGGAGCGAGAAATCCGGGCGAAAACACCAGAAAATAGGCCAGCATGACATACGGCATCGCCTTCATAATCCCCACTTCAAACTGCTTCGCAAGCAAAATCGTCTGGATCTCCCGATATACCTCCTGCTTTTCATACAGGGTTTCCGTGACCGCCCGTATAACGCTTACGACATCGCCGCCGGTTCGCTTCGCCATGGAAAAAATACCCGCAAAATTCCGGATGTCCGCAACACCGCTTCGCTCGCCGAACTCCTCAAACACTTCCTCCGCGGTGCTCCCGCTGCCGAGCTTGTTCGCCATGCGCGCAAATTCCTCCGTGATCGGCTCCCCCTGCGGCAGCATACCCCGAAGATCCGCAGCCGCCGTTTCCACGCTGTTCTCCACGCTGTACCCGGCTTCCAGCGAGGCAAGCAGACACTGCAGCCCGTCGCGAAAATGCTCCTCGAGGCGTCGGCTTCTGCGCCGGCGAAAGACCTCCCGCTGCCGGTACAGCCGTACCGCCGTAATCGGCAGCAGAAACACAAGGCTCTTCCAAGTCTGAAAAAACAGCGCCGCAGTCAGAGCGCACATTGCAAGTTCGGCAAGGACATACCTCGCCTCCTTCATACAACCACCCCCTCCGGCAGGGTGAGCCCAGCCGCGAGCAGCTTGTTGCGCCGCGTAAGACAGTTCCCGGTAGGGCGAAGCTCTCCCTCAATCCTGCCGTCCGCTGTCTCCCCGGTCTCGCGGAACACATAGAGCGGATTCAGCAAAATCTCCCCGTCCACACAGGCGAGAATCTCCGTAATCTCCACAACCTTTCGCGATTTGTCGCGGAGGCGTCCGAGCTGGATAATCACCTCGATTGCCGAAGCAATCTGCTTGCGTACCGCGAGAAGCGGAATCTCCTCCCCTAAAAGCGTCATCGTCTCTATGCGCGACAGCATGTCGGCCGGCGAATTCGCGTGACCTGTGCTCATACCGTTATGTCCGGTGTTAAGGCTCTGCAGCATATCGATGCTCGCTGCATCACGCACCTCACCCACCACAATCCGGGAAGGCCGCATCCGAAGCGAGGTTTTGATTAAATCGCGGATGGTAATCGCATGATTTCCCTCCGCATTGGCGTTGCGCATCTCAAGCCTCACCAGATTCGGAACGCCGGCAATCTGCAGTTCCGCCGAGTCCTCGATGGTGACGACTCTCTCGTCGGGCGGAATATAGTCCGAAAGCGCATTCAGCATCGTTGTCTTGCCGGAACCCGTTCCGCCGCTGACGAAGATGTTGTACCCGGCCCTGACAAGTGTCTCCAGGAAAGCCGCGGCCTCCCGCGAGATTGAGCCGAGGGCGATCAGTCTCTCCATCGTAATCCGCTCCTTCGGGAACTTCCGAATGGTTACTGCCGGTCCGTCGAGCGCGACCGGAGGGAGCACGATATTGACGCGGCTTCCGTCCGGCAGACGCGCGTCCACAATCGGATTCGCCTCGTTCACAGCGCGGTTTACCCCGGATGCAATCTTCTGAATCACATCCTGCAGACGCCGCTCCCCCGAGAAGCGGACCCCGCTGCGAAACAGCTCGCCGTCCTTCTCGTAAAATACTTCCTTCGGCCCGTTGACCATGATCTCCGTAATCCCGGGGTCATCCATCATCTCCTGCAAAACATCGAGTCCGCGCAGCGCATGAAAGACATCCCTCTTCGCGGTGCGCCGTTCGGCCATACTCAGCGAAAGCTCCTTCGTGTGTTCGCGAATCGTCCGTTCAATCAATTCCCGAAGCTCCTCATCACTCAGCTCCCGCGAGCCGTCGATTGCCGCAAGCACATGCTCCGTCAGCGAAGACCGCAGTATCTCCCGCCGATCTTTCATGCCGTCGCCTCCGTTCGCACTGCGCGCAACCGCTCCCCGAGCCCTTCCTCCCGAACCATACGCTCCAGTTCGCGGTACCGGTTTCCGATTCCCGCGCCGAGCACATGAATCTCTTCGCAGCACTCGGAAAATGCGGGCTGCGGCGACGCCCCGAGATCGATTACCAAGCCGTTATATCCGGCGGCCTCCAGCCCTGCCAGCAGCGCGCCGACATCCTCCTCCGTAAACTGCCCGAAGTCGGAAACGCAGGTGTAGCCACTGACAATTCTGACATTACCGACGGTACGCAGGCAAAAGCGCTCCCGCTCATACCACCGGGCTCCGTGTTCCTTCAGAAGGTACAACAGCTCCGAGACATCTCCGTCCGCCGGCGTCCATTCTCTTCCCCCGTCCGGCCAGGGATTGACGCACAGAAGCATCGTCCTGCCCTTCGCGGCCATCTGTTTCGCCAGCGAAAATGCATATGTGCCGTTGTCGTCCCCTCCCAGCGAGAGCACGCCGATGACACGGCACGGGGAGGGCGCCGTCTCCTCCTTCGACGCCTCTCCGGCATGGGAGAACTCAAAAATCTCCGCAAGCCTGTCAATCATACGGTCCACCGGCTGGTACATAAACAGACACCTCTCCTCCTCGGAGAGTGAAGCCTCCGGTGTGAGCCTCCACACCGGAATCCGACGGACCGCCATATGCTCCGAGAGCACGGTCCGCTCCTCCGCCGTTCCGCAGCCGTCCGACAGCAAAACCGCCTTCACCCGGCCGGGCTCCTCCCGATCTGCAAAAGAGGCAATGTCGGTGTACCCGTCGGCCCCATACCCGCCGGGAAGCCCTTTGAGCAGTGCGGATGTCAGTCTCTCCAGATATTCTTTCTCCTCACACAACACGGCGATTGTCTTCATGGTTTCCTCCCTGACTGCCGGGACATCGCACCGGCTTCTTTGTGCCGCCATCATACGACGAGCCGCCCCCGGCGTCAATGTGAATATCGCGTTACGAATGTTTTTCGTCACTTTTTCACGGCCGCTGAAAAATCATGTGCACAATTCCGTTATCAGATTGCACAACGCATTTTTCGAAGGCCGAAAAAGTGCACAAATCGCCCTTTCGGATTTGTGCACAGTGCCGATTTTTCGTTTCCGCGTTTTGTCCGCAGACAAAAAACAACACCCCCCGCTGTTCCCGGCAGTGAGGGGTGTTATTTCGCTGTTGTTTTTTTCTACAGCTAAGAAGGAGTCATGAAAATATGATGGATACGGCGGGTGCCGCTTTTAAGTCTTTTTCTTTTTGGCGCGCCTTCCGAGCACGACACTCTGCAGCAGAATGAAGAAGCACAGCATTCCGCCGGTGGTGATGCTCTGCCACCAGGGGGCGTTCAGGCCGCTGGACACAACAATCTTTTTGATGGTGGTAAGGCTCAGCGTTCCGAAGAAGGTTCCGATCACATTGCCGACACCGCCCGTGAGGAGGGTTCCTCCGATGATGGCGGAAGCGATTGCGTTCATCTCCATTCCGGCCGCGTTGGTCGCGTTGCCGGCTCCGGTATGCATTAGGAATACATAGCCCGCGACGCCGCTCAACAGACCGCTGATGAGGTAGCTCATAAACCTCGTTCTCTTTACATTGATTCCGAGCATGAGCGCACTCTGCTGATTTCCGCCCATCGCATAGATGTTCCGTCCGAGGCGGATGTTTTTAAGAAGGAGGAACACCAATATTACGCACACAATTGCTACCACGACGCCGATTTCGATTGTACCGGGAACGAGATTTCCGTTTTTCGCCCGGTATCCGAGAGCGTCGATTTTGATTTTCTTTTCGCGAAGAGCCGCAAAAGCCTTATGGTTCGCCTTCTGCGGGTTGACCGACAGAATCGTCGTCATACCGCGCGCGAAGAACATGCCCGCGAGCGTGACGATGAAGGGCTGAATCTCCAGATAGCTGATGAGGAAGCCCTGAACGAGACCGAAGGCAAGGCCGATTCCGATTGCAATCAGCATGGACGCGATGAGGCTTCCGCCTGAATTCAGGTAAAGCGCACAGCTCATCACGGTGAGCGAGGTGACAGCGCCGACGCTGATGTCGATGCCCCCGCCGATCATGACAATGGTGAGACCGCACGATACGATAATCAGACTCGCGTTGTCATTTAACATGTCGAAGAGCTGCTGCGCGTGGAGAAATCCGCCGCCGAGCAGAATCATCGCGAGTATGTACATCACGAAAAATATGCCTATGGTGATGGTCATCAGAAGCTGCGTATCGCTGAGCGGTTCTTTTCTTTTCAAAAGAGACAGTTTTCTCATTCTTCCGCTCCTTTCACCGATACTTTTTTGCTTCGGCCGCGCAGGCGTGCCGCCCAGCCGGCAAACCGCTCCTTGATGACCGGCGAGCCGATGACAACCAGAAGAATAATCACGACTGCCTTGTACGCCTTGACATCGGTCGAGGAGACCTTCATTGCGTACAGGGTGATGGTGAGCATCTGAATGACATAGGCGCCGATGATACTGCCGCTGAGCTTGAATTTTCCGCCGCCGAGGTTGTTTCCGCCGATGGCGACTGCGAGAATGGTATCCATCTCGATGTCGATAAGCAGCGTCTCATGGTTGATTAACCCCAGGCGCGAGACGCCGATGCAGCCCGCAATCGAGACGCAGACGCCGAGAATCACAAAGCTCAGAAGCTTGATGAATTTTTCGTTGATTCCGTTCAGTCTCGCGGCGCTTCCGTTGATTCCGACGGACTGCGTAAACAACCCGAGCGCCGTAAAACGGAACAGAAGCTTAAACAGAATCGCCGTCACCGCCACGATAATCACGGGCGTGGGAATCGGGATTCCCGGAATAAAGCTGCCGATTCCGGTGACAATCGGGCTCGACACCGTGGGCGTCGCGCCGCCGTTAATCCAGTATGCAACCGAGCGGCCGCAGGTATAGAGAATCAATGTGGCAATCATCGGCTGAATCCGGAAGACAGCCACCAGCGTGCCGTTGAACATTCCGAAAATCATCGCCACGAGGCACGAGCAGAGAAAGGCGAGAATCACCGTTCCCGCAGTGATGGAAGCGCCCGCTTTGAGAACCTTGACAAACACGCTGCCCGCGATTGCCGCCGCAGCTCCGACACTGATATCCTGCCCGCCGCAGGCTGCCGTCACAAGCGTCATTCCCATCGCCAGAACCGCAAGCTCGCTCGCCCCGTTGATGATGCTTATGATATTGCCCGACAGCACGGCGTTTCCGTTGTTGTTATGGCTGATTCCGATGCTGAAGAAGCCCGGGTCGCGAATCAGATTGAACACGACCAAAAGCGCGATTGCAATCAGCGGAATGGTAAGCTGACCGAGTCCGGCGAAGGATAATTTTCTGCCGTTTTTCTTCATTTTACGCTTCACCTCCCGCGATTGTCTTCATGACCTGCGTCTGATTCAGGTCCTTTCCCGTAAGCTCGCCGACAACATGCCGGTCGCGCATTACGATGAGGCGGCTGCAGGTGCGAAGCATCTCTTCAACCTCCGAGGAGATGAATGTCACGCTCACACCCTCCTCCGCCAATTTGAGCACAAGTTTCTGAATCTCCAGTTTGGTGCCGACATCGATTCCGCGGGTGGGCTCGTCGAGTATCAGATAGTCCGGATGCGTCAGGAGCCATCTCGCGAGAATCACCTTCTGCTGGTTTCCTCCGCTTAACGACCCCACCGGCGTCTCCCGGCTCGCCGTCTTGATATTCAAAACCTTGATGTATTCGTCTGCAAATGCCTCCGACTCGCTGCGGCTGATCGGACGGAACATACCGTTCATGACCTGAAGCGCCAGAATGATATTCTCGCGCACGCTGAGCTCGGCGATGATACCGTCCCGCTTTCTGTCCTCGGCAAGATATCCGATTCCGTGCTTCATCGCATCGATCGGACGCAAAATCTTCGCCGGCTTTCCGTTCACCCTGACGGTTCCGCCGGTCACCTTGTCCGCACCGAAAATCGCACGGACGCTCTCGCTTCTTCCCGATCCGAGAAGGCCGGTAAATCCGTTCACCTCGCCCTTGCGGATGGAGAAGTCAAACGGCAGCGCGTCGCTGCTCGAGAGCCCTTCCGCCTCGTAGAAGGTCTCCGCCGAAGCGGTCTTTTTTTCTTCCGTTTCCCCTAAATAGCTGAGCTCCTCGAGCTCCTTGCCGATCATCTTCGAGACAAGCTGCAGCTGCGGAAGCTCCTCCGTGAGATATTCGCCCACAAGCTCACCGTTGCGGAGCACGGTGATGCGGTCGCTGACCTCATACACCTGATCCAGAAAATGGGTCACGAAGATGATTCCGACGCCCCGGCTCTTTAAGTCGCGCATGAGATCGAACAGCCTCTGAACTTCCTTCTCATCCAGGGAGGATGTCGGCTCATCCAAAATCAAAACCTTACATTTCATGTCGACCGCGCGGGCGATGGCGACCATCTGCTGTACCGCGAGCGAGCAGCTTCCGAGAAGCTGTGTGCTTCTCGCGGGAATTCCGAGCCGGGTCAGGAGCGCGTCCGCCCGCCTCTCGAGCTCCCTCTGCCGCACCCAGGCCCCGCCGTCTCTTCCGATGAACATGTTCTCGGCCACGGTAAGGTTCGGGCAGAGGGTAATCTCCTGGTAAACCGTACTGATTCCTTTATTTTGCGCATCCTGCGGGGAGTGGATTGCAATCCGCTCTCCCTCCACGCGGATTTCACCGCCGTCCATCTGATACACGCCGGTCAGGACCTTGATGAGCGTGGATTTTCCGGCGCCGTTCTCCCCCATCAACGCGTGAATCTCACCCGCTCTGAGCGTAAAATCCACCCCGTTTAAGGCGAGAACCCCGGGAAATCTCTTGTCAATCCGGCGCATTGTAAGCAAGCATTCTTCCTGCATACCGTTCCTCCGTCGTCAAATCCTTTGAAAAAGCGCAGCCAAGCTGTTCTCTGCTCGGCTGCGCCTTGTTCGTCGGATTATTATCTACTACTCACCCAAACCGTAAGTGTCGATATCACTCTGAGTCAGAGCCTTCGCGTCAAAGCCCTTCTCTTCGTTGATAATCTTCTTGGACGCAGGAGCCTTTCCGGATTTAATCAGGTCGCTGATAATCTTAGCCTGGAAGGGGCTGCACTGTCCGTCGTAGTTCCACTTGCCTGCAAGAAGCTCACGGAGAGCCCACTTGTTGCAGTCAAAGCCCATAACGATTACCTTGCCGTCGGTTCCGTGCGTGATACCGGCCTCGTCGAGCGCTGCTACGGCGCCCTTCGCCATACCGTCGTTCTCTGCGTAGATTACATTGAAATCCTCGCCGCTGTTGATTACCGCTTCCACAATCTTCTTAGCTTCCGCCTCGTCCCAGGTAGCCGTCTGCTGTACAACCTTCTTCATCTTGCCGGATGCGAACTGTGCATCAAGCGCGCCGGTACGGCCGATCTGAGCGTCGGAGCCCATGGCTCCCTGAATGTGGATAACTTTGTACTCGGGAAGATTCTGTGCGAGGAGCCAGTTCACGGCGGTCTCGCCTTCCTTCGCCATGTCGGAGACAACGGCAGCCTCATACAGGCTTTCGTCGACATCGATCATGCGGTCGAAGAGGTAAACCTTGATTCCGGCTTCCTTTGCCTTCTTAAGAACTTCGTCCCAGCCCGTGGTCTCCGCAGCGGAAATCAGAAGGTAATCGACACCGTCCGTGATAAATCCCTGCGCAGCCTGGAGCTGCTCATCGTTTTTGATGCTGTAGAAGGTCTTAAGCTCGTAGCCGTTCGCTTCCGAGAACACAGCCTCCATGTCCTTTACATTGGCCTCGCGGTAGCCGGACTCCGAAGGCGGGTTGTTCACTACACCCACTTTGATCTTGCCGTCATCTTCCTTCCCGCAGGCGGTAACCATGCAGCACAGAGCAAGCATTGTCACCAGGAATAAAGCCTTGATCTTTCTCATTTTGCCATCCTCCTTTTTCGGTCGTCATCGACCTTTCGTGTACAAGGATAGCGTATCGCGCGTGCAAGGTAAATCAAGGTTCATACCGACATGGTTGAAAATCGTATCGTCTTTCGGGCTGATTTTACAATCGGGGTAAATATTTTTCTATTCGGGTTGATTTTGATACTGCGCCCGGTATTCGGACGGAGTCATTCCCGTATTTTTCTTGAAAATGTAACTGAAATAGTGCGCGTCGTTGTAACCGACCTCGCGGGCAATCTGCAGGCTCCGCACCGTCGTGCTGCGCAGCAGTTCCTTCGCCTTCGTGAGGCGGAGATACACCAGGTACTCCGTGAAGGTCTGCCCGTTTTGCTGGGAGAACACCGTCGAAAAGCGGCTGCTGCTCATGTTCACGGCCTTCGCGACATCCTGAAGCATCAGATTCGGATCCGAAAAATGCATCGACATATACAGCTTCGCCTCGCTGATGACGGCAGGTGTCTTTTCATCCGCCGGCTCGCCCATCTCGCGGGAGCCTAAGATAATCGCCTGCGCATCCGTGCGCTCGACGAGAAGATGGCGGATGTGTCTCGCGGTCTTGAAGCTTTGGTAAATCTCCTCGGGATCAGCGACAATCTCCCCGATTCCCACGCGAATCTCCGTCTCACCGACGCGCTCAAGCTCTCTCGCAAGCGTCGTCGCAAAGGCATACGCCCGCTCCTCCACATCCTCACCGGATTCGCCGGGGATTAAAAACCGCGTTCCGACGCGGCCGGGCGAGGGAAGCGCACCGCCTCCCGTGCTCTCGATCAGCGCCTCCGCAACCGCCTGCCCTTCGCCGACCGGGGAAAATGCGGCGTCGATGACCGTGTAAAACGGCGCGGGAACCGGGCATCCCATCGTCGCAAGCTGCGTCAAAACATCCGGCGCATCCTTCTCGGCCGCCTCGCCGTTGAAGAGAGAGCCGACGAGCTTCTCGCGCACGAGCTTGCCGCCGCTCTCCATCCGGGCTCGCAGGCTCGCCGCGTGCATCGCGGTGTTCCGCTCCGCCGTCAGCTGTGCGCTCACCTTGTCGAGGGTCTCCTTGAGCGCGTCCGCGTTGATCGGCTTAAGCATATATTCCCGCACTCCGAGCTGAATGCACTGTCTCGCATACTCGAACTCGTCGTAGCCGCTTAAGACGATAACCCCGATCCAGGGCATCTGCCGGTGCATGATTTTGCACAGCTCGATTCCGTCCATAAACGGCATCTTAATGTCGGTAATCACAATGTCGGGATTGGTGTCGCGAATCATCGGAAGCGCCATCTCTCCGTCGGGGGCTTCGCCCACCAGCACATACGGCGTATCCTCCCACGGAAAAGACTCGCGGATTCCCTCTCTCACAACAATCTCGTCGTCAACCAGAAACACTTTCATCGTCAATCTCCTCCCGGGTTCTGCAGGGCACTTTAAATCTCACCGCGGTACCCTCCGGCCCGCTTTCTATCATAAGGTCGTCCGTCTGATTATAGTACAGCCGGATTCGCATATTTACATTCACAAGGCCGAAGCCTCCTCCGCCGCCCTCGCTGACCGTAGGCTGGCCGTGCCGCATGCGCTCGCGGAGCTCCTCCAGCTGTTCCCTGCTCATTCCGAGCCCCGTGTCGCTTACGGAGAACAGAAGATATCCGTCCTCCAGCTTTCCGGACACGCGGATGGTTCCGCCGCCGCGCTTGATTTTGACACCGTGATACAGGGCATTTTCCACAAGCGGCTGAAGCAGAAGTTTCAGGATGTAGAAGTCGCCGATCTCGTCCGGAATGTCAATCTCGTAGTCCAGAATGTCGCGGTATCTCGTCTGCTGAATCTTCAGATAACCTTCGATGTGCTTCTTCTCCTGGCTGATCGGAATCCAGTCCGCGCCGGACGACAGGCTGATTCGGAAGAAGTCGCTCAGAGCGCTTGTCAGCTGGATAACCTCATCCTTCTCCCCCGCCTCCGCCTTCCAGACGATGGCATCGAGGGTATTATACAGAAAATGGGGATTGATCTGCGCCTGCAATGTCCGCAGCTCTGCCTTGCGAAGATTGCGGGCATCCCTGCTGCTTCGCTTCATCATCTCCCGAAGGCGCTCCGCCATGGTGTTGACCTGCAGCGTCAGGTTCCGAAGCTCCGTCACATCGGTGTCCTCGATCTTCGCGTCGAGCGACCCCTCCGCAATCCGCGCGGCGGCTTCCTCCAGCCGTTCAATCGGAAGCTGCACGGAGGTCGCCGTAACCTTCACCGAACGGTTTCGCACAAGGAGCGCTACAACCACAATCAATACCTCTGCAACCGCCGTGACCAAAACCCAGATGCGCAGGCTTAGGCTCATGCGCGCGGTGGTGTTGATCTCGGCTGCGATGTAATCGTTCAACATGCTGTCCACGAGGGCCGCGACGCCGCGGACCTCCTCGATCACCGCCTCGTTTTTCACCACGGGAACGCCCTCATCGATATTGTCGCGTATGCGGTCCACATAGTTCTCAAGCGTCTGCATGGTTCGTCTCGCGACAACCAGCGAGAGCCGGTTCTCCTCCGCCGTCTGCTCCGTGAAGGACTCAATGGTCTCGTTGACTTTGCCGATGGATGCATAAATCCGGCTCTCCGCGAAGGACTGCCGGCCGCTCACGATGTTCCACGCGCCCTCCGGAATCTCCTCCGTCACCATGGTCTTCAGCGTTGCGACCTTCTCCATACGGTCGATGGCGCTGTGGTATTTCGCCGCGTAGAAAAGCATCAGAAGAAGACTGATGATAATGGGAATCACAAGCATGAAGACAAGCTTGCGGCTCAAATCATTGATCTGGCCGAGTATGCTTTTTTCTCTCCTGACCTTAGCCATTTTGCCCCTGCCTTCCGAATGATTTTTCGCGCATCAATATCCTCTCGGCTCAATCTTCGAGACATCCGTCTCATCGCTGAATACCTGCTCCGCGGGGTGAATCAGTTTCTCGACCGCCTCCCCGTTTTTCAGCTTGATCGCCGTCTCCATAAGCGCCTTCCCGAGCTTCGGCGTACACTCCACGACGCAGTTGATTTTGCCTTCCTTCAAAACATTGATGGCTTCCTGCCCGCCGTCGATGGAGATGATAATCATATCATTTCCCGGCTTGAATCCCGCTTTCTCAATCTCGGGAATCGCCCCGATGGTCATCTCGTCATTGTGGGAAAACACAACCTGGATGCTGTCCCCGTATTTTTCCAAAAGATACCGCATGCACTCCGCGCCCCGGCTCTTTAAGAAATCGCCGTCAATGCTCTCCAGAACGCGCATACGCGAATCGTCCTTAATCGTGTCCATAAAACCGGCCTGGCGCTGACGCATGGGGGTGGAATTTGCCGTGCCTGCAATCTCCACGATGTTGACCTGCGTAAGACCCATGCTGTCCGCCTTGCGAATCAGGTACTCGGCGGCCATCACACCCTCCTTGTAAAAGTCGGCGCCGATTAAGCATGTCGTGAGCCCCTGATGCTCGGTGTTGATGTCACGGTCGACGAGAATGATGGGGATTCCGGCTTCCTTTGCCTCCAAAAGCACATTGTCCCAGCCCTCTTCAACCACCGGGGAAAACGCAATAACATCTACCTTATATGCGATAAACCGCCGGATTGCGGCGATCTGATTCTCCTGCTTCTGGTTGGCGTTCTCAAGCATCAGACCGATGCCGAACGCCTCCGCCTGCTCCTCGATATCCTTTGTGTTTCCGATGCGCCAGGCGCTCTCGCTTCCGATTTGACTGAACCCGAGAACCAGCCTCCCGTCGCCCGGCTCCTCGCCGCCCTTGCCGCAGCCCGACAGTGCGAGGACGAAAACCGCGGCCAAAACGGCGCCCAGTATTTTGCGTAAACTCCGTTTCACCATAACCTTCTCCGTTTCCGGATGCATCTTCGAAAAATGCACCCTCACCCAACAGTATACATTGTTTTCACCGCTCCTGTCGATAGCAGGAGAGAAAAAAAGTGAAAGAAAGGGGCGACCCGAAGGTCGCCCCGAAACTTCTGTAATATTTGTCAAATGACCGTCGATTTAATACTCAGGCATCGCCGGTGCAGCCGGAGCCGCGGGCTCCTTCTTGATGGCGACAACCGCCTCGGTGGTGAGGAGCGTTGCGGCAACGCTTGTCGCATTTTCCAATGCGCAGCGGGTAACCTTCACGGGATCGATGATTCCGCTTGCAACCATGTCGACATACTCGCCGGTGTAAGCGTCAAAGCCCATGCCGTCCGCCATGTTCATAACCTTGTCGACGATAACCGTTCCCTCGTAGCCCGCATTTTTCGCAATCGTAAGAAGCGGAGCCTGGAGTGCCTTCAGGATGATGTTGGCGCCGGTCTTCTCGTCGCCCTCGAGGGAATCCGCCAGAGCCTTCACCTTGCTCATGGTGTGCAGGTAAGCGGAACCGCCGCCTGCGATGATGCCCTCCTCAACCGCTGCCTTGGTTGCAGCCAGCGCATCCTCGACGCGAAGCTTGGCTTCCTTCATCTCGGTCTCGGTAGCAGCGCCCACGCGGATTACGGCTACGCCGCCCGCAAGCTTGGCGATACGCTCCTGAATCTTCTCCTTGTCGTAGGTCGAAGTCGTGTTATCGTACTGTGCACGGAGCATCGCGATGCGATCCTCAACCGCCTTCTTATCGCCGGCGCCGTCCACAATCGTCGTGGTCTCCTTGAGAATCTTTACGCTCTTCGCGCTTCCGAGCATCTCCATCGTGGCATCCTTAAGCGTAAGGCCGACCTCCTCGGTGATGACCGTGCCGCCCGTGAGGATTGCGATATCCTGGAGCATCTCTTTTCTTCTGTCGCCGTAGCCCGGAGCCTTCACAGCCACAACGGTAAACGTTCCGCGGAGCTTGTTGAGAATCAGGGTCGAAAGAGCGTCGCCCTCGACATCCTCGGCGATGATGAGAAGCTGCTTGCCGGTCTTGACAATCTGCTCGAGAATCGGAAGCAAATCCTGAATGTTGCTTACTTTCTTATCCGTAAGAAGGATGAACGGATCGGTGAGAGCCGCCTCCATCTTGTCCATATCCGTAGCCATGTATGCGGAGATGTAACCGCGGTCGAACTGCATACCCTGAACCACATCGAGCTCGGTCTTCATCGTCTTCGACTCTTCAATCGAGATGACGCCGTCCTTGGAAACCTTCTCCATCGCGTCGGCAACCAGCTCACCGACCTCCTCGCTGCCCGAGGAAATCGTCGCAACCTTGGCGATGTGCGACTTGCCGGAAACCTGCGAGCTCATGCCCTTAAGCGCCTCAACGGCAACCTCTGCAGCCTTCTTCATACCCTTGCGGAGCACGATCGGATTGGCGCCTGCAGCGAGGTTCTTCATGCCCTCGTTGATCATCGCCTGTGCGAGAACCGTAGCGGTCGTGGTACCGTCGCCGGCCACATCGTTGGTCTTCGTCGCAACTTCCTTAACGAGCTGTGCGCCCATGTTCTCGAACTTGTCCTCAAGCTCGATCTCCTTCGCAATCGTAACGCCGTCGTTGGTGATGAGCGGTGCGCCGTAGCCCTTCTCGAGGACAACATTGCGGCCCTTCGGTCCGAGGGTCACCTTCACGGTGTCCGCCAGCTGGTTGACGCCGCTCTCCAGAGCCTTTCTTGCGTCAACATCATATTTCAAAATCTTAGCCATAGTTCCTTACTTCCTTTCCTGCCGCGTCATCTCGCGGAAAATGTCCGGCCTCCGCCGGTACCCGGGCTTGCCCCGGAAAATATGTCTCTTCGACTCGCGCAAATGCAGTCTCAGTCGACAACCAAAGCAATGATATCGCTCTGCTTCACAACGATATACTCGTCCTCTCCGAGCTTTACATTCGTTCCGGAGTATTTCGAATAAATCACCTGGTCGCCTTCCTTGACCTGCATGGTTACTTCCTTGCCGTCAACCATTCCGCCGGGTCCCACAGCCACAACAATGGCCTCCTGCGGCTTCTCCTGCGATGCCGTCGTCAGGATGATGCCGGATTTCGTGGTCTCTTCCGCGGCCTTCTGCTTCAAAACAACGCGATCGCTCAAAGGTACTAATTTCATGGTAAAACCCTCTTTCTTGATCATTTTCCGTCGAAAAATCCGCCTTGATTTTTCGGCGCCGCTATTGTTATAGCACAAGTTGTTAGCACTGTCAAGCCCTGAGTGCTAATGTTTCGTCTTTTCTCCTGCGCCCGCCGGGCAGGCCGTTTTTCCGTCCTTCTCCCGCACGACAATCTCCTCGCCGCTGCCGAAGTAATACAGCGCCTCCCCGAGAATCGGACGCATGATTTCGTATGCGGGAAGACCGGTGCAATGCCCCGTAAAATACAGAATCGGAAGCTTCGCAAGCTCCTCCGCCGTCTCCCGTATCGTCGCGGTCTCCGCATCGGTATACGCGCCCTGCTTCATCATGTGAAACCCGCTCACCACTGCGTCCGGCCACCCGCCGAACAGCTCATGGAAGCGGTCCAGAATATTGAGCAGTCCGTTGTGCGCGCAGCCGCCGAGGAGCACCGTCCGGCCCGCATCGCCAAGCACGACATACTGCTCGTGATCAAAGGTGTCCTGTATAAAACCGTCCTCCGTGCGCCTTGCCAAAACCCGGTTCCCCTCCGGCCACAGCCGTCTCCCGGTCGCGCCGCCGAAGACGACGACTTCGCCGTCTCCGAAGATGTCCGTCACCCTGTCGCCCGGCAGCAGTCTCGTCTGCGGAAGCGAAAGGATTGCGCGGTCGATTCCGATGTACCGCGCACCGTCGCGCTCTGTTGCGCCGTCGCGCAGGTTCCAGTAGTCCCCGCCGGCCTTGTCGTTCAGGTAAATCGGCGCCTCCGGATTGCCTGCGGCAAAGCGCATCACGCCGCCCGAGTGATCGTAGTGGCCGTGGCTGACAATAACCGCCCCGACATCGGCGAGGGAAACGCCGAGCGCCGCTGCATTGTCCCAGGTCCGCCCGTCCTGCCCCGTGTCGACGAGAAGCGTATGGTTCGTCGTCTCCGCATAGATGCTGAGCCCGTGCACGCACGCAACGCCCTGCAGCGACGCCTCCCGCAGTTCCTCCGCAGCGCAATCCGCCGCGCTCCCGCAGGCGCCGTCCGAAGCGGCTCCCGCCGCAATATCGTTCATCAAAATCCGTAATCGCATCGTTCTCTCTCCGTATTTTTCGATAATCCGTCCTCTTACAGACAATCCCGGACCGCGGAACCGGATCCGCGCCCCGGGAATGCATTTGCAGGTCAAATCATTTTCCGGCGCCTGTCGCCGTCCAGCTGCCGCTTCCGAGCTCGACGCAATACCGCTCGCCGGTTTGATTGACCGTGACGACAAGCCACGCCGACCGCCGGACTGCCTCCGGGTTCACAATCGTTCCGTCCAGCGTCTTCGTCGCGTCGCGGTGCGCCGTACAGATGTAAACGGTACAGGTGCAGTGTGCGGTCTGTATCGTCCGCACGGAGGTGTCCGGACAGAAAATGTGCTCCTCCGGCTTCTCGTTGGCAACCGCCGGCGTCGGAATGTCCATGGCGTCAACGGATACGCCGTCCACCAGCAGGGTTCCGTTGAAATTTTTCACGAGCTTGCCCGAATCGGTGCCGTCTGCCGAGATAATCAACAGCTCGTCAATCACGACGCCGCCCTTGTTTTCCGAAGTCTTTACGATGATTTCCGCCGGCTGTCCGCTTGCCTGCTCCGCCTGCGGGGATGTGATTTCCAGCCGCCTCGTCGTTCCCGAGGAATCGGTCGTTCTCTCCGCGAGAATCTTCAGCTCCGTGCCCGGCGTCGACGCGCCTTCGCCGGTCGTGCCGGAGAACGCCGTCTTCTCCTCGCGAACCGTCGACCGGGCTCCCGCGCCGCTCTCGGTCTCGCCCGTGCGGACATCCGCAGCGATGCGTCCCTCCTGCTTCCGGAAGCAAAATGCCCACTCCGAAATCTTCCCGTCGGACCATTTGGCATCCTTTGCAACGCGGACAATCAGCTCGCCGCCGCACACGAGAAACTGTGCAAACGGCGTCTTTTCCGGCTCGGCAACCGAGAAGAACAGCTTGCGAAGCGGTTCCGGTGTCGAGACATCGTCGAGTTCCACATAGCGCGATGTGTCAAGCACAACAGCGGTCCCGCCTTTCCCGGCGCCGCCGTCTGCGGAAGCGGTATCGGTATCCGCAGAAGCATCGCCGGGCGTCTCGCTGCCGCCGGGCGTATCCCCGCCTGCCGCAGGGTCAGCCGCCCCGTCGTTCTCGCCGGACTCCTTCGGAACAGCAAACTCCGCGACGGTCCTCGTCTGCCCGTCGCAGGTCGCGCTCACACGGCAGATTCCGTCGACAATACGGTGTGAGAAGGTAAACCCGTGGCCGTCCGCAAGCGAAATTTCGACATCGCCCGTGTACTGCTGGATTCCGTCGCGGTCGACAACCATGGGAAGACGGATGTCGCCGACTTTCACGCCCCGCTCGTAATCCTCCGTCTCAGGCATACCCGCGACATAGTCCGGATCGCCGGGATTTACGGAAAATGCATACAGGCTCCAGCCCTCGTTGCCCGTCGGGCGAAGCACCAGTCTGACATCGTCCGCGGTACGGGAGCTTCCCTCCGGCTCGACGAGAAGCCACTCGCCGTAACGCACCGGTACATCGAGAATGATATCGTCCGCCGCATCCGCGAACCGGACCGTCGTGTGTTTGCGGTATTTCGGCTCCGACAGAAGCATCGTCGCCGCTGTATTTCCCTCGTAAACCTCATCCGCGCTGCGGAGCGATACGGTAAATCCGCCGATTTCCACAGAGCGAAGTATCTTTCCGTCGTCCCCGCCGCCGAAGCGTCCGTCGTAGGTGCAGCGATACTCCCGGTTCCTGCCCGAGAGCAGGTTGTATCCGCCGGAATCGCACACCGTTCCCACGCCCTCCTCCGAGGCTTCCAGCGTATACGGCGCCTCCCCGGCGAACCGGGACTCCTCGATAATCACGTTTCCGTATGCATTTTCCAGCGTCTGCAGAAGCGCCGTCTGGCTTCCGTCCTTCTCGCAGGTGACCCGGTAGCGGACACCCTCGTCGCCGAGCCCGACGCGGGAGTAAATCAGCCGCTCCTGCGAATCCGCCAGCTTGTGCTCAACGGCCGCCGAATAGCTTCCGCTCCGGATGTTGTCGGTTTCGCCGATCGGCGCCGTAAGGCGGCTTAAGACCGTCGTCCCGATATCCGTGCTCCATTTGCCGTCCGAGAGCGGGTAGGTGTACCGCGACGATACGCGGGTAACGATTCCGTCCGACAGGCTGTCGGAATAGGTTTCCACCGACAGAACGCCCTTCGCGTCGATGGAGAGAAGGACATTGCTCTCGATATCATCCGAGTCCGGCTGCTCCATCCACACGCTGATGCCGTTGACATAGCGCCCCTCGTCGTCCGTTTTGGAATAATCGGAGAGCGCAATCTTCGTATGCTTTTCCTCAACCGTCGGCCAGATGTTTAACTGGCTTGTCCCGTGCGGCGTCGTCAGATAGACGCGGGTTGTGCCCTTGTCATCCTCCTGCCACAGGCGCACGATTTTCCCGTCCCCGAGGGTGAGCAGCACCGCTCCGGTGAACTCCGCATCCGCCTGGTCGGCTATCCGGTAAAGCTTAAGTTCTCCGGCCTTCTCGCCGCCGATCATGACCGAGGCGCCGTCCGGTGTCTTGAGCAGCGCAAACTCACCGCTCTTTTTCTCCGGTGGTTTGTTGTTGCACCCGGACATCACAAGGCAGACCGCCAAAATCATCGCGAGCACACAAAGAGCGAGCCGCCTTCGACCGCCCGCATTTTCTTTCGTATACCGATTTCGAACATCCGTCATACCGTTTCTCTCCTCCCGACACTCCGTCTGTTTCCGCATTTTCCGTCTCGCGCGGAAAATGCATATACACAGACAGTATATCTCTTCCCGGCCCATTTTTCAACGGTTTCGTGTTCTCCTCCGGCCCTTCCCGCACTCCCGCCGTTTTCTCGCCGAAATCGAAGGAAAACCGCTTGAAAACATACCCGTTCGATGATACAATAGGTCTGTGAATATTCATGCGGGCGAGACGACGGTCCGCCCGATCATCAAAGGAGGTATCACCCATGGGAAAGTTTGTGATTAAGAAGACGAAGTCCGGCGTTAAGTTCGATCTCAAGGCTACGAACGGCCAGGTAATCGCCACAAGTGAGGTTTACACGACTCTTGCCAACTGCAAGAAGGGCATTGCCAGCGTTGTAAAGAACGCTCCCGTTGCCAACATCGAGGATCAGACGGTGGAAGGGTATGCCGTTTTGAAGAATCCGAAGTTCGAGCTTTACACCGATAAGGCCGGCGAGTTCCGTTTCCGCCTGAAGGCTACGAACGGCCAGATTGTCGCTGTCGGCGAGGGCTACACCACGAAGCCCAACTGCGAGAAGGGTATCGCAAGCGTTGCAAAGAACGCCGTAGACGCTCCGATCGAGGTTGTTGATTAATTCCGCTGTCGCTGATTTATTAACCTGAATAACGAAGTCCGCCCCGTCACACAGACGGGGCGGATTTTTTCATTGTTCCGTTATGTCCGGTCATCTCCGGCGATCACTCTGTCGCCGCGCTTCCCGCATTTTTCCGCGGAAGCCGCGCCGACACGATAATCCACGCGATTCCGAGGACTCCGAGTATGCTCACGCACACGCCGACGGTCCTTCCCTTTGCACGGTAAGCGACCGTAAATTCATGCTCTCCCGCGTCCACATCACAGCCGATCAGGCCGCCGTCAACACGCTTAAGCGCAACCTCCCTGCCGTCCACGCGGATTCGGAAGCCCTCGTCATACGGCATCGAGATTACCATTGTCCCGGGCGCCTCCGCCGTAATCCGACCCGTAAGCTCGCTGTCCTTCGTAAAATGCAGCCCCTCCGCCATGGCGACCTCGCCGCGCAGAGCGCGAAGCGTCGCAAGCGAAACGCTTTGCACGGTAAATTTCTCACACGCAAATCCGCCGCCGTGCGGAAGCGTAACCTCCAGGCGGTTGTCGTGCTTCGTTCCGGTGAGCGTATACAGGAAGTTGTAGTTGCCGTTCGGTCTTGTGTTGCGGGATCCGGAAAGTGCATTCAGGGTTCCGTTGATTGCAATCGCCGAGCGGTGGAACCGCATGGCCGGAATTCTCGTCGATACAAAATACAGGGTCTCGTCAAGCGGCTCCGGCACCGAAATTCCGCGGCTTGTCCCGGGGGCGTCGGAGGCGACGGCGACCAGTCCGGCCGGCGTCACCGGCCATCCGAAGGTTTCGTCGGTTCGAACCGTCGTAAGCTCCGGAAGCTTCACATCCGGAAGGTCCTCATCCACGACAGCGTACGCAAGAAGCGCAATCCGGCGCATGGCCGGCGTCAAAGCGCGGTACTGTCGCTCGCTCATCCGGCTCTTCGGAAGGAAGGCAAGTGCATAGGCATCGTTGTTTCGGGCAACCGCAAAGCCGTCGCCCGACCGGACAATCTCACTGCCGGCAGGCAGGGTATTCCCGGTCTCGCTCTCCCGCGTAATCAAAAACCTCACGCCCATCACCGTCTGGAAGGTCCAGTCATTTTGCGGCGAGAACGAAATGTCGTTGACCGCGGGGTTGGCAAGATGCAGATCCTCGTAGAGCATCCGCAGATAATTCTGGTTGCAGATGGACGAATACAGTCCCGTCGTCAGGTAGCGGCTGCCGTAGACGGCGTTGGAAGCATACTTCGGGGAACTCAGGTCATTGCTTCGAAAAGCATCGCCGCCGGATTTCTTCGATTCCTCCGAAAAGACCTCCGAAAGAAGGCTGCTCTTCTCCTCCGAATGAAGCTCCTGCGCGAATTGCCGCTCCGTCATCGTGTCCGTGTTCGAGTAGACAAACGATACGCACACCGCAAGCAGCACCGTCGGAACCGCAAACCACGCCTGTCTTCTCCGATGCGCCATGAACAAAATGAGCGGAATCAAAATCCAGTCCGCAATGAACAGCCCCGTCTCCTTCCAGTATCCGGTAATCGCCGCACTGGCAAGGGAAATCACCGGCACCGCCGCAAACACGGCGATATCGCAGGCCCGGGTCCTAAGGAACAGGTATCGCCTTCCGCTCTGCGCGGAATCGCCGGAATTGCCCTGCGAAACCTCTTTCCGGCCGAATTCCCCGTCATACCACAGCCCGATTACAAGCGCCGCGAGCGGAGCAAACGGAATCAACGCCTTTGCGCGGGAATACAGGAAGCCGTTGAGCAGATAGCGGAACACCGGCCAGCAGCAGAGCACAAACAGGACGCCGGGCAGAAAGCGAAGGCCCCTTCTCCTTCGGGAGAGGAGCAACGCCGTCGTCGCCCAGAGCAAAATCGCGGTCATTCCGAGTCCGTAGCCGCTGTAAAGCGCCTCGTGCACCGGAAAATTCGGAAACAGCATCGAAACCAGTCTCTCCGGCTCGCAGTTCCCCTGTCCTCTTCCGGAAAAAACCGCCATCGCCGTCGGAACAAGCAGAATACCGCCCGCCGCGACGCCCGCGCAGATTGTCCCCGCAAAGCGAAGCGCGGTTTTCACAAACCCCGGCCGGTTCGGAAGCGCAAGCCACCGGAAAATGCCGTATACCGTAACCACAACCACGGCCGAGACCGCCTGGAGATAGCTGGTGAGGAACAAAAGCGTGACCATGCAGGCGAGAAGCCCGCCCCGACGGCGCGCAAAAAAGCGATCCACGCCGATGAGGGCCAGCAGAAGAAACGGCATATACGCCGTGAACATCACCTGTTTATGGGAATGATACAGAAGCGGTGTCGCCGCCGCAAAAAGGCAGGTAGCCAGACGCGCGGCGTTCTCGCCGGGAGCAGCGCCAAGGACATCCGACCGGCGCTCCGCGCGGCGAAGCCACAGAAGAAAGAGCCACGCCGAAGCGAGCAGGCCGAGAACCGACACCGCCTGAAGATAGGTCACCATGCTCACGAACGGGAGCAGATAGCTCGGAAGAATAATCGGGTTGAGCAGGCCGTAATACGCAAAGTTGTAGGCATTCTGCCCGGCGCCGACCTCCGGAAGAAACTCCGGGATCAGATGTCCCGTCTCATAGAAATGCTGCCGGTAGACCTCCGGCAGAACGCTGTGCTGGCTGACCCAGTCAACCATGGACCCGTAGAGATATTTCGTTCCCGTCAGAAAAAACATCGCGGCAAGCAATGCCACCGTGATTCCGCACAGGACCGCAATATCCTTTCGAAACCGATTGTCGAAAAAACGCATGGAAAAACTCCCCCTGATACACACAAAAATCCGTTAACACCGGCCGCACGCACAATTGCAGCCACAAGCAAGGTGTAACACAAAAGAATACATCGGTCAACATCAAAATCATTTTTCGGAAAAAACAATCCCCCGACGGCGGAAAATGTGGTATACTGTCGGGGCAGACCTCGCGGGCCTTCCCCCGCAGGCCGGCATACCGACTTTGATTCAGGGGGAAATCGAATGAAAGAGAAAAAAGGATTTCGAAAGGCACTTCGGATTGCGGCAGTCATCGCAGGTATCGTTCTTGTCGCCGTCCTCGGCCCGATTATTTGGTTCAACTATCCGTATCTGTCAATTCCGCCCGTCACGAACGCACAGCTCGATGCGCTCGATCTTTCGGGCTTTGACCGCGTGATGATTGTCGCGCATCCCGACGACGAGCTTCTGTGGGGCGGCTCGCGTCTCATCACGGAGGACTGGTTCGTCGTCGTGCTCACGAATGGCGACAACAAGGTGCGCAGCGCCGAATTTAAGGAGATGCTCTCCCGCACCGGCAACCGCGGTCTCATCCTCTCCTACCCCGACAAAATCGCCGGAAGGAAGAGCAACTGGGCGTTCTGGGAGGACTCCATCCGGGCGGACATCCGGACGATTCTGTCCTACAAGCCTTGGAAGCAGGTCGCCACGCACAATGCGGACGGCGAATACGGACATGTCCACCACAAGGCGACACATCGCCTGGCCGTGAGCGCATTTGACGACGCAGGCTGCGCCGCAGAGCTCCGGTTCTTCGGAAAATATTACAAAGCCGGCGAGGTTCCTTCGGACCTCACGCCGATTGACGATGCCGTGCTGCAGACCAAGCTCTCCCTCTGTTCTGTCTATGAGAGCCAGGCGAGAACCGTCGAGATGTTCTCACACATGATTCCTTACGAGGAATGGACCGCGCGCTGAGCGCGCAGACTTACGAACCGAATCCCGGAAGCTCCGCGATTCTCGCCGTTATGTCGGCGATAATCGTGCCGTCTTCCGTCACCCAGAGATGCCTTGCGGGAGCCGTGAAGGCATCTTTTTCTTCGGTCTTCGTTCCCGCCACGCACTCGGCGACGGTGACGATTCCGTCGCCTTCGTTCGCCCTCGCAAACTGAAGCTCTCCGCCTGACAGCGTCGTCCTCACAACCGTCTCGCGGTCGGTTCCGCCGTACCATGCCGTCGGCACCCGGTCAATCGCGCAGACGCCGTCCCGATACAGCTTCTTTCCGACCTCGCCTGCGGCCGCGGCAAGCTTTTTATCAAAGGAGCCGCATTTTTTCGCGCATGCCTCGACGAAGGAATCATACGAACCGCATCCGCCGATGACGCCGAGCGTCTCAACCGCATAGGCGGACGGCAGCATCTCGTAGATGCTCGGGAAAGTTCCGATAATCTTGCGGATTGCCGCATTTTCCACGGAGCCGAACGAGCCCAGTCCGAGCGCATTGCCGAAGCGGTCCTTCGCCCACGCCTCCGCGATTCCCGCAGAGCCGTTCATCGGAACGCCGACCATGCAGGCAAGCGCCGTGTGTTCCACGCAGTAGTCGCTCTGGGCAAGCGCCTGCGCACACACAAGCCCGCCGAAGCTGTGGCATACCAGAACAACATTGTCATACCCGCGCCCCTCAAGGTACCGCGCGAGCTCCGCACCGCTCTCGGCGGAAGATTTCCGCCAGTCGTACGGGAAGAATTCCACGGCGGCATCCTTGCCGTAGGTGCGGATCAAAACACGGTACAGTTCCTTGTACAAATCAAGTGCGCCGAAAGAATTGTCCACCGCACGCACCCCGTCCCCGGCGGACGGCGAGGAGAGCGACGAAAAGCGGGACAATGCCGAGAGGGAAAAGCCGTTTGTCAATTCCGAAAGGAGCGACTCGCTCCAGATTTTTTCATTTTTGCGATTCACGAGTTCCGCACCCATGAAGCCCGGGACAATCACGATTCCGTTGTTGCATACGCGGATGTTCGCGCGCAGGCGCTGCCCCGTGTAGCGGTGGCGCAGCATCACCGTCGCCTCGCCCTGCGACTGCACCGAGAGCGTGCCGTCGAAGGAGACGCGGAGCACCTCCGGGCGATCGATCCACACCGTAAAATCCTCAGCCCGCGAGAGAGGTCCCCAGGAAAAACCGAAAATGTCGTTGACGGGAATCTCCGCGGATTTGGCGAGCGCCTTCTCCACCTCGCGCTCCTCCACCTGCAGCTGCCGGACCGGCGCGTCCTCGCGGCTTCCGTAGCACATCGACCGGACGGGCATCCAGAGCGTCGATTCGACGTCCGTATCCGTCACCAGTTCCGCCGGATTCTTCATGAACACCTCAAATCCGAAGCTCGCCAGATACCGCCCCGTCGCCGAATTCACAATCGCTATCCCGCCGCGGTTCGGAACAATCTCCCAGATCGCGGAGGACGGAATTTCGAACGCATCCTTCTTAATCTCCAGCCGGTTTCCGTAAGCGTACGAATTCAGATAGCCGAACTCGTTCCCGGCGGTCGTAATCGTATACCGGTTCGGTCCAATCTCGCGGAAATAAAACCGCGTGTCCGACGAATTCTCCGTAAAAACGGCGCTTGTAAGCGAAATTCTCCCGCTTCCGGAGTGACAGACCAGACGGCTTCCGGTCTGCACGTTCACAAGGATATACTCCCCCTCGCCGTCGAACAGATACCGGTTGTCCGAATCCGCGTGCGCCGTCTTTGCGCACAGCGCAAACAAAACCGCAGCCGCCAGCACTGCGACGATGCGGAAAATCCCTGCCGTCCGTAGCATTTTTCTTTGCCGATTGTTCATCATTTTCCCGCTGCGCCTTTCCCGCGGCCGGACAATCAACTCCGGTCCGCCCGCATCAACCTCACACATATACTGTAGATTATACCGAAAAATGTCCCGGAGTGCAATTACAAACATTGACGAATGACAGCCGTTGGTATACAATGTAGGGCAGATTGCGGGGCGAAAAATCCCCGCGCAGACGGGACTTCCCCTGCGGAGGGCCTGTCCGCAATTCCTACCATACAAAAAAGGAGTACCGCTATGGAGAGAACATATATCCGTGATGTGGCTGCCAAGGCCGAGCAGGAAGTGCTTGTGCGCGGCTTTACCGAGAACTTCCGCGACGGCAAGTCCATGGCCTTCCTCGTGCTGAAGGACATCACCGGCAAAGTACAGATTACGATTGAGAAGGAGCTTCACCCCGATTGGGCGGAGACTCTTGCACAGATTACCCAGGACACCGTTGTATCCGTGACGGGCGTTGTCAAGCTGAGCGAGTTTGTCAAGTTAAACGGCATCGAAATCATTCCGACCTCGATCTCGATTGATTCCGTTGCGGCGCCGCTTCCGATTGCCCGCGATTACATTCCCGCGACGAAGAAGAAGGCTGCCGTTGAGCGCTCCTCCATCGACCAGCGCATCGACTACCGCTGGATTGATCTCCGCACGGACGCCAACCAGCTCATGTTCAAGGCACAGACCGCTCTCGTACGCGCGCTTCGCGACTTCGCGCTCGACCGCGATTTCATCGAGGTCCACACGCCTAAGCTGATCGGCGCCGCCTCGGAGTCGGGCGCGGATGTATTCCGTCTGGACTATTTTCCGAGCTACAACCTGCCGAATGCATACCTTGCGCAGAGCCCGCAGTTCTACAAGCAGATGGCCATGGCCAGCGGTTTCGAGCGCTACTTTGAAGTAGGCCCCGTGTTCCGCGCCGAGAAGTCGTTCACGAGCAAGCACGCCACCGAATTCACCTGCTTCGATATCGAGTTCAGCTACATCGACTCCTTCGAGGATGTCATGAAATTTGAGGAGGAGCTTCTCACGAACGCCCTCCGCAAGGTGAAGGAGCAGTACGGCGAGAAGATTAAAGAGACCTTCTCTACGGAAGACTTCGATGCTGAGATTATCGTTCCGACGACGCCGTTCCCGCGCGTAAAGCTCGCCGACCTCTATGACGCTCTTGAGAAGGAGTACGGCTACACCGTGCCGGACGAGGAGAAGGGCGACCTCACCACCGAGGCTGAGCACCTCAGCTACGACTGGGTGAAGAAGCACTACAACCATGAATTCCTGTTCATCACCGACTACAGCGCCGAGAAGCGCGCCTTCTACCACATGCGCGACGCCCAGGGCGTTCCGCAGGGCTACGACCTCATCTGGCGCGGCGTGGAAATCACGACCGGCGCACAGCGCGAGCATCGCTATGAGGTGCTGAAGAAGCAGGCGGAGGAGAAGGGTCTCGCAAACGATGTCAAATTCTACCTCGAGTTCTTCAAATACGGCTGCCCGCCGCACGGCGGTTTCGGTATCGGCGTTGACCGCCTCACAATGCTTTTGCTCGGTCTTCCGATCAAGGAAGCGATGTTCCTCTTCCGCGGACCGTCGAGACTGACGCCGTAACAACCGACTGATGTAACCATAAGGGCTGTCCCATCTGCGTTTTACGAATTCGCTGTGGCGACAGCCTTTTTTGAAAAATCCTGCTTCACAATCCAGCACGGAAAGGAGCACATCATGACAATACAAAAGACACTCGCAGGCACCTCTCTGACCGTCGCGCCGGAGGGACGCCTCGACACCATCACCTCCCCGCAGCTCGAGAGCGAGCTGCGCGCGGACATGAACGCCGTCACGAATTTGGTCTTTGACCTGGCGAACCTTACCTACATCTCCTCTGCAGGACTCCGCGTGATTTTGTCCGCGCAGAAAGCGATGAACAAAAAGGGCACAATGGTGCTTCGAAATGTCCGCCCCGAAATCATGGAAATTTTCGAGATCACGGGCTTTTCGAGCATTCTGACCATCGAGTAACCGCCTCGCCCTCGTTTCGGGCGAAGCATCACATTCCGCAAGGAGCCGACCATGCAGACGAAGAAAACCATATCCGGCACATTCTTAAAATGGCTGTTGCTGATCGTGGGGGTGGCATTTGCCGTGTCCATGGTTTTTTCGTGGACCCTCCAGACGCGCCTCTCCGAAAAAAGCGCGCACAACCTGCTGCGCCTCAACATCGCGGATGTGCGGCAGGATGTCATCGACGCCTCGGACGCCAACCTTCTGGCGCTGACCCGCGACATCGCCTCGGAGATTGACGCCGGAGCCCCGGCCGATGAGGCGGGACTTCTCGCCCTGACGGCACGCCACGATGTAGCGGAGATCAACATTATCGATGCGGACGGCATCATCATCTCCACGACCCACCCCGATTTTCTGAACTACGACATGCGCTCCGGAACGCAGTCCGCAGAGTTTACGGGACTTCTCGACGGAACCGTGCGCGAGCATGTGCAGAGCTACCAGCCGACGTCCTACGACCCGACGCTTCTTCGCAAATACGCCGGCGTATGTCTTGAGGGCGGCGGATTTGTCGAGGTTGCGTACGACGCGGAGCGCTTCCAGCGCGACATCGACCACCAGATCGTGGGCGTCACCCGAAACCGCCATGTCGGCGAGAACGGCTGCATCGTCATCGCCGATGAAAACTGGAGCATCGTCAGCGACCGCAATCGCAACGAGGGAAAAAACCTGGTTGCGACCGGCATCTGGATTGACCGCGACACCATGGCCGAGGGAGACGTGTTCACCGCGACCGTCTACGGCGTGGAAAGCTCCTGCATGTATGTATTTTCCGAGGGCTATTACATCATCGCCGTCCTCCCGGAAAATGAGATTCTTCTTCAGCGCGACACCTCCGTGAGCCTCACCGCCGTCCTGGAGGTTCTGGTCTTTCTGACGCTGTTCGGCGTGATTTTCCTTCTGGTCCGCAAACTGGTTGTCAACAACTTAAACCGCGTCAACAACTCGCTTTCGAAAATCACCGACGGCGACCTCGACGAGCAGGTCAATGTGCGCTCCAACACGGAATTTGCGTCCCTCTCGGACGATATCAACGCAACCGTCGGTACCCTGAAGCAATATATCGCGGCGGCAGCCGCCCGCATCGACCGGGAACTCGCCTTCGCGAAAAACATCCAGCAGTCCGCGCTTCCCTCGGTGTTCCCGCCCTATCCGGACCGGAAGGATTTGAATCTCTTCGCGACCATGGACACCGCGAAGGAGGTCGGCGGCGATTTCTATGACTTCTATTTTCTCGAAGAAAATAAGCTTGCGCTTCTCATAGCCGATGTATCCGGCAAGGGAATTCCGGCGGCCATGTTCATGATGACCGGCAAGACCGTGCTCCGCGATTACGCCGAGCGGGGCGATGCGCCTTCGGTTGCCGCCTTCAACGCAAACAACAAGCTCTGTGAGGGCAACGACGCCGAAATGTTTATCACGGCCTGGCTGGGGTATCTCGAGACCGATACGGGGCTCGTGCGCTTTGCCAACGCAGGCCATAATCCGCCGGTTCTCATCCGGGACGGCCGCGCGTGCTTCATCGCCCAGAAGGCCGATCTCACGCTCGCCGCGATGGAGGGCGTTCCGTACCGCGAGCAGACTCTGCAGCTTGCGCCGGGCGATCTTCTCTTCCTCTACACCGACGGCGTGACCGAAGCCGCCGATGCCGCCGGGGAGCTGTTCGGAAACAACCGCCTGCTTGCGGCATTGTCGAGGCGCTTCGGCTCCGGCGAGGCCGCTGTCCGCGCTGTCTGCGGCACCGTGAAGGAGGCCGTGGGCACCTTTGCGGGTGAAACCCCGCAGGCGGACGACATCACAATGCTCTGCCTGTATTACGCGGGGAACAATGCTCTCACCGTGACCGCGAAGACAACGGAGCTTCCCGCCGTGACCGGTTTTGTGAACCGGGCTTTGGAAGGTCTCGGGTGCCCGGAGAAAACAACTGCGCAGATTGACATCGCCGTCGAGGAAATCTTTGCAAACATCGCAAACTATGCCTACAGCGGCGAGCCCGGCGAAGTCACCGTCCGCGTCCGCGGAGAAGATTCCGCGGCTGTGATTGAATTCCGCGACCGCGGCTTTGCGTTCGACCCGCTCGAAAAGCCCGACCCGGATGTGACGCTCCCCGCGGAGGAGCGCGAGCCCGGGGGCTTAGGGATTTTCATGGTCAAAAAGAGCATGGACGGTGTGACCTATCAAAGGGAAAATGATGAAAATGTTTTGACGATTCGAAAGAATTTTGCGAAGTGAGATGTGCATGAGACAACGAAGACGCACAATCGAATGCCTTTTGGCGGCGCTTGTTTTGCTGGTTCCTGCCGTTTTGGGCGGCTGCGGTGCAGCCCGAAGAACCGACCCCATCACGGATGTCTCGGATCTTGACGGCCGCCGCGTCGGCGTGGGCATCGCCTGCGACACGGACTATGCCCTGACGGGGCGGAAGGACCTCACGGTTGTCCGGTACGATGAGCTCGCCGACATTTTGCTTGCGCTCCAATACGACAAGGTGGACGCCATGGCGCTCGATGCGCTTCTCTGGAAATTCACCGCGGCCTCCCACAAAGGGCTTCGCGCGGTGGAGCCCGCCTTTGCGACATCGGGGTATACCGTGTATTTTCGAAGCGAAGTGTCGGATTTGCGAGATGAATTTAACGAGTTTTTGTCGAGGTACCGGCAGTCCGATGCGTTCCGCGACTTTCAGTCCCGCCTCAGCACCTTCGACGGCGAGCACTACAACGGACCGGACATCGGGCTCACGGGGACCGGCAGAATTCTGCGCGTCGCCGTCGATGCCGCAGGATTTCCCCGCTCCTTCGCCGAGGCCGACGGGCGCACGCCCTCCGGGTACGATCTGGAGGCGCTCAAGCTCTTTGCAAACGAGAAAAACTATCGGCTTTCGTTCGTCATCTCCGGCTACGACGATATGATTTACGGGCTTCAGGGCGGCAACTACGATATCGCCGCAGGCTTTTTGAGCGACCTGCGTGACGCCGATTCCCTGAGCTCCTACCTGTGCAAGAGCGATTCCCTCTACGAGGTTCCGCTCTACTTCATCGAAAAGACGCAGGACGACATCGAACCGATTGAACCATAGTCCGGCCGCTCCGGCCGCGGACAGACGCCGGCCGAAAAACGGTCGCACCACGACACTCTCCCACGGAGGACCGCCCATGAAGGCTTTTCTTCACAAACTCTACCTGACCTTCGTAAAGGATGACCATTACCGCTTCTTCCTGAGCGGTCTCGGAACCACCCTTCTGCTGACCTTTGCAAGCTTTCTTCTGGGCACGGCTCTGGGCATCGCGCTGTGCGCCGCGCTTCGCGCGAAGCGCCCCGCGGTCCGCAGGGTTGCGGGCGTGATTCGGACATTTTTCATGGAACTCCCCACGATGGTCCTTCTGATGATTCTTGTGTATGTCGTCTTCGGAAGAAGCTCGCTGCCGGTGCTTTGCATCGTCATCCTGGGCCTTACGCTGAAGGCCGCAACCTACCTCGCGGAAATCTTTGATTCCGCTCTCGATACCATCGCTGCGGGCGAGGCGGAGGCCGCAAGAACCCTCGGCATGACGCAGTGGCAGGCGTTTCGATATGTCGTCCTTCCGCAGACCGTGCAGGCCGCGCTTCCCCTCTACCAGAGCCAGTTCGTGGACACCCTCGAGGAGACCTCCATCGTCGGCTATCTGGCTGTCGTGGACTTAACGCGCGCCTCGGAGATTGTCTCCAGCCGCACCATGGACGCATTTATCGGGCTCTTCACGATTGCGATTGTGTACTTCGTCATCGGCTTTGCCGTCAAACGCCTCATCCGGCGCATCGCCGCGCCGGGCCGCAAGGGAGGTGAAGTCGCATGATCAGCATCCGCAATCTCACGAAACGGTTCGACGGAAACCCCGTCTGGGAAGACATAAACCTCGACATCCGCGACGGCGAGACCATCGTCATCATCGGCGGCAGCGGCGGCGGCAAGAGTACGCTCCTTCGCTGCATCAACCGCCTCGTGGAGCCCGACTCCGGCGAGATTCTCATTGACGGTGTCAACATTCTCTCTCCCGGCACCGACATCAACACCGTCCGTCGGAAAATGGGCATGGTGTACCAGCATTTTAATCTCTTCTCGCACTTGAGTGTTCTGGAGAACATCATACTCGCTCCCATGAAGGTGGCGGGCGTAAGCCGCGAGGACGCGGTGGCTGAGGCAAAGCAGCTGCTTGCCCGCGTCGGCATGGCCGGCCGCGAAAACGCCGACCCCGCGGATCTCTCCGGCGGACAGAAGCAGCGTGTCGCCATCGCGCGAACCCTGGCGATGCATCCTGAAATCATCCTCTTCGACGAGCCGACCAGCGCGCTGGACCCGACCATGGTGGACGAGGTGGAGTCCGTCATTCGCTCCCTTTCGGAGGACGGTATCACCGGCGTGATTGTCACACACGATTTACAGTTCGCCAGAAGAATTGCCTCCCGCGTCGTATTTCTCGCCGACAGGGGTATCTGCGAGGAGGGCACGCCCGAACAGCTCTTCGACCATCCGGCAAAACTGCAGACACAGCGCTTCCTCTACCGCTCCCGCATGTACGAGCGAGACCTTTCGCCCGAGACTTTGGATCTCTATGCACTCGCAAGCGAACTTCGCGCCTTCCTGCGCCGCTATGAGTATGCGTCGAAGCAGGAGAAGCTGATTCCCGTACTGTGCGACGAGCTGCTGTATCCGGTGTTAAAGCATCCCGAAGTTCCCGCAACCGGCGCTTCGCTCCGGCTTCTGTGCAGCGAGACAAGCAGCCGCCACACCATGATGATCGGCTTCCGCGGAATCGATTCCGACCCTCTGGAGGCGCCGTATCTTGACGAACTGAATCTGGCGCTTCTCAACAACTACGCAGAGTTTGTCTTAAGCCGCAAAAAAGAAGACGGCTGGGAAGTCTGCATCCAGATGGGATGATTTTCCGCAAGCGGAAAATGCGGCAGTCTAAAACAAACCCTCTTTACCGAACAATCGGTAAAGAGGGTTTTTCATGTTTCAATATCCGTGCAGGCCCCGCTAACCATCCCATTTATGCTTTTGCATATCCAGCACCCAGTAAATCAACATCAGCGCTGATCCCGCGAGGAAACCGCCCAAATGTGCTGCCGTGTCGACAAATTCCTTCTTCGTAAAGACGCCGCCGGTGGCATTGACGAGAATATAAAAGAGGAACAAGCCGCCCAAGGCTCCCCGCTGGTATCTGTACTCCATGTAGCTGCCCTCAGGCTTGGGAAAGACCGTAAGGAACAGAAGCGTTGCGCTCAAAAGCGCTGCGACGGCGCCCGAAGCTCCGACAGAGGGAAGATCGGCACACCTCTGTACGGTACTCTTGTCGGAGATTGAAAATATAATCTGCACCGGCAGAACATGGTTAATCACAGCCGAACACAGCGACGCGAACAAACCGCCGGCAAGAAATACGACCATCACGCGTTTTCTCGCGACCCGTTTTTCCAGCAGCACGCCGCAGATAATCAGCAAAATCAGATTGCCCGCCAGGTGCTTGAGGTCGGAGTGTGGGAAAATGCAGGTGAAAAGCCGCCAGATCTGAAATTTTCCGAACACCGTCGGCCAGTTGACCGAACAGGCATCGATGACAGCTTTCTCTCCGAGAATGCCCTGAAGAACATATGCGACCACCAAACCGCCGGCGATAATCCAGGTGACATAAGCGCTCAGCCACCCCGTCGCGCTCTCGTTCCAAAAGCCGTCCGCCACCGTCTCGAACCTCTTCGGTCCGGGCTTCGTCGAGACCGGTCGGTTGACATCCACCTGAATGACTTCAAGGTCGCTCAGGTCATCGTACATTTCCTTCAGCTTGTTGTTTTGATTCTCTTCCGGTGTCCGCATGTGCCTGCCCCCTTCGCATCCCTGTTATACCGCTTTCCGAAACCGGATTCCGATATCCGGTACGGGCGCAATGCGGCCTATACACGAAGCATACCACAGCGGACACCGTATGTCAATATCATTTACCTTTAGTTATTTCATGTCATACGGAACATAGCCGTTCTGACGGGCGATGCGTGCACCGTTCTCGCCCTGTACCCATTCGATGATATCACGGACGATACTGTCCCCGGGCAGGTCTTTTCTCGTCACAATCTGCGAGAAATTGAGGAACGGATACTGTCCCTTCGAGATTGTCTCGTCGGAAGGAACCACACCGTCGATGCCGAGAAGCTTAAGCTTTTCGCTGCCGTGCATGTTCACGACATAATAGTAGTACGAGAACGAGATGGCACCCTTGCCGTTGTCATAGTCGGCGACTCTGTCGAGAGCTCCCGCCATGTCGCTGACGATATGCTCCAGAACCGGCTGCTGCACCTTATCCTTCGGGAGTACATAGCGGTACAGACCGGTCTGGCTTCCCGAACCTTCGTTCCTCTGGAACAGAACGATCGGCTCGTCATCCCCGCCGACTTCCTTCCAGTTCTTGATCTTTCCGCTCACAATGTCCTTGAGCTGCTGCTGCGTCACACTGTTCACCGGATTATCCTGGCTTACGAAGAACACAAAACCGCCGCTCAAAATGGTATGGTACTCGAATTCCACGCCGGCCTTCTTCGCCGTCTCCACCTGCTCGTCGGAAGGAAGCGCACAGAAAATCATGTCGCATTTGCCTTCGGTCAGATTTTTGTAGGCTCCCGGCGTATTATTGCACGGAAGGAACAGCTTTGCATCCTCGACGGACATCCCGAGAAGCTCTGCGAACACTGCGTCGTAAAACGGTTCAAGCGCAAGCGCGCCGTCCACAACCGGAAGGTTGTCCGTCGTCAGCGTTTTGCCGCTCGGAAGCACTGCGCCCTTCGGGCTTTCCGTAGGCGTTGCGGTCGGCTCCGCCGTAGGTGCGGGCGTGGCCGTGGCGGTCGGCTCCGCCGCCGGCGTGTTTGTTACAGCCGGTTCCGTCGGAGTCGGATCCTTTTTCGTCTCATTTTCCTTCCCGCATGCAGCCGCGGAAAGCAGTACAACCATCAACAACAGACCCCACAACAATCTCTTAAAAAACATCTTTTTGCACCTCTCTTAATCTTATTCCGCCCGAAACACCGGGGGTTACTGTTCAAACGAATATCCGTCATAAATCCGCATATGCCTCTCATACACCAAAGGATCTGCCTCGGTAAAATCTATATGGACTCCGAGATCCTGATAAACAGAATTCAGGAGCGCCTTCGGAAGCCCCTGTATCACCTCCTCGGGAAGCCTTCCCCAAGTGGAGTAGACATAGGTATCAAAGGAAAATTCAAACTCTTCCCAGTCCCATTCGTTACTTATATCTCTTCTCGGAGGATTCGGATACTTAATGTATCCCGCAAGAAATGCAGCAGCTTCCTTTGCCTCCCCGGCCGTAAGCACATTCATCCCGTTCTCAGTCCGAAGTCCCGCGAGTATTTCCTCAAGCAACTCTTCATAGGAAACATCGAACAGCTCTTCCTGCGGTATAAATTTCCCGTCCTTCATCCATGCGAAGACATAATACCAGTGTGCATCATCGCTCTGTCCGGCATTGTCGGACACCTCCATGGTTACTCTGCTGTAACCGTTCGGATAAGAAACCATCTTGCCCAGCAGCACTTCACGAAGGACAAAGTCCTCCCTGTCTTCCTCCCATAAGGTATTCTCTCTTATCTTCGGCCATTCCCGTTCCGCCCAGTCTTTGACAAAAGCGAGGGAATCCACCTTCGGAAAAGCAATCTCCTGCCTTATGTGTTCCCCCTCCCACAGGCCGCAGGTATATGTCCAGCGGCAGGGAACACCGTTTCCTCCGGCAAACACGGACACTTTCGGGGCAACCCGCTCCGCCGAGACCGCTACATCTCCGAAGCGCTTTCCCTTGTAATATTCTCCGTACTCTTCCTCGCTCAGAACAATCTCCTCCAACGGCGCGCAGCTAAACTCCGCCGGATTTGCGAAAACCTCTTTGCCGCGGCAGGGATTGGGAACTCTCTCCGGAAGAGGAATCCCAACGGTGTCCTCAAAATAAAGAATCTGACCTTTTCCGTAATAGCTGAACGGGGTTTTCTCATCAATTCCGGCGAAAACCCCGGCGCCGTCGTACTCAAGAGCCGGATTATATTCCCTTCCGTACGCTGCCTCGTGATCTTTGGGGTGGAAGTAATACTCATAGCGGTACGCGGCAATCGCATCGTTTATATATGTCTTATAGTCGAATTCCGCAGGGAACAAATCCGACAGCGCAAGCTCATCTCCCGTTGCAAGATTGAAAAGCATCTCGGCGCCCTCAGCGATATAATACTGAATCTTCATGATGTGCGGCTGATCCCCGTCCGCATATTGCAGCGTTTCGTCCCGGGTTCCGGTGAAACGCCCTTCGGCCAAAACGGCTTCCAGGAATTCGTTTGCCTCCTCATCTGTCGCAAAGTGAAGAGTTTCCTCCCAGGAATAATAACTGCTCACCGATATGGTCAGAATTCCGTTGAAGCTGTCACCCCTTGATTCAACAGTGATTTTCGGCTTTCCCCGTTCCCGTAGTATCGCAATGATGCCGTCCTTTTCCGGGATAAAATTCGGATTTGCCATTGCGGTGACAACCTCGTCAATCCGCCGGTTAATCCGCTCCTGAACCGACTGATCCGCAAGACCGTATACGCGAACGGTCTGCATCATCCCCTCCTTCAAAAACCAGGATTCCCTCCAATCAAGCGACATCCCCGTCGCAAGATTAACCGGCCGAAGCGTAACCGGGTCTTTCCTCGTAATTCCGTAGGCGCTGTCCGCTTTGTCAAGGTCTGTGGGTATCGCGCCCGTTCCGAGCGGCCCTGATTCCGCCTTCGGCCGAATCACCTCATGCATTTCACGGTTAATCCGAAGCTGCTCCGGAGAGCCGTATTCAACCGTAACGGTCGGCGTCGGAGTGACTGTGGGCGCCGGCGTGTCGGTCGGCGTCACCGTAACGGTCGGGGTCACCCCCTCTCCCTCGTGCGTCTCCGTACTGCCCGTCGGCGTTACCCCGCCGTCCGCGGGCTTCTCCCGTCCGCAGGCCGTAAGCAGGATAAGCAAAATAACGACCGGCAGACATTTTCCGAGCTTAAATCTCATCGTTGTTCCCCCCTTTCAAGGCTGTTTAACTGTATCGAAACTCCCTCTTCGCAAAATTCCGCATCGCCTGCGGCTGACGCCGCTGTCTTCTCTCCGGCGCACGGAATCCGCTCCAATATCACTGTCGCAACAAGGTAAAATGCAATCGCAAACACGACGGAAAATGCCGGAATCATCGTGCGGTTCCCGATGCTCTGCATTACACCCGCAAAATCGCGGATTCCGAGGCAGCTCACAACCGTCGTCCACTGCAGCAGGGTGACGGCAATCCTGCGGGCGCGTCCCGCCCGAAGAAAACGCCACCACTCAGACAGCCCGCTTCCCGAACCGGCCTCCTCCGCGAGAAGCCCCGCGCCGAACAATCCGACGCCGAGAGCGGCAGGCAGAACGAGCGGAAGATGCGTGCCGCCGAAGATGCCTGCTCCGAACAGGAGCACCAGAAGAAGCGCAGGGATGCGCCGGAAAATATACGCCGCTCCGGTGCCGATTCCGCGAAGCGCTTTCCGGCGGCTGCCGCGAAGCGCGTGGAAGATATATCCGAACACGGCGGCGGCAACCCACGAGAGAAGCGTTACTGCGACGGTCACAAATGCTGCAGAAGCAATCTGCCGATACGCACCGCCGGCGATAAGATTTTCTTTGATTGATGTCATAATTCCCATGGGTTTCGTCCTTTTCTCCCGAATCAGAAGATTATATTTCAAAACATTGAGATATCCGACAGAAGTAATATACTTCGGCGTCGTAAGGGAATGGTTTTCGCTCGTCGCGCTGACCGCCAGCATGTCAATCTTCCCCGCCAAGAGGCTGTTGTACGCCGTTCCCGCGGGCAGTACCGTGAAAACCGGCTTCCGCCCGAGGCTGCCCGCAAAATCCCCCGCGAGCTCCACGGCGCCCCCGCTTACGGTTCCGTCCCCAATCTTCTCAAGCCCCGGAATTTCCCCGGTGATGCCGATATACAGGTTTCCGCTGCCGAAGCCGCAGGCGACTGGCCATTGCCGGAAATCCCCGGTCAAAAGCCGCTGCTCCCGCGCAGAATTCGACTCCTCCGACATGGCCTTCGCAAGAAATGCATTTGCCGAATCCCTGAGTTCCGTATCCTCCGGCCGGAAGGCGAACGCAAATGAGAACCGGCCGTTGCGCTCCGAATCGCCCGGCGTTTCGCCCGGCTCAATCACGGCGAGCGGAGTGTCACAGGCGCTGCATATACCGGCTGCCGCCGCATCCGGCGCCCATAGTGCGTCAATCCGCCCGTTCCGAAGCGCTTCGACGGCATCCTCCGAGGTCCCGAAGGAGACATATGCTCCGATCGGCGAGTTGAAATAGCTTTCCAGAAACAATTTGACCGCATCGTCCGACATGGCGACGGCAACCCCGCCGACCGTAACTTCGGAAAGCGCATTCCCTTTGAGACGGTCGTCATCAAGAGGTATCGTATATGCATCCCGATATTCCGCCGTATACATCCGAACCGCATCCACGGCGATGGCATACCCCGCAAGGAGCAGCAGCGAAACGACTGCCGCAATCCATTTTCCGCGTGTTGTAATCATACTCTACTCAATCTCCATTCCGACGATGCACTCGCTGCGAAGTCCCACAACAGCCCGGTTTCCGAAGACAACCGGCGTCGATTCGATGTTGGCGCCGTACGAGATTTCGGAAATCATTTCCCCCGTAAGCGCGTCGAGGAGAAGCACATCCCCGTTTCCGCAGCACTGCAGCAGCTTCGCCGCACCGTCCTCCCCGTACATAATACACGGCGAGCTCCACGCGTCGCAGGAAAGATTCCGGTGCCACGCCTCCTTGCCGTTGTCCTTGCGGAGAGCGACGATATAGCCGGTGTCAACCGACGGCGCCTTCGACACCGCAAAATAAATATACTCCGACGCCGCGCCGCTTCCGGACGCGCCCGAGGAAAGAATTCCGCCGGCAAGGCCGGACACCGTGTGCACCTCATAGGGCTTGCGCCACACAATTGCGCCGTTGGCCGCATTCAGCTTATATACGCACGCGATTCCCGTATTGTATTTGCCCGTGTGATACTTGAGTGTCGTGCCGACATAGAGGTAGGCCGAGCCGTCCTCCGCAATCTCAAGCACCGGACTTCCGTTGATGTCCTCCGAGAGGTCCTGTACCCACAGCGGCTGCATCGTATTGAGATCGATGCATTGGAAAATGCCGCCGTTGTCGCCGAACCAAAGGTATTGCCCGTACACAACCGGGCTTGACTCCGAGCCGGTGCCGATGTCACTCTCGCTCGCCTCGTAGCGCTCATGCGACGCCTTCGAATCGTAGATATATCGAACCGTCTTGTCCGGCCGGATCTCCACCTCCCCGGTCTCCTCGTCGAAGCGCGAGTTCAGGCGCACCGTGTATACGACACCGTTTTCCCCGAGGCAGATGACATTGTCGGCCTCCGGGGCGAATATCGGCGAGCTGTCAAAGCCGTGCCAGCGCCTCGGCGCGTAGGGGTCATTTGCCGCAAACTCATACAGCTTTGTCCCGTCGTGCAGGCTGTAGATATAGTATCTTGCGCTGACCTGCTCCCCGAACGGTCCCGTCGACGAGTCGCCGCTTCCGCATATGAGCAGCGGAAGATTCGGATGCAAGGAACAGGTTCCCTTGAAAGTCTGTCCCACATTGATCGGATCGCGCGTCGCCTCCCCGGTCTCCATGTCGAGGAACCTTATCTTTCCGTCCATCCCGGGATAAATAATCTCGACCAGCGTTTCCTTCGCCTTCGCCTCCGGGTACAGATTCATGGTGCGCCGCAGCTTCTCATCCCATTGCACCGCAAGCGGCTGCCCGGTCCATCCGTTGCCGGACCAGTAGTTTACGCCGTCGTCCTTTAAGAATCGCCCGGTTGTCACCCTCCATGCTTTCGCGAGCGTCTTCGCCGGTCCTTTGAGAGTTCCGAAGGAGGACATGTCGCGAAGGTAATTCCCGCGAAATGTAATGATGCCGCGGTTTCTGCAGCCGGCCGCCACAGCAACCGGATTCACGGAAATCTCATGCAGCCTCGAATACAAATCGAAGGGCATAGTATCGGAATACACGGCGGTGTCAAGCAAATGCTTCGCCGGCTCGGTCTCCGCCGTCGCGTACGGCCTGTCGCCTGCGGTAAGCGAGAACCCGCCGTCCTCCTCCGCCTCCTTATAATACGCGGCCGGCAGGCTTCCCCGTGTTTTGATAAATCGGTTCCGCACGCCCTGAAGACTTCCCTTGCCCTTTACAAGCAACACAAAAAAGACGCACACTGCCGCAAGGCCTGCGAGCCCGAGCCCGACAAGCACACCGCGAAGCGCACGCCTGATTTTCCTACCCCCGCTCATTCCTATGCTCCCCAATCAATGTCTCGATCCCCGCCGGTGTGCGCAGAAGGTTTCTGTCGATCCGCGTCGGCTGCAATTCAATCCCCTCGTCCTCAAGCGCATTAAAGAGCTCGATAAGCGCAAGCGAATCCAGCAGTCCGCTGTCAATCAAATCGATTCCGTCCTCGTAAACCGCACGGTCACCGCATACCTCAAACAAGAGATCCTTAACATTTATCATACCATCACCAAAGCCTTTCTGTCAATTTTACCGTTCGCGTTTCTCGGCAAACGGTCCGTCATCACAATCGTCTTCGGAATCATGTAAGCAGGGAGCGTCTCCGCAAGACCCTGCCGTATCAGCTCCGGCGTGATTTCAGCGCCTTCCTCCGCCACAACATGCGCGCAGATGGTTTTCACGATTCCCGCCGCATTCACGGGCGCCGTCACCGCGCACTCCGCAACCCCCGGCAGCCGCAGTATTCTGCACTCGATCTCGTCCGTTTCAATCCGGTAACCCTTGTACTTAATCTGGTTGTCGCGCCGCCCTGTGCAGTACAGAAGCCCGTCGCGCACACAGCCGCCGTCCCCGGTGCTGTAGCAGTTCGCGCCCGCCTCCGTAAAATGTCCCCCGGTTCTCCCGTCGAGATACCCGGCGAACACCGACGCTCCGCGCAGAACAATCTCTCCGTCCCGCACTTCAATGTCCGTTGCCGCGCCGGCAAGCTCTCCAACCGGCAGCTCCTCCCCGGCATCAAGCATTTGCCCGGTGATGCGCACGGCACATACCGCGCAGGTCGCCTCCGTCGGCCCGTACGCGTTGATCATCGCGACATCCGGGAATCGCGCAAACAGCTTTCGAACCGTCTTTATTTCCAGGCGCTCGCCGCAGCAGAACACGGCGCGAAGCGAAGGAAGCTCCTCCGCGGAAAATGTCTCCTCGAGAAGGCAAAGCTTAAGCCCCGACGGCGTCATGACCGCCACCTCGATGTCTCCGTCCCGGAACACCTGCGTCATCGAGAGCGCCGCATCCTTATAGCCGCCCGGCACCGCTGTCCATGTATGCCCATAGCAGAGCGAATAATAAATATCCGCAACACTCAGGTCGAAGCCGAGCGCCGACTGGTTTAAGACATTTGCGCCGCGGTACGAAGCAAGCGGCTCCAGTCCGCCAATCCATGCGACGAAATTTTCCAGATTTCCGTACGAAACCGGCACGCCCTTCGGCGCTCCGGTGCTGCCGGAAGTAAAAATGATATATGCTGTATCGTTGTCGTTCGGAAGAATTTCGGAGTCGCGATATTTTGCGAGACCGGAGAGTGTCAGGAACTCGACATTTTCCGTGAGCGGCAGGTCGTCATGTGCGCCCGAAAGCGTCAGCGCCAGTGTCGCGCCGGTCGCCTGAAGAATCTCGCGAAAGCGCCCTTCCGGCACACCGCTGCCAACGGAAACATAAGCGCGGCGTGCCAGAAGGCACGCCGCCAAAGCCGTCATCTCGTCGATACAATGATCCCCACGCAAGACAACGGGCGAAGTTCCCTGACGACGCAGAAGCTCCCCCACTTCCTTCGCGCGCCGCCACAGCTCCGCATATGATATCGTCTCCGCTCCGACCCTGCAGGCCGGGCGATCGGCGTTATCTGCTGCCATTTGTCGAATCCGATCCGCAATCATCGAATCTCCTCCTTCGGAATCAGGCTGTAATCGTATACAACCTCCGAATGGTTATTTAAAATCAACTCTTTCCGCACTTCCGAACCGTCCTTGCGGTCAATCACAATCCGGTAGACCTTGGAAATCCGATAGTAGCGGTCTCCCTCCTTGTGGAAATGCGAATCCTCCTCGACCAGCCGGTAGCGATACGGCAGCTCGCCGTATCCGCGAAGCTCCCCGCACAGCTCACCGCCCTCGCACCATACGAGAATCTGGATATCGCCGTCCGAGTTGTTGCGGAACCGGTAGTCGCGATTGTTGTAACACACGGAAGTTCCCGTTCCGAAGGGAACTCTTCTTCGGTCATCCGGGAAGAGCGCATCCGTGTGATGATGCAGTTCAACGACATCCATCGAGCTGTTCAGCACAAGCCAGTGAATCATGTTGGCCATCTGACACAACCCGCCGCCGATGCCCGACGACAGCTTCCCGTGCTTGATGTTGAGTCCTTCCCGGTACCCCTTCTTCACCGTGGGCCGTCCCACTGTCCTCCAGAAGGAAAATACTTCACCCGGCCGAATCACGATTCCGTTGATTTTCCTGCAGGCGAGTTCAAGATTCGTAACCTTGTTCTCCTGCAGCCGCGGGTCCACGCCCTGCAGTTTTCTCACCAGGACAGAACTGTGGCTCTTAATCACCACCGGAAACATCTCCTCCGAATACGACTTTGCGAACTTCACATTGCTGAAGAAGTCCTTCACCTTTCGCTTCAGAATTTCTTTCTCCACCGAGATTCGATAACATGTCGGATTGATCTGACAAAACAATTTTCTTCCCACAACAACCGCCTCCTGCTCCCACACAAGCCGCGTTACTTCGCCGGCCTCAAAAAAGCTGCCGATTCCAAAATCCCCACAAAAGCTGCTTTTTTCTCTATGCGCTCATTGTATCACAGGAAAACTTTTCGTTGGTTACGAATGTGTTACAATTCCCGTGACAATTCCTACAATTCTGTTTCATGTTGTTACGGAGTTGTTACAAAAACACCTTTTCCCCTCTTTTGCGCGCAAAAAAGCATGGCAGGTTTTACCCTGCCATGCCTGAAATCGTCGCTGTTCCGGCGCTCCTGTTCCGGAGCCTCCGTGCAGCTCTTACTGCTTTCCGAGATGTGCCAGCTGCTCCTCAACCTGCTTCATCATCGCGGTGTATTTTTCGAGCTTCGCGCGCTCCTCGGCAATCTTCGCCTCGGGGGCCTTGGATACGAAGCGCTCGTTACTGAGCATCCCGTTGACGCGGGCAAGCTCGCCGGTGAGGCGCTCCTTCTCCTTCGTGAGACGCTCGATCTCCTTGGCGATGTCCACAAGATCCGACAGCGGCATGTAGATGGTCGCGCCTGCAACCACTACGGACACGGCATCGGAGTCGATACCGGTCTTGTCGCTCTGAACCGCAACCTCGCTTGCGCTGCCGAGAGCTGCGAAGAAGTCCCTGCTGCCCTCAAAGATATCGCGAACATGCTCCGAATCGGACACTACGAATACCTTCGCCTTGCGCGACGGCGGAACATTCATGTCGTTTCTGAGAACACGCATCGCGGTCACTGCGTTCTTGATGAGCTCAACCGCCTCCTCCTCGCGTTCGAAGACAAATGCCTTGCAGAACTCCGGCCACTCGGAGATCATGATGGAGGTGTTGTCCGAAAGACATCCCTGAGCATCCGCAAGGGTGCGGTAAATCTCCTCGGTGATGAACGGCATGAACGGATGCAGCAGCTTCATGGATGTCGTGAGAACCGTGCAAAGCGTGAACAGTGCCGCCTTCTTGGTGGTCGGCTCCGTGCCGTAGAGGCGGGGCTTCACCATCTCGATGTACCAGTCGCAGAACTCGGACCAGATAAAGTCGTAAATCTTGCCTGCAGCGATACCGAGCTCATAGTTCTCAAGGTTCTCCGTAACATCGGCTACCAGCCGGTTGCACTTCGAAATAATCCAGCGGTCCGCATCCGTGAGGGCGCTCATGTCCAAATCGCCGCTCATGTCAGCCTGCTCGAGGTTCATCATGATGAAACGGCTCGCGTTCCATACCTTGTTCGCAAAATTCCGGCTTGCCTCCACACGCTCCCAGTAGAAGCGCATGTCGTTTCCGGGTGCATTTCCCGTAACGAGAGTGAAGCGAAGCGCATCAGCGCCGTACTTATCGATTACTTCAAGCGGATCGATACCGTTTCCTAAGGACTTGCTCATTTTCCGACCCTGGGAGTCGCGAACGAGTCCGTGGATGAGAACTGTCTTAAACGGAACCTCGCCCATGTGCTCGATTCCCGAGAACATCATGCGGATAACCCAGAAGAAAATGATGTCATAGCCCGTAACGAGCGTGCTCGTCGGGTAGAAATACTCAAGCTCCTTGGTCTTCTCCGGCCAGCCGAGCGTCGAGAACGGCCACAGCGCCGAGCTGAACCACGTATCGAGGGTGTCGGGATCCTGGCGCATGGGCTTGCCGCACTTCGGGCATACTGCCTGATCGTCCTTGGTTACCACCATCTCGCCGCAATCGTCACAGTAAAATGCGGGGATCCGGTGACCCCACCACAGCTGGCGGCTGATGCACCAGTCGCGGATGCCCTCGAGCCAGTGATAATAGGTCTTGTCAAAATGCTCGGGAACGAACTTGGTCTTTCCTTCTTTCACTGCCTTGATTGCAGGTTCTGCCAGCGGCTTCATCTTGACGAACCACTGCATCGAAACGCGGGGCTCGATGGTGGTGCCGCAGCGGTAGCAGGTGCCTACATTGTGGGCGTGATCCTCGATCTCCGTGAGAGCGCCGCACTCCTGCAGATCCTTTACGATGGCCTTGCGGGCCTCGTAGCGGTCCATACCGGCGTACTTCGGATAATCCTCCGTAATCTTCGCATCGGGGGTCAGAACATTGATCACCGGCAGATTATGACGGAGACCTACCTCAAAGTCGTTAGGGTCGTGAGCCGGGGTAATCTTAACAACGCCGGTACCGAATTCCATGTCAACGTACTCATCGCCGATCACCGGAATCTCGCGTCCTACGAGCGGCAGGGTAACGGTCTTGCCGATCAGATGCTTGTAGCGGTCGTCGTTGGGGTTAACTGCAACGGCGGTATCGCCGAGCATCGTCTCGGGACGGGTGGTCGCCATCTCGATGTAGCCGCTGCCGTCCGTGTAGGGATAGCGCAGATGCCAGAAATGACCTGCCTGATCCTCATAGTTTACCTCCGCATCGGAGATTGTCGTCAGGCAGTGAGGGCACCAGTTGATGATGCGGTTTCCGCGGTAAATGAGCCCCTTGTTGTAGAGGTTTACGAACACTTCCTTAACGGCCTTGTTGCAGCCCTCGTCCATGGTGAAACGCTCGCGGTCCCAGTCGCAGGACGAGCCCATTTTCTTAAGCTGGGAAATGATGCGGCCGCCGTACTGGCGCTTCCACGCCCAGGCTCTCTCGAGGAAGCCCTCACGTCCGAGGTCCTCCTTCGTGATGCCTTCCTTCGCCATGGCCTCAACGATCTTCGCCTCGGTGGCGATGGACGCATGGTCGGTGCCGGGAAGCCACAGCGCCTCATAGCCCTGCATGCGCTTAAAGCGGATCAGAATATCCTGCAGCGTGTTGTCAAGTGCATGACCCATGTGCAGCTGTCCGGTGATGTTCGGCGGCGGGATCACGATGGTGTACGGCTTCTTCTCGGGCCGTACTTCTGCATGAAAATACTTCTTGTCCTGCCACATCTGATACAGGCGGTCTTCAATCTCTTTCGGATTGTAGGTCTTAGCCAGTTCCTTCATGTGTTGCTCCTTTCTGTAGGTGGGCGCGCTGTGATGTGTCACATCGCGAAGCTCGCTTTGCTCCCTTCGTTCAGTGTACCGGCGCTCAAAAATCAAAGACGCCCCTCGCCGTATAAGGACGAGGGGCTGTTCGTGGTACCACCTTATTTCGCAGCTTGCGCTGCCTCTTTACGCCGCTCTGACAAGCGACTCATCGGTAACGGGATTACCCGGAGATTTCTATTCCCTGCTACCGCGATCAAAGAATCGCTCTGCCGCCCCGCAGGACAGCCGCGCCGGTTTCAAAACCTCAGCTCCGAAGCTACTTCCGCATCTCCGTCTCCGAACCGGTCTTGCAGCCGGGGAACATCTGCCGCCTACGCGGAAAATGCAATCCCTGAACCGGTCTCTCTGTCGGTCGGTAGAAGCGTACTCCTCTTCTTCCATGCCTTTGTCTGTGAATATGCGTCTACTTTACCGCAGGCCGCGGGCTTTGTCAAGAAGAACTTTCCGGCTTATTGTTTCTCCGGCCTTGTCACTGTTGTCAGCCCGTCTTCTTTCGGATTATAGGTAAATATTTTGTATGCATCCGACTCCCGGTTCCGGTCACTCTCAAACCGGAAACACCGTATTTTGAGCGTATCCAGAAACGGTATTTTCTCCCGCAGAGTCCTGAAGTCCTCCTTGCCGAGTTTTATGTCATACCGGGAAACCACGGCAATACCGCAGGAGATATCCACTTCTTCCCACGCTTCCGGATGTTCACTCTCCCCGCGCATATACTTCGCAATCTCTTCTTTCGTAATCCATGCCGGCAGTTTCTGATAGATACGGATTTCGGGCTCGTAAACTTTGCATTTTTCGCTCTCAAGGCGAGCCCGCATATCCGCAAACGCATCCCCCGTACGGTCTGCGACGGCCTGCGCCAAATCTTCATAGTACAGATCTGTCATCATTACCCCGTGATCCACATATCCCTCATAGGTTCGGTTTTGTTCACGGAAGGAAAAGCTGAAATAGATGCTTAAGGTTCCCACAACCTGCACATTTGCGGTTTTCTTCGAAATCCCGTAACACTGCTCAAGCATAGTCTCGCAAAGCTCTTTGTTTTTATTTCTATTCTTTTCCTGCTCTCTGTTTCTCGAGATTATAGGGAAACCGATGGCTCCGACCACGGACAGGACGGCAACCGCCAGAATGATAACCGAAGAAACGGTAAAGTTTCTCTTCGCCCGGGCTCTCTCCGCCGCTTCCGTCGATTCTTCCGTTCGTGTTTTATCATCCGCATCACTCATTAACGGCAACCTCTCTGCTTGCATAGTCCACGGAGTACTTCTTCACAAAAACCTTCTCCCCTGTCTCCGGATCAACGCGGTAGCAGTGTACAATCAGCGTCTTCAGACAAGGTATGCTGTCTTTCAGCTGCAGCAGCGCCCCGGCGGAATTCGGAACTTCCGAAGCGGTAATCTGCACCTCACAGGTCATGTAAAAGTTGTTAAGATAGTCTTTCCGGCGTCCGTCTTCGGAAAGCAATTCCGAAAAGAACGAATCCAGTGTTCCTTTGAAATATGCAAGCGGAATCAGGTTCTCATACTGCGACAAATATTCGACTCCGTTGCCGATTTTCAAAATCTCCGTTTCCATTCCGGCGAACCATTCGGTTTTCGCAATCACTCCTTCAAACCATGAGCGGGCCTCCTCGCGGAACACTTCCGCCTTATAGTCCGTACACCTGTTGGAATAGATGTAATTTTGTCCGCCGCAGGTAAAACAGAGATGGCATTCATTGGAGGAGTCGCTTTCTTCACTCACAATCGCATAGTCCGATTCCTCTAAGCCGAAATATGTCTTCATGTCGGCGCAGAACTCCTCGCGCTGCTTCGCAAGTCTTTCCTCCCTCTGCTTTCTGCGCTCCCGCCCTCTGTCAGCCACTGCAAGAAGCGTAATCACAACAAAAATCACAGCCAAAATAATCACGAACAAAGCTATCTTTCCGATGCTTTTCAGAGTGGTCTTTTCCGTATCCTTCATAATGTTACCCCCTTCACGAGTTGTAATGCATATTATACCACAATTCAACAAAAAGGGGAATACCCTCAGAAATCGCTGCCCGGAAAGCCGAATCGGAGGGCGCGTGGCGTAAATCATATTGACACGCCGGAGAAAGCCTGTTATACTGTTTTTGCGTATATTTCCCAAGGAGGTGTTACCATGACTGATTTTGACGCTTATATCGGCAACGAATATGTTCGATGGAGAGGGAAGCCGAAGCGCTCCTGCTTTATCTTGGAGTGCATCTTCAATCCGCTTTTATTTATCGCGCTTATCTGGGGCGGATTTGACCTGATGTTCTTTTTCATCTTTAAGAATGTAGCCTCGCTCTCCATGCCGAAACCTCTGCAGGGGTTCATCTGGGTGTTCTTCCTGATTCACATGATGCCGGTATGGCTGTATCTGGGAGGTGTGCTTTTCTCCTTCCTGCGGCAGCGCAACATCGAATACGCCATCACGGACCGCGGCATTTATTTTTCCAGCGGCGTCTTCTCGAAAAATATAGAGTTTAAGCCCTTCGCGGAAATATCCGATGTCTCCATGCACCGCGGCATGATCGACCGTATGACGGGCTGCGGCGATGTCGCAATGCGATACGGCGCGAGCGGCAAATACACCACCGGCGGTTCGCCCTCCGGCGTCGGCTATACCATTCAGGACATTCCGGACTATCAGGAAGTCTTTCAGCTCGTGCGTCGCATGCAGACCGACATCTACGCAGACACCATGTATCCGAACGCCCTTCGCCCGGAAAATAATCCCGGCTACAACACGCAGTACCGGCCGTAGGCAAGGACGATACCGGCCAGACGCAAATCAAGACGATAAAGGCACACCGCGCAAAAACGGTGTGCCTTCTTTGTATCTTTTTCAGCATTTGTTCATTCCTTCGCGTTTCCGTCATCGCGAGGTGCCTGCGGGTTTGCAGGTTCCCCGGCGGCTTCGGCTGCGGACTGCTTCAAAGAGTCAGCTGCAGAGCGGTCTCCCGCCGTCCGGCGCCTTTGTTCCTCTCTCCGGGCAAGCGCGTCGGTTACCGTCTCGTAGTCCGCTTTCTCGCGGCTGCTCGGCAGGACGCTCCGGATGGATTTAATGATACCCGGGTAGCTTACGGAGCGCATCGCGGGGAAAGCGCGCAGCATTCGCTTCTGCGGCTTCGTAAGAAGCGAAACAGCCTTTCGGAAAATGGTTTCGATGACGACGGTGTCATACACGGCAACCATGCGATCCTTAGCCGCAAGAAGCATCTCGGCGATTTTGCGCACCTTCTGCTCGAAATCGACGGCCTGCTTCACGCTCAGCACGAAATCCGTGACGAAAATCACGAAGAGCGTGCCCGCCGTAATGTGCAGCGCGGTCGGGGAAAGCCGGCCGATCAAATCGGCGGTGAAAGGATTGATCCATTTTACGAGGGCTACAGAAAGTCCTCCGAACGCCAGAAAGCCTTCGATACAGATGCGACCGTTCAAGTGCCAGAACATGTCGTAATAGTCCCACCATCGGGCGTTAAAAAGCTTCTCCATTACGCAGGACGCCACATATTCAACCATGGTGCAGAGAGTTGCGCTCACAAAAAAGAGCAGCACCATGTCGGTGATGTTCCCTAAAATCAACAGGTCGATTAATGCTCCGGTTCCGTAAATCGGAATGTAGGGGCCGGACATAAAACCGCGATTAACGATGCGGCGCTTGTCAATCAGCGAATAGATGACGCTCTCCCAAATCCAACCGAGGAAACTGAAGACAATAAACATCAGAAAACTGGTCTCAATCAGTTCCATGGCCGAGCACTCTCCTTTTCAAGGCAGCCTTGAAGCCGCGCGCCGTCTCATAGGTCGCACATACCTTGTCGACAAAGCACAGAATCCGGCCTTCCGTCGTTCTCGGACAGCAGGAGATATTGAGCGGAAACATGTGACAGCGAATCATGTCCTCCTCGATTTCCCCGATACCGAAATCCCGCTTGGCATTACGCAGCGCGCGAATCGCATGCGTGTAGCCGTGCAGGCGATGGCTGTCGTCATCCTCATGCCAGTCGTAGAGAAAATAATCGTGCAGAAGCGCACCGCGAACCAGGCGGCGCATATCGACGCGGCCCGGCCATTTTCTGGCGACGGCAACGCAACGCTCCGCGACAAATACGGAGTGATCGTAGACGCTCATGTCCCCGTGCTGCACCAGCGTTTTTTCAAACTGCATGCCGGGCGATGTCAGGATGTCGCTCCCGTAATCCCATAAAACCTTGTTGTACTGCAATGTAACATTCCTCCGTGACCTGCCGCGCACCCGGCAGGGTTATAACCGTTTCCGCACTATCGGTCCCGATAACTGCTCTTTAAGCGGTTTACGGTCTCGTCGAAGAACCACCAGAATTCCTCTTCGCCGTCGCTTCCGCGGTCCTTTAACTCCATCAGATGGAGATAATTGATATAGTCGGCGGAGTACTCGCGGTTCTCCTCGACAAAATAGAACTGATTTTCAATGCGCCGCACGACATCCGGATCCGCAGAGTACACCGTCAATTCACGGTTGAACTCCTCCTCCATGCCGCCGAGCTTGAGCGAATACAAATACTGGCACAGGCTCTCACGGTCGCCGCTCTTCTGATACGCCGTCTGGAAGCTCTTCGCCGCACTCCGGAACTGGCCGTTCTGCGCCATCAGCACGGCGATGTTGTGATACGCGGCGCCCTGCTCCTCCTCATTTAACAGCGAAAAATCGCGGTCGTCCAAAATGGTCTGGTATTCGAGAAGCGCCTCATGGTTTTTGCCGTACCGAAGAATCGCCGCCGCATGCCGCTTCTTTCGCTCAATCGGCAGCAGCTCATAGTACTCGTCAATCTTCCCGATTAAGTGATTGATCTCCTCCTGGCTGTAGTAGTCGGTGCTGCAGAAAATGGAGACAACCATATCCTTGATTCCCGATTTGCGCTCGAGGAGCGTCGCCAAAAAGTCCGCACGCTCCGGCATGTTGAGTTCCATGCGGATCCACGGCACAAGCTGGCTCTCGGAGAGATCCTCCTCCATCGTCGCGACATTGTGGTACAGGTAGTAGCACAACTCCTCCATCGTGTACACACACACGCCCGTCGACTGAAAATAGAACGGGATCTTCGCTTTGTCACCGATACAATAGATCAATCGTCCCATGTCTTTGCTCCCTATCCGACCGCCGCAAGGCAGCCGTCGTTGCCCCGAAGGGCTCCTCCTACAGCGTAATAATCTTCTCCCACACGCGGTAGCTGCTCGGGAAGAACTGTCCGAACCCGAGGTCTGTCACCGTGCAAACCGCCGTGTCCCGATCGAGAAATGTCACCTTCACGGAAACGCGCGTCGTCTTGTTCTCGCGCCGGTGCAGATTTTTCAGGTTCATGATGGCGTATTTGGTGTCCTTGCGCACCGCGTTAAACAGCGTAAAATAAACCTCATCCGTGTCATCCAGAATGCCGACGGTAGTCGCCTTCGCGGTCTTCCAGCGCTCGCCCGCGCGAATCAGCGGATAATCCGCAACACGGTTGTCCTTGAACATGCGGATGGAGATTGTCGAGCGAACCATATCCTCGGATAGAAAGAGGTAATCCGCAAAACGCTCATCCTCGCGGTACATTCCGCAGTAGACCGCGCCCTTCGCGTAGAGGTTCGTGCCCTTGAAGACATGGCGTCCCGCGGTCATGGATTTCAGAATCTCGTCCGGCCAGGTTCCTTCAAAGCCCTTGCCGGTCACATAGATTGTCGAAATAATCTGCCGCTGGATAACCTTGTCGCGAACCAGCCGGAAGCTGTACTGCATGCGGCTCTCCTGCAGATTTTCAAGCATCGATGCGTCCATCAGGTCGCTGAGGTCCGCCGTGTAGGTCGTCACGGTCGTCGGCGAGCCCTTCCGGCTCGTGGACATCTGATAGTAAAACAGACCGTTCTCATTGTAATCAAAGAGGCTGACATCGTTGACCCAGTACTCCTTGCGCTGGCAAGCGGCATAGTACATAAAGCTCATAACATACGGCTGAAACTCAATCACTTCGCGCCGGATGCCGGTCTCCTCAATCGCCTGCAAAACCGCCTCGGTCACCTGCGGATAAAGCGTGCGCATCGTCACGACGACCTTCTCGATTGACTCATTGACATATTTCTGCCGCACCGCGGAAAATGTCTTCCGCACAAACCGGGCGAGGAGCTCCTGCGCGGTGTATTCCACCTCGTAGATAATCTCGCTCTCTCCGCGTATCACCTTGTTGAAGAGGTCGTCGACAAATCTTCCGTTGCCGCGGTTGGTAAACCGTACCGCCTCCTCGCCGAAGAGCCAGTCCATGGAATCTCCGCGCACGCAAAGAACCGTGGGAATCACGGTGTTCCCACTGCTCGTGATGCTGATGCTGTCCGGCTCCTCCGTGAGCCGGCCGACCGCGATCTGCGTCATTTCCACGCCGAGATCGTAGCCGATGATGATTCCCTTAGGGTCCATAGTCAAACCTTTCTTCGCGTCTCATTTTCCGTGTGCCGGCAGCCCCGATCCGGGGGCACCGTACATTCGGGAGACGGTCTGTCTCATTCGTTCCCCGCTGCCGTCAATCGCGGTTTTTGGCAAGAATCCGAATCAGACGAATCAGCAGATTAATCAGGTCTACATACATCATATAAGCGCAGCGAATCGCGCTCGGCGTCGTCTTCGGTTGCTGCTGGGCGATTGCCCAGTCATATCCGATGTAGGCGCTGAATATACCGACGAAGGCGAAATCCAGGACGCCCGAGGTCAGGCCGAAGCACCACAGGACAAGCTCCGCGATAAGGCCGATGACCAGACACGACAGGAGCATTTTCCCGATGGAGAGGAAGAACTGCGGATACAGGTAGGCTGCGCCGATTACAAGCACCGTGATGACGCCCATAACACAAAAAGCATACCGTATCGTTTCAAACCGGACATAGGTAAGCATCGGTGTAAGCAGGATTCCCATCGGTATCACGATGAAATTGTAACCGATGAAACCGACCACGGGATTTTCGGTCTTGTGGCAGATTGCCATTCCGACAAATGCCAAAACAAAATACCCGATCACAGCGACCGGAGCCGGAACCGCCATCACAGCATCCGTGAACACGAAGCAGAGAATTGCGTTGACCACGAAGCCGTACAAAAGCATCAGCCCGATCGTGATGTTGAAGCGCATGGTCGCGTCCCGACCCTCCTCCGCAGGCGCCGCCGGAGCCCCGAGCGCTGCCATCCCCGAACCTAAGCCGAAGCCGTGCTGCATCGCGGAAGTCGCCGCAACGGCGTTCATAACCGTCTCATTTTGCTTCTGTTGTGCATCCGCATCCGCGGTGTTTCGATACCCGCCGTCCGCCGGATTTCCGTTGTTGAAAAAGTTGTTGTCAGCCATCTTTTTTCCCCCTTTTTTAATGGTTGCTTTCCGAACGCGACTCCTCCGCCGTATGGAACAGCTGGGAAATCGCGAATTCGTTCTTGATGTAGCGGTTCAGCAGGTCCATCGCACGGTCGGCGTTGCGCTCCTGCTGCGCCTTGATAATCTCGTTGATCTGCGCAAAACGGCTGCCTCGGTTGCCGATCGGCTTGTCTCCGCCGTGCAGCTCGGCCCGCTCGCTGATCACCGTCTCCTCCCCCTCGCGGTCGGACTCGTCGCTGATGACATAGTCCACGGTCTCACCCGAGAAGAGAATCAGTTCCTTGACGAAGATTCCGTAGCAGATGTCGCGCATCGGGAACTCCCTGCGGACGCGTTTTCCGCCGCCGCGGTAGGAGTAATCGAGCGTCACATGGTGCTTCGGGTTCGTCCTGTACTCAATTAAGAATTTGTCTTCGAGGCTCTCCGGAAGCGTGAAGGACTTCGCAAACTGCAGAAATGCCGGAAGCACCTTGCCCTTCGCCTCCATGCGAATGAGCCAGTACTCCGCAAAATCCTGCTCGTCCTTCGTCATCGTCTCCTGCAGCGCGTACTGCTTCAAGAGCGCCAGAACGCACACATCGTTGTCCTCGCGGTACGCGGTGCGCCGGATGATTGCAACGGTTGTCTCTCCCATCGGCACATCCGCCGTCAGGTACTTGTAGGCCATGTATGTGATGTAGGCGCGAAGAAGCGTCCGGTCGTTGCCCGGTCGGTCGTAGGCGCGAATCAGTGCATCGCCGTACGGAAGGTACGACTCCGTGAACAGAATCTGTGCAAGAAGCCGCTCTGTAAGGCTGTCCGATTTGCGACCTGCAGCCTCCGTCTCCTGCCACACATGATAGAGCACCTGCGTCTTCGCCTGAAGATGCGCAATCAGGTAGTCGAGAATCCGGTCGCTCCGTCGGCCGCGCCGGAACAAATCGTACATGAGATCCGTGAGAATCGGCGTCGGCGTCGCGGTCGTCTCCTTCGGGAGCGACTGCGCAAAGCGCTCGAGAAGGCGCGGATCCACATCCTCGTAGCCGTAGCGCGTAATCAGTGTAAGCACCTGCTCCGTCTGGCCGCGCAAAATCAGCAGCCCGATCATGCGGCCCCGCTGCGGCGACGGAACCGCCGCAAAATTAAGCCGTCCGAGCAGTTCCTCGAGCTGCTCGTCACGGAAATTGTCATAGTAGTAAAGCACCAGCGTCCGCAGCAGCTCCTCGCGGAATCCGTCGCGGAGCGTGAGCACGCGGCAGGCCTTCTTGCGAAGCTCCACGGAGCTCGTGTCGAACCGCTGCTCCTCCTGCACCTTCGCTGCGAGATGAAGCAAAATCATCGTGTTGTCCGGGTAGCGTTCATACACCTCCGGGAAGATTTGCTCGCAGTACATCAGGCGGCGCATCTTGTACGGGATTCCGCTCAGGAAGCGGTTCTTGTTCGCGTCCATAAATGCGATAACCGCGCTTCCCGTATAAATATCCGCCTGCGCATGTCCGTTCGTGAGGGCAATCACGGTCTCGTCCGCAAGCTCCGGATGCGCGATGCACACATAGTGAATATTCGGCGCCGTACATTCGATCTCCACGCGGAATGCCACCTTCTCAAGCCGCTTCATCACGGCCTCGCGCGCGTCGCCCTCCGAGGCGAGGCAGTCGTTGTAGAGAATCGCAAGATAGTCGTCGTTCCGATTTTCCTTGAGACGATCCATCGTATACTCGCGAATCTTCGGAAGGAAGCTCTCGTAGATGGCGGGCTTGCTCTCCTTGTGCCGCACGATGTTGGCATACAGGAAGGACAGCTTGCGGTCGTTGAGCTTGCTGTTGTATGTAAAATAGGTGAATACATTATCGTCGAGCGTCTCCTCGACATCCGAGCGCCCGGTGTAGATGTAATACTCGTAGAGCTCCGCCACGCGGACCTCGGCCTCGACGCCGCGCTCGAACCAGATTGCGTACTTCGGGTCGCGGCATTTTCCGCGAATCAGCATCGCGCACATGGCGGACAGCGTCTCCTTCAGCTGGAATCGGTCGTAGATTCCCGCGAGAACCGTGAGGTAAATCGGACGGAAATCGCGCACTCCCTCCGCGAGGGTCGAGAACTGTACCGCCGCCTCCTTGCGGAGGAACTGATGTCGCACGGCAAATGCCACGGTCTGCAGTTCAAACTCCCCGATCTCGTGCAAAAGCTGCGGCTCCTCATTGATTGTGCGGGCCGCCTCAAGGAACAGAAGCGGGGAAGGATTGTCGTTGTCATAGATGCCGCGAAGCTCGTCCAGGCGAAGCTTGCCGTTGCGGCCGTAACGGTCGTCGAGCTGCATCAGAAGAAGCGCCGGAATCACTTTCTTCGGCGCATCGTTGCAGATGCCGTATAATTTTTCGAGAGCGGATACGCGGTCGGCGGAGGAACGCTCCGCGCGCAGATATACATAGGCCGCCTTCGCATCCGCCGACGCAGCGGTGATCTCCGACTCGTTGATCTCGCGAAGCTTTGCATTCGCAGGGCTCTCCCGCCCGCTCAGCCGGTCGAGATGAATCCGGTACAGGCGGGCCTCGATCGAAAGGTTTCCGCCGGTCTCACGGAGCCTGTCGAGAATGCTCTCCGCCTCGGAGACATAGCGTCCGACCGGAATCTGGTTCATCCGGTAGGCGAGGATATTGTGCATCAAATCCACGGTCAGATGCGCGACCGCCGAAGCTCTCACCTGCTCCGCCGTGCGCTCCTGCGTCTTGCGGCAGAAGACCGGAATGGTGATGGTCTGATTTTGCGCCTCCACCGTCAATGTCGCATAGTTGTTGCCGCGCGACATCTTCTCCGGAATGACGACATAGCGGATATCGTAAGCGCCGCCTGCGAACTGTTCCGATGTGACGACGCCGTGCTCCACGAGCAAAAACTCGGAGTCGGAGGACACCTGAAGATTCACATAGCCCGGATTGTCCATCCGAAGCGTCAGCCGGTCGGAAAATGCGCTGTCGCGCACATCCTCATACGAAATCCGGGTTGCGGCGGCAGAAATGGAAACCGGCATCTTCCGTCCGGTCGCAACCAAAAACTCCTCCATCGCGCGCTCTTCCGAGACGCTCTGTTTGAGGAAATCATACAAAAACAAACTGGCCGGCTCGTGAAATGCGAGGAACGACCGGAACGAGGAATCCGAATACAGCTTGAGCGCTCCCTTGCTCTCCTCGCGTGCGAGAAGTGCAAACTGCTCGGGCGATGCAATCGTCTGCGTGCCGTGCAGCAGCGTCGGTGCGGTCACCTCAACGCGGTACGGAAGCTCCACCTCACCGCAGTCCGTGATGAAAGTGAGCGCTCCGGTAATCTGCGTCAGATTTTCAATCGACTCGGCGTGAATGATATACTCCACGGTGTTGGAGACGCCGACAAATTGCGCCGTCACCGGCTCGAGGACGCGGTTGTCCGAGCAGACAATGCCCTTCATCGACTTGTCCGCGTCGTTGCTTATAATCACGCGCCCGCTCAGGCGCTTGCCGATCTCCACAGAGGCGACGATGCGTTCCTTGCTCAGGCGGATGCGCGGCAGTTCGTATTCAATTACGCCCCGGGCAATCCCGGCAATCTTCTCCTTCACGTCCCCTCCTGTCCCCGCAGCCGGCGCATCTTCCGCTCCTCCTGCGGTTTTGCAACATTAACCTCTCCCTGCAGAGCCCCCGCGCTTACGGTGCGACGGTTTCAAACACATTGTCCTCCGCCTCACGGAAAATCCTGCTTCCGTCAACGGCAACATAGTAAACAGCCACGCGGAGTCCGTCCGCGCCCAAAACATTTACGCAAATGCACTCTTTGCCCTCGATATTCGAGGTCCAGTCATCCGGCTCGTAGGTGTATTTCGACGGGTCCGAGGGAAGCTTCAGCTTCGCCGCCGACAGACTCTTCAGCTTCTCCACGGCCTGTGCGGTCGTCAAATCTTTCGGAGCTTCGGTAGGTGTCGGTGTCTCCGTCGCCTCCGGCGTCGGCGTTGCGGTAGGTTTCTTCGGCGCCTCGGTAGACGTCTTCTCCGGCTTCTTCGTGGGAGCCTTCGTTCCCTCGCCCGGCGTCGCGGGATCTCCTCCCGGATTCTTGCCGCCCGGCGTCACGGTCGAAGCCCCCGGCGTAACCGTTCCGTTTTTGCCCGAATCGAGACGGTCAAGCCCTTTGGTCACCAGCCAGAACACGGCTGCCGCCACCGCGACAAACAGGATTGTCTTCAGCAAAAACGCACCGAATCCGCCGCTTTTTTTCTTCTGTTTTCTTCTCTTTTTCTTCTGTGCCACAGCCTCTGTTCCTCCGAACTTGCACTTCCCCACGATATACAGAGTAATTGTACCACAACGGCCGGCGTTTGTCACGAAATTTCCGCTTTGCGCAAAGACCGCTCCGCAAACGCAAAAAGCGCCCGCTCCCTCTCGGGGACGAGCGCCTGAAGTCCTCTGAATGTATGCCGTTTCGATTAAGCCAACTTGCTCTTAGCGGTATCGCAGAGCGTGGTGAAACCTGCTGCATCGCTGATTGCCATCTCGGAAAGCATCTTGCGGTTGATATCGATGCCGGCAACCTTAAGTCCGTACATGAACTTGCTGTAGGAAATACCGTTCATCTTGCAGCCTGCGCTGATACGAGCGATCCAGAGCTGACGCATCTGTCTCTTCTTCTCCTTGCGGCCGGCAAATGCGGACGCGAGTGCGCGCATTACGGACTGCTTTGCAATACGGTACTGCTTGGATCTTGCCCCTCTGTAGCCCTTTGCCAACTTCAGGACTCTGTTGTGTTTCTTCTTGGCGTTCAAGCCGCCCTTAATTCTAGCCATTGTATTCGTCCTCCTTCGACAGGTCTCTTACAGATACGGTAAGATTTTCTTCATGTTTCCTTCGCTTACAGAGCTCGTAATCGTAGCTTTGCGAAGGTTTCTCTTAAGCTTCGTGGTCTTCTTGGTGAGAATGTGCTGCTTTCCGGCTTTCATTCTCTTCAGTTTACCGGTTCCCGTCTTGGAAAAACGTTTTGCAGCAGAGCTGCTGGTCTTCATCTTCGGCATGGTATTATGTCCTCCTGAATCATATTTTGTTGCGCCGCCGCACAAGTGCAGCTGCAAGGTCTTACTTGGCTTTTTTCTCCGACAAGATGACGATAAGGCTGCGGCCCTCCATCTTGGCGGGCTTGTCAATCACTGCGACATCTGCGAGCTTCTCGCAAAATGCCATCACGATGTCCATTCCCGTCTGCTGGTGCGCCATCTCGCGTCCGCGGAAGCGGAGCGCTACCTTTACCTTGTTGCCCTTAGCGAGAAATTTGCGAGCATTTTCCGCCTTGGTATTCATATCGTTCTCTGCGATTGTCGCGGAAAGCTGAACTTCCTTGAGCTCGGTCGTCTTCTGCTTCTTGCGATTCTCTTTGGCCTTCCGCATTGCTTCGTAGCGGAACTTGCTGTAATCCACCGTCTTACATACCGGCGGCTTGGCGGTAGGAGCTATCAGAACCAGGTCGAGATTGGCATCGTGTGCAATCTTCAGGGCCTCCGCAAGCGGCATGATTCCGAGGGTCTCTCCGTTCTCACCGAGTGCGCGTACTTCCTTCGCGCGGATCTGCTCATTGATCAAATATTCGCTAATAGCTCACACCTCCTTGTGTGGTGCTCTTCTGCGCCGCTCTCGATTCGCGGCACAAAAAAGAGTGGATATTGTAAGTATCCACTCTTAGAAAAAACCGATTCCGTACAAACACCGGTATGATTTCTGTATTGACCTCTTCGCACGATTGCTTGAGGCGAGAGCGGATACTCTGCTTCATGTCCTCCGGACGATTTGCACATGGCAATCTCCGGACAGCAGAGCAATAGTACCACACTCCCTATCGGTTGTCAAGCATTATTTTCCGCAGAATTTGCGTTGCTTTCGGAAAATGCCCGCGCATCCGCAATGTCGCCTACATCCCGGTCCCGTAGAGCTGCTCATCGGAGTTCGGCGCGCTTCCGGCGATGTACACGCTGTCGATGGTCGACTTAAGGCACTCCCGCTCGCGATACTGAAGCACCATATTCACAACTGCACAGAGCGCGGCGGTTCCGATTGCGATTGCAATCGCAGTCGTGTAATTCTCTCTCGATGCGAAATAATAATCGGACTCGTCCGACTTGGAGAGATGCTCTATGATTGCACGCAACAGCACAATCGCAATAGCTGCCCCGAGATAAACCTTGCGGGTCAGATCCCACAGCCGGCCCCACTTCCAGGATGTCTCCGAAGAGAACGCATCCGTGCGCCGAGCCATAGTCATGCAATAGGTTCTCCGGAAGACATAGCCTATAATCATAACAATAAAGCTATGCGTCACGATTGTTGAATAATAGTCCTTCGAGAGGATTCCCGAGATGCTGAAGAACTCCGTCAGCGTAGTGCCTGCATTCCCGTACAAAAACGAAACCAGCCCGAGGGCTCCCGCCGCAAGAAGTCCGGTCTCAAACCGGTGAAGACTCAGCATCTCCGCATAGTACAGGATTGCAATCCCGGCGGAAAACACCGTGAGAATCATGGTAACGGTGTTGTGCTCTATAATAAATGTGAGCACTTTAACCGCAAACTCCTCCTCGTAAAGCGCCAACACCGTCAGAAACAAAACAAGAACAGTAATTCCCTGCAGCACCATGTAATACCCGAGCAGGGTACGCATTCTTCCGAGTCCGGTACTGTGGTCGCGAATCTCGGATGCCGATAATTTACCGTAATTTTCGTTCATGTGATAACTTCTCCTTTTCTCAACCCAATCTCGCTTCTATAAGCGGTTTTTCCCAATTGATTGTTCCGTCGAACTTCGCCGCAAGAGCGTCCGCATGCGCGCGGAGCGTCTCCGTCTCCAGATACTCCGCATCGCGCTTCTTCGTGCGGCGGCCTTTGCCCCGGAACACGGTCTCGCTCTCATATGCGTCGTAACTGATTGCAAAATCCTCCGGATCGTCATGCGGGAAGAAACTCACGCTGTACTCATAAGTAATCTCCCCCGCGTCCGAAGTCGCCGTCAGCTTCACCGCTGCCGCATGGCGGTCACGCCCGTTGACCGAGGCCGAAGCCTCGTAATAGCAAGCAAATACATCTATGGTTTTCATTTTCCCCCTCCGTCTTACAGAACCGGCACGCCGCAAAGCCCCGGCCTCAGCCGTTCTTCTTTTTGTTCACGATTGCGTCGATGGACTCGATGCATGCGGAACGGAAGCCCGCCTTCTCAAGGGCCGCAACGCCGCAGATTGTCGTGCCGTTCGGCGAACACACTGCGTCCTTCAGCTCGCCCGGATGCTTGCCCGTCTCCATCTGCAGCTTCGCGCTACCGAGCAGTGTCTGCGCGATGAGCTTGTACGCCGTCGCCCGCGGAACACCGTATTTGACGGCAGCGTCTGCGTAAGCTTCCATGAACAGATCGACAAATGCCGGTCCGCACCCGCTGATATACCCGGCGACATCCATGAGTTCCGTCGGAATCGTCTCAACGATACCGAGGCCCTCAAACAACCGTTTTGCCTCCGCAAGCTCCTCTGCCGGAAGCGTGCACTTCTTCTCGAAGAGGAACACGCCTTCGCCCACCATCGCCGGTGTGTTTGGCATGATGGAAAGAACGCCGCGAACGCTTCTGCCGAGCTTCGGATCGGTGTTGACGCCGAGCTCCTTCCATGTGACATTGAACGCAGCGACCGTCCAGCCGGCGGCGATGGACCATACAGACTTGTCGAGAATCTCCTCGCCGAGGTCGGTCAGAACCTCCCTGATCTGATAGGGCTTGCAGCCGATAATCACGGTGTCAACCGCCTGCACGCACGCCTTCGCGCTGGCCATCGGGATGAACCCGATGCGGGCTGCATTGGCTGCCAGCTTCTCCTGATTCGGAGCATACGCAACGAGGTTCGTCGCCTCAACCAGGCCCTTCTTCACCCAGCCTTCGGCAAGCGCCTGCGCCATGTTGCCCATTCCCAAAAAACCGATTTTCATCTTTGTATCCCTTTCCGTAACGGCGCCCCTGCGCCGGTAGTCACATTATTTCCTGCCGCTTAAAATCTCGCGGTACATCGCAAAGGTACGCTCGTCCGCACTCACAAAATACACCTTCACTCCGTACTCCGGATGGCGCCGCATCCAGCTCTGCACCGTCCTTCCGGCAATCATTGCCGCCTCGCGGAGCGGATATCCGAAATATCCGGTGGAAATCGGCGGAAATGCAATCGTGTGCAGATCGTATTTCATCGCCAGATTGAGACAGTTCTCGTAGCACATCGTGAGGTAAACGGGGTCGGATTCATCGCCCGAGTACTTCGGTCCCACGGTGTGAATGACAAACGCCGCCCTGAGCCGGTATCCGCGCGAAATCTTCGCTCTTCCGACATCGCATCCGCGAAGCGCGGCACACTCCCGAAGAAGCTCGGGGCCGCCCGCCCGCAAAATGGTGTTGTCGATGCCCGGTCCGCCGAGCAGGGTATTGTTCGTCGCATTGACAATCGCATCGCACGCCATCTTCTCGATGCTGCCGTGCTTGATGACGATCTCGCTCCGGACTTCGCTCCGGTAGGTGGTGTCCGAGGTCACCGGAGGTCTCTTGGCCTCTTTGCGGACAGCCTCCGCCGCTGCCGGCTGCTCCTGCTTCTCCGGCTCCGCTGCAGGCTTCTCCTCCGGCGCTTTCACGGTCTCCTTCGGCTCCGCCGCCTTCTCCGGCGTCTTCTTCGCCTCTGCGGTCTTCCTGTCGGTCGCTTCCTTCACCTCCGCGGCCTTCTTCTGCGGCGCAGTCTTCGCCTCCGTATCGGCTTTCGCGGGCGCCGGCGTCTCCTTCGCCGCTTCCGCAGCGGTTGTCACTTCGGCTGTCTCCGCCGTCTCATCCTCGTCGTCATCAAAGAGGTCTGCCGCCGCAGCTTTTCTTCGAAGCGCGGACAGTTCCGCGGCTGATTTGGCGGAGGAATCTTTCCGTCCGGGCTCGGTCTTCTTCGTCGCAGGCGCCGGTTCCTTCGCGGCAGCATTCTCCGCTGCCGGCTCCTTCACCTGCGGCGTATCCTTCTTCTGTGAAGCTTCCTTCGACGCCTCGCCGGTCTTCACCGGAGCGGGCTTGGTCTTCTCTTCGGGCTTTGCCGCCGCGCTCTCAGCCGGCGCCCCTGCGGGCTCGGGCTTTGCGGTCTCCGCTGCGGCAGTCTCTTCGGCAGGTTTCTCCTGTGCAGGAGCGGTCTCCCCGGCGGTGACATTTTCCGTATTCGGCTTCTCCGCCGCGGCAGTCTCTTCGCTCTTCACGCTCTGCGCATCCTGCGCAGGCGTTTCCGACATCTCCTGTGCGGGAGCTCCGTCCGCAGTCTCCGCTGCGAGTTGCCTCATATCCGCCCACAAATCGGATGCCGGACGGCTGTCCACCGCGGTCGAACCTATGCTGGTCTTCGCCTCCTCGAGGCTGCCTGTCGAAATCTGCTCGCCGGTCACAACATCCGGAAGATACGATAAATAGGTTTCCGGAGGAGAGGTGATTCCCGGATCGTTCACGGCGATTGTGGTCTCCGCCTCATGCGGCCGGAACGCTACCGAGATGTGCTCCTCTGCGCCGGTGTCGGTGGTTTCTTCCTCCTCCGCAGGCTCCTCGTAAGCCTCTTCGGGCTCCTGCCGGTCAACCTGTGCCAGAAGCCCGGCCGGATTGCGCAGACCGCCCTGATACCGCATCAAATCGAAAATATCCTGTTTCATCTCAAAGAAGCCTGCCTTCGGAAGCCCCGCGCTCTGTCCGCTGCGAAGCATCCACTCAAGCTCCTCAAATGTATAATTCGAAACTCCGAGATCCTCATAGGAGCGGCTTCTTCGCAGGTTGAAGAGCACTTCCTCCATCCATGTGGAGACAATCTCCGACACATACGGAAGCATCACCGCTTCACTGATTCTCATATTCCAAACCGAGGACTCGCCGCCGCGCTCCTCCGCCGCTGTCCCGGGCATACCCGCGCCCGGTCCTGCAGGCAGGCCTTCCGCCGCCGCGCGAAGCTCAGCCGCTTCCGGCTCTCCCGCGGAAGATGTCTCCGATGCCGGGATATCCCCGAACGACTGCATCAGCGAGAGTCGAATCCGCTCCGCCTCACTGCTGTCGCTTCGTCTCGAAGGCTTCACGGGACGGGGTGACCGCAAATCCATTGCCTCCTCATACACCGTGACGGCATTGCCGGCAACCGCGCACCATGCACGCAAATCCTCACGCACCCGCATCAGCGTGCGGCCCAGAAGATTACGGCCTTTCCACTCCTTCGGGTCGCTGCTTCTGGAATCCTCGATATCGATTCCGATTCCCCATACCAGATCCCTGGGTGCGCACTCAGCCAAAAGCGTGTTACCGGTGTCAAGCAAATCGCACAAAAGCTTCGGGTTCTGCTGAAATTTGGCGCGGATTCCGCGGCGCAGTATCTGCACGCGAATCGCCTTCCAGAGCGACTCGTTAAAATGCGCCACAATATGGCCGAGCCTCTTAATCTCACGCAAATCCTCCGACGCCTCAATCTGCTCCGCAATCTCCGCATCGCCGAAAGTGAGCGCCTTCTGCAGCATCATATACTGTTCAACCGAATGATAGGTCCGACCCGCATACCGAAAATCAGCGCGATACCAGTTGCTCAGATATCCGTTCTCTCCGTCCGGATCATAAAACCGAACCACACCCTTACCCATACCTTTCTCCTCTTCCCGACACCCCGCCGCTTCCCCTATTGGAACCGGTGAAATGTCCTTTCTGTTATTGTACCGCACGACGGGAAGGATTGCAAGAAAAAAGCGGCTGCACCGCAACCGATGCAACCGCTTCGCAATCCATGTAAAATTTCCTTTCTCAGGCAGTTATCTGTTGATTTCAACGCGAAAGTTCTGCCGCTCCGGCACGGCAGAGTTCAATGAGACATGCGCCGTCGTCCCCGTTCTTCAGGACAACCACATCGCGGTCGTCATCGGAGAACCGGACGGGGCGAAGAACATCGCCGAGGCGGGCCTGTTTTTTGTATTCCACCCGAAGCCATGTAAAACCGCGGTCCGCAGGCATATAGCTCATTCCCAGACGGACAAATTGCCCGTTGTTGATATGTCCGTTGTTGTCGAGCATGTACTCCTGCACCGGAACATCGTCATATTCTTTCCCGGCGCCGTCCGGCGTAAGAACTCTCCGGTTGCGGGACTCAAACAACGGCCCGTCGCCGATTTCGTACGCAGCAAGGAGATCCTCGGGAATCCGCGCCATCCGCATCTCCGCGGTGTTCATCAGCGCCCACTGGGCATCTCCCTCCGCAAGCGTTTCCCCTGCCGCGGTCTTCATATACACGGCACGCTTTCCGATCATTCCCCGGAAATAATAGGGATATGTGCCGATGACGATTTTTTCGTTGAGCTCCGGCATACGGCGGATACGAATGTCCCACGATGTCAAAAACCATGCGAGATTCCGCGCGTTGATGGCCTTCGTCCCGACGCCGAGCGCTTCGCTCTGCTCAATGGCGGCATCCTGAAAATAATCGACCAGCGCCGCAATCGTGAGCTTAAGTTCTCCGTCGACTTTGCTGTACCGAACGGTGTCGGTGTATTCGTAAATTGCTCCCATACTGTGGCTTCCCCCTTTGAAAAACGCCCCCGGCGACATCGTCGGGAGCGTCCCGTTTTCGTTGCTGCTACATTCTGCCCCGTACTGCCGGGCCCACAACCTACTGCTGCGCGTTTGCGCTCTTCAGCTCGTCCTCGCGGCGAATCTGCGCGCGCTTAATCTTGCCGCCCAGGGTCTTCGGAAGCTCGTCGACGAACTCCACGATACGCGGGTACTTATAAGGCGCAGTCATCTTCTTCACATGGTTCTGAAGCTCCTTCACAAGCTCATCGGAAGGCGTGTAGCCCTTAGCGAGCACGACGGTGGCCTTGACCACCTGGCCGCGGATCGGGTCGGGCGCTGCGGTGATTGCGCACTCCACAACCGCCGGATGCGCGACGAGAGCGCTCTCGACCTCGAAGGGTCCGATGCGGTAGCCGGAGCATTTGATGACATCGTCGTGGCGTCCTACAAAACGGCAGTAGCCGTCGTTGTCGCGCCAAGCAACATCCTTTAAGTTATAATTTCCGCCGGCAAATGCCTCGTCGGTCTGTTCCTTGTTCTTGTAATAGCCGATGAACAGTCCGATGGGATGGTGCTCGATGACGTCGCAGATGGTAATCTCACCCTCTGCGCCGGGCTCCACCTCTTTGCCGTCCATCATCAGCTTGATATCGTAGATCGGCGACGGCTTGCCCATGGCGCCCGGAATCGGCTCAAACCACGGATAGTCGGCGAAGAGAACCGTGCCCTCGGTCTGGCCGAAGCCGGTGTGAATCTTGCCGCCCGTGAGCGCAAGCCAGCGGTCGAAGACATCCGCATTTAACGGCTCGCCGGCCGTCGCAAAATTCTGTATGCTCGAAAGGTCGTAGCTCGCCACATCCTCCTGAAGCATGAAGCGGTACATCGTCGGCGGTGCGCAGAATGTCGTCAGCTTGTATTTTGCCATCATCTCAAGAAGCTTCGCGGGCTTGAACTTGATCATGTCGTACGCAAAAATCGTGGCGCCGCAGATCCACTGTCCGTAGATCTTGCCCCAGCCGAACTTCGCCCAACCGGAGTCGGACACGCTCATGTGAAGCTTGCCCTCCTGCACCTGCTGCCAGTATTTGGCGGTCACGATATGCCCTAACGGATGGTGATAGTTGTGCGTTACCATCTTGGGCATGCCCGTGGTTCCCGATGTAAAATAAATCTGCATGATGTCGGTGCCCTTCGTGCGGTCGTCGCCCTCGGGCTTTGCCAGCACGTCGGAGCACTTCTCCATCTCGGCGTTAAAGTTGATCCAGCCCTCGCGCTCCACATTGTCCACAACGGCCATATACTTCACGCCCGGCATCTCCGGCTTCGCGAGCTCCATCTGGGACATGACATACTCGTCGTCGACGCACACGAACATCTTCACATCCGCGGCGTTGGCGCGGTACACGATGTCCTTCTTCGTGAGCTGCAGCGTGCCCGGGATAATGATGATTCCGAGTTTGATAAGCGCCGTCGCGCAAACCCAGTACTCCCAGCGTCTGCGCAGAATCAGCATCACGACATCGCCGCGCTTTAAGCCGAGGGACTTGAAATAGTTCGCCGCCTTGTTGGAGAGAAGGCTCATGTCCCTGAAGGTGAAGGTCTTCTCGCTACCGAAATCGTCGCACCACAGAAGGGCCCGAAGGTCCGGCTTCTCCACTGCCCAGCCGTCCACAATGTCCCAGCCGAAATTGAAATACTCGGGTGCATTTACCGTATAATTCTTCTTGAAATCCTCGTACGAGTCAAACTCGATGCGAGGGAGATACCGCTCTAACATGCTATTCGTCCTTGTTATTTATAGTTTCATTCGCGCTCTTCGCAGCGTATCGCAATCGCCCGCGCGTTACTCCGCAATCATCGTGAGGAAGGTCGCCGGCACATCGCCGTTGCACCGCTGTCCGTGAGGATAGGTCGGGTTAAAGTAGATGCTGTCGCCCTCGTTTAAGACGATCTCCTGGTCACCGAACACCACGATGAGGCTTCCCTTCAGAACGAGGTTGAACTCCTCGCCGTCATGCTGCACCAACGCCGCCGGCTTGTCCGACGGATCGATGGTCACGAGGAACGGCTGCATGATCTTCTTCGTAAAATGGTACGCGAGATTCTGGAACGTATACCCCGGATACCGGTCCGCAAGCTGGCCCTGTCCCGCGCGCACGACCTGATATGTCCGCAGCTTTCCGCTGACGCCCGTCATAATCTCCGAAAAATCGACATTGAATTTCTTGGAGATGGAGTAAATCACGCTAATCGGAATGTCCGCCGCGCTCTCCTCATATCCCCGATAGGTGTCGACATCGATGTGCAACTCTTTTGCAAGCTCCTCCTGCGTATATCCGCAGACTTCCCGGAGTTCCCGGATTCTTGCCGCAAGCTCTTTCAATTCGTCCATGCCATCCTCCTTGCCGCGGATTCCGCTGTGAATCCGCACAGTCCATAGTATTATAAGCCATCTCAGCGGAAAATGTCAATCTCCTGCAAAAAATCGCGAAAAACATTACGGAAACAATAAAAAATGCAACACAAAGCCTTGCTTTTTGGGGGGCAAAACGATACAATCTGGAAAGAATCTGTCCCCCAAAGGGGCGCTTCGCAAGGAGATCGGACATGCCTTTTTTTCGTGAATTACCTGCTAAATTAATCCTTCTGTTGCACCTGCTGCTCGGTTTTGTCACCGGCTGGTTCTTCATTCAGGGGTTTAAACTTCTGCTCGGACGCTGCTTTGCCGGAACCATTCCGCTGACGGGGATGGGCTACCGCGTGTGCGGCGTGCAGCTTTCCTTTTTGCAGTTTTGTATCGTATGGCTCGTGGACAAGCGCGTATGGGAGAAGAAGCGCGTTCCCTCGGCTCCGGCGCCGACGAACGCAAAGGAAATTCTTCTGCTGCTCGCCTCGATTCTCTGCTACGCCGTGGGCGCAGCGGTAATCAATCTGATTCGGCTGCTTTGACTTCTTCCGGACTGCGACAGGTTAAGACCCCCGCAGCAAAACAGCATTTAGCGACTGACAGCAAAAAGCGACGAACCCGCGAATGGAACGGGCCCGCCGCTTTTTTCTCTCTTCTCTCTTCTCTTTTCCTCATCATCTCGGAAGAATTTTCCGACGAAGGCTTTCCAGACGGTTGAGCGCCTCTGTAAGCGTTTCGTCCTTCTTCGCAAAATGAAGACGTATCAAATGGTTGACCGGCTCCCGGAAGAAGCTCGACCCCGGCACCGCGCCGACACCGACATCCCGCGCCAGAACCTCGCAAAATTCGAGATCGGAGTCATAACCGAACTCGGAAATGTCCAAAAGCACATAATACGCTCCCTGCGGGATCGTGTGAGGAATCCGCAGATCATCCAGTCCCTTCAGGAACAGATTACGTTTTGATGTGTACTTCTCCTGCAGCCATCGATAGTAATCATTGCCGAAACGGAGTCCCGTGACCGCAGCTTCCTGTAGCGGCGCTGCCGCACCGACTGTCAGGAAATCATGCACTTTCTTCGCAACCTCAATGATAGGGGCCGGAGCAATAATGTACCCGAGCCGCCACCCGGTTATGGAGTATGTCTTAGACAGTGATGAGCACGAGATTGTGCGCTCCCACATGCCGGGAAGCGACGCAAAATACACATGCTGATTCGGCTCATACACTATGTGTTCATACACTTCGTCCGTGATGACAAACACGTCGTACTTTTCTGCAAAATCCGCGATAAGCTGCAATTCCGCCAAGGTGAACACCTTGCCGCACGGATTCGACGGATTGCACAGGATCAGCGCTTTGGGATGCTGCCGAAATGCCGCCTCCAGTTCGTCTTCACGGAAATTGAATTCCGGAGGATACAGCGGCACATAGATCGGCTCCGCTCCGGAGAGTACGGCATCCGCACCGTAGTTTTCGTAAAACGGTGAGAAAACAACCACTTTATCGCCGGGATTGGTGACCGTCATCATGGCAGCCATCATCGCCTCTGTGCTGCCGCAGGTAACAACGATCTCCCCGTTGGGATCGATCGTCCTTCCCATTCTCCGGGACTGCTTTTCCGCAAGTGCCTCGCGAAAATTCTGCGCCCCCCAGGTGATGGAGTACTGATGGTAATCCTCCTTCGTGACCTCCGCCAGCCGATCCAGAATCTCTTTCGGCGGGTCAAAGTCCGGGAACCCCTGTGACAGATTCACCGCACCGTATTGCAGTGAGACTCTCGTCATTCTGCGAATTACGGAATCCGTAAAGGTTTCCGTGCGTTTCGATAACTGCGGCATCGCAACAACCTCCCGCTAAATGCTGTAATCAAGCTTGCGCTCGTCGATAATTCTCTTGGACTTGTGCTCGGAACGCGTGTTCAGACTGCCGTCCGGATGAACCACAACATGATGCGGCTTCACTCCGATTCTTGCCTTGAGTGCAGCCGTTACTTCCGCTGCCACTTCATCGTCCGTCTTCGTATTGTCCGCATTTTTCTCAATCTCCACTGCATACTTGCAGGTGAAATCCTTCTCAAACACACGAATCAGATACTCACCGGTGATGCCCGGAAGATCGCGGATGACCGCCTCGATGTCGCTCGGGAACACATTGACGGCAGACACAATGAACATGTCGTCTTTTCTTCCGTTGATATGAATTCTTCCATGGGTTCTGCCGCAGGAGCAAGGCGTATTGTCAATCCAGCCGATATCGCCGGTACGGAAGCGGATCAACGGACGGGCATGCTTGCGAAGCGTCGTGAACACCAGCTCACCGACTTCACCGGGCTTGAGAACTTCTCCCGTGTGAATGTCGACCGTCTCCACGAGAATATGGTTCTCCGCGATATGGAGACCGTTCTTTGCCTCACACATTGCCGCGCATGCACCGAAGATGTCGGAAAGTCCGTAGAAATCATATACCTCCGCTCCCCACAGATCCTCGATGGCCTTTCTGGTCGCCTCGATGGACCCGCCGAGCTCACCGGCTACAATAATCTTCTTGATGTTCAGATCCTTCTTCGGATCGATACCGCTCTTCAATGCCTTCTCTCCGAGCTGCCAAGCGTAGGACGGGCTCGTCCAGATGACCGTAGGCTGATAAGTCTTCAACACGAAAAGCAGTCGTTCGCTGGGAAGCGTACCGCCCCAGATGCAGAGTGCGCCGAGATTTTGCGCGCCGATTACATCCGGGCCGCCGACATACAAGGAGAAGTTGAGGGCGTGTACATAACGGTCGTTCGGTCTCATTCCCACCTGCCAGAACCAACGGCTCTCCGTCTCCTGGAACTCATCAAAGTCCTTCTTCGTGAACGGGCTCATGGTCGGAACACCGGTGGATCCCGACGACGTCGAGATGAAGATTACATCCTCCTCGGGCACGGCGCAAAGCTCACCGAGGAAGGACCCCACGCCCTGTGTATCACGCTGCGTCTTTTTGTCGATAAACGGAAACTTCTGAATGTCCGCCAGCGTCTTGATATCCGAGGGCTTCACTCCCGCTTCATCAAACGATCTCTTGTAATACGGGGCATTGTCGTAGGCAAACTGTACAATCTCCTTCAGATCTGCCAGCTGTCTCTTTTCCAGTTCCTCCCTGGGAAGTGTCTCCAGCTCCTCGTCCCAGTACTTGTTATTAACATCTCTGCTCATTTTTCTATCCTCCGATTTTATTATAGTTTGAAGGTTTTGTCTATAAATTCCCACTTTGCATCGCGGGATTGTTCAATGAAATGAATGTCATCTTCCGTCAGATGGGAGAATCGTCCCTGCTTGCGCAGATATGCTCCGACATCGGAAAATGCCTTCGGCCGGCGGTTCAATGTGAACTCTCCGTTCTCATACTCCGCCAGGTACCACAGCCCGCTGTCCACAACTTCCTTCGCGATTTCCACCGTCTCATCCGTGGCGATCCCCCATCCTGTCGGGCAGGGTGCTATGATGTGGATGTATTTGGTGCCTTTGATCTTCGAAGCCTTCTCAACCTTGCGGATGAAGTCGTCAAGATAGCCGATGCTTGCGGTCGCAGCGTATGGAATTCCGTGTGCCGCCACAATCTCAAACATATTTTTCTTCTGTCTGAGGTTTCCGTGTATGTTCTTCCCCGCCGGTGTCGTCGTCGTCTTCGCACCGAACGGTGTCAGGGAACTCTTCTGGACACCTGTGTTCATGTACGCTTCATTGTCGTAACAGATGTACAGGATGTCATCGTTGCGGTCGATTGCGCCGGACAGTGCCTGCAGACCGATGTCCGCCGTTCCGCCGTCCCCGGCAAACCCAACGGCTTGAAAATCGGTGATTCCCTGCGCCCGCAGGCCCGCCTCGATTCCCGTCAGCATGGAAGCCGTACCGGCGAAGGTCGAAATGATGGCGTTGTTTCCGAAGCACAGCTGTGGAAAATTAAATCCGACAGCCGACATACAGCCTGCCGGAAGCACCGCAATGGCTCGCTCACCGAGGACCTTCAACGCGATCCTGACAGCGAGGCTGCCGCCGCATCCCGCACACGCCTTGTGTCCGTAGAAGAATTCGTCTTCCCGCAGTGTTTTGGCGTTCAGGCTCATTTTCCGTCACCTCCGATCCCCAGGAATGTTATCTTCGCTCGATGCTCTTTCAATTCCCCGAAGATTCCCTCAATCTCCTCACCGGAGATGTTCCGGCCTCCGAGTCCGCCGATATAATTCGATGACGGGATCGAAAGCCCCGCCTTGTGGAGCGCCGAATTCACATTGGTGTAGACTGTGCCTTCATTGCCGAAAGAGATATCTTTCTCCAGGACTGCGACCGCCTTTGCACTGCTCACAGCCTTTGCAATCTCCTCGTTCGGGAACGGTCTCAGATAGCGAATCCGCACCAGCCCGACCCGTTGTCCTTCTTTTCGCAGCCGGTCGACCGTCTCTTTCGCGAGACCGGCAATGCTTCCGAGGGTGATCAGGATGTACTCCGCATCCTCCGTCCGATATTCCTCGATCAGCCCCGGATACTGTCTTCCGAAAACCTTCGCGAACTCCGCCTCGGTTTCTTTGATCGCCGCTTTGGCATTGCACAGTCCGACGTGCTCCTTGTACTTAAACGCCGTGTTGTGTGCCGGTCCCGCGGAAAATGCCAGATTCCTGGGGTGTTCCAAATCGAGTTTGTTGTCCGTCTCAAACTTCGGAAGGAACCGGTCTGCCTGTTCTTCCTCCGGAACATCCACAACCTCGTAGGTGTGCGTCAGAACAAACCCGTCGAGGTTCGCCATGAACGGCGTGGAAACCTCTTTTCTCTCGGCGATACGATAGCTCATGAGGGCCAAATCCAGCGCCTCCTGGGCGTCCGCTGCATACGCCTGGATCCAACCGCAGTCAAGCTGCGATATCGAATCTCTTTGATCTCCGTAGATATTCCACGGAAGCGCCGTGGAACGGTTTGCGTTCATCATGACGATCGGGAATCGGCCGCCCGACGCATACGTCAAGCATTCCGCCATATATAAAAGGCCTTGTGAGGAGGTGGCTGTAAACGCCCTCGCTCCCACAGAAGACGCCCCCATCGCACAGGAGAGCGCCGAATGCTCCGACTCCACATGAATGAATTCCGAGCGGAGGCTTCCTGCCTCCACCATCTCCGACAGCCGCTCCACAACAATCGTCTGCGGAGTGATCGGATATGCCGAAATCACCTGCGGTCTCGCAAGGCGGATTCCTTCGGCAAATGCTTCATTGCCGGACAAAAACTTCTTTGCCATTATTTTTCCGCCTCCATCCCGATTGCTCCGATTTTGCAAATCTTTTTACAGATGCCGCAACCCTTGCAAAAATCATAATCAACGGCGACTTTGCCCTGATCCCGGAAAATAACACCGTCGGGACAATACAGATAACACTGCAGACATCCCACGCAGCGGTCCCTGTCGATCACCGGCCTTTGATTTCGCCAGCCCGCATTTTTCGAGACCAGATACCCGGCCTCGTATGCGGTCGTTTCGGGGATTTCCGACAGTTCCTTCGGCTCCCGGTCACGCAAGTACGGTTTCATCAGCTCTGCCTCCTTCCACCGCCTTGGCGGCCGCCTGCACCGCGGAGATATTCCGCTCCTGCAGCTTCGCAGGCATGCTCCCGCGGATTGCTTCCTCTATGTTTTTCAAAGAAACCGTGCCGCTTACGGCAGCAAAGGCTCCGAGCATGATCGTGTTTGTAATCGGTCTTCGCAAGATCTCCTCCGCCAAAGCATCCCCGTCAAATGCGACAATGCGATCGTCCGACACCTCTTTCTTTGTGTTCAAAAGGATTCTGCCTCCCGGCTTCAGATCCCTGTATGTCTTTTCGGTAAAAAGCGTGTCATCAAGGAAAATGATGTAGTCCGCTTTTGCAATCTCACTGCGGTTCCCGATCGGCTTTGTGTCAAGTTTCGTAAACGCCCGGATCGGCGCGCCTCTCCGCTCCGGCCCGAAGGACGGAAACGCGAGCGCATAGTTTGTTCCGCCGCGAAGCGAGAATGCAGCTCCCAGCAGACGCGCTGCGGTAAACGCGCCCTGGCCTCCTCTTCCGTACCAAAGTATTTCAATCATACGCTTCTCCTTATCGTTTCCACCGCAGCAGGTATTGCTGCAGTTTATTGAACAGGAACGTAATTCCCACAACAACAATTCCGATCAGAAGGATTCCGACTATCGTCCTCGTGTAATCTCCGAAATCGGAATAGTTCTTGACGTAATATCCCAGCCCGGCTCTCGCCCCGATCATCTCGGCGGAAGTCAGCAGAACAAACGCAACCGTGAGTCCCTGATTACATCCGACAAAGATCTGCGGAAGAGATGCCGGAAGAATTACCGAGAAAAGCATCGTTCCTCCGCTCACATTCAGCACTTTCGCGGAATCGATCACCTTGCGGTCCACATTTATCACACCGCTCATGGTTCCTGCAAGGATCGGCCAGAATGCCGCCAGGAAAATGACGAACACGGAAACGCTCTGAAATGTCGGCAAAAGCGCAATTCCGTAGGGAATATAAACAATCGGCGGAATCGCGCTGCAGAATTTTGCGATGTATGTCGCCGCATTGCCGAGACGGTTTTTCCATCCGATAAAAAGTCCTGCCGGAATTGCAATGATCGCGGCGAGCAGATATCCTTTGATTATGATTCCCAGGGAGCTTCGGATGTTGACCACGATCTTCTCCCGATCCTCGATCAACTGCCGGAGCACTCTGCCCGGCGCCGGGAAAAGAACTTCCCGCAGAAGATTCCCTTTCGCCGTAGCGAGCGTCCATGCGATCAACAGGACGTAGATAAAACCGACAATATCGAGGAACAGATTCTGGCTCTGGGACTTTTTGATAACTGCCGAGAAGATCAAAACAAGCACTTCCACACCGACCGCCAGACCGATGACATAGCCGGTCTCCGGGTCCTGCCTGACTTTATCCGGCAGGAATTGTACTCCGAGCAAAATGAGGAAGAGAAGGTTTGTAACCCTCAGATATCTCTGTTTCAGTGTCATTACAAAACCACCTCACTTCCGCCGATTCTGTCGGCAATATCCCCGTAGAACAGTGACAGCAATTCGTTTCGGAACTCTCCGTAAGCCTTGGTTTCCACCAGCTCCGAGCGATTTCTCGGGCGGGCAAACGGAACCGGAATTTCCTTGCGAACCGTTCCCGGATGGCTCGTCATCATGACGATCCGATCGGAGAGAAGAATGGCCTCATCAATATCGTGGGTTACAAACAATACGGTCTTCTTCTCCTGCGTCCCGTCGCCTTCCCAAAGCTGCAGCAACAGTTCTTGAAGAATCGCCCTGTTCTTCGCGTCAATCGCGCCGAACGGCTCATCCATCAACAGGATTTCCGTATCCATCGCAAGCGCTCTGGCAATGGCAACTCTCTGCTGCATACCGCCGGACAGTTGCGACGGGTACTTGTTCTTAAACTCTTCCAGACCGACCTTCTCCAAAAACTCATCGGCAATTTTCAATCGTTCTGTCTTGGAAAGATCCTTTCTGATCTGTTTCACCCCGAACGCAACATTCTTTCTGGCCGTCATCCACGGAAAAAGAGAATAGTTTTGAAACACGACCCCGCGGTCCGGCCCCGTTCCGTGAATCGGTTTCCCGTCAATCAGAACGGCTCCCTCCGTCGGCGTGTTAATCCCTTCCAGGATGCTGAGAAGTGTGCTTTTCCCGCATCCGCTCGATCCGATCACACTGACAAATTCGCCTTCTTCGACATCAAACGAAACATTCTTAAGCGCCGTAAAACTCTTGTTTTTTTCCGTGTAATCCACCGATATGTTTTGAATCTCCAGCTTGCTCAAATCCGTATCACCTCACCGTTATTTCCCTGCAAAGTTCTGCGAAAGCAGAACAATCCGGTTTGCTCTGCTTTCGCTTGGCGCTCGATCATTCGTACTTATCGAAGTGTTCTTTCAATTCCTTGTAGACCGGGTCGTCCGGACTCTTTTCCAGAATGCTATCAAGCGCCTTTCTATAAATTTCCGTGTTATAAAGCTTTTCGATATCGTAATCTGTCGTATACCCGAGTTCGACAATCGTATTCTTCAGCGCAACCGTTCCGGCCTTATCCGGATCGGGAACCGAAGTACCATACCCGCCGTAAACCTCGGTCTTGATATACGCTTCGTCGATGTCGATGTACTTCTTCACATCCTTGATCGTCTTTTCATGATTATCCTGTGTGAATTTGTATGCCTTGATCAGAGCCCTCTCAAACGCAAGGTAGGATTCCGGATTTTTCGCAAGAGCCTCCGTCGTCGCGACCTGGCGGCAGCAAGGCTGATTCTTAAGGGCCTCTTCCTCCGAGCAACGATACACAATCTTATATCCCTGTCCCTCAGCAAGAGATGCGTAAGGAGAATACACCGAAGCAGCGTCGATGCTATTGTTCTGCAGTGCGACAAATGCATCCTTCTGGCTGTCGAAATATACGATATTTACTTTGTCCGCTCCCTCTCCGATCTCAATGCCTGCATTTTTCAAAAGGATCTGAAGCTCTGCATCCTGAACACTGTTCTTTACCGACGCAACATTTCTGCCCTTCAGGATCTCAACACCCCAGCTGCTCTTTCCCTCGACGTATTCGGGCTTAATCACATAGCCGTGGCCGTTGGTCATCGCCCCGCCGAAGATTGTCAAGTCATGGCCCTTGCTTTGGAATGTCAGCGTCGGCACGGAACCGATGAAGGCCACGTCAAGTTTTCCGGACTCAAGACCTGCGGAAAGTTCGGCTGCGCTGGAGAACTGCGTCAATGTAACCGTCAATCCCTCCTCCTTGAAAAATCCTTCCTCCTGAGCGACAAATGCAAGCAAATGTGCTGTGGAGTTCAGGTATCCGAGGTTAAACCGTGTCTTCTCGAGTTTCGAATTCGCGTCTTCCGGGCTGTTTGTTCCGGCGCATGCCGCAAAGATAAACATAAGTACCACGGCAAGTATGCCGGCGAGTAATTTCTTTTTCATGGGTTATTCCTTTCTGTCACTGTATGAATATTTTGTTGTATTTTGGATTTGTTCTGCTTCCTTTTGTCCGATCAGCCGCCGCAGCAATCCGGCACATCCGTGTCTTCGCCCCGACCGGTTTTGTAACAACCGGTGTCTCTGTTGCGGTCGCTGTCGGGGTTGCCGTTGCGCTCACTGTCGGCGTTGCAGTCGGCGTTGTCTCTTCCGTCCTCTGCGGAGCCGCCTCCGAAACTTTGTCCGAATGCCTCCAAGCAAGGATTGAGAAAAGTGCCAGCGCCGCTATCGAGATAAGTAAAACAATCCGTATTGTCTTTTTCCGTTTCATTTTTTGCCCTCCGAAATGTTTTTTGAGCATAAAAAATCGGAAGTCCGTTGTTTTGCGGCTTCCGAGATAACTGTTATCATTCCGTTACAGATAGCATTTCGTCTGCTTTATGCGCAGCGTGTAACATCGAACGAGCTGACAGCCTCCCGGTCGCATCATACACATGCACATGTTTGCAAAATTGTTAATCACCTTTTTCACGACTGGAAACCTCCTTTTCTCAAGATGGCTGTAGTATACACCCTGTCATTCAATTCGTCCAATATCCTATAGACATTATGGGTAATAGGCTGACCCTATAAATGCGGTCTGCGGACGACAAGACAAATGCGCTGTCCCCGCTTCGTTTCCGCAGGTCACAGCGCATTCAGATATTTTTCCGTCTCCTGAATATACAGTTTTCCCATTTTGCTGAGGATCTGATTCTTCCTCACGATATAGCCGATCTCGATGATTTCCGCGGGAGCTCCGTTCTCCGCCTTCAACGGTATCGTGACAAAATCCGAGCCGTTCAGCTCCTCGCATATGATTCCGGAGCAGACGGTATATCCGTTCAACCCAACCATGAGGTTGAGCATGGTCGCCCGGTCCGTGGCTTTGATGGTGCGCGGATAACCGTTGGTGTTGAGAATTTCCTCAGCGAAGTAAAAGGATGCATTTCCCCCTTGCTCGAACAGCAGACACGGATAGTCGTAAAGCTGTTCCGTGCAAACGGAGCGCTCCCCCGCCAGGGGATGGTTTTTCCAGAGATACACATACGACTTGCACTCAATCAGCTTGTGAAACTCCAGATTGTTGGTCCGTAGGAGCTTCCGGATTGCATTCCGGTTGAAATCGCTGAGATACAGAATTCCGATTTCGCTTCGAAGAGTTGCAACATCTTCGATGACCTCCGTAGTCCGGGTCTCCCGCACGGCAAATTCGTACTCCACCGTGTTAAACTGCTTAACCATCTCGACAAACGCTTTAACAGCAAAGGAGTAGTGTTGTGCGGAAACCCCGAATTTCTTCTTGCGCTCCTTCGTCCCTCCGTATTGTTCCAAAAGTGTTTCGTAATGGCTGTGTACCTGTCTGGCATACGCCATAAATTCCGCACCGTCATTGGTTAAGGACACGCCTCTTCCGCTTCTGTGAAAGATTACAATGCCGAGCTCACTCTCCAGGGAGCGTATGGATTCACTGAGAGACGGCTGTGAAACATAGAGTAGCTCCGCGGCCTTGTTGAGTGATCCCGTCTCCGATATCACAATTGCATAGTGTAATTGTTGTATTGTCAAAGGAATCACCCCCCTTCGCCTATGGTTTCCGCCGTCGTTACACCGCGCTTTGTCTGGTCAAAGCTTCAACCTTCGCCGACAGCGCCTCCGCAATGTCGGTTTTCTCCCACGTAAAATCCGCATCGTCCCGACCGAAATGCCCGGACGAAGCAGTCTTGGCGTAGATCGGACGGCGGAGACGGAAATCCCGGATAATCGCGCCGGGGCGGAAATCAACCAATTCCGATATCGCCTTTTCCAAAACCTCATCCGATACCTTGCCCGTACCGTAGGTGTTCACGTTCACCGAAACCGGTCTCGCAACGCCGATGGCATAGGCAATCTGAATCTCTGCCTTTCCGGCGAGCCCGGCCGCAACGATATTTTTCGCGGCATAACGCGCAGCATACGCGGCGCTGCGGTCGACCTTCGTCGGATCCTTCCCGGAAAATGCCCCGCCCCCGTGTCTGGCTGCCCCGCCGTACGTATCGACGATTATTTTCCGCCCGGTGAGACCGCTGTCGCCGACCGGACCGCCGATTACAAATCTTCCGGTGGGATTGACCAGAATTCCGGCGTCATCCGGCACCCATTTTTCCGGAATAACCGGCCGTATCACCTCGCGAATGATATCCGCCCGGAGCGTTTTCGCGGAAACATCGGGATCATGCTGGGCGGAAACAATAATCGTGTTGACTCCCACCGGAGTGTCATCCTCATACTGCACCGACACCTGGGTCTTTCCGTCCGGACGCAGATACGGAAGTGTCCCGTTCTCCCGCACTTCCGTAAGACGGCGGGACAGGCGATGCGCAAGGGAAATGGGAAGCGGCATCAGCTCCGGCGTTTCCCCCGAGGCAAAGCCGAACACCATGCCCTGATCGCCGGCACCGGTCTCCGGCGGAACATCGGATTCCCTGGTCTCCAACGCGCTGTCCACACCTCTGGCGATGTCCGGCGACTGCCGGTCCAGGAGCACGATTATCTCTGCTGTATCTGCGGAGAATCCGAGTTCTTCCCGGTAGTAGCCGATTCCGCGAATCGCCTGCCGAACAGCGCTCTCCACATCAATCACCGCCTCGGAGGACACTTCGCCTGCGAGAATTACCGTGTTGTTCTTCACCACAGTCTCCACGGCGACGCGGGCCTTCGAATCCTCCCTGAGGTATGCGTCCAGGATAGTGTCGGAAATGATATCGCTTACCTTGTCGGGATGCCCCTTCGTCACCGACTCCGATGAAAATACATATCGACTCATACTGCTTCTCCTCTCTTCTCTGCCAGAATAAAATGAATGTTTTCGAACGCCGTCTGCTCCTCGTATCGTTTCTCGAAATAATTCTTCTGTATCGTTTTGGGTGTCTCATGCTTATTGATAGCAAACCCGTGTCTCTCCAGCACTTCCCGGATCTCTTCGATTGTGAATCCGTGGAGCATCGGTTCCCCGAGTTTTGCGGTTATCTGCGCCAGCCGAACCACTCTCTCATTTGTTTTTTCAGCAAATGTCGTCTCGTCCGGAAAGTCAAACACGACACGGCTTCCATTTGCCGCAATCCGGCTGATCTTGCCGATTGTCTGCCCAAAAACCGGAAGCGTCAGATAGTATGTCACTCCGAGGATTGCGAAAAATGCCGGGATTTTCCGGTCAAACCCGGCTTCTTCGAGTTTCTCAATCATATCGTCCACATCGAAATCCACCGGAACATAGCGGACATTTTCCGGAACAATCCACTCCAACTGCGAAACCCGCCCCATTTTATACCGCTGCGTGTCGGGATGGTCCACTTCGAAGATCCGGATGTCGGGGTTTTCATTGCGGAAGGCAAAGGTATCCATTCCGGCGCCGCAGATTACATACTGACACACGCCGTTTTCCTCCGCAAAATGCTGCAGCGCCTTCTCTGCAAAGGCGATTCGCGACAACGGAATCGGGATGATATACCGGCTCAATGTGGGGTAGACGGAACCCCTACAAAAAGTTCTGTTGGCGTCGTGTAGGGACAGGTCGAAATCGTTTTCAATCAGCTGTCCGATTTCATCGTATTCCTCCTTGCCCATGATGTCGTACGCCAGGTAATCGTCGAAGATTTTCTTTCTTTCAAAATTGGAGTGGTATGCTCTTGCGAAGGAGCAAAGCTTTGCCGTAATACTTTCTCTTGTGTCGATCATAATAACCTCGCTGTTGATCAATGTTTCGTTTGCATGAAAAACCGCCTGATTTCCCGGCATCCGTTCGCGGAAGTCTGTGAAATCAGGCGGAGTCGCGTGTTTAATTCTGTCCGCCTACCGACGGAAGACATTGCCGCCTGAACAACATCGACAACATTGACGACAATCGATTCCGGGCACGATAAAAGCGGCGACATAGGTTTTCACTGATTCGTCCTTCGCGAAAGCGTCCATTGCATCATTTCGAGTGGTATTCCGCATCGTCAATCTCCTCACAGGTTTACGTATCAATCAGAAAACATCGGTGTGGATAGATATCTTTCGCCAGTGTCCGGAAGGAGCGCCACAATCAGTTTCCCCTTATTTTCAGGCCTCTTTGCAAGGACTGTCGCCGCATAAACCGCGGCGCCGGAGGAAATGCCCACCAGCAGTCCTTCCCGCTTGGCAAGAATTCTTCCGGTCTCGAAGGCATCTTCGTTCTGTACCGCAATCACCTCATCGTAGATTGCAGTATTCAGTGTGACAGGCACAAAACCCGCTCCGATTCCCTGAATCTTGTGCGGTCCGGATTTCCCTTCCGAGAGAACAGGAGATCCTGCCGGCTCTACGGCTACAATCTTTACATTGGGATTCCGGCTCTTTAGGTACTCCCCGACACCGGACACGGTACCGCCGGTACCGACGCCCGCAACAAAGATATCTACTTTCCCGTCGGTGTCCTCCCAGATCTCAGGTCCGGTGGTGTTGCGATGCGCGGCAGGATTTGCCGAGTTGGTAAATTGGCTCGGAATAAAGCTGTGCGGCGTAACCGCTGCCAGCTCCTGCGCCTTTGCGATCGCCCCCTTCATTCCCTTCGCACCTTCTGTCAGCACCAGTTCCGCACCGTATGCCTTCAGCAGATTCCTGCGCTCGATGCTCATCGTCTCCGGCATGGTCAGAATGATCCGGTATCCGCGGGAAGCAGCCACCGCAGCAAGCCCGATTCCGGTGTTTCCGCTGGTTGGCTCGATAATCACCGAATCCGATTTCAAAATCCCTTTGGCCTCCGCCTCATCAATCATTGCCTTTGCGATTCTGTCCTTGACACTTCCCGCCGGATTATAGTATTCCAGCTTTGCATACACGGTAGCTCCGAGTTTGTTATCGGCATTGTAATTGGTGAGTCGCAGAAGCGGCGTTCCTCCGATCAGATCGGTGATTTTGTCAAATGTTCTCATGGTGACTCCTTCCTGAAATGATGTCGTTACGGTTCTGCTGTCTTACTTGATGTTCTCTCTCCAGGTTGCCGGCTTGAACTCGTGCAGGATCGGCAGGAGCCTCTGGTCGACATCAATCTTCAGCACGGAGTTGAAGTTGTTGGTCGCAATCATCTGGCCTGCGAAGCCGACGATGACAACGATCTCCTTATCCGAAAAATACTTCCGAAGCCCATCGAAGATCTCGTCCGAAACATCCGTAGGGTTCTTTACGATAGACTGTGCCAAAGCGACAAGTACCTGCTCGCGATCATCGTACACAAGGTTGTGCGGGTCGAGGCCGAGGCCCTTTACATCGCTGATGAAGAACAGCGAGCACAGCTGGCAGGAATTCGTGGTGGAGATTGCGTGTGCGTAGAGGATTGCGTCCTTCTCGCCGATGACCTCCACAAGGCGGTTCCAGGATGTGTACCAGCCCATGTATGCGTCGTAGGTTGCCGCATCGTTCAAAAGCCCCTTCTTCATGTTCGTGACGGCGTTTCTGCCCGCCAGCTCGTCGTAGCGCTCCTTCTCGGCGCCGGTTACCTCATTTTGCTCTGTCAGATGAATTCGTGCCATCTCTTTATTCTCCTTTTCGTCTCAGTCTTATTCTTCTCCGGCGCTGCCGGAGGATTTTCCCTCCCCGGCGCTACCGGTGTTTTTCCGGTCGCTGTCACAGCGCCAGCTTCAATATTTCCTCAATGGCCTCCGCCGTGAGCGGAAGATAGTGTCCCACCGGGCCGTTTCTCGTGGCCCGCTTCGCCATCACGGCAAAGTCCTTATCGCCGATGCCTAACTCCGTAAGCGTCGTCCGAAGCGACAGCTTCCGGAAGAACTTTGTCAGCTCCTCCGCCAGGAAATAAGCGCGTGCCTTCTCGTCGTAAAGGAAAGTGTCCGCACCATACACGCGGGTCGCAAGCAGCGCCGCTCTCCAGGGCTTCCGCTCCGCAATGTACTTCGTCCAGGCCGGAAACACCACCGCCATACCCTCGCCGTGCGTGATATTGTACTGCGCGGAGAGCTCGTGCTCGATCCGGTGCGATCCCCAGTCGGCGCTTCTGCCGGCGTCCAGGAAGTTGTTGTGCGCCACGCTGGCAAGCCACTGCAGCTCGCCGCGGGCATTGATGTCCGCGGGGTTGGCTATCAGCCTCTCCCCGTTTACCAAAAGCGCGCGAATCGCGCCCTCAATCAAAAAGTCGGTGGTGTCCGAGTGAAGCTCGTCCGAAAAATACCGCTCCAGCAGATGCGCGTACACATCGGCGATTCCCACCGCCGTCTGGTACGCCGGAAGCCCTGCCGTGTAACGGGGGTTCATGACGGCAAATTTCGGAATGATGCGGTCGTCCTCAAAGCCGAGCTTCCATTCGCCGTTTGAGAGAATGGCTGCATTGGATGTCTCCGAGCCGGACGAAGCCGTTGTCGCGATGACGCCGATCGGCAGCACCCGCTCGGGGGATACGCCCTTTTCGAAGAAGTCCCAGACATCGCCCTTGTACGGGATACCGATTGCCACTGCCTTCGCAGTGTCGATGGAGCTTCCGCCGCCCACGGCAAGCACGAAATCCACACGGTCCCGTCTTCCCTGTGCGACCAACTTCCGAACCAAATCAATGCTTGGATTGGGAACCACCTCTCCGCTCTCGGAAAATGCGATTCCGAGCTCCTCCACGGCGTCCAGCACGGCCCCGTAGATCCCCAGGTCCTTGATGAATTCGCCGCTGTATACCAACAAAAGCGATGTCGCTTTTTGCTCCCGGAGAAGGTCGGCGAGTTTCCGCTCGCTCCCCTCCCCGAAAACAATCTTGGCGGGATTGTAATATGTAAAACCTATCATATGATGCCTTCCTTTTCTCTGTGCAAAGTCCGACGGACAACCCCACCGGTTGTATTTTCCAAAGGTCTCTTTTCTTTCTGTTTTTACTTAAGCGGTACGACAGCGCCGTCGTATTTGCCCTCGATGAACTTCTTTACATCCTCGCTCTGCAGAACCTCGACCAGCACCTTGAGTGCCTCGCTGTCCTTCTTCGAAGGAACCGTTGCGATGATGTTGCCGTAGGTCTGTGCCGCAAGACCGTCATTTGCCTCTACCGCGAGCGCCTGGCTTACATGGAGGCCGCCCTCGATTGCATAGTTACCGTTGATGACTGCCGCATCCACATCGGGAAGCGCTGCCACAAGCTGCTCCGGTGCAAGCTCCTTAAACTTGATATTCTTCGGGTTGGTCGCGATGTCCGCAATCGTTGCGGTGATGCCGGCGCCGTCCTTTAAGGTGATGATTCCCTCCTGCGCAAGCAGAAGAAGCGCTCTCGCCTCGTTGGTTACATTGTTGGGAACCGCAATCGTTGCGCCGTCCGGAAGATCGGCAAGATTTTTCGTGCGTCCCGCATAGATTCCGAAGGGCTCGTAATGGATTGCGCCGATGGAGACAAGGTCGCTCTTGTTTTCCTTGTTAAACTGCTCCAAATACGGAACATGCTGGAAGTAGTTTGCATCGAGGGAGCCCTCAATCACGCCGGTGTTCGGAGTAATGGAGTCCTCCAGCTTTACGATTTCAAGGGTGTAGCCCTTCTCCTTGAGGATAGGCTTTACATACTCGAGGATCTCTGCGTGAGGCACAATGTTTGCGCCGACCTTGATGGTCTTGCCGTCATTTTCCTTCTTGTCGCTGCCGCAGGCCGTAAGCGCCAGGGCAAAAATCAATGTGAGTACAGCAATAATAAACTTTCTTTTCATTTCGTTATTCTCCTTTGTCTGTTGGGGTTTATTTTTTGTTTTACTGTTTCGGTTTTCACCGTGTATTGATAAACGGGATCCTCCGCATTCCGGATTTGCGGCGGATTCGGGTTTATTAGGATTTGCGGCGGAGTTTGGCAAGAAGTCCGCCCGTCTGCTGGATTGCCATAACCATGACCACAAGGAGGATTACGGTTGTCCAGAGCACATCCTTCTGGTAGCGGTAGTAGCCGTACTGCAGGGCGATTGCCCCGAGTCCGCCGCCGCCGATGACGCCGGCCATGGCCGAATAGCCGAGCACGGTCGCCACATTGATGGCCGCTCCCTGCAGAAGCGACGGCGCCGCCTCCGGCAGGATGAAATGTAAAATGATATGCAGGGGGGACGCTCCCATGGAGGTTGCAGCCTCAATAATTCCGGGCTGTACTTCGCAAAGCGAAGCCTCCGCCATCCGTGCCACAATGGGAATGGCTCCCACGGTAAGCGGCACAATCGCCGCCGTCGTTCCGATGGAGGAACCGGTCACCCATCGTGTGAACGGAATCAACAACACCAGCAGGATGAGAAACGGCAGTGACCGCATGAGATCCACGATCACCCCGATTAACAGGTTAATCGGCCTGTTGGCGAGCAGCCTTCCTCTGTCCGTTGCATATAAAATCGCGCCGAGCGGAAGTCCGATGATGTATGCGTACAGCGATGCGTACGCGGTCATTTTAAGCGTCTCCCAGACTCCGTTTTTGATGGCTTCCACAATATAATCGCTCATGCTTCATCCACCTCCGATATCGACAGTCCCTTGCTCTTAAAGTACGAGATTACAACCTCACGGTCGTCCTCATCCTTCGGAAGCTCGAGAACCATCTGACCGTACCCGACGCCTCCCACGCTCTTCGTGTTTGCGCTCAGGATATTGACCTTTCTCCCGGTTGTTGCAACAAGGTCCGCGATGAACGGTTCCTTCGCAGAGAGCCCGTCAAATGCGATTCGAATCAGTCTGCTGTCCTTATCCGAAGGGTCGTATGGATTGCTCGGAAACACAAGTTTCTTCGCAGCCCTGCTCTTCGGCGCGCGGAAGACCTCCGTGACCTCGCCGACCTCCGCAAGGTTTCCGTCATCGATAATGGCAACCCTGTCGCAAATGCGCTCGACCACGGACATCTCATGTGTGATAATCACGATGGTCAGCTTTTGCTCCCGATTGATTTTCGCAAGCAGTTCCAGTATCTCGCCCGTAATCTTGGGGTCGAGTGCGCTTGTCGCCTCGTCGCAAAGAAGCACTTTGGGGTTCGCCGCGAGCGCCCTGGCGATTGCCACGCGCTGCCGTTGTCCGCCGGAGAGTCTTGCGGGGTATTCCTTTTCCTTGTCGGAGAGGCCTACCACCGTAAGCATTTTCCGCGCAATCTCCTTTCGCTCTCTGCGGGGCACCCCCGCGATGCGAAGCGGCTGCTCCACATTTTTAATCACGGTCCGCTGCTGCAGAAGATTGAATCCCTGGAAAATCATTGCGATTGACCGCCGCACCTTCCGAAGCTCCCGCGCAGACAACTCCGCAAGGTTTCTTCCGAAGTATCGAACCTCGCCCGAGGTCACTTCCGTCAGGCGGTTCAGCGTGCGGACGAGCGTTGATTTTCCGGCGCCGCTCATTCCGATGATGCCGAAAACCTCGCCCTCGCGAATCGAAAAGCTCACATCGCGGAGCGCCGTGAAATCCCTGCCCTCGTTTCGGAAAATCTTCGATACATTTTGCAATTCATATACGATTGCGGGATCGCTCATAGTCCTGTCCTCTCAATCAAACAATCCTTTGCTTATATATCGGTCGCCGCGGTCGGGAAATACGGTTACAATGCTGCCCCGTTCGATGCGCTCCGCCAGCTTCAACGCCGCCGCAAGCGCCGCTCCCGACGACGAACCGGCCAGAACTCCTTCCTTCCGTGCCAGCGCCTTTACCGCGGAAAATGCCTCCGCGTCCGTAACCTTAATGACCTCGTCGACCAATGTCATGTCCATGGTTTTGGCAATGAAATCATTGCCGATGCCCTCAATGTCGTAGTCCGCATGCTCTCCTCCGCCGATTATCGAACCCACCGGATCTGCGAGCACGCCTCTCACGGAGGACTTCTGCTCCTTCAGGTATTTTGTGATACCGCTGAAGGTTCCGCCGCTGCCGGCGCCGGCTACGAAATAATCGACATCCCCGTCGAGCTGGCGGTAAATCTCCGGTCCCGTGGTTTCGTAGTGAGCCTGCGGGTTGGCCGGGTTGTCAAACTGCTTTAAGGAGATTGCTCCGGGAATCGTCGCGATGATTCGCTCCGCCTCGCGGTCTGCCCCGAGCATTCCTTCCTCTCGCGGCGTATTGACAATCTCTGCGCCGAGCGCCCGAAGCACCTTCTGCTTTTCCTGCGAAAATTTCTCGGGAACCGTGAAGATTACACGGTATCCCTGGTTGAGCGCTGCTATCGCAATTCCGATTCCGGTATTGCCCGCAGTGGCGTCTACGATGGTGCTTCCTTCCCTGAGGAGCCCTCTCTTCTTCGCGTCGTCAATCATATACATTCCGACGCGGTCCTTCACACTGCCGGCCGGATTCATCAGCTCAAGCTTTGCGTACAGTCTGACATTTTCCTTTGTCTCAAAATTACGAAGCCGTAAAACCGGCGTGTTTCCGATCATGCTTCGGATGTCCATATAAACATCCATCCATCATCACCTCCATTTATGAGCGTAGCGAAATAAATCGAGGTCGGTTGCGCAAGGATTACGCAGCGCGACCGGGCAACCGCGAAAAGCGCCTCGCGGTTTTCGCGATATCTCCATTTATGAGCGTAGCGAAATAAATCGATTTTCGCGGTTTTCGCGAAAATGTCCTATTCCTTTCGCGCGGCTTCAATTGCCTGCCGCAGGTCCGAAATCAAATCGCTGACATCCTCGATGCCGACGGAGAACCTAATCAGTTCGTCCGCAATACCGATTTGCCTTCGAATGTCGGCCGGGATGGATGCGTGCGTCATGCTTGCCGGGTGGCATACGAGGGACTCGACGCCGCCGAGGCTCTCCGCCAGCGTGATGAGTTTCAGGTTCCGAAAAAATGCGCGATAGTCGTACTCTTCCTTCAACACAAACGATATCATCGCGCCGGGTCCGTCGGCCTGCTTCATCTGGACTTCGTACCCCGGATCACCGGGAAGCCCCGGAAAATAAACCTTCGACACATATCCGCTCTTGGCCAGCCAGGTCGCGATGTGCGTCGCATTTGCCACATGCCGGTCCATGCGGACGCCGAGCGTCTTGATTCCGCGAATCATTAAGAAGCTGTCGAAGGGGGAGAGCACTCCGCCGATCGCATTTTGTAAGAAATACAACCGTTCTGCAATCGCCTTGTCCCGAAGCGCCACAAGCCCCGAAACAGTGTCGCTGTGTCCGCCCAGATATTTCGTACCGCTGTGGATGACGATGTCTGCGCCGAGTGTAAGCGGTCTCTGCAGATAGGGCGTTAAGAACGTGTTGTCAACAATCAGGAGGACGCCGGCCTTCTTCGCCAACTCCGCGGTCGCTGCGATGTCAGTCACGCTGAGCAGCGGATTGGCCGGTGTTTCGATGTATACGGCTTTTGTTTCCGGGTCAATCGCGGCCTCAACCTTGGTCGTGTCGGTCGTGTCGACGATTTCATATCGAAGACCGAGCGGTTTGAATACCTTGTCGATAATCCGGAATGTTCCGCCGTAGATGTTGTCTGAAATGATGATTTTGTCTCCCGCAGAGAAAAGCGAGAGAACCGTGTGAATTGCGGCAAGTCCCGATGCAAATGCGAGTCCGTACTCGCCTCCCTCAAGATCCGCAATCAGCTTCTCGAGCGCCGCTCTCGTGGGATTGCCCGTGCGGGAGTATTCCCAGCCCGTATTTTCCCCGAGCCCGCTCTGCTTGTATGTCGATGTCTGGTAAATCGGAACATTTACCGCACCCGTCGTCTTGTCTCCGTCAATCCCTCCGTGAATCAGAAGGGAGTGTAAATGTAAGGAATCGCCCATGCTGTCAACCTCATTTTCTTTGTATCGATATGGCGTTGCCGGTAAAAAGGCAACAAAAAAGGGAGCCTAAAGTAAGCTCCCGGGCATACGGCTTTATAACCTCTCACATCATCGACATCGACGGAGAGCTCTGTCAGGACGCATCGAAGCGCATTCGAACGCCCCAGCCATATTCCATGCCCGGGTATTTATCTGCATTCGACAACAACACATCTCTGCAAAACTGTATGCTGCAAATCGCTTCATCGGTGCGTCTCCTTTCGTGGTGTCCTTGTGGTTTTTTTGTTGATGGCGCAATCATAACACCGTTTACCTACTATGTCAATAGGTTTTGTAAATATTTTTTCGAAAATTTTTTGGCGCCCCTTAAAGCGCGGATTTTCAGTCCGTGCCGAAGCATTTTCCTCCGGGCACATCCGTCAGCATAAAAAGGCCCCGCCCGAAAACGGGCAGGGCCTGAGATGCTCTTGCATTCCGGCGCGGCTTACCGCGCGGTTCTTTAATTGTTACAGAAGTTCCAACAGGTGTTTCTTTGCTTCGTTGTACTCTTCCTCGGTGATGAGGTCGTTCTCGTAAGCAACCTTCAGCTGCTTTAACTTCTTCGTAAAATCGTCGATGGAAGTGTCCGCCTGCTTCACCGGCTTCGGTGCGCTCTTCGCTGCTGCAGCCTTCGCCGCCGCTCTTCTTGCGCGCTCCTCAACACTGATCGCCTGCTGCTGCAAATACTCCGGAACAATCGGACCCTCAGGCTCGCTCTCTTCCTCTTCGGAAGCTTCTCCGTCGTACTCGTCCGTCTCGGTTTCGGAAGTCTCCTCGGCCTCGTATTCCGCTGTCTCTGTCACGGAAGCTTCCTCAGTCTCGAACTCCGGCTCTGCCTCAAATGCAGCCTCGCCGGCCGACTCTGCCGGCTCATCGGCGTAAGTCTGCGCAGCGGCTTCCTCCGCCGGCGCGCTGTCGGTCTCACCGAACTCCTCTGCCGTTTCATACAAAGGCTCGTCGTAAGCAGGTGCCTCCGGGAATTCCGGTTCCGCCGGGGAATCCTCGAACTCGTCGTCCGAAACACCCTCGCCGTTTAAGTGAGCCCATTTTTCGCGCGCCTGCGCAAGCGTGCTCGCAAAATCCTCCGCCTCGTCAACCGACTCGCTTACCGTCTCGTAAGCTTCCGTCGCCGCATCGGCGATGTCCTCACCGACTTCGTCGTAATAGTTTCCGGCCAAAACCTCCTCCGGAATCTCATCCGCTTCGTCTATGAGCGTTACCGCCTCCGCCTGTACAGCTTCCGCTGCCTTCGTAGCCTCTGCGGCTCTGGCCGCTGCCTGCTCGGCTACCGCCTGCTTTGCCGCTTCAATGGAGCCGCCGTGCATCATCGCCCAAAGAATCGCCTGATTTGCATTCGGAACAACAACCTCCGGCTCTTCCTCGCCGGACTCCTTCTCTTCTGCAGTCTCCGCAGCAACCGCGGCTACGCTTGCGCTTCCCGCAAACGAAGGAACTACTGTAGGACGACCCATTGCCTCTGCCATCGCCTCAGCGAAGGACGAAGGTTCTTCCTCTGCAGCCCCGGCGTCAGCGACATCGGCCTCGGCCGGCTCAGCGTCAGCCGCAGCCTCCTCTTTCGCGGTCTCAAACGATCCGCCGTGCTGAAGCGCCCAGAGAATCGCCTGATTCTGGCTCGGAACTTCCACTACCGGCTCTTCCTCCTCTGTTTCCGCGCTCTCCGCTGCGACCGCCTCTGCGGGTTTGGCCGATGCAAACTCTTCGGCCGGCGTAAACTCCGGCACCGAAGCGCTCACGGGCTTCGTTCCCACAGGTGCAAACAAATCATCCGCCTCCAGCGAAGCTGTCGGCTTCTTATCGTAATCGTCTTCCATGAACCAACGACGCTTCGCGGGCTCGCGAACCGCCTCGGTAAATTCTACGGCGCCGAAGGTATCCTCCTCCGTCGTCTCTTCCTCATACTTCGGAGCTTCCTCCGCCGAACGGAACACAGGACTGGCCGCGAACAAATCCTCGCCGGCTGCCTCCTCCATCGCCTCGGCAAAACTCGAAGCCACGGCTCTCGGCTTGTTTGCCGCCGCGCGGAACAAATCGCCTGCGGAATCATCCGAAGTATCCCCGGCAAATCCGCCGATGGTACCTACGGAATCAAACGCATCCGCTGCAGCGCTGAAAGTATCTTCTGCTGCCTCCGCAGCTTCACCGAAGGCATCCTCCGTGTTCTCAACAGCTTCGCCGAAGGTATCCTCTGCAGCCTCCGCCGTCTCACCGAAGGCATCTTCTGCTGCCTCCGCAGCCTCACCGAAAGCATCCTCCGCGTTCTCGACAGCTTCGCCGAATGCATCCTCCGCGTTCTCCGCAACCTTACCGAAAGTATCCTCTGCAGCTTCCGCCGTCTCACCGAAGGAATCCTCTGCAGCCTCGACAGCCTCGCCGAAGGTATCCTCTGCAGCCTCCGCCGTCTCGCTGATTGCATCCTCTGCACTCTCAGCAGCTTCACCAAATGCATCTTCTGCAGTCTCGGCAGCCTCGCCGAAGGTATCCTCTGCAGCCTCCGCCGTCTCGCTGATTGCATCCTCTGCACTCTCAACCGTCTCACCGAACACATCCTCTGCGCTCTCAACAGCTTCGCCGAATGCATCCTCGACAGCGGCCTCAGCATCGCTGACAGTCTCTTCCGCAGCGTCAATCGCCGCAAACGCTGCCTCCTCGGCGGCGCGGGTTACATCGTCCTCGGACGAATCGCCCAAATATTCCTCAATATCGTTGGTCTTCTCAGCCTGGTATCTCTCACCGAGCCGGAGGTTAATCTCCTCGCGAAGCTTGCGCATCGCTTCCTCATGATTTCTGAGAATCTGCTCGGCATCTTCCGCAGCTTCCGCAACAGTGCTCGAAGCGTCAAACGCATCCGCTGCATTTTCCGCGGCTTCCGTAACGGCCTCAACCGCAGCCTCCGCCTCTTCGGCAAGCTCTTCGGCTTCGCCTGCTGCAACGCTCTCAAGCTCCGCTGCCTCGTCAGCCGCAGCGCTCGCAACCTCTTCCGCAGCATCCGCAACGGCATTCGTTTCTTCGAGGGAACCGAACACATCCTCCGCGACATTTTCCGCAGCTTCGGTTACGGTCTCCGCCGCGGTCTCGACAGCCTTCTGCGCGGGCTCGTCGAAAATGCTTGCAGCCTCGATGCGGATTTCTTCCTCCGCGGTCTCCTCCGCGGCATCCGCATGGTTCAGGCCGACATTAACGGTCGGAATGTATCGCTTCTCCTTCGGCTTGTTCGGGTTCGTGAACAGCGCCGTATTGACACCGGAGTAAACCTTCTCCTTCTCTTTCTTGCGGTCCTTCTTGCTCTTCTTATCCTTCTTCTTGGAGTTTTTCTCGGAAAATGCTGCCTCTTCGGCCTTCTCCTTCTCCTTTTCGACCTCGCGTTCCTTCTCGCGGGCAGCTTCCCAGACGGCGTCACGCTGCTTGCGCTCGTCCGCCTCCTCCGCCTCGCGCAGGAATGCATCGAGATCCGTCGGATTCGTGCTCTTCACGGGCTTGTGCTTCGTCGTGGCAATCACATCGCCCGACTCCTCGCGCTCGGAACCGCTGTCCTTCTTCGAATCCTTATCTTTCTTACCCTTGTTTTTGTCCTTATCCTTACCCTTTAAGAAGCCGAATCCCTTGGCTCCGTCCTTCTTATCCTTCTTATCCTCCGAAGGTGTCTCCTGCTTTCCGGATTTCTCATCCTTGCCGTCCTTCTTCGATTCGTCTTCGGCCTTCACGGATTTATCGGGCTTTTTATCGCTCTTCTTATCGGCATTTCCCTTGCCGGGTCTGCCGTCATTTTTCGAAGCGTTTTTGTCGTTCTTCCTGTCCCTGCCGCTGTCCTTCTTATCGTCTTTCTTCGCGTTTTTGGTTCCGGCGCCGTCATTCGAACCTCCCGGAACAATCGTGCCTTCCTCAATCTCGCGGTCCGTTACCGGATCGGTCAGACGGCTGCAGCCGAACAAAAGCACAATAGGCATCGCCGAAACAAGCACGAGAATTACGAAGAAGAAAACGGCTTCCCAAATCTTCATCGGGCTTCCGCCCTTGTCAAACAGAGCGCAGAACACTGCAACGAGTCCCGCGAGCGCCATCAGAATTCCGACGCCGCCGATCATCAGCCGATCGTCACTCAGCTTGTAAAACTGCTTCTTCGCGTCGTCGCCGACAATCAGCGTGAGAATCGAGAGGAGCATTGCGGCTACGATGATAATCTGACCGACCAGCGAAAGCGTATGCCCGTCCTTCATCGAACTGAATGCAATTCCCGCATCGACACTCAATAAAATCGCGCCGAACGCCATCGCAACGGATGCGTAGAAGAAGAGCATGTGGAACTCCCTGCGCATTCCGACATACGCTGCCGCCGCGAACAATCCCGCCGCAACCAGCATACATGCAAACGCGAACAAATGCATCATCGGATGCAGCTTTCCGAACTGCTTCGTCACAATCGTCGTGACCAACAATCCCAGCGTGATTACGGCCTGCGCAATCGCGCCGAAAAATACGCCTTTGCAGCATTGCTCCGTCAATTTGTCGGGATAAACCTTATAAACCCTGCCTGCTTTCATCCTCATTACCTCCTTCGGTAAATGCTTGGTAAAAGAATTCTCTGTCCTCTGTATATCGCGCAAAATATGATGAAATTATCGTCTCTTCTATGATGAACCCGACCTGCGGGATCATGTCGCATTCGTTTCGTCGGAATCCTCCGCGGCCTTCTCTTCGCCGCCGTCTTCCTCTGCCTTTGCCTCATCCCGAACGGCGCAAATCACTCCGCCGGGATCTTCGACGGCTTCCTCCGCCTCCTTCGAAGCAGGCTCCGCTGCCGTTTCGCCCTCTGCCGGCTCTTCATCCGTCGGAGCTGCTGTCTCTGCGGCCTTCGCACTGTCGGCATCACCGTCGGCAGGTTTCGCGCTGTCGCTTTCCGCACCTGCAGCAGCCTTCTCACCGGCGTCGTCCTTCGCCGATGTCTCAGCGGTCTTCTCCCCGGCGCCTGCATCCGCCGCACCGTCGCCGGAAGCTTTCGCCCCGGGTTCAGCCTCGTCGGTCGTGTGCTTCACCTTCCGCTTCTCGCGAACCGGTCCGTCGAGCTTGGCGGCGAGCATCTTAAGACCCTCAATCAGAAAATCCTTGGAGACGATTCCGCCGTTCCAGCCCCCGAAATCCATGTTGGGGATATAAAAGCGGTCGCCCAGGTCCACCGCACCCTCAAGAAGGGTGAGCGCCGCCTCCTCAAAGTGCGTCACCAGATCCTCCGCCGTAATCGGCAGCTCAATCGGCGACATCGCCCTCGCCAGGCGGTTCCAAAACTGCCTTGACGAACGGCTTCCGCCGCTTCGCGGGAGTTCGGTGAACAACTCCCACAGGTAATGCGTCCCCCGCTCCAGCGGGAACAGGAAGGGAACCTCCCGGTCCAGCATGTCGAGCGCCGGGCCCGCAATATGGAAAATGTACGATGCGTCGTACCGGTTGCCGTCCGCCGGTTCGGGGTCCGCCGCATTGCACTGAATCGCCTCGAAACGATTGAAGTCCCAGGCCGGATCGAACTTCCGGGCACAGGCTTCGATGACTTCACAGGACCGCTCCTCCAAAATCAGGAGGCTCATGTCCAATTTTTTCCGCGGAAATGACATTCCAACCGCCCCTATCTATCGAAAATCGCGTTTGTTCTACGCGCGTAGTATGACAAAAGAAAACAACAAAAGCGAAGTTACCCAAGGTAACCTACTGTTGAATATAACACGCATTTTTCCTGTAGTCAATGCGTTTTCCGTGGGAAATAGCCATTCTGATGCAAAAATTACCACATTTTTGTCGTTTTTCCAAGCTTTTGTTCTACGCGCGTAGTACAATCCGGTCGGATTGCCGTTTCCGATGTCTTTTTTTCCGCCCGTTCGAATGTATTTTTCGGCTCTTTTTTACCCGCCCGGGAATCGTTTTTCGCCCGTTTTCGGCTCCGGATTGTGCGATATTCCCGCTCCGCGCGAAAAAACGGCTGCAGAATGCAAAAATAAGCCATTCGCATTTCACGGCGCAGTGTGGTATCATGGAGTATCGCCGGCGGGGACTCCGCCGGAAGCAGGGAGACATACAGCGATGCGAAGGAAACATCTGGTTTTGGCGGGATGGATTGTCGCGGCCGCCCTCTTGTCGGTCGGCTGCGGGAAAAGTGCGCCCGATCCGACCGGTTTGGACAACCCCGGACATGTCTCCGTCGCCACGACCACCCCTCTTCCGACGCTTCCGATTTCGGACATCAACTACACAAACGCCGAGATTCGCGGCGGGGAACCGATATTTTCCGTGCGGGACGCATTTCACGAGAAGGCTCTCGAGGTCTCCCTCACGAGCTCGCTTCCGAACGGTGAAATCTACTATACGCTCAACGGACACGAGCCGATGATGGACGGGCAGGCGACGCGCTATTATGCGCCGCTCATCCTCGATCCGACCACGGGGGATTACCCCTCGGCCTATGTGATTAAGGCCAGGACATTTTACGCCGACGGCACGGTTTCTCCGACGGCGGTACATACCTATTTCGTGTCGGAGGGAATCCATCGGCGCTTTGAGAGCGCGTCGGAGCATTTTACGATTGTCAGTCTTGTCGGGGAAAATGCGGACTTTCTCGGCGGGCCGGGCGGCATCCTCTACCGCGAAAATTACAACTCGCGCGGCGATGCGAGCGAACGCCCGGCGCACATTGAATTTTTCGGCGCCGATGGGGAGCTTCTCGCGTCCCAGTTCGGCGGCGTGCGCGTCTACGGCGCCTACTCCCGCCGAAACCCCGTCAAATCCTTAAAACTCTTCGCGCGCAAATCCTACGATCCGAATCAGGGGCGCTTCCGAAGCGACTTCTTCGGCACGGTGAATTCTCTCGGGAACCCCGTCGCCTCCTACGATAAACTCGTCCTGCGCAGCTACGGAAACGACTGGCAGTTTGCATTTCTCCGGGACGAGCTGAACCAGCGGCTGCTCGCGGCGGCAGGCTTCCCCTTCTACGAGGCGGTCGTGCCCGCGGTCGTGTATCTGAACGGACGCTTTTACAATTTCGTGTGGATGCACGAGAGCTATTGCGATGCCTATTTCAAGCAGCGCGTCCCGTCGGAGACGCTCAAGGGTGAGTTCGTCGTCATCGGCGGCACGGAGCAGAAGAAATCCTACGACACCGACTTAAACGACATCAAAGAATGCGACGAATTCAACGCTCTGTACGAGCGCTTCCTCGGCAGCAACCTCGCCGACGACGCCGTCTTTAACGAGCTGTGCCGCGTCATCGATGTGTACAATTATCTCGACTACTATGCGGCCAACATCTATGTCTGCAACTACGACTGGCCGCACAACAACTACAAGGTGTTCCGCTACTATCCCGACGAGACCGGCGCGCTCGGCGACGGCCTGTACGACGGGCGCTGGCGTTTCCTGCCCCACGACATGGACTATTGCTACGACATCTACGGCAATCAGGAATGCTCCGTCGCGACCGACTGCCTCGCCGCCGTCACCACCCCGGGCAAGCGCTATGCGCCGCTGTTCACCGCGCTTCTCAAGCGCCGTGACTGCCGCGAATACTTCATACGCAAAATTCTCCGCCTGGCGGACGGCGCATTTTCCTACGGGTCCGTCTGCGCCGAGATCGACCGGATGACAGCCGAGCAGGGCACCGAGATTTCGCGCTACATCGATGCGATGCAGCATGAGTACAATTCGGACAGCTACACGAAGGGCTCCATCTGGACGAGCACGGGCTATGTCGACGGCTCCCTCGCCACCATCCGCGCATTTGCCGAGGCAAGGAAAGCCAACATTTTGCTTCATCTCGAGAACGCCTTCGACCTCCCGGAGGCACAGCTTCTGCAGATTGCAAAATAACTGCCCTTGAATATTGCTAAACCCCCGGCGGCGCCGGGCATTCCATACAACAGGAGGCATCACTGTACATGAGTTGGATTTTGCGCTACATGGGGCGGTACAAGACCCGCGTCGCCCTCTGTATGACCGTCAAGTTTTTCGGAACCATCGGCGAGCTCGTGCTCCCGTTCCTTCTGGAGCATATCATCGACGATGTCGTCCCGGGCGGCAAATCATTGCCCGTGGTCCTGTTCGGTCTTTTGATGATTTTCACGGCCGTTCTGGTACGCGCTCTGAACATCGCCGCCAACCGCCGTGCAACCGCCGTCGCGAGAGACTGCATCCGCGATATGCGCCACGACCTTTTTGCGACCACCACGCGGCTCACGGGCTCGCAGTTTGACTATGTCACACTGCCGTCGCTCATTTCCCGCATGACCTCCGACACCTACAATGTACAAAACTTCATCGGCATGATTCAGCGAATGGGCGTGCGTGCCTGCATCCTCCTGATCGGAAGCATCCTCGTGTCCTCCTTCATGGATCCGTTCCTCGCCCTTGTGCTGCTATGCATGGTGCCGATTATGGCGGGCATCATTTTGTTTATCTCCTTTAAGGGCATCCCGATGTACCGCAAAGTTCAGGACAAAGTGGACAACATCACGCGCGTTCTCCGGGAAAATATCACCGGCATCCGCGTGGTGAAGGCGCTTTCGCGCGAACCGTACGAAACCGCTCGCTACGCCGCCGCCAACGACGACCTCACGACGACCGACCTGCGCACCGGCATCACGATGGC
>CADBXF010000002.1:0-1381 GCA_902798585.1 uncultured Lachnospiraceae bacterium
AACCATCCGGTGATGTTATGACCGCATGCAAGAGTTGCATCCGATTTAACCTGCCCGAGAGTCAGCGAGCCGCCGTTGTTGTAAATATCATCGCCGAGTAGTGATGCGGTATTGCCGTATAGTCCGAAACCGTCAGCAACTGTCAGGTTGCCTCTATACAGCATGACGCCGCCGCCGTATACTCCGGAATTACCGGTGATTGTTCCGCTGTTCAGCTCAAAGACGGAGTCGGAGCCGCCATAGAGAAAGAGGGCGCCTCCCATACCGTAGGATTCTCCGGAGCAACCGGTTATGGTGCCGCCGCTGATAATACATTTGACGGAGTAGTCCGAGAACGAGCAGACAGCACCGCCCCCGTAATAATAATCTTTACAGTCGGAAATTATGCCTCCGTTCATGATAAACGAGGACATGCCTGCGCCAGAACCGCCGATAGGTCTTCCTCCGGACAATCCAACGGCACCGCCGTTTACCCCTTCGCAGAGAGTGATTTTACCGTCGTACATGGTGAAGACAGCGTTTCCGTCGAGATAAATGCCGCCGGAAACAGCGGCGCTTCTGCCTTCGGTCATGAGGCCGCCGTACATAGTTACCGCAGCTTTCAAGTGTGCAGCGACACAACCGGCGGAGCCGATTACCGTGGAACCGGAGGATGTTCCGCCCTTTATGGTTACGCCGTCATAAATGTTCAGAACAGCCGTGTCCGTTACATCCAAAACGCCGAAATCCGATTGGCTCGAGCTTAAGGTCAGCGTCGCTTTGTAATCGGCGCTGCCCAGATTCAATACGGCGGTTCCGGTCAGGTAGATTGTAGACTTTAATGCGTGTCCGTTGCCGAGAATCGTCAGTTCTCCGTCGGACAGCCTCAAAAATCCGTTGTCGGGGAAGGTGATATCTTCTTCCAACAGGATTGTTTCGGAGCCTCCGTTCGCATTCAACGCATCGACAATCAGTATTATGTCGGACGCAGTTGCAACCGCCGCGGCATTCGGCTCCGTTTCGCCTTCTGCAAGAACAGGAGAGAGCATCAGGTATAACAATAAAACCGATGCAAAACCGGGGAAAAATAGTTTATGAAGTTTTTTCATGCGCTGTGAAACCTCCTCTCGGGTTTTGCCAAATTCTCTTTTTATGCAACAAAACAATGTCTATTTTACGCATAATACCGTAAAAAAGCTATCGGTTTCAACACTCAATCATGGGCCTGACTTCGGAACGGCGTGCCGCGATTCGAAATGTTAACAAAAATTACATATCGGTAAGTAATATTTGTCATCGGCGCAAAACAGCGGAAAGCTTCGGCAAATAAAGCTCCGGGCAGCGCCTGCTTCCGCAGAACCGGAAACCACGGAAGAAAGTCTGTTTTTTCTTGCCTTTTTTC
>CADBXF010000002.1:1493-119464 GCA_902798585.1 uncultured Lachnospiraceae bacterium
AGGGGGTGAACGGATTGGATGAAATGGCGCAGGCTTTGACGGACAAAATGAATGTCAAAACAGTCTTTACCATCCCTGTCTTCGGCGGAATCGCCGTCTCGGAGTCGGTGGTCGTGACATGGATTATCATGGCCGCACTGATTTTGTTTGCCTTCGTAATGACGCGGGGGCTTCGCACGAACAAAATATCGAAACGGCAGGCTTTCCTGGAGTGGATGGTCACCCGGCTGGACAGCATGGTGGGCGGGATGCTCGGAGGCCATGCGAAGGTGTTCGGCGAATACCTGATTACCATCCTTCTGTACATCGGACTTGCGAATATCATCGGAATCTTCGGATTCAAAGCTCCTACGAAAGACCTCAATGTCACAATAGCATTGGCGCTGATGAGTATCGTCCTGGTGGAGGCGGCGGGCATTCACTTCTTAGGGGTGAAGCGGCATCTGCACAAGTTCATCGAGCCGACGCCCGTGGTGCTGCCGATTAACATCCTGGAGGTCGTGACCAAGCCGTTGTCTTTGTGCATGCGACTCTTCGGAAATGTCATCGGTGCATTTGTCATTATGGCTCTTTTGGAGCATGTGATACCGGTGGGCATTCCCATGGTGTTCAGCTTGTATTTTGACTTCTTTGACGGATTGCTTCAGGCCTATGTCTTTGTCTTCTTAACGGGCCTGTATTTGACGGAGGCCGTGGAGTAAGAGGCGCGAAGAAAAGACTTCCCGGCGGTCGGCGGGGAATCGCGCGGAAACGAGATTACAACATTTTCAGAATAAACATAAAGTGAGGAATAAACTATGAGTACATCAGCATTGATTGCCATCGGCGCAGGTATCGCGGTTTTGGCAGCAGTCGGGGCCGGTATCGGTATCGGTATCGCAACAGGCAAGGCCGTGGAGGCCATTGCAAGACAGCCTGAGGCGGAGAGCAAGATCAGTAAGAACCTGATTCTGGGCTGCGCGCTTGCTGAGGCAACCGCTATCTACGGTTTCGTTATCGCGTTGTTTATCATTCTTTTGCTGAAGTAACGCGGACGACATCGAATCTTACCCAAAGGAAGAAATCATCATGCTGGATATAGGCTGGAATCTTTTGTTCACGGTCATCAACCTGGTGATCCTTTTCGTTGCGATGAAGCTTTTCCTCTTTAAGCCGGTGCGCAATATCATTGCGAAGCGGCAGGAGGAGGCGGATGCGGCGAGAACGGAAGCTGAGACGATGGCTGCGGAGGCAAAACAGACCAAGGCAGAGTACGAGAAGGCCTTAGCGCGCACGAAGGAAGAGCGCGAGGAGGTCCTGGCGACCGCACGCCGTCTGGCGGACGACGAAGCCGAGAAAATCCTTGCGGATGCCCGCGAGGAGGCGAAGGACATTCGGGAAGCCGCCGAGGACGAGGGTGAGCGCCGGAAGGAGCGCATCATCGCGGAGGCAGGCAAGGAGATTGCCGACATGGTTGCCGGCGCAACGGCGAAAGCGATGGGGGACACCGACGATTCCGCACTGTACGATGCTTTCCTTGATAAAGTGGAGGGGAGAGCATGAAACAGGCGACGCTTTGGTATGTAACGCCGCCCACCGAGGAACAGCTCGCGCGGCTTAAGGCATTTCTCGCTAAGGAGATGGGCGACGGGGAAGTGGAGCTCACGATGGAGACGGACAGTTCTCTCGTGAGCGGTTTTGTGTTGCGCACGGATTTGAAGGAGTACGACTGGAGTATGCGCGGGCGCGTCGGACAGCTCCGAAACGCACTCGGCGTCGTTCACGGACGCAAGCCCAAGAAGACCGTCGCAAACCTCAAAAAATGCATTGAAGAATTTGAATTGACCGCCGGCGCGATGGAGTACGGCGTCGTGACATTCGTCGGCGACGGAATTGCCACGGTGGAGGGCCTTGACCACGCCTGCTACGGCGAGATTGTGACCTTTGAGTGCGGCGTCAAGGGCATGGTCATGGACATCCGCAGGGATGAGATCGGTGTTATCCTGTTCGGCCGCGATACGGAGATCCGCGAGGGCACCAGTGTGTTCCGTTCCTACCGCATGGCGGGTGTTCCGGTCGGCGACAGCTTTATCGGCCGCATCGTCGATGCCCTGGGTTCGCCGATTGACGGCGATGGCGAGATTGTGGCGGCGGACTTCCGGCCCCTTGAGATGGCAGCTCCCGGCATCATGGACCGGCAGCCGGTTACGACTTCTCTGGAGACCGGTATTCTTGCTATCGACTCGATGTTCCCCATCGGCCGCGGACAGCGCGAGCTCATTATCGGCGACCGTCAGACGGGTAAGACATCCATCGCTTTGGATACTATCCTTAACCAGAAGGGGAAAAATGTCATCTGCGTCTATGTCGCCATCGGACAGAAGGCTTCGACTATCGCTTCGCTGGTGACTACGCTTCGCAATGCGGGGGCCCTGGACTACACGGTCATCGTGTCCTCGACGGCCTCGGAGCCGGCGCCGTTACAATACATTGCGCCGTACTCGGGAACCGCGATTGCGGAGTACTTTATGTACAGCGGGCGGGATGTTTTGATTGTTTACGACGACCTTTCGAAACATGCGGTTTCCTACCGCGCAATCTCGCTTTTGCTGGAGCGCTCCCCGGGCCGTGAGGCATATCCGGGCGATGTGTTCTACCTGCATTCGCGACTTCTTGAGCGCGCGAGCCGCTTAAGCGACGAGCTCGGCGGCGGTTCCCTCACCGCGCTGCCGATTATCGAGACGCAGAACGGCGATGTGTCGGCATATATTCCGACCAATGTCATCTCCATCACGGACGGACAGATTTACCTCGAGAGCGAACTCTTCTTCGAAGGTCAGCGGCCGGCCGTCAATGTCGGTCTTTCCGTGTCCCGTGTGGGCGGTGCCGCGCAGGCGCCCTCCATGAAGCAGGCGGCAGGAACGGTCCGCATCGATCTTGCACAATACCGCGAGATGGAGGTGTTCACACAGTTCTCCTCGGAGCTTGACGAGACGACGAAGCGCCAGCTCGAGCACGGGCGTGCGCTGATGGAACTTTTAAAGCAGCCTCTGGGGCATTCGCTTTCTCTGCCGGAGCAGGTGCTTTTGCTGCAGGGCGCGAACCATCAGGTGTTCTCGGGCCTCATGCCGAAGGAGATTTTGAATCTGAAGGATTCGTATTTGAAATATATGCGGGTGAATTTTCCGACGCTCATCAACGAGCTTGAGCAGGGCACCAAGTTGAAGAAGTCCCAGATCGACCGCATTGTCACGGGCGGAAAACAGTGGCGCGACTGGCTTGCCCAGGAGGCTGCGCAGGATGCCGCGGACGATGCAAATGCACCGGAGTCGTAGTTTCGGTTGACGCAGCAGACGGAGCGGACGAGGAGGCGTAAGGGCGGATTGTCTATACGCTTCACAGGGACGAAAACGGGGAACTGGATATGGCAAATGCACATGAAATCCTCAACCGAATAAAGAGTATCCGGGACACGATGAAGATTACGAAGGCGATGTATATGGTGTCCTCGATGAAGGTGCAGAAGGCGAAGAAAAAGCTGGCGGACACGCTGCCGTTCTTCAACGGACTGCAGACGCAGATTCGCGAGGTGCTGCAGCATTTTCCGGAGATGCGGCATCTGTATTTCGACAACCGCATCGAGGATGAGCGCGAGCTTGTGAAGCGGCGCATCTACATCGTAATCACCGGTGACAAGGGCATGGCAGGTCCCTATAATCTGAATGTTCTTAAGGAGGCGAGGGCACATTTTGCGGAGTCCGGGGATTATCGCATCTACTGCGTCGGCGAGACCGGACGGCATGTCTTTATGTCGGAGAAACTGCCGGTGGCGGAGGATTTCCGAATGTCGTCGAACAACCCGAGCATCCACCGCGCGCGTGTCATGTGCGAGATGCTGACGGAAAAGTACAAGAACGAGGAAGTCGACGAGATTTATGTAGTCTATACAAGAATGCGCAACAGTGTATCCTCCGTGGTTCACACGGAGCAGCTGCTGCCGCTTCACACGAGCCGCTTCCTTGCCGATGAGGCGAGACAGGCGAAACCCGGTGTGACCGTGGATGCCTCTGAGATGGAGATTTTTCCGTCGGCGGAGGATGTGCTCGAGACGCTTGTCAAAAATATAGTCACGGGCTTTTTGTACGGCGCGATGGTGGAAAGCCAGGCGTCCGAGGAGAGCGCCCGCATGATGTCGATGAAGACGGCGACGGACAACGCGGACGCGATGCTCGCGGAACTGTCCCGCCAATACAACCAGTTCCGCCAGGCGGCAATCACACAGGAGATTACCGAGGTGGTGGGCGGCGCGAAAGCGCTGCAAAAGAAGAAAGCGAAGAAAAAACAGGCACGAATGGGGTAACTTATGAAGGCTATCGGCAAAATCGTTCAGGTCTCGGGACCTGTCGTGGATGTGGAATTTGAACGGGGCGAGCTGCCTGCAATCAGGGAGGCCTTGCTTGTTCTTCTGGACGGCAAAGAGCTCAAGATGGAAGTTGCGCAGCACATCGGCCGCGGTGTCGTTCGCTGCATTATGCTTGCACCTAGCGAGGGCCTTGCCAAGGATATGCCGGTGCAGTCCACCGGCGAGGGAATTATGGTTCCGGTCGGCGAGCATGTTCTGGGGCGCGTATTCAATGCGCTCGGAGAGCCTTTGGACGGCGGTCCGTCACTGGATAACAACAGGACGGCTGAGTATTGGTGTATTCACCGCGAGGCGCCCACATTTGAGCAGCAGAGCCCGGTCATCGAGGTTCTGGAGACCGGAATCAAGGTCATCGATCTTCTGGAGCCCTACGCAAAGGGCGGTAAAATAGGTCTCTTCGGGGGCGCCGGCGTCGGCAAGACGGTGCTGATTCAGGAGCTCATCCACAACATTGCCACCGAGCACGGCGGGTATTCCATTTTCACCGGTGTCGGCGAGCGTTCCCGCGAGGGAAACGATCTGTGGCGCGAGATGAAGGAGTCCGGCGTTTTGTCGAAGACCGCGCTGGTGTTCGGCCAGATGAACGAGTCGCCCGGCGTGCGCATGCGCGTTGCGGAAACGGGCCTTACGATGGCAGAATATTTCCGCGATGAGAAGAAACAGAATGTGCTTCTCTTCATCGATAACATTTTCCGTTTTATCCAGGCAGGCTCCGAGGTGTCGGCTCTCCTGGGGCGCATGCCTTCAGCCGTGGGTTACCAGCCGACGCTTGCGACCGATCTCGGTGAGCTGCAGGAGCGCATCGCCTCTACCAGAGAGGGTTCCGTTACGAGCGTTCAGGCCGTATATGTTCCGGCCGACGACCTGACCGACCCCGCGCCTGCGACGACATTCTCGCACCTTGATGCGACCACCGTTTTGTCGCGCAAGATTGTGGAGCAGGGCATTTATCCCGCCGTAGACCCGCTGGCGTCCGGCTCGCGCATCCTTGAGGCGTCCATCGTCGGCGAGGAGCACTATGAGACGGCACGGCGCGTGCAGGAGATTCTGCAGCGCTATAAGGAACTGCAGGACATCATCGCAATCCTCGGTATGGACGAGCTTTCCGAGGATGACAAGGTTATCGTCTACCGCGCCCGCAAAGTACAGAGGTTTTTGTCCCAGCCGTTCCATGTCGCGGAGAATTTTACGGGCGTTCCCGGCGTATATGTGCCGATTGCAGAGACCATCCGCGGATTCAAGGCCATCCTGAACGGCGAGATGGACGATTGCCCGGAAAATGCTTTTTTTAATGTCGGCACTATCGACGAAGTTCGCAGGAAGGCGGAGAGTTTGTAAGGAGACACTTGTGAGGAGACATTTGCATGAACACATTTCATCTGCAGATTATCACCTGTGACCGTGTGTTTTTTGACGGCGAGTGTGAGTCGCTCATCTTCCCGGGATTCGACGGACAGATTGAGATTCTGGCGCATCATGCGCCGATGGCGACCACGGTGGCTGTAGGTGAGGTGCGCTTTCGCGATGCGGAAGGGCAGATGCATGCGGTGATTGTCTCGGACGGTATAGTGAATACGGCGGACAATACGGTGACGCTTCTGGCATTTTCAGCAGAGCGGCCGGAAGAGATTGACGCACATCGCGCACAGATGGCGCTTGAGATTGCCAGAGAGGAGATGCAGCGCAAACAAAGCATCGTGGAATACAATCTTACGAGCGCGGCGATGGCGCGTGCCATGGCCCGGTTAAGCGGGGCGAAAAGAATTCACCCGGATGATTTCAATACATAATCCGGACTTGCGTGCTTCGAACCGACAGGCGCCCGTTGATGCGGACGCTTTTTTCAGTATTCGGAACCGCAAACCAGAGAAAAAGGAGGTAAATCATATTGACACTACGAAATCGGCGTGGTATTATAGTTATGCACGGATAGTTTGCGGTGAAATCACCGATTCTGTCCTTCAAAATGACACTCGGGGAAAGGAAGGTGAGAGAGAATGCGCTGCATATTTTGCAATCGGGAAAACCCCGAGTATGCGGTTGTATGCGAAAACTGCGGGGCGTTTCTGAACGCGTCAAATGATCCGTGGTTCGGCGGAAACGGCATTCTCGACCCGATTCTTCCGAGCCGCGTCCGTTGTTCCTCCTGTTGGCATGATAATCCTGCGACGGCGAAGAACTGCGAAGTCTGCGGAATGCCTTTGCTGCATATTCCGGAAGCGGAGGCGGAGATTTCTTCGGCCCAGGCTTCGACAACCGCCGATGCCGCGCCGAATCCGGCTTACGAATTCGCTTCCGAAGAAACGAAACAACAGGGCTCAACAGCTGCTGCAGAAGCTGCGGCTGTGAGTCCGTCGGTACAGGGGACATCGGCTGAGGCACATAAACCGAACGGCGGGTTCGGTTCCGGCTTTGATTCTGTCGCTTGTGAAAAATGCGGTCATCCGAATCCCTGGTACAGCGCCTTCTGCGAAGAGTGCGGGGAGAATCTGATAAAAGAAGAGACGGAGGTTGTTCTCCCGGCGGACGATGCGAAGGTCAGCAGCTTTGAACCGCTTGTTCCGGAAAATGAAACTCCGGTGGCACGGGCGAAGCAGGGTGTTGTGGTCTGCCACGCATGCTGGTATGAGAATCCCGTCTTTGCGGTTCGCTGTAACGGCTGCGGGGCTCCGCTTCCGGTCGGCCGCAGCCGGGTTATTCAAAAGAGCGCCGGGCGACAGCAGGAGGAAGCGCTGGACCGCCTTGCCGAGCTGAAGATGGAGATGGATGTCGAGCGATTAAAGCAAATCGCGGACAACGAGGAACCGGTAGTGCGGCGCGTCAAATGTGCAGCCTGCGGGTCCTTTAACCTTCCGAGGGCCGTATTTTGCGCGAACTGCGGCGTTCAATTGTCAAAGCCGTTTGAGCGCGGGATGACGCAAATCTGCGCGAAATGCGGCGCGACCAACCATAAGAGAGCGCGTTTCTGCTTTAAGTGCGGCTTGCTTTTGAAAAAGGATTCCGGGGAGACGACCGGGGAGACCGGAGAGGCAGAGGAGACACCTGCAACATCCGCGGCGAAAAGCGGTGCGGAGGCGGATTACGATCGTGAACCGACGCTTGCGGAATTGATTGAAAAGCATTGCAGAAAATCAGCTCCGCAAAGGAGACCGAAGGAAGAACAACCCTTTGTCAGAATCACTCCGAAGGCGATTTCCAAACAGAATCGCTGCGGATATTGTTTCCATTCCAATCCGATTAATGCGACCTTGTGCGAAAAATGCGGAACTCCGATTCTTCGCGAGTTGCGCGATGAAAATGTAAAGAAACTGTCGAGGCGTTTTATTTCGCCCCAGCAACCTGCCGGAGGTTCGTATCCTTCGCAGCCCGGCAAAAATGTGAGAACCGTGCGGTGTCGTTTCTGCTCTTATGAGAATGAGCCGGGAGCGACTCATTGCTTTAAATGCGGCGAAAAAATGACCTACTGAGACACTGCTGCGGTTGAATTTTAAGGAGCTCTTGACACGGAGCGAAAAAAGAAGTATTATATGCGGGCAATCAAACGATTGTCCGCATAATCCGGGCTTGTACCGGTTTCGACGGGTGTTTTAAGATTATGGAAGCCATTCATGTACCGGACCATGTAAATAACCGGAAAAACCTAAATATAAACGCAGATAAAAATCTTGCATTTGCTGCCTAATTAGGCGGCTGTCGGCCCGCGGCACCCACGCAGCGGTCTACCGGCATCATCTACGTGGGAAACGACACGCGGAAAGCTTTGACCGCGCGGGCGTACCATGAAGCTACTGAATCCGTGAGCCCGATCATCGGCGCGCAGAGGAGGGAACGGGCGCAAGCCGCATAGGTGTTCTGTAATGGGAGAAACCGTAATGGCGAGGCATTCGGACAGGGGTTCGACTCCCCTCAGGTCCATCGACCGAAAGTGCTCAAATATGAGCACTTTTTTTATATTTTTACAGTAAATAATATTGACATTCAACGGTAAATATAATATACTGACGATACAGGGTGTTACATCGTGAATAAAACAGACGGAGGTATGGGGTTATGCGTTGTCCTATGTGTGGATACGAAGCACCTGAGGGTGCAAAAATTTGTACGGAATGCGGCTCAAGATTGTCTCTCGGCGGAAGAGCGGAACAGCAGGATGATGCGGTGGCATCGTTTCGAAATCTCGCTGCGGCACGGGAGGATAATGCGGGGCGAAGCTTCGATGACAGAATTGTTGTCGATGCTGTCGGGAAGCTGATTCGTTACCGGATTATCACCATTGTGTTGGGCGTTATCGGGTTGATCTTTGCGTTTTATATCATCGGCGTGTTGAAACACACATCGTGGTATGAGTACAGTGAGGTCGAAGAACTTTCGACGCGGCTCGCTATATACAGCATTGTCGCAGGCGTTGTCGGGATTGTTTTGAACATTCTTGTCTGGTTCGCGTTCGACAAGATGAAATCGGTTGAGCCGCGGTTTGAAAAGGTCTGTCTTTATTTGATCATCGTCATCGTACTGGACTGCATCGGGTTGTTTACCGACAATAACATTTTAAATCTGGCACAATCGATTGTTGGGATCATGTATCTGTACAGTTACTGCATGGCGATGAGAGATCTCTGTCGTCCGGACCATGATATTATAGCCGACAACTGGGATTGGCTCTGGCGGGTCGAGCTTGCCGAGCTTATTGTGACAATTGCCGTCGGTATTTATGTAGTGATAAAAATGTTCGACGCGAGCAGCTTGCACGCAGCCATGTCGTCGCTTGAAACTGCGGCGATTATCGAGGGAGGAATCACTTTGGTAGTTGCATTCCTCGAGCTTCGGTTTCTTTGCCGGACCAGAGATGCGTTTGCACGCAATTCGAGGTAATTCCGGAATTCCTGACGACAGACGGTCGGGCTGTATCTTCGGATACAGCCCTTTTTGCGTGAAAAAAGTCCTCGCAGCGCGAAGGCGCGGAGCCGCAGAATCCGGAATCCCGACATTTTGCCTGAAATCCGTGAAATTACTTGAGAAAATGCGCCTGTCATGGTAAAATAAATCCGACTGCGGGCATGTATTCGGCATGCTTTGTTTCAAGTTTTTGACAGTCGGGAGACAGACAATATGGGAGACTATACGAAGAACGATTCGCGGGACGGAGCGCCGGACAACAAGGCGTCGGCTTCTTCGGAAGGCGTTCGGATTAACAAATATCTCAGCGAAGCCGGAATCTGCTCGCGGAGAGAAGCCGACCGGCTGGTCGAGGCCGGGCAGGTGAGCATCGACGGCGAAACCGCGCAGGCGGGAGACCGTGTTTTTCCGGGGCAGAAGGTGGTTGTCGCGGGGACGGAGGCGAAGAAGGAAGAGGAGGATATCCTTCTGGCATTTTACAAGCCGAAGGGCGTCGAATGCACCTCGGACCGAAGCAACCCGGACAATATTATCGATTACATCGGCTACGGCAAGCGCATTTATACCATCGGCCGGCTGGACAAGAATTCGAGCGGCCTGATTCTGCTTACGAACAACGGCGACCTTGCCTACCGGATTGCGAAGGCGGGAGACCGGCACGAGAAGGAGTATGTCGTGGCGGTTGACAAGCCCGTGACCGAGGAGTTCCTCAGCGGTATGGCAGGCGGCGTGCCGATTCTCGACACCGTGACGGCGCCGGCGAAGATTCGCAGGACCGGGGAGAGAACCTTTGACATTATCCTGATTCAGGGGATGAACCGTCAGATTCGCCGAATGTGCGAATATTTCGGGTACCGTGTGGTCAATCTGAAGCGAATCCGCGTGATGAATATTTCGCTCGGAAATCTTGAGCGCGGGCGATATCGAGAGGTTTCACCGCAGGAGAGAAGAGATTTATACAAGTTGTTGTAGATTGCAGGTGGTATCATGGAGAAGAAAGACAGAATTCGCGAGCTGGTCGGTATTCTGGACCGGGCAGCCTTCGTATATGAGCAGGAAGACCGCGAAATCATGAGCAATCATGAGTATGACGCGCTATATGACGAGCTTCGTGCGCTTGAGGAGGAGACCGGGTTTGTGCTCGCCAACTCTCCGACGCAGCGGGCGGGATATGAAGTTCTTTCGGAACTTCCGAAGGAGCGCCATGAATCGCCGATGCTCTCCCTCGACAAGACCAAGGAAGTCGACGCGCTTGCGGAGTTCCTCGGGGAGCACGAGGGAATGCTCTCGTGGAAAATGGACGGTCTGACCATCGTTCTCACCTATCGCAACGGCGAGCTTGTGAAGGCCGTCACGCGCGGCAACGGCGAGATCGGCGAGGTCATCACCAACAACGCAAAAGTGTTTAAAAACATTCCGCTTAAGATTGCATACCGCGGGGAATTGATCATCCGCGGCGAAGCCGTAATCCGCTACAGCGATTTTGAGAAGATAAACGAGTCCATCGAGCGCGATGAGGACCGCTACAAAAACCCGCGGAACCTCTGCAGCGGTACGGTGCGGCAGCTGAACAACGAGATAACCGCGAAGAGAAGCGTGTTTTGCTTTCCCTTTACGCTTATCAGCATGGACGGTGCGAACGGTTTTGCGACGCGCCGCGAACAGATGGAATACCTGCGCGAACTCGGATTTACACCGGTGGAATACCGCATGGTGACGAAAGAGACCGTTGCCGACGATGTCAAATGGTTCGCCGGTCAGATTGAGAAGAATGATTTTCCGTCGGACGGACTAGTGCTGTGCTATAACGATATCGCATACGGCGCAAGCCTCGGAAGAACCGCAAAATTCCCCCGCGACGCGATAGCGTTTAAGTGGCGCGACGAGGTGAAGAGCACTACGCTGCTCGCCATTGAGTGGAGTCCTTCTCGCACCGGACTGCTCAATCCCGTGGCAATCTTTTCGCCCGTGGAGCTTGAGGGAACAACCGTGCAGAGGGCGAGCGTTCACAATGTGAGTATCGTCGAGGAGCTGGCGCTTGGTATCGGCGATACCGTCGACGTGTATAAGGCCAATATGATTATCCCGCAGATTGCGGAAAATCATACCCGGAGCGGAAATATCTCCGTGTCGGCGGAGGCTTCGGCGGTCGGCGGGTCCAGCAACGGACTTCGCTCGGTCAATAAAAATGTTCCGAGGGTATGTCCGGTGTGCGGCGGCCCTACGGAAGTGCGAATGTTAAACGAGGCGAAGACGCTTTACTGTACGAACCCGGACTGCACGGCGAAGAAGGTCGGAATGTTCGAACATATGGTTCAGCGCGACGCCCTGAATATCGAGGGCCTGTCCGAGGCGACGCTTGAGAAGTTCATCGGTCTCGGCATCGTCCGTGAGCCGGCGGATCTGTTCCGTCTGGCGGCGCACAGAGATGTCCTCACAAAGACCGAGGGCTTCGGGGAGAAATCCTTTGAGAACCTTCTTGCGGCCTGCGAGAAGGCGCGGACCGTGTCCATGCCGAAGTTTTTGTACAGCCTCGGCATCCCGAAAATCGGCCTTGCCAACGCTAAGCTCATTTGCCGTGAGTGTGCGTACGACTGGAACAGGATTGTCAGCGTGAGCGCGGAGGAGCTTCGGGAGGTGGAGCACCTGGGTGATGTCTTGGCGGACAACTTCACAAGCTTTATGGCGGATGTGAAGAACCGCGAGATGATTGACGATCTTCTTTCCGAGATTACCTTTGAGGCGGCAGAGCAGACAAAGGAGTCGGCAATTACCGGGAAGACCTTTGTCATCACGGGAAGCGTGGAGTATTTTCCGAACCGCGACGCCGTGAAGGAATATATTGAGAGCTTCGGCGGGAAGGTGGCCGGCTCGGTGTCCGCGAAGACGGATTACTTAATCAACAACGATACGACGAGCAATTCGACGAAAAATAAGAAAGCCAAGGAGCTCGGAATCCCGATCATTTCGGAGAAGGATTTCCTGACCCTTGCGGGAGAATAAATCTTACCGCAGAGTATGCGGAGAGAAACGGAGGCGATTACATGCCGATTAAAGTAGCGAACGATTTGCCGGCAAGAAAACTGCTGGTCGAGGAAAATGTATTTGTGATGGATGAAAACCGCGCATCGACGCAGGACATCCGTCCGCTTTCCATTGCGATTCTCAATCTAATGCCCCTTAAGGAGGATACGGAGCTGCAGCTTATGCGCAGCCTCTCCAACACGCCGCTGCAGATTGATATTACCTTTCTGACAACCGCTTCCTACACCGGGAAGAACACGGCGAAGAACCATCTCGACCAGTTTTATCTGACCTTCGACGATGTGAAAAACCGCCGTTTCGACGGCTTGATCATCACCGGTGCGCCGGTGGAGCAGATGGAGTTTACGGAGGTAGCGTACTGGGACGAGCTAACGCAGATTATGGAGTGGAGCAAGACGCATGTCACAAGCACATTTCACATCTGCTGGGGAGCTCAGGCGGCACTGTATTATCACTACGGAATCCGGAAGATTCCGCTTGAACACAAGATGTTCGGGCTGTTCCGGCATCGCGTGATGAACCGGAGAGAACCGCTTGTCCGCGGCTTTGACGATGAATTTTTCATGCCGCATTCGCGCCACACGACGGTGGACGCCGAAGAGATTCGAAACCATCCCGAGCTCACCATCATGGCGGAGTCCGACGAGGCCGGCGTGCTTTTGGTGATGGCGAAGGAAGGGCGCCAGATTTTCGTGCTCGGGCATCCGGAGTACGACCGCGTGACTCTTGACAAGGAGTACAAGAGAGACCTTTCGAAGAATCTCCCGATTGACCTCCCGAAAAATTACTATCCGGACGACGACTGTGAAAAGCGGCCGCTTCTTCTGTGGCGCGGCCACGCGAATACCCTCTATACCAACTGGCTGAATTACTATTGTTATCAGCTGACTCCGTACGATTGGACGCTGTGATTTACCAAAGGGTATCGCAAGATTTCGAACCAAAGCTATTCGAAGGTGAGGAGACGCAATGTATCCGTTGATTGTGATTCAGATGCTCGGAGGACTGGCACTGTTTTTGTACGGCATGCGGTTGATGAGCAACAGCCTCAGGGAGAGTTCTTCCGGCAAATTGAAGTCGATGATGGAGAAGGTGACGGGCAATCCGTTCAAGGCATTCCTTTTGGGCCTGATCGTGACAGCCGTCATTCAGTCCTCGACGGCGACGATTGTCATCACCTCCGGTCTGGTGGCCGGCGGGATTATTACGATGCATCAGTCCCTCGGCATCATTGTCGGAGCGAATGTCGGAACGACCGTGACCGGTCAGATTGTCCGGTTGATTGATTTAAACTCCGATTCTTCCTCCTGGCTTCAGTATCTGAAGCCCTCGACGCTCGCGCCTGTCGCGCTGATTGTCGGAATCGTTCTTTTAATGTTTATCCGTATCCGCCGTTCCGACGCCATCGGAAACGTCGCAATGGGCTTCGGTATTCTTTTTACCGGCCTTATGAATATGTCCAACGCGGTAAATGAGCTCTCGTCCTCCGGAATCATTGAGCATGTATTTGCCGGAATCGGGCGAAACCCCGTGCTCGGGTATCTGGGCGGTGCAGGCGTAGCGTTTCTGCTGCAGAGTTCGTCGTCATCCGTGGCGATCTTACAGACGATGGCGGCCAATACCTTCATTTCCTTCGGCGTCGTCTATGTCGTCATTGTCGGCATTTACCTCGGCGACTGCCTGACAACGGGCATCGTCTGCAGTATCGGCGCGAAGGCCGACGCAAAGAGAGTCGGCGTCATCAATATTCTGTATAACCTCAGCAAATCGTTAATCGTTCTGGTTGCAGTCAACCTTCTGCATGCCTTCGGCGTGATCGAGCGGCTTTGGGAAAGCGGCATGACCGCAGGTACCATCGCCAACACGAACACCATCTTTAACCTCGGCTGTGCCATTTTGCTGCTTCCTCTTGTGGGCGTCTACGAGAAGCTCTCGAAGCGCATCGTGAAAGACAAGGAGGAGAACACGGTTGCAATCCCGGAGTTCAATGCCCTGAACCCCGTGTTCTACGCGACGCCGGCGCTGGCATTTAACAGCTGTTACAATGCCCTCAAACTCATGTTCAACAAGTCGGTGACCAACATCGACCGCGCCCTCGGATTGCTGGACAAATACGACCGCAATGTAAAGCTGGCCATCGATTCGGATGAGGATATCATCGATGAGCTGGCGGACGGCGTCAGCAATTACTTGGTGCAGTTGTCACCGCACATCAGCGAGGAGCTGCATATTCGAATTCTCGATCAGTACTACAAGCTGGTCGGAGAGTTCGAGCACATGGGAGATCACGCCTACAATATTTCCGAGACGGCGACACGGCTTCAGAAGGAAGGGGTGCATTTCTCGGAGGCGGCGCGGAAGGAGCTGGAGGTTTCCAAGGAACTTCTGGACCGTATTCTCGCGTCGACGCGGCTTGCCTTTGAGAAGCGCGATGTCAATGCTGCGGAGGAGATTGAACCTCTTGAGGAAGTTATGGACGACATGATCAACGCGTTGAGCGATAACCATATGCAGCGCCTTCGCGAAGGCAAGTGCTCGGTCAATGCGGGAACCGGTCTGCTCGATGTGCTGACGCATTTTTCGAGAATTGCGGACACCTGCTCCAATGTCGGCGTTTCGGTGCTTACCCGTATCAATCCCGAGATTGCGAATCGCGCCCACAACTATGTGACGCAGCTTCATATGGGACATAACAGGGAATACAACAAGGCGTATCATGAGGAGCACAATTTCTATTTCAAGAAGCTCAATGCAGCGCAGATGCTCTCGAGAAGCAAGGATGCAAGCGAGGGGCAGCTGTCGCTTAAGGATATGGAGAAGCAGGACTGATATTCCGGACGGGGACCGGGAACCCGGGCCGGTACGGTGCGCAATACAGAGGAGTTTACGATGATTACGGAGAAAAAGAGTACGGTAACCTACCGCACCTGGGACAAGGTTGCGATGCGGGAATTTTCCGAGGAAGTGACGGTTGTCCGTATGGACAACGGTGCGATTACCTACGCCTGCGGAATTACACAGGAGGGGTATCTGCTTCATTGCTATTTCGGAAAGCAAATCGGCGGCGATGATATCTCGTATCTGATGCGCCTTTCCGAACATCCCTTTACGCCGAACGGCAACAACCGCGACCGCCTTATTTTCATGGATTCGCGGTTGTTTGAGTTTCCGTGCCACGGAACGGGAGATTACCGTGAACCGTGTCTTATGGTGATGGACGGGGACGGGATGTCCGCCTGCGATTTGCGCGTGAAGGGCTATTGCAAGGTGAAGGGTAAGCCTGCGCTTCGACAGAAGGGCGTCAGCTGTATTCCCGCAACCTATGCTGCGGAAAATGAAGCCGAGACTTTGATTATCACGCTTGAGGACGCACATCTCGACCTTACGGTGGAGCTTTCCTTCACCATGTTTGCTTCGCTCAATGTTGTCACGAGAAGCGCGAGAGTGATCAACAACGGTTATAACGATATTCGCATACAGCGTCTTTTGTCCGGCTGCATTGAATGGGACAGAAGCGATTTCGACATGATTACTTTGAACGGAACCTGGGCCGGGGAGCGCGCGGTCGCAAGACAGCCGCTTCACAGCGGCAAACAGGCCGTCGACAGCAGGCGGGGCATTTCGTCGCACCAGCACAACCCATTTGCCGCGCTCGTCTCGCATGACGCGTCCGAGGAGAGCGGCGAGGCGTACGGCTTCAACCTCGTATACAGCGGCAATTTCCTGGCGGAAGCCGAGGTTGCTTCGAGCGGCTTCACGCGCTTTGTCATGGGAATCAATCCCTTTGATTTTTCGTGGCTGCTGCGCCCGGAGGAGGACCTTACGGCGCCGGAGCTTGTGATGGTATATTCCGACTGCGGCATCGGTGCGATGTCGCGAACCTTCCATGATTTGTACCGCAGCCATCTGATTCGCGGCGAATGGAAGGACAGGATGCGCCCGGTTTTAATCAACAACTGGGAGGCGACCTACTTCAATTTCGACGAAGAGAAGATTTATGCGATTGCGAAGACCGCAGCGGAGAAGGGCATTGAGATGCTTGTGCTCGATGACGGCTGGTTCGGAAAGCGCAATTACGACGACAGCTCGCTCGGCGACTGGGTCGTCAACGAGGAGAAGCTGAAGGGCGGCTTGAAACCGCTTGTCGACCGGATTAATGCGCTCGGCATGAAGTTCGGCATGTGGTTTGAGCCCGAGATGGTGAGCCCGGACAGCGATCTGTACCGCGCGCATCCCGAGTGGGCGATTCAGATTATCGGAAGGGATTTGACGCAGGCGAGAGAACAGTATGTGCTCGATTACAGCAACCCCGAGGTTCGCGAGCATGTCTACGGTCAGATTCGTGCGATTCTCGATTCCGCGAATGTCGAATATATCAAATGGGATATGAACCGCGCGCTCTCCGAGGTCGGCTCAACGACGCTTCCGCGAAAGCGCCAGCGCGAGCTGTGGCATCGCTATGTCCTCGGCGTATATGAGGTGATGGATCGCCTCACGACGGATTATCCGCATCTGCTGCTTGAGAACTGTTCAAGCGGCGGCGCACGCTTTGACCCGGGCATGTTGTATTTTTCGCCGCAAATCTGGACATCCGACGACACCGACGCCGTCGAGCGCCTTAAGATTCAGTTTGGCACCAGTCTGTGCTATCCCGCATCCGCGATGGGGGCGCATGTGTCCGACTGCCCAAACCACATTCTGGGACGGACGACACCGTTTGCGACACGCGGCGATGTGGCAATGGTCGGAACCTTCGGCTACGAGCTTGATGTGACGCGCATTCCCGAGGAGGATCGCGAAGCGATTCCCGCGCAGATTGCGAAGTTTAAGAAGTTCAATCCGCTTGTTCGCACAGGAGACCAGTACCGCATCGGAAATCTGTTCGAGGACGATTCCTATGACGCGTGGATGTTCGTTGCGAAGGACCGCTCGGAGGCCGTGTTTACCTTTGTACAGATTCTGAACCGTCCGTCGAAGCCGCCCCGCAGAATTCTTCTGCGCGGGCTTGACGCAGAACGGTATTACCGCAACGAGGACACCGGCGAGGTACGCCTCGGCGAAACCTGGATGCGCGGCGGTGTGATTGTCGGCGCACAGGGGGATTTTGTGAGCCGCACGATGCATTTTACGGCGCAGAATTAATCGTCGCAGGACGGCATCGCGATTTCAATCGGTTAGGAGATGACGGAAAATGGAAGTAATTAAGCCTTACAAGCGCGGCTGCGGATACTCCTATGCGCTCGGGGCGTTTCCGACGATGGAGATGTTGACAAAGCGCCCGGAGATTGCGGTCGGCGTGTTTGTGCACAGCTCTTTTACGGACCGCGCGAAGGTGGAGAACCTGTGCCGCAAGATCGGCGTACCGGTCTGGAACAACGACAAGGCGATAGCGCGCTTAAGCGACAAGGAAAATGTATTTGTCATCGGCGTGTTCCGCACGGCGGAGCAGAGACTCGACCCCGAAAAGCCGCATGTCATGCTGGTGAATCCCTCCAACATGGGCAATGTGGGAACCATTCTCCGCACCTGTCTCGCTTTCGGAATCCACGATGTGGCGGTTGTTGCGCCGGGCGTCGACTGGTTCAATCCGAAGGTCGTCCGCGCGTCGATGGGAGCCCTGTTTTCGCTTCGCATCGCGATGTACGACTCCTTTGAAGAATATGTGAGCTTCGCCTCGGGCGTAGGAAGGGAGTATTTTCCGTTTATGCTGAACGGCGGAGCGGAAGTAACGCCTGCGTCGTGCCCTAAGCCCGATCTGTACACGCTGATTTTCGGAAACGAGGCCACCGGCCTTCCCGCGGAGTATGCGGAGATCGGAACGGTCATCAAGATTCCGCAGTCCGGGGAAGTGGATTCGCTGAACTTAACGATTGCGGTCGGCATCGGACTTTACAGCTTCTCGGAGCGGCGGTAACAGGGGCAACAGATGTTTGGTGTTAAGAGCAAATCATAAAAATTGTTGTTGACATTTCCGTTTTCCCCGTGTATACTTGCGAAGGTGTTAAGAAAATTACTTGACACCTCGTCGGTTTTTCAGTGCGGGAGTTTTAGATGTGAGTACGGGAAATGAAAACAAAATCTGCGCGAAGAAGGCAGACGCTAAGGACTGGCTTGCGGAGGCAGCCCACCTTTCAGTTTACTATGAGTATTACGGAGCGCTGTTGCCCGAGAAGCAACGGCTGATTTTCGAAGATTATATTGCGAACGACATGTCTCTTTCGGAGATTTCCAAGGAGTACGGGCTGAGCCGTCAGGGTGTGTACGATGCGGTCAGACGGTGCGGCGCAAAATTGTATGAGTATGAGGAGAAGCTTCGGCTTGCGGAACGGTTCCACGGGCTGGAGGAGCAGGCGGAGCGGATTATGCGGGAAGCTTCGGGAATCGCTGCGGATGCAAAGGAGCGGGAGACCGCGGAAACCGCAGAGGCCGCAGAGAAGTTGGCCGCGCTCGCAAGAGAGTTGTGGGAGTGCCTGCAGTAAGGAGTTTGTGAATGGCATTTGAAAACCTTTCGGATAAATTGCAAAATGTCTTCCGCAGACTGCGCGGCAAAGGTCGTCTGACGGAGAGCGATGTCAAAGAGGCAATGCGCGAAGTCAAACTGGCCCTGTTGGAGGCCGATGTCAACTTCAAGGTTGTCAAGCAGTTTATCGCTTCCGTGCAGGAGCGTGCGGTAGGACAGGATGTTTTGAACAGTCTGACACCGGGACAGATGGTGATCAAGATTGTCAATGAGGAAATGATCGCTCTCATGGGCGATTCCACGACGGAGATTACGATGGTTTCCGGCGGACCGACCGTCATTTTGATGTGCGGTCTTCAGGGCGCCGGCAAGACGACCATGTGCGCGAAGCTGGCCGGCAAATTCAAGGGCATGGGCAAGCGCCCGCTCTTGGTTGCATGTGATATTTACCGTCCCGCCGCAATCGACCAGTTGACCGTGAACGGCGGAAAGGTCGGAGTGCCCGTGTTTTCCATGGGAACGGGTCATCGCGCCGTCGATATTGCGAAAGCGGCGATGGAGCATGCCCGCAAGGAGGACAACAATGTTGTCATCATCGATACCGCAGGTCGTCTGCATATCGATGAGGATTTGATGCAGGAGCTTCGGGACATCAAGGATGCGGTCGGCGTTCACCACACGATTTTGACGGTCGATGCCATGACCGGTCAGGATGTTTTGAATGTGGCGACGACATTTGAAGAGAAGATCGGTATCACGGGCGTTATCCTCACCAAGCTTGACGGCGATACCAGAGGCGGTGCGGCGCTCTCGCTCCGCGCAGTGACGGGCAAGCCGATTCTCTATGTCGGTACCGGCGAGAAGCTCACGGATGTGGAGCAGTTCCATCCGGACCGCATGGCTTCGAGAATTCTCGGAATGGGCGATGTGCTGTCGCTGATTGACAAAGTGCAGGCGGAGGTCACGGAGGAGCAGGCGCGCGAGATGGAGAAGAAATTCCGTCGCGCAGAGTTCAACTTTGAGGACTTTTACGAACAGATTCAGCAGATGAAGCGCATGGGCGGCATTAAGAATCTGCTCGGAATGCTTCCCGGCGCAGGACAGCTTCGCGATCTTCAGATTGACGACGACGCCTTCAAACAAACCGAGGCGATGATTAATTCGATGACGCGCAAGGAACGCCTGAATCCCGACATCATCACGCCGCCGCGCAAGCGTCGTATCGCTGCAGGCGCAGGCGTTGACATCGCGGAAGTCAACAAGCTGATGAAGCAGTTTGAGCAGTCCAAGAAGATGATGAAGCAGATGTCCGGAATGATGAACGGCAAGAAGGGCAAGCGCTTCGGCGGGATTAAGTTCCCGTTCGGAATGTAACAGCGGTATATATGGCCGAGGGCCATTTATATAGGGGTTTGACCCCATAACACGGATTACACTAAGGAGGTGAATATAATGGCAGTAAAGATTCGTTTGAGAAGAATGGGACAGAAGCACGCTCCGTTCTACAGAGTGATTGTAGCAGACGAGAGATCTCCCAGAGACGGCAGATTCATCGATGAGATCGGTACTTATGATCCCACGAAGGAGCCGATGGCATTCAGCGTAGATGAGGAAGCTGCTAAGAAGTGGCTTGCTAACGGCGCTCAGCCGACTGAGACGGTTGCCAGATTGTTCAAGCAGGCTGGCATTCAGAAGTGATCGGAGGGTGTGCGATGAAAGAACTGGTAGAAGTCATTGCCAAGTCCTTGGTTACTTGTCCTGACGAGGTGATCGTCACGGAGACCGTCAACGGTAACAATGTCGTGATCACACTCAAGGTTGCTCCCGATGACATGGGTAAGGTTATCGGCAAGCAGGGTCGCATCGCCAAGGCAATCCGCACGGTCGTCAAGGTCGCTGCGGTCAAAGAGGACAAGAAGGTTGTTGTGGATATTCTGCAATGAGAACCGCGGGCTGTTGTGATGAACAACAGCCTTTTGTTCACATTGCGGAAGTAATGGAGGAATATGATAGATCCGGACATGCTTCGGGTGGGCATCATAAGCAACACCCACGGAGTGCGGGGCGAGATCAAGCTCTGGCCGACAACGGACGATCTCAACCGGTTTCACAAAGGACTGAAGCTCTATATCGATGCGCGGGAGACCCTTCCGGTTACGGTTGCCGGCGTAAAATATTTCAAAAACATGGTCATCCTGAAGTTCGAGGGGATTGACAACATCAACGATATCGAGCGTTACAAGGGGCTTGATGTGTATGTCTCGCGGGAGGATGCGCTTCCCCTTGCGGAGGGCGAATACTACATCTGCGACCTTGTCGGCTGCACGGTGGTCGAGGAGAACGGCGCACGCGTCGGCGTTCTCTCGGATGTGATGACAACCGGGGCAAACGATGTCTATATCGTAACGACGGACGCCGGGAAGGAGATTTTGCTTCCGGTGATTCCCGATTGCATCCGCAATGTGGATATTGAAAATAAGACCGTCACGGTGTATCTGATGCCCGGTCTGGTATGATTCCGGTGTGACGGCATAGGAGAGCGTATGATTTTTCATGTGATGACATTGTTTCCCGAGATGGTGGAGCAGGGACTTCACACAAGTATTCTCGGACGGGCGATGGATGCCGGTATCATCGGCTTAAACACCGTCAACATCCGCGATTACTCGGAGGATAAACACCGCCATGTCGATGATTATCCCTACGGCGGCGGAGCCGGGATGGTGATGGCGGCAGAGCCGATTGCAAAGGCCTACGAAGACATCTGCGGGGACGGCCCGAGGAAGCGGCTGGTTTATCTCACGCCCTGGGGAAAGGTGTTTACACAGGACATGGCCAGGGAGCTTGCGAAGGAAGAGGAGCTGGTGTTCCTCTGCGGTCATTACGAGGGCGTCGACGAGCGTGTTTTGTCGCACTATGTAACGGATGCGGTTTCCATCGGCGATTATGTGCTCTCCGGCGGAGAGCTTCCGGCGATGGTCATGATCGATGCGATTGCCCGAATGGTGCCCGGCGTTCTCACAAACGAGGAGAGCGGCGAGACGGAGAGCTTTGAAAACAATCTTCTCGAGTATCCGCAGTACACAAGACCCGAGGTATGGCGCGGCGAGGCGGTGCCGGAGGTGCTCTTAAGCGGCCATCACGCCAATATCGCCGCCTGGAGAACCGAGCGCTCGATTGACCGGACGCTTAAGTACAGACCCGAGCTTCTCGCCGGGGCGGTATTGGACAAAAAGGCAAAGAGATATGCGGCACAGGCAGTAGCCGCGAAGGAAGCGGAGTCAGCAAAGAGCGCTTCCGAAGAGGAAAAATCGTAAAATGCAAAACTTCGAAAAATAGTTCTTGCATTTTCTGGACGGGTATGGTATATTTGATACCCGTGAGACGCGATGTTCCGCTGTGCCGATAAGCGGCAGTATGAAGACCGCAAGATACAGAAGGAGGTCATTACAATGACAGATGTAGAGTACATTGCTTCTCTTGAGAAAGAGAACATGAAGGAAAAGGTTGATTCCTTCAATGTCGGCGACACGGTTCGCGTGCTGTCGAAAGTAAAGGAAGGTAACCGCGAGCGTACCCAGGCTTTTGAGGGTGTGGTCGTAAAGAGACAGAACGGCGGCGTACACGAGACGTTCACGGTTCGCAAGAACTCGAACGGCTGCGGTGTTGAGAAGACCTGGCCGGTGCACTCCCCGTCTTTGGAGAGTATCACCGTAATCCGTCGCGGTAAAGTTCGCCGCGCGAAGCTCACATACCTTCGTGAGAGAACCGGTAAGGCTGCCAAGGTTAAGGAAGTTCTTCGCTGATAGTAACGATGCAAACGACGCGCATTCGGATTCCGGATGCGCGTTTTTTGTTGATTAATCGGGCATGATTTGGTATACTATACTTGGTATGGCGTCATGCAATTGATGCATGCGCGGAGGCGCTTCGGCGTCCGGAGGAAGAACAGTGGCGGAACGGTATGATTACACGCATGCGGAACAGAAAGAGAGGGTCCTACGGATCCTTATTTCGGTGAGCATTTGGGTTGTTTCCGTCGCAGTTGTGGTTCTTGCCGCGTGGCTGATTATCCGGCTGTCCATCGAGAAGACGACGGTCGTTGACGCATCCATGGAGCCGACGCTCACGGAGGGCGACTCCATCGTAATCGACACGGTTACCTACAAGATACGCTCCCCGAGGCGCAATGAGGTTATCGTGTTCCGACAGGGTGACAGCGAGCACAGCTTTTATAACATCAAGCGCGTAATCGGACTTCCCGGCGAGAAGGTTCGAATCTCGGAGGGAGTGGTGTATATCAACGGCTCCGCTCTGCCGGAATTTGCCAATGTGGAGACCATGATTTTGCCGGGGCTTGCCAACTACGAGATTACGCTCGGCGAGGATGAATATTTTGTGCTCGGCGATTCCCGCAACAACTCCGAGGACAGCCGTTATGCCACCATCGGCAATGTGAAGAAGAGCGACATCATCGGCCGCGCCTGGATCCGCACCAACAAATTCGGTTTTATCAACAGCCTTAACAAGAAGAGTGATGAGTAACATGGAAGTAATCTTTAAGTACGGAAAATGCGTCTTTACCAAGCCGGATGCGACAGATGTCGATGCCATGGTTGAGATGATGAATAATGACAGGATAACCTCCATGCTGTTTACCCGAAAAAGAGTAATTACGCGTGAGATGGAAATGGAATGGATCAACGCGCATCAGGAGGATAATAATTTTTCGGCGTATGACAGTGAAACACTGGAATACATCGGAAATTGCGGATTTAATGAAATTGAAGACAACCGGGGCGAAATCGGTCTCACGATTCGCGAAGCCATGCAGGGAAAACACTATGCAAAAGATATCATCAACGGGCTGACGGAGTACGGTTTTACCGTGTTGGGGCTGGATGAAATTTATTCCATTGTATTTTCCGACAATGTCAGATCCGTCAATTGCATGGTTCAGCTTGGTTTTACGGAGTATCACAGAGACAAGAATGTAATTGAAAGAAACGGAAATCAGGTAGATGATGTTTATTTCTGCAAAAAGAGACAGGGATTATAAATGAGTGAACAGGAAAAGTTGACACAGACGAATATCAACTGGTATCCCGGGCATATGGCGAAGGCGAAGCGACTGATGCTCGAGGACATGAAAATCATCGACGTGGTCGTGGAGCTTGTGGACGCCAGAATTCCCTTCAGCAGTAAAAACCCCGACATCGACTCGATTGCGGGGGGCAAGTCGCGGGTTATCCTGCTGAACAAAGCCGACATGGCGGATGCGGCGGCAACGACGCTTTGGAAGGAGTACTACGAGAAGCTCGGGTACACCGTTGCCGCGATCAACGCGAGAAGCGGAAGCGGGCTGCGGGCCGTGACGGACGCCATCCAGACCGCCTGCCGTGAGAAGATTGAGCGGGACCGCGCAAGGGGTATCCAGAACCGTCCGCTGCGGGCGATGATTGTGGGAATTCCCAATGTCGGCAAATCCACCTTCATCAACAGTTTTGCCGGAAAGGCTGTCGCCAAGACCGGCAACAAACCGGGTGTAACGAAGGGCAAACAGTGGATTCGTCTGAACAAATCGGTGGAACTGCTGGATACGCCGGGTATTTTGTGGCCGAAGATTGAGAGCCAGCTGGTGGCCCGGAGGATCGCATGGATCGGTTCCATCAACGATCTGATTCTGATTACCACGGAGCTTGCGGAGCTACTGCTTGTCTTTATCAGGGATCGCTATCCGGGAATGCTCTCCGGTCACTACGGAATCGAGGAGTCGACGGAAGGGTGCGAGCACCCCGGGGCCGAGCTGCTTTCGCGGGTTGCCGTGCGGCGCGGGTGCCTCAGAAAGGGCGGAGAGCTTGATCTTGAGCGCGCTGCGAACATTGTGACGGAAGAATTCCGGAATGTGAAAATCGGGCAGATTTCTCTGGAAGTCCCCGGAGATATCCCGGATTACCTGAAAAAATAACCGTTTGGCAAGAGGTATGTTATGGAGTCGATTGCGCAAATCAGAGATCGCATCAAGGCCTGCCCCGAGACGGAGCTGGCGGCGCTTCTTGCGGAGTATGCTTCGGATGAACGGGAAGGCGTTCGCAGGCTTGCGGAGGCCGGAAGGCGCCGTATCGCCGCCTATGAGAAGGAAGTTGCGCGCACAGAGGCAATGTGGCATTACGAGCGGCTTTATCCCGACCGGGAGTTTATCGGCGGAATCGACGAGGTCGGACGCGGACCGCTTGCGGGACCGGTGGTTGCCGCATGCGTAATCCTTCCGAAGGACTGTAAGCTTCTGTATATCAACGATTCGAAACAGCTCTCGGAGAAGAAGCGTGAGGAGCTCTACGACCGCATCATGGAGGAGGCCGTTGCCGTCGGAATCGGCAGCGTGTCGCATGAGGAAATCGACCGGATTAACATATTGCAGGCGACATTTTGCGCGATGCGGGAAGCAATTGCACAGCTCTCCGTGCAGCCCGACCAGTTACTTGTCGACGCCGTGCATATCCCCGGCATCGCCATTCCGCAGCGCGGTATCATTAAGGGCGACGCAAACTCCATAAGTATCGCCGCAGCCAGCATTATCGCCAAGGTAACGAGAGACCGGTATATGGCGGAGATGGATGCGCGGTATCCCGGCTACGGATTCGCCGGCAACAAGGGCTACGGTTCAGCGGAGCATATCGCCGCAATTCGAGAGCTCGGCCCGTGCGAGATTCATCGCCGCTCGTTTATCCACTCGTTCGTTTCGGAGGAAGGCGGGATTTCGTGAACAAAAGGACAGTCGGAGCGGAGACGGAGGAGCGCGCCGTGCGCTTCCTGCAGAAACAGGGGTATTGCCCCGTGATGCAGAATTACCGTTGCCGTCTCGGAGAGATTGATATCATCGCCGAGGAGGACGGTGCGCTGGTCTTTCTCGAGGTTAAATACCGCCGCACGACGGCGTACGGTCTTCCGGAGCAGGCCGTGGATGCGCGAAAGCAGATGAAGATCCGGAAAATCGCCATGTGGTATGCGGCGCAGAACCGGATTCCCGCGGATCGGCCGATGCGGTTTGATGTCGTCGCGATGGATGAGCGGGAGATCCGACTTTACAAAAACGCATTTTAAGCGAAGACCGAAGCACGGTGCCCCTGCAGGCGGAAGGGCAGCGATACGGAGGAATCGATGTTCGGATATACGATGAGCGAGCCGTCTGCAGACGGCGTGACAATGGTACAGTTTCCTTCCTTTGCCGCGGTTTCCGGGATAACCCACGGGTTTTCCACGCGGGCCGGCGGCGTGAGCGAGGGTATTTTTCAATCGATGAATCTCGGCTTCGGCCGCGGGGATTCCGCGGAAAATGTCCGTGAGAATTTCAGGCGGGCGTTTGCGCATCTGCACATTCCCGAGGGTGCGGAGGTGTTTACGAAGCAGACGCATACGACCAACCTTCGCATTGTGACGGAGGAAGACCGCGGCACGGGTCTTGTGCGGGAAATTCCGTATACGGACACCGACGGCCTTGTGACGAATGCACGCGGCGTTGCGCTTACTCTGTTTTGTTCGGACTGCGTTCCCGTATTTTTCGTCGATCCTGTGAAGAAGGCAATCGGCGTATGCCATGCCGGGTGGAGAGGAACCGTCGGTGAGATTGCGGGAAAGACTGTGCGGCTGTTAAAGGACACCTACGGCTGCAGACCGGAGGACATTCTCGCGGGAATCGGTCCGTCCATCGGACCGGAGTGTTTTGAAGTCGGATCCGAGGTCGTTGCGGAGTTTCTTCCCGTGTTCGGGGAGGAAGTCGTGATTGCAGACCGCTATCCGAAGCCGCATATCGATCTTTGGAGAGCCAATGCGATATCGATTCTCCGAAGCGGCGTTCCTGAGAAAAACATCACCGTGTCCGGTCTCTGCACCATGTGCCGTCCGGAGACCTTCTTCTCCCACAGAGCGACCGGGGGAAAGAGGGGGAGCAACGCCGGATTTTTGATGTTGTCGTAATATTTGGAGAGTTTCATGAACCATGAGCATGTGATTTTGGATGTCGTTCCGGGAAGCCCCGCACACAGAGCGGGACTGCGTCGGGGAGACCGGTTGATTCGCCTGAACGGGCGTGAGATTATCGATGTTCTCGACTTCCGTTTCGAGGAGGAGGAGACGAAGATTTCCGTCGGATTTCTCCGGGATGATGCCGAGCAGACCGTGTCGATTTCAAAGGGCGAGTACGAGGAGCTCGGACTTGTCTTTGCGGAATCGCTGATGGACGACTATCGTTCGTGCCGGAATGACTGCGTCTTCTGCTTTATCAACCAGATGCCGCCGGGCATGCGCGAGACACTGTATTTCAAGGACGACGACACACGCCTTTCATTTCTCCAGGGCAACTATGTAACGCTTACCAATGTCTCCGACGAGGAGCTCGACCGGATTTGTTTTTATAAGCTTTCGCCGATGAACATATCGGTGCATACTACGAACCCCGAGCTTCGCTGCAAGATGCTTCACAACCGGTTCGCGGGGACGATTGTGGAGAAGCTCCGCCGCTTAAAGAGCGCGGACATCACGATGAACGGACAGATTGTTCTGGTTCCGGAATACAACGACGGGGAGGAGCTCGAGCGAACCATCCATGACCTGACCGAGTTCCTGCCGAATCTCCAGAGTCTGAGCGTTGTGCCGGTCGGGCTTACGAAATACCGCGACAATCTTCCGAAGATCCGGACATTTTCCGCGGAGGAGGCTGCGGAGGTAATCCGCATCATCCGAAAATGGCAGGGAATCTGCCTGCAGTACTTCGACACGCGGTTTGTATATGCGTCGGACGAGTGGTTCCTAACCGCGGGATTGCCGATTCCGTCGGAGGACGAGTATGAGGGTTATCCGCAGATTGAGAACGGCGTCGGTATGATCCGGTCGTTGACGCAGGAGGTCACAGAGGAGCTGGAATACCGCGAGGGAGACACCGCGGAGCATATCTGCACGGTTGCAACCGGAGTACTTGCCGAGCCGGTAATCCGCGAGCTGGTTGAGAAGGTTAAGGAGAAATACCCGGGGCTCAGGGCGGATGTCGTGCCGATAATCAATCACTTCTTCGGTGAGACCATCACGGTGTCCGGGCTTTTGACCGCGCGGGATATCATCGAACAAATGTCGGAACACGGGGTTAACGGGCCGTTGCTTCTGCCGGAAAATCTGCTCCGGAGCGGAGAGGATGTGCTCCTCGACGACATGACCGTTTCCGACATCGAAAATGCTTTACAAACACGGGTCCGTATTGTAGAATCAAACGGATATGATTTTGTGGAATCGCTCGTGGAAGAAGGAGATACAGAGTAGTTATGAGCAAACCGATTGTAGCGATTGTCGGTCGACCGAATGTCGGAAAATCGACGCTGTTTAATGCCCTTGCGGGGGAACAGATCAGCATCGTTCAGGACAATCCGGGCGTGACGAGAGATCGCATTTACGCCGATGCGACATGGCTGTCGCACGCATTTACCATGGTAGACACCGGCGGTATTGAGCCGGACAGCAAAGACGCGATGCTTCGCCATATGCGCGAGCAGGCGGAGATTGCGATTGCCTCCGCGGATGTCATCGTCTTCGTGACGGATGTGCGCGAGGGTCTTGTGGATGCCGACGGCAAGGTCGCCGATATGCTCCGCAGATCGGGAAAGCCGATTGTTTTATGTGTGAATAAGGTGGACAGCTTCCGGAAATACGAAGCGGATGTCTATGAATTTTACAATCTGGGAATAGGCGATCCGTTCCCGGTTTCCGCATCCTCGCGGCTGGGCTTCGGCGAACTGCTCGACGAGGTGGTGAAGCATTTTCCGGAGGGAAGCGGCACGGAAGAGGAGGATACGCGTCCGAAGATTGCCATCGTCGGCAAGCCGAATGTCGGCAAATCCTCCATCGTCAACCGGCTTCTCGGGGAAAACCGCGTCATCGTTTCGGATATTGCGGGCACCACGCGCGATGCAATTGACACGGCCGTCCGGTTTAACGGCAAAGAATATGTATTTATCGATACCGCGGGGCTTCGCAGAAAAGCGAAGATCACCGAGGAGATTGAGCGCTACAGCGTGATTCGCACGGTTGCCGCCGTGGAGCGGTGCGATGTTGCGGTTGTCGTGATTGACGCGACGGAAGGCGTGACGGAGCAGGATGCGAAGATTGCCGGTATCGCGCACGAGCGCGGCAAGGGCATCATCATTGCTGTAAACAAATGGGATGCCATCGAGAAAGATGACAAGACCATCTATGAACACAGAGACCGGATTCGCGAGATTCTGTCGTTTATTCCGTATGCCGACATCGTCTTCATATCCGCTTTGTCGGGACAGCGTCTTCCGAAGCTTTTCGAGGAGATTGAGAAGGTTATCGAGAACCAGAACAAACGAATCGGCACCGGTGTTTTGAATGAGATCATGATGGAAGCAACGGTATTGCAGCAGCCGCCGTCGGACAAGGGGCGCAGGCTTAAGCTGTTCTACATTACGCAGGTGGCCGTAAAGCCGCCGACCTTTGTCATCTTCGTGAATGATAAGGAGCTGATGCATTTTTCGTACACGAGATACATTGAGAACAAGATTCGCGAGGCGTTCGGGTTTGAGGGAACTTCGCTGAAATTCCTCATCCGCGAGCGCGACGAGAACAAGAAATAACCGTTGCAAGGAGGATCGGGACATGCCGGTCAAGATTATTCTGTGTCTGATTGTCGGCTATATTTGCGGCAATTTTCAGACTGCATTTTTCATCGGGAAGGCGCACGGCATCGATATCCGCCGCTACGGAAGCGGCAATGCCGGGACGACGAATGCGATGCGTACGCTCGGACGCAAGTCCGGAAGTCTTGTTTTTATCGGAGATCTTCTTAAGGTGTTGATTCCGGGCCTGCTTCTTCGCCTCTGCATCTTTCCCGACGAGCCGTATGTGGTTCTTTTGTGCGAGGTGCTCGGCTTCGGCGCCGTAATCGGGCATTGCTATCCGTTCTGGATGCAGTTCCACGGCGGTAAAGGCATCGCCGTGACAGCCGGCGCGATGCTCTGCGTCGACTGGCGCCTGATAGTATTTGCCCTCGCATTTGCCTTGATTGTATATCTTACGAAATATGTTTCCGTGGGTTCTCTGTTTGTCGTTGTTCTTTTTCCGACATACATGGCAATCGTATATCACGGGCATGAATACTACGGCTGGATGGTCGCCGTCGCCTGCCTTTACACGCTCTCCGGTGTGTTTATGCACCGCGCGAACATAAAGCGCCTGATAAACGGCACGGAAAATAAGATCGGCCACCATGTGGCAGTCGCCGAAACGGCGGAAACCGCTGCGGAGACAGCTGCGGATGCGGTTGCGGCGGCGAATGAGACGGTTAAAAACAATCCGAAAGGAGAGATATAAGATATGGGTAACATCAGTGTGCTCGGCGCGGGAACCTGGGGGACAGCGCTCGCGATTGAGCTTGCAAACAAGGGGCAGAAGGTGACTTTATGGTCGGCCGTGCCGGCGGAGATTGAAGCGCTTCGCGCAGACCGCACGCAGATTCGCAATCTCCCCGGAGCGATGCTTCCGGAGTCGATTGAACTGACGACGGATCTCGCGAAAGCCTGCGACGACGAGGAGATTCTCGTATGTGCCGTGGCATCGCCTTATGTGCGGGAAACGGCGGCTAAGATGAAGCCGTTCTGCCGCAAGGGTCAGATTATCGTCAATGTCAGCAAGGGAATTGAGGAGAAGACCCTGCTCACGATGACGCAGGTGATTGAGCAGGAGATTCCGGACGCGCGTATGGCGGTTCTCTCGGGACCGAGTCATGCGGAGGAGGTCAGCCGCGGAATTCCCACGGCGGTAGTCGTCGGTGCGGAGGACGGAAAGACCGCCAAGATTGTTCAGGAAGCATTTTTCGCGGATATGTTCCGCGTTTACACGAGCGACGACATGCTCGGCATCGAGCTCGGCGGCTCGCTTAAGAATGTGATTGCGCTTGCTGCGGGCATGGTGGACGGCCTTGCATACGGCGACAATACCAAGGCGGCGCTGATGACGCGCGGAATCGCGGAAATCAGCCGTCTCGGGGTTGCGATGGGCGGTCGCGAGTCGACATTTTACGGGCTCTCCGGCATCGGTGATCTGATTGTCACCTGCACAAGCAACCACAGCCGCAATCACAATGCGGGATATCTGATCGGACAGGGCAAGTCGACGGAGGACGCGCTTGCGGAGGTCGGTCAGGTTGTGGAGGGCGTAAACTGCGCAAAGGCAGCGCTTGCTCTCGGCAAAAAATACAAGGTATCGCTTCCGATTGTGGAGGAAATCAACGATGTTCTGTTCCACGGGGAGTCGGTAAGAGATTCGGTTATGGATCTGCTTCGCAGAAATCCGACGGAGGAGTATCACGGAGCAGTTTAAGAGGTCAGTAAGGCAAATGCGTACGGGACGGTATCATGGTTAAAAGGCATCTCCTGGAAATCGAGATTGCGGTGATTGTGCTCCTGGTGTTTCTTTTGTGCCTGAAGTTTCAGAAGTCGGCGGAAAAAAACGAGCGGCTTACGGAAGGCGAGCACCGGGTGGCCGAGGTGTCGGCGGACGGCGTCATCACCACCGCAGACGGTCAGGTTATCTTTCCGACGGGCTATGTTTCGAATCCCGGCGGGGACACGCCCACAGAGGCGCCCACGCCGACATCGAAGCCATTGTCCGAGACGGAGAGACGGCTTGCTGCGCTCTCAGAGGAGGATCGGGCCCGGTATGATGCGGCTTTGACGATATCGGTTCCGTCCGGAATCGCGTTTGCGAATGTCGAACAATCGCTGAGTATCCGCGAGAAGGCGGACGGGTCTTCCAAGCAGATCGGTATTCTGTATCCGCGCAATATGTGTATTGTGGATTCCGTGAACGGAGAGTGGGCGAAGGTTTCCTCGGGCGGTGTCAAGGGATACTGCCGTGCGAGTTATCTCATCACCGGTGAGGATGCGGTTCGCTATGCCAAGGAGACCGCGGTCTGCAAGGCGACGACGAAGGGCAATGTAAATATTCGTTCGTCACCGACGACGAAGGAAAACAATGTCGTGACATCCGTGGGTTCGGGCAAGACATTTACCGTGCTTGAGGCCGCCGTGCTCTCGGACGACCCCGACGCGCCTTTGTTTGTCAAAATCGAGAACGGGAACAAGGTTTGTTATGTCGCCATGGGGTTGGTGACTGTAAAATATACCTGGCCTGAGGGCAAGGCATATAAGTGACGGGGGGCAACTCTGCGTCACGGCAGAAGAACGCGACGGTTTATGCCGTCGAAAGGAGAAGTCATCGATATGGGTTATGAATCGATATGGCTGAAGCGTGCGGCGCTTCCGGAGGGAGCGACCGCACCGAAAACGATTGCGGAAACAATCGCGCAGGAGCTTACGGCGCTGCAGAACCTGCGGGATGATATGATATGGGCATACCTTGTCACGGACGCGTTGCCGGAAGAGGGGTATGACATTGTTGTGAACGATCGCAAAGCAGATATCCTGGGCGGTTCTGCTGTCGGCGTTCTCTATGGAATCTATGATGCGCAACGGCAACTGATTGTTAACGGCACGGTGGTTTCCGTGTCGGAACGACCTGCATGCCCGCTGCGTATGCTTAACCATTGGGATAATGCCGACGGCTCGATTGAGCGTGGATATTCCGGGCGGTCGTTCTTTTTTGATGACGGAAAACTGCTCATCGACGATCGCACTTCTTTTTACGCGCGCCTGTGCGCGAGCGTGGGAATCAACGCAACGGTGATTAACAATGTGAATGTCAGGGGCGATGCGACATGGCTGATTACCGACCGTTATCTCGAACGCGTTCGGGAGATGGCGGATCGCTTCGCGGCCTACGGCATCCGGCTGTACCTCTGCGTGAACTATGCGGCCTCCATCGAAATCGGCGGTCTCGGCACTTCCGACCCGCTGGAGCCGGCGGTTGCGGAGTTTTGGAAGGCTGCGGTCGCAAAAGTATATGCGAAGGTTCCGTCGCTCGGCGGTTTTTTGGTCAAGGCGGACTCCGAGGGAAGACCGGGACCGCATACCTACGGAAGAACCCAGGCGGACGGCGCCAATATGCTTGCGAGAGCGCTTGCTCCGTACGGCGGAACGCTGATCTGGCGCTGTTTTGTATACAATTGTGCGCAGGATTGGCGCGATACGACGATTGACCGCGCGTGCGCAGCATACGATTATTTCCATCCGCTCGACGGAATGTTTGAGGAAAATGTCGTTCTGCAGGTGAAAAACGGCCCGCTGGATTTTCAGGTGGACGAGCCGGTTTCGCCGCTTTTCTGCGGGATGACGAAGACGAATCTCATGCTCGAGGTTCAGGCGGCACAGGAGTATACCGGACAGCAGAAGCATGTATGCTTCCTCGTCCCCATGTGGAAAGATGTTCTTCGGTTCCGAACCTATGCCTACAGTGAGCACGACCGCGTTGAGGACATCATCAGCGGAACACATCGCCGCGGCGCCTGCGGATTTGCCGCTGTGGCCAATACCGGGAATGATGAGAACTGGACGGGCTCCGATTTTGCGGCTGCGAACTGGTACGGCTTCGGAAGACTTGCGTGGAAGCCGCAGCTCTCCGCCGAGGAGATTGCCGCGGAGTGGGCAGGGCTCACCTTTGAGGATTCCACGGTCCGCAATGTGGTGACCAAGGTTCTGCTGGCATCCTACGGCATCTATCAAAGCTACACGGCGCCGCTCGGAATCGGCTGGATGTGCAATCCCAACCACCATTACGGGCCGAATGTGGACGGCTATGAATACGACCGCTGGGGCACATATCACAGGGCATCGTGCAAAGCGATCGGCGTGGACCGCACCACGAAGGGAACCGGCTTTTCCGCCCAGTACAGCGAGCCGCTCGCAAAACTATATGAGAATCCGGAGACGACGCCTATGAAGCATTTGCTGTTCTTCCACAGGCTGCCGTACACCTATGTTCTTCCAAACGGAAAGACACTGATTCAGCATATTTACGATACACATTTTGAGGGCGTCGAGGAGCTCCGCAGCCTTGTGGAAAATGTCGTCGCCGTGCAGGGGATGATTCCCGAGAAGGAATACACCCGCATCATGGAACGTTTCGGAATGCAACTGTCCTCCGCGAAAGAGTGGAGAGACCGCATTAATACCTACTTCTGCCGTATGAGCGGAATCGGAGACGCGAAGCGCCGTAAGATTTACGCCGTCAGCGAAGAGGACCTCGTATATCCCGGGGAATAAAAGGATACAGTATACACGCAAAATGCAAGGAGAAACAAAGTATGGAAATGACACTGCGCTGGTACGGAAGCGACATGGACAGCGTTACTCTGGAACAGATCCGGCAGATTCCGGGCGTTCACGGCGTAATTTCGTCGCTGCACAAAGTTCCGGCAGGAGAGGCCTGGACCTATGAACAGGTGAAGGAACTCAAGGACGAGATCGAGGCGGCGGGACTTTCTCTCACCGGAATCGAGAGCATCAATGTGCACGAGGACATCAAGCTCGGTGCGCCCACGAGAGACATGTATATCGAGAACTACTGCAAGTCTCTCGAGGCTGTCGGAAAGAACGACATTCACCTCGTGTGCTACAACTTCATGCCGATTTTCGACTGGACGAGAACGGATCTCGCACAGCCGTTGCCGGACGGCTCGACGGCGCTTGCCTACGACTCGAACCTCATCGACGGCATTGACCCGAACACCATGTTCGAGCGCATGGAGAAGGCCAGCGGCGGCTACATCCTTCCCGGCTGGGAGCCGAACCGCAAGGACGAGATCAAGGAACTGTTTGAGCGCTACAGGGGCGTGACGGCAGAGGATCTCATGAACAATTTCAAGTATTTCCTCGACGGCATCATGCCGACCTGCGAAAAATACAAAATCAAGATGGCGGTACACCCCGACGATCCCGCCTGGAGTGTGTTCGGACTGCCCCGCATCGTGACGAGTGAGAAAGCGCTTGAGAAAATCGCTTCCCTGAACCCTTCGATTTACAACGGTTTCACGCTTTGCACGGGCTCGCTCGGTTCGAACCTCGAGAACGACCTTCCGCATGTAATCCGCAACGAAAAGATTGCGCCGCGGATTCATTTTGCGCATCTTCGGAATATCAAGTTCGAGGCGCCCGGCGTGTTCCATGAGAGCAGCCACCTCTCCTCGGACGGTCAGTTCGATATGTATGAGATTGTAAAGGCGCTGCAGGAAGTGGGCTTTGACGGCGTGATTCGTCCCGACCACGGACGCATGATCTGGGGCGAGGTCGCGAGACCCGGTTACGGCCTTTACGACCGCGCTTTGGGCGTTGCGTACTTAAACGGCCTTTGGGAGGCCATCGACAAGAGCGGAGCGGCCCGCAAATAAGCCGCACAACTATTTCGGTATGGATACAGGAGCAACAGAAAAATGAAATTGATTGATATCGTGAAGCCCGAAAACCGGGCTTCGTGGGAGGCAAAGGGCTATGAACTTCCGAAGTACGACCGCGAGGCGATGATTGCGCGGACCAAGGCAAATCCCACCTGGGTGCATTTCGGTGCGGGCAACATTTTCCGCGCGTTTCCGGCGGCGGTTTTGGAGGGAATGCTGAACCGCGGCGAGACCAACACGGGCGTGATTGTTGCAGAGGGCTTTGACTACGACATCATCGATATGGCATATCGCCCGTATGATGATTTGAGCCTGCTTGTGGTTCTGAAGGCCGACGGAAGCATTGAAAAGCGCGTGGTCGGAAGCGTGGCGGAGAGCCTTAAGGCGGATACCGCTTCGGAGGATTTTGACAGACTTTGCGAGATTTTCCGCAATCCTTCGTTACAGATGGTGACCTTTACAATCACCGAGAAGGGCTATTCGCTGTGGAATCCGGACGGAACCTACAACCGTGCCGCTGCGGAGGATTTTGCATCGCGCGGTCTTAAGCCGCAGACGGCGATGGGGAAAGTTACGGCGCTTTTGTATGAGCGTTTTACGGCCGGCGCATTCCCCGTTACGATGTCGAGCATGGACAACTGCTCGCATAACGGCGACAAGCTGTCGAAGGCCGTCTTTACCTACGCGGAGGAATGGTGCAAACAGGGACTGGTTCCCGCAGAGTTCCTGACATATCTCAGGGATTCCGGCAAGGTTACCTTCCCCTGGAGCATGATAGACAAGATTACGCCAAGACCGGACGCGAAAGTGCAGGAGATGCTCGCTGCAGACGGTTTTACGGACAACAATATTATCATTACGGGCTTCCGCACCTACACGGCGCCGTTTGTCAACGCCGAGGAGACGGAGTATCTCGTCGTTGAGGACGATTTTCCGAACGGTCGGCCGGCGCTTGAGAAGGGCGGCGTGCTGTACACCGACCGCGAGACCGTTGACAAGGTCGAGAAGATGAAGGTCTGCACCTGCTTAAATCCGCTTCACACGGCGCTTGCCATCTACGGCTGCATGCTCGGTTATACTCTGATTTCCGAGGAGATGAAGGATCCGGAGCTCAGCGCCCTGGTTACCCGGATGGGATATGAGGAGGCGATGCCTGTTGTTGTGAATCCCGGCATTTTGAAGCCTTCGGAGTTCATTGACGCGGTTCTTCGCAAGCGTCTTCCGAATCCCTTCATGCCGGATGCGCCGCAGCGAATCGCGACAGACACTTCCCAGAAGCTTCCGATTCGATTCGGTGAGACTCTGAAGGCGTATGCAGAGCGCGGGCTTGACACCGAAAGGCTTGTCCTGATTCCGCTTGTGCTCGCCGGTTATGCGCGTTATCTGCGCGGTCTCGACGACAACGGAGAAGTGTTTGAGCAGAGTCCCGACCCGCTTCTTGCGGAACTTTCACAGATGGTTTCCGGATTGTCGCTTTCCGCGGAAAATGACTGGTCCTGCCTCAGTGATTTGTTCAGACGAAGCGATGTCTTCGGCCTGGATTTGTTCGAAGCCGGCATCGGGGAGAAGGTTGTAGCTTTGGCGAAGGAGTTGTATGCGGGAAAGGGCGCGGTTCGCGCGACGCTCGCAAAATATGTAACCAAGTGTTGAGGGGAATGAAATGAAAGTCGGAATAATCGTCTGCGGTATCGTAATCGCTCTCATTGTCATAGGGGCGGCTGACCGGTATTTCAAGGGGAAAGAGCTCAGAAAGAAGTTGGCGCTGCAATTCGCGGGGCCGGTAAAAAACATGATGTCCGCCAAGCGGCTTGCGTCGCTGGGCGCTTATCGCGATTCGCTGTTTTCGCGAATCTACGACATCGATTCCATCACATGGAACGATCTTGAGCTCGACCGCGTATTTGCGGAGCTGAACCGGACGCAGAGCGCTGTCGGGGAGGAGTACCTCTATGCCTCCCTGTTCCGGCCGGAATTCAGTGACAATGAGCTCACGAGACGGGAACGCCTGATTTCGCTGTTCTCGGAAAATGAGGCTCTGCGGAACGAGGTTCTGGTCGCCCTCGCAAGGCTCGGAAAGATTCGCGATGTCTCGCTTTATCAGTATCTCACGAGCTTTGAAGGGGTTCAGTCGGACGGTTATTTCCGACATTTGATTCCCATCCTCGGATATCTGGGCGCTGTGGCATCGGCATTTCTGTATCCCGATAAGCCGACAATCACCATTTTCCTTGTGATTTTTGCGGCAGGATACAGCATCGTCTCGTACTTCAAAAGAAAGAGCGAGATTGAGCCGTATCTGCGCGCCATGACTTTTGTCAGCAACTGGGTCGGCGCCGTCGATACCATGAGCCGCAGCGTGCGGGCAAAGGATACGCCGCTTGCGGATGAGCTTGAGGTTATGCGCGAGACCGCGCGCGGCTTTTCTTCGTTCCGCAGAGGGACCTATCTGCTTGTGTCGGAATCGGCGGGGGATGTTGCCCAGCTGCTCCTTGACTATGTCCGCATGTTGACGCATGTCGATCTGATTAAATTCAATCGAATGTGCGGTATTTTGAAAGAGAAGAAATCCGATCTCGAGAGACTGTTCGAGGACACCGGACGGATTGACATGGCGATGGCGATTGCTTCCTACCGCGCATACCGCGCGGGTGAATGGTGCCTTCCGGAGCTGTCTCAGGAGGATGATGCGGTGCTTGAGTTTACGGACCTTACGCATCCGATGATTGCAGGCGCCGTTCCGAACTCGCTTCGCGCGGAGCGGAGTGTGCTTCTCACCGGAAGCAATGCCTCGGGCAAATCCACTTTCCTTAAGACCGTTGCTATCAACGCTCTTTTGGCGCAGACGATTCATACGGTTTTGGGAAAGGCATACAAAGGAAAATACTATCGCATTTTGTCCTCCATGGCGCTTCGCGACGATCTCGCGGCCAAGGAGAGCTACTATATCGTCGAGATTCGTTCCTTAAAGCGGATTCTCGATGCGGCTGAGGAGGAAGAGCCCGTTCTGTGCTTCGTGGACGAGGTGCTTCGCGGAACAAACACTGCCGAGCGTATCGCGGCGTCGGGTCGGATTCTTCGGTATCTCGCGGCGAGCGGTGCGCTGTGCTTTGCCGCAACGCACGATCTGGAGCTGACGGATTATCTCCGCGATTGCTTCGAAATGAAGCATTTCAGCGAGACGGTGACGGAGGAAAGCCTGACTTTCGATTATACTTTAAAGGACGGAAAAGCGACTTCGCGAAATGCAATCCGGCTTCTGCGGCTGTTCGGTTATCCGGAGGAGATTGTAGATCAGGCGGACCGCGATGCAGTGGCATTTTTAGCGCGAAACGGCGGTCAGGAGGCATAATTGCCGGGTGTACGACCGGGCAGTGAGGAGGCATCATGACGGACATTACGATTTATACCGACGGCTCCGCGAGAGGGAACCCGAACGGCCCCGGCGGGTACGGAGCTCTCGTTCGATTCACGGATGCGAAGGGCAATGTTCATGAGCGGGAGTACTCTGCGGGCTATGCAGTTACGACAAACAACCGGATGGAGCTCATGGCGGCCATCGTCGCGCTTGAGAAGCTGACGACGCCGTGCCGGGTCAGTCTGTACTCCGATTCCAAATACCTCACGGATGCGTACAATGAGGGATGGATTTACTACTGGCGGACGCACGATTACAAGAACAAGAGCGGCGATGCGGTGAAGAACTCAGCGCTCTGGGAGCGTCTGGCGGAACAGACGGACCGACATGAGGTGACATTTTACTGGGTCAAGGGCCATAACGGTCACCCGGAAAATGAGCGCTGCGACGCGCTTGCAACCGCGGCGGCCGATGGAGAGAAGCTGCTGGCGGACGACGGCGGAGATCTCCGCGAGGAAGTGATTGCGGTTCGCGCGAGCGACGAATACGAGGACGCGAGTGCCGGTAAGCTTCCGAGGGAGCGAATGCGGGAATTGATGGAACAATTGCAGGCAGAAATCGACCGGAAGATGGAGTTGCTCGAACGGTTGGAGGAAGCCTATTACAAGGAGGGGTAAAACCTCCGGTGACGCTGTTTTGCGTCAGTGCCGAGCGGCCCGGATGAATCGTTTCGGCATAGAAAATGATACTCGGACAGGGATGCGGACGACATGAAGAAAGAAAAACTGTCTCCGATGATGGAGCACTATTTCGAAATCAAAAAGCAGCACCCGGATTGCATTGTCTTTTACCGGCTCGGCGACTTTTTCGAGCTGTTCTTCGACGATGCAAAGCTTGTTTCACGGGAGCTGGAGCTTACGCTTACAGGGCGCGACTGCGGTCTTGCCGAGCGGGCTCCGATGTGCGGTGTTCCGCATCATGCGGCGGAAGAGTACATCAGCCGGCTCGTGGAGAGAGGATACCGCGTCGCTATCTGTGATCAGCTGGAGGATCCGAAGCTTGCAAAGGGCATGGTAAAGCGCGGTGTGACTCGCATTGTCTCGCCGGGCACCAATGTCTTTTCCGGTTCGTTGGATGAGCGCAAACATGTGTATCTCATGGGCATTCTGTGGATGGACGACACCTTCGGAATCGCCACTGTCGATGTGTCCACCGGCGATTTTTCGGTGACGGAAGTGAAGACGGCGCGAAAGGCAAACGATGAGATTTTGCGCTTCTCGCCGGCTGAGATTATATGCAATCCCGCTTTCCAGATTTCGGGCGTGGACCTTGAGGACATCAAGTCACGCACCGGGTGTGCCGTCACGGTTCTCACGGAAAATCTCTATGATCCCGATGCATGTGCGGAGAAGCTTCGGGAGCATTTTTCGGTGAGCAGCCGACAGGTGCTCGGGCTCGGAAACCTGGAGGTCGGCGCCGACACGGCGGGTGCTGTGCTTTTGTATCTCTATGAGACGCAGATGGTTGAACTGTCCCACATATCGAAGATTGTGCCGTATCAGTCCGGCGATTTCATGATTCTCGATACCGCGACTCGGAGAAATCTCGAACTCACGGAGACGATGCGGGAGAAGAAAAAGCGCGGGTCGCTTTTGTGGGTTTTGGACAGGACGAAGACGGCGATGGGAGCAAGACTTCTGCGGACCTTCGTCGAGCAGCCGCTCATACGGCGCGAGGAGATTACGGCGCGGCAGTCGGCAATTGCGGAGATGAATGAAAATCTCATGACGCGTGAGGAACTTCGCGAGCATCTCGATGCGATTTACGACCTCGAGCGTCTGGTGTGCCGCGTCAGCTACCGGAGCGCCAATCCCAAGGACCTTCGGGCGTTTTGCCAATCCCTTGCGGTTTTGCCGCAGGTGCGAAGGCTTCTTAAGGATTTTCACAGCAAACTGATTGTCTCGGAACTTGCCGATCTGGATCCTCTTGAGGATCTGGAGGAGCTCGTCGACCGGGCGATTATGCAGGACCCTCCGCTCAATGTCCGCGAAGGCGGCATTATCCGCGAGGGGTATAACGAGGAGGTTGACCGGCTTCGCGCCGCGAAGACGCAGGGCAAGGTGTGGCTTGCGGAGCTTGAAAACCGCGAGCGCGAGAAGACCGGAATCCGTAATCTTCGCATCAAATACAGCAATGTGTTCGGCTATGCCTTCGAGGTTACGAACTCCTTCCGCGAGCTTGTGCCCGAATCCTGGACGAGAAAACAGACGCTCACCAACGCCGAGCGCTATATCACGCAGGAGCTTGCGGAGCTGCAGGATACGATTGTAAATGCGGAGGACCGTCTGTATTCGATGGAATATCGTCTTTTTGCGGAAGTGCGCGAGGCGATTGCCGCGGAGATTGCGCGCATCCAGAAGACTGCGAAGGCGGTTGCCGTCATCGACGCGATTGCATCGCTTGCCTATGTCGCGGAGCATAACCGCTATGTGTGTCCGGCAATCAACAAGCAGGGGCGCATCCATATTGTCGACGGCCGTCATCCCGTTGTAGAGCAGTTGCTTCCCGGCGGAACATTTGTCGCGAACAACACGACGCTTGACGGCGAGGACAACCGAGTCGCGATTATCACCGGCCCGAATATGGCCGGCAAATCGACCTACATGCGGCAGACCGCCCTGATTGTTCTCATGGCGCAAATCGGAAGTTTTGTCCCTGCGAAGGAGGCGGACATCGGAATTGTCGACCGAATTTTCACCCGCGTGGGAGCTTCGGACGATCTGAGCACCGGACAGTCGACCTTCATGGTTGAGATGAACGAGGTTGCGAACATTTTGCGGAATGCGACGAAGCGAAGCCTTCTGATTCTCGACGAAATCGGCCGCGGAACCTCGACCTTCGACGGTCTGGCCATAGCATGGTCGGTTATTGAGCATGTTGCAAACCGCCAGATTATCGGTGCGAAGACTTTGTTTGCGACGCATTACCACGAGCTCACCGAGCTTGAGGGCAAACTCGGCGGCGTATGCAACTATTGCATCGCTGTGAAGGAGCAGGGAGACTCCATCGTCTTCCTTCGCAAAATCGTGCGCGGCGGCGCTGACAAGAGCTACGGTATTCAGGTGGCAAGACTTGCGGGAGTGCCCGAGGATGTGTTGAAGAGGGCACAGGAGCTTGTCGATGAGCTCTCGCAAAATGATATCGCGGACAGAACCCGCGAGATTTTCCGAGATGCCGCGGTATATTCGCAGGATTCGCTTCCGGCCGCATCGCGCCATAAGGATGCCGCACCGAATCAGATGTCCATGTTCGGAAACGCAGCTTATGCGGATGTTGCGGAACGGATTCGCGAGCTCGATCTTTCAAGCGTCACGCCGATTGACGCTTTGAATCTGCTGTATCGGATTCAACAGGAAATCAACGCAATCGACTGAGGGGGCGCAAGCCAGCCCGGTTATTGCACAAAACGGCCTCTGAGGCCGGATAGGGGGAAGAGATAATGCTTGAAGTACGGGACCTTTGCAAGACCTACCGCTCCCGTGACGGAGTGAGTGTCGAGGCGACAAAACATATTTCGATTCGCTTTCCGGAGACGGGAATGGTTTTCCTTCTCGGTAAGTCGGGAAGCGGTAAATCGACGCTTCTGCACCTTCTGGGAGGTCTTGACCGTTATGATTCCGGAGAAATCATCGTAAACGGCACTTCGACCGGAGATTTTACCGATGCGATGATGGATTCCTACAGAAACACCTATGTGGGCTTTGTGTTCCAGGATTATAATATCCTGCCGGAGTTCAGCGTCGGCGCAAATATCGCGCTTGCCATGGAGTTACAGGGCGTACGCGCGTCAAATGAGCGCATCAGCGAAATTCTCGGAGAGGTTGACCTTCTCGATTATGCGAAGCGCAAGCCGAACGAACTCTCGGGAGGACAGCTGCAGCGCGTCGCGATTGCAAGGGCAATCATCAAAAATCCCGACATCATTCTTGCCGATGAACCGACCGGTGCGCTTGACAGCAAGACCGGTCAGGCGGTGTTTGAGACTCTGAAGAAGCTTTCGAAAACGAAGCTCGTCATTATTGTCTCGCACGACCGCGATTATTCGGAGCAGTATGCCGACCGCATCATTGAGCTTGCGGACGGCTGTGTGGTTTCCGATGTTGAAATCAAGCCTGTTTCCGAGCTTTCAGGCATCACGGAGACGGAGTTCGATCCTGCGGAAGGGATTTCGGTCGACAGAGACGGACTCACGGTGTCCCCGGGGTATGAACTCACGGAATCGGACATCGATAAAATCAACGAGTTTCTCCGCCTGCAGGCGGACGGCAATGTGCTGATTACGGACGGGACGAAGGTCTCGCCGAAGAAGGACCGGTTCTCCGCGACCGACGAAACCCGGATTGTCCCGAAAAAAAATGTATTTCAACTGATTAAATCGAAACTGCCCTGGCGAAGAAGCTTCGGAATCGGCGTAAACTCCATGAAGAAAAAGAAGGTTACGCTGTTTTTCACGATTCTTCTTTCCGTTGTCTCGTTTACGCTGTTCGGAATCGCCGATGTATTCTATTCCTTCAACCGCGTCGATTGTATCACGGACACGCTTTGGGAATCCGGTCTGCATTATCTGGATATTCAGAAAGATGTCGACATGATGACGAATATTACCTCCTACTCCGATATCGACTTTTCGTTTTCCGACGAGGAGATCGGGCAGGTGTGTGACTGGACCGGAAGCACCGCAATTCCCGTATACAATCTTCCGCTTGGGACGAAGCGGTTGTTTCACACGAAAAAGGACGACTCGTCGGTGCTTACGGAACTTGACGCGATGATTCTTCCGAGAGCCGCTATGGGAGTTGTCGAGATTGATCAATCGGTTTCCGATGCACTCGGCGCAAAGCTGATTGCGGGCCGCCTTCCCGAGGAACCGTATGAGGTCTGTATCACAACGCAGGCGGCGGAGATGATGCGAAAGTACGGCGACGACACGGTGCGCGGCAAATCGGCCGAGGAGCTTGTCGGGATCAGCTATCTCGGTGAAAACAGCAGAAAGCTTAAGCCGGTGACGATTGTCGGAGTGCTTTTCCTCGACATCGATACCGCACGCTATGAGTCGCTGTTTGCGAAGGACGACTCCGCATTGAGCGACGCCGAGCGCATTATGCGCGGAATGTATCGCAATCTGTGCCTCACGGAGTGTGTATACGGACTTCCGTCGTTTTTGTATTGCGCAAAGGGTTGTGTGGACTCGCTTCGCGCCGGTGAATATGAAACGGTGAAAATCAATACTGCGGATGTTTTCGTGAAGCTTGAAGGGAGAGAGCCGTATCGGCTTACCGACTCGGGTTATATGTTCGGCAGGTTTTCCGATACGCATCGGAAAATGATGATGCTCGATCCGCAGAAGACATCCCTTGCGGACGATGAGATGGTTGTTTCCGCTGATTTCTTTGCCTATACCTTCGGATATGATTTGTATTATGAGACTTTCGGTGCGGATCCGGAATCATTTACCGTCGCGGAATTGAATGAGTATTGCTTCCGCTGTCTTTCGGAGCGTCAGATGACCTATGAGGACCGCGGAACCGGAAAGACATATCGGATTGTCGGCCTGTGTTGCGGAGATTCCGAAGAGGATTACATAGCAAACGAGCTTTTGGTCTCGGATGCTGCCTTTGCGGCGGCGGCTGAGAACGAGGCGAAAGAAGCGGAAAAATTCACGCGCCTGTTTGCCAGAATGCCGGAATCAAAGAGAAAGCTTCGGAGCTTTATCGAAAAATCGAGTGATGTCCGGGACGGCGTCCGGATTGAAACAAATTCCGGATTGACATTTGTTATCGAGGAAGTGAGTGAGCTCGCGAAAGTTTTAACGCCGGTATTTCGCTGGATCGGCGGAATTCTTGCGGCATTTTCCGCAGTACTGTTCGCCGTGTTTATCGCCAACAGTGTGATTAACAAGCGGCAGGAGATCGGTGTGCTTCGCGCGCTCGGCGCCCGCAGTCTGGATGTCTATCGGATATTCCTGTGCGAGACCGGTGTCATCGCCTTCGTCAACTGGATTATCTCCGCTTTGACAACGCGCGGAATCATCGGCAGTATCAATAAAAACCTCGACAATGATTATACTTACAAGATGAAATTGCTGCATTTCGGCGCCCGACAGGTTGGTTTGATTTTGGCCATTGCAGTATGTGTTGCAATCGTATCGACATATCTTCCGATTCGCGGAATCGCGCGGAAGAAGCCGATCGATGTCATTCGGGGGAGGTAAGTGAAGAATGCTTGAGGTAATTAACCTGTGCAAAAGGTACAAGCCCAAAAAGGGTGTTGTCGTGGATGCACTGAAAAATGTTTCCATTCGATTCCCGGAGAAGGGAATGGTGTTTTTGCTCGGAAAGTCCGGAAGCGGAAAATCGACGCTTCTGAACCTTTTGGGCGGTCTGGACCGCTATGATTCCGGGGATATCTGCCTGGACGGTGTATCGACAAAGGAATTCTCGCAGGCGGACTTCGATTCGTATCGAAACGCCTGCCTCGGGTTCGTGTTTCAGGAGTACAATGTCTTAAAGGAGTTCAGTGTCGGCGCCAACATCGCGCTCGCCATCGAGCTGCAGGGTCGTCGCGCTGAGGAGAAGGAGATTGAGAAGATTCTCGCGGAGGTCGACCTGGCCGGATATGCGAGACGCCGTCCGAACGAGCTTTCCGGCGGACAGCTGCAGCGTGTAGCTATCGCCCGTGCGCTTGTCAAGAACCCCAGAATCATCTTCGCGGACGAGCCGACCGGAGCGCTTGACAGCGCAACCGGCAGACAGGTATTCGAGACATTTAAGAAGCTTTCGGAGACCAAGCTTGTCATCATTGTGTCCCACGACCGCGAGTATTCCGAAAAATATGCGGACCGGATTATCGAGCTTGCGGACGGCGAAGTTATCTCCGATGTTGAGAAGGTTCCGTCCGAAACAGGCGGTGATTTTTCGCTTACCCTTGAGAACAATGAGTGTAAAGTGCCGGCGGGGTATCGGTTGACGGAGGAGGACCGCAGACAGATTGCGGAGTATATCGCAGCCAACCCGGCGGAAAGTCTGCGCATTCGGGTGGATGAAAGGCTTTCCCGCGGCTTTTCCTTCAAGCCCACGACATCCGTGGAGACGAAGGGAGAGAATGTATTTGCGAAAATCCGCTCCCGCCTTCCGATGCGAAGAGCTGCGCGGATGGGCTTAAGCGGTCTTAAAAGCAAGAAAGTCCGTCTGGTGTTTACCGTATTGATGTCGATGATTGCATTTTGCCTGTTCGGCATCGCTTCGACGCTGGCTGATTATAATTATTCCCGCTCGGTGAGCAGGCTTTTTACCGAGAAGGGTGTTTCGCATGTGCATGCCATAAAGCAGGTCGGATTCCGGGATTACGATACCGGGGAGCTCATTTGGAACTCCGACCCGCAGACGATTTCGGAGGCGGATCTCGAGGAGCTTCGGTCACAGCCCGGCTGTATTGTTGATCCGGTATATCACCTGGGCGGCGAAGTGAAACGGATTTCCACGCTCAGCGACAGCGAAAACGGTGAGAACGGCGAAGACGGCGATATGTCCGACAATGCCGTATTGTCCATGCTGGAGCTCGGAGATATCGGTGACTGGATGGAAATCGATGCCGATATTTTGCGCGCCTACGGGTGCAAACTTGTCGTCGGAGAGCTTCCCGACGGAAGCAAGGACGAAATTGCCATCAGCCAGGTCGAGTATGACATGATTCGAAACCAGGCGCTTTTGTCGATGAAGAAGGTTCCGAAGATGTCCGATATGATCGGGCGCAGGGTTAAGACTTCCTTCGGAAGAGAACTGATTGTCACCGGCATCATTGATACCGGACTCGATTATATGTCCTATGTGACTTCCCTCACCGATTTGATCGGCGATGTGAAGGAGGGAAGCCGGGCGACATTTTCCATGGAGCAGCTAAAGGCCGCGATTCTTGCCGCGGACTTCAGATACGATGTAAAATGCAACCTCGCCTCGAAAAATCTCGTCGGAAAAGGATTTATCGAGAGGTCTCCCGGTGCGAATTTCATGTACCACGAGTTCGACGAATCGGAAATAACCGGGGTGTCCAATCATATGTACGGCATCGCGGGAACGGGAATCACGCTCGGCGAGGAATCGGAGTTCGATTTATCTGACGCAATCCCGATTGCGCATTCCCAAACTTCGGACGACCAGGTGTTCTCCTGTTATGTGACGAGAAAAGTGCTCGAGACTTACCTTCCGTGGTTTTTGGATGAAAACAACCGGCGGTATCTCGGAATCGACGAGGCGGTTATGAACTTCGCGAAGTTGTCCGACGACGGGAATTCCGAGGACGGCGAAACGGATGACGGCGCTTTGTCACAGGACGGGAAGGATGCTTCGGAAAGCGGGAAAGCCGCTCCCTCGGGACTTGCGATGGCAGGGGAGATTACCCGCCGGGAACAGCTGGCTGTCGAGAGATATATCGAATCTCTGTCCGATGCGGAAATTGCGGAGCTGTTCGGGAAAATACAGTCGGAATACGCCTTCGGTATTGAATTTTCCCTGCGCCGCGGCGATTATTACAGGATTGAAGCTCGGCTTCAGGTTAAAGGATTGCTTGTCGGACAGGTAAAGAACGGTCTGAGCGGCAATGTTTTCGTGACCGACACGGAGAGCCTCGCAAAGTATCTCGGTACAACCGGGACGGAGAGATATTCCGGCGCGATGGTGCGGCTGCCGGAGAACAGATCCGACCTCACGGCATTTGTTTCCTATACGAAAGAGGGAAAGAACGATAAGCGTTTCTTCTTGCAGACGAAGTACAATGTTGAGCTCGATGCGGCCGATTATGCCATGCGGTTTGCGGGGACCGGCCTTAAGTGGGTCGGCATATTCTTTGCGGCGTTTGCAGGCGTGCTGTTGATGAGCTTTATCGCGAGCAGTATTGTCTACAAGAAGCGCGATGTCGGCATTTTGCGCGCCATCGGCTCCCGCGGAAGCGATGTGTATCGGATCTTCGGTTCGGAGAGTCTGTTTATCGCATTGATCTGCTGGGTGCTCGGCTCGGTGTTCTCGCTGATTGTCTGCAGGCTTATCAACAGGTTTTTCATAATGACGCTCCATGTAAGTCTGATGGAGTTCGGTATCCGCCAGTGGATATTGCTCCTCGGAATCGCCGTGCTGACGGCGGTTGTCTCGAGCTTTATCCCGGTGTATCTGTTCGCGAGAAAGCGTCCGATTGACGCGATTCGCGACCGTTAGAAGCGGACGGCACCCGGCTGTCTGCAGTGCTTAATTTGTGCGTAATGCGCCGTGAGAGCGCATATCGGAAAGGAAAATGTTACCATGAAGAAGCCGTATTTGGTCCGATTCGGGCCGGCCGCCTGCGCGGTCGATCTATGCGACGGTAGCGAGCGGGGCGAGTATGTCAACCAGGACTATATCCTGACAAAGCTCGGCAGACCGCACCGGGCGATTAACCTGATGTATTGTTATTATCCGAACGATGAGGGATGGCCGCTTCGGGCAAGCGTCGCGCATGCGCATGATGCGAAATTTGCCTGGGATTACCCGTACGACGACTATTTTCCGTACACGGGCGGTCTCGGCGGAACCACGGACGGACCGGTGTTTGCGCAGATGCGCGACATTCGGCGCCACGGGCAGGATGTATGCCTGACGCTCACGATGGATCCGTACCTTGACGATGCCCATATCGCTGCGGTTGCAAGGGATTTGAGAACCTTCGGGCGCGTAACGGTCCGCATCAACCACGAGGCGACCGGCAGCTGGTTCTCGTTCAACCGGCGCGCATCGTATGAGACGGTAGCCGCATTTTTCGTCAGAGCCTGCGAAGTGTTTCACAGGGAGGCGCCCAATTGCAGGATTGTGTTGTGCCTTGACGGCTGCAAGGAGCTCTCCGAGCGGAAAATGCTCATGGAGGACATCTTTACGGAGGCTGCGAAGGCGGCGGACATCGTTTCGGTCGACCGGTATCTGGCGCTGCATTGGGGATGGCCCGTCAAAGTATGTACGGACGGAAGCAGTGCAGCCGACTACGATACGGATGACATCTATAAGCTTGCGAAGAAGAGTTTTCGCCGTTACACCGTGATGAACGACGGCGTGAAAAAGCCGATGGTCATGTCCGAGCTGAATGCGGACGGCGATGTTACCGGACCGTTTTACCAGGCGGAGAAGATACGCAGGTTCTGCGATCTGGTGAAGAGCGATCGGGAACACTGGCTTTCGGGCTTTACCATGTACCAGTTCCGCGACCGCGGACGCCTCGGGCTGGAGATTGAGGATCCGAACAATAAGGACAACGGAATCGAACAGCCGGTGCTCGGCGTCTATCGCGAAATTATTGCGGACCCGTTTTTCTCGCCGCGCCGTAAGGCAGGCAAGGCCGCAAAATTCCCGCAGACGCTTCGCTTCGGCGGGGCGGAGGATTTCGAAGGCGTATGCATTCCGATGCAGTTGACGGGCGCGCCGGTATTGTTCGAAGCATATTTCGACGGCGAACTTTCAGACGCCAATATGATGCTGGAAGTCAACGGAAAATGGTTTTACAAATCGCCCGGCGTGAAGGCGCTCGACTTAAGCAGCGCATTTTTCGACCGGTCGTTTGAAGGCGGCGAGACTGCAGTTACGGTGTTCCTTCCTCCGGCTGCAGGAGAGAACGATCCCGCGCAGGGAGAGGGCTGGCAGACGGATTACACGGCGACGCTTACGGCGCTGCCGCGATTCCGCGTATGCTATGCGCCGATTTTGCATGCATGAGATAAAAATACGAATTTTATTGTCGATTTCGGGTAGAATTTCGTTGCCCTTCCGTGTAGGATAACGGAGGGATGAAAATAAAAACAGGAGGTCGTAAGTATGGAGGAATTCACGGAAGCGTATCGTTTCTGGTGCGAGAACCCCTATTTCGACGAAGCGACGAAGGAGGAGCTTCGGTCGATTGCGGGGGATGAGAATGAAATCAAGGACCGGTTTTACAGAAGCCTTGAGTTCGGAACGGGTGGCCTTCGCGGCATCATCGGCGCGGGAACAAACCGTATGAATCTTTATACGGTGCGGAAGGCGACGCAGGGACTGGCTAACTTCATTTTGAAGGAGGGAGGCGCAGAGCGCGGTGTCGCAATTGCATACGATTCGCGTCGCATGTCGATTGAATTCAGCGAAGAGGCGGCTTTGTGTCTTGCCGCAAACGGAATCAAGGCGTATCGCTTTGAGTCGCTGCGGCCTACGCCGGAGCTGTCGTTTGCCGTGCGTGAGCTCGGGTGCATCGCCGGAATCGTCGTGACGGCGAGCCACAATCCGGCCGAGTATAACGGATATAAAGTTTATTGGGACGACGGAGCTCAGGTGACGCCGCCGAAGGATGCGGAGATTATCGATGAGGTGAATGCCGTTACCGACTGGGCCGAGGTGCGTACCCTAAGCCGTGTGGAGGCAATCCGCAGAGGTCTGTATTTTGTCATCGGAAGCGAGATTGACGACCGTTACACGGAGGAACTTAAGAAGCAGGTCATTCGCGGCGATTTGTGCCGTGAGATCGGCAAAACCATGAAGGTAGTGTATACGCCGCTTCACGGCACGGGCAATCTTCCGGTTCGCAGAATTCTTAAGGAAATCGGCTTCGAGCAGGTGTATGTCGTTCCGGAGCAGGAGCTTCCGGACGGTAATTTCCCGACGGTTGCAAGCCCGAATCCGGAAAATAAGTCCGCTTTCGAGCTGGCGCTTGCGCTTGCGGAGAAGGTCGGAGCGGAGTTGGTTCTGGCGACGGACCCCGATGCGGACCGCCTCGGCGTATTTGCCAAGGACTCCGTAAGCGGCGAATACAAGTCGTTCACAGGCAATATGTCCGGTATGCTGATCTGCGAATATCTTCTGAGCCAGCGCAAAGAGCTCGGAAAGATTCACGACGACGGCTTCATCGTAAAGACCATCGTGTCCACGAACATGGCGGACCTGATAGCCGCAGAGTACGGCGTTGAGCTCAAGGAGTGCCTGACGGGCTTTAAGTATATCGGCGAGCTGATTCGCCTTGCGGAGGAGAGCGGCCACGGCCATTATGAGTTCGGTTTCGAGGAGAGCTACGGTTGTCTTGTAGGTACGCATGCCCGCGACAAGGACGCCGTTGTAGCTGTGATGATGCTCTGCGAAGCGGCGGCTTATTACCGCACAAAGGGGCTCACGCTGTGGGATCAGATGATGAATATTTACCGCAAGTACGGCTTCTTCCGCGAGGGAATCGAGACCATCACGCTGAAGGGCTTCGAGGGTGCGGCCAAGATTACGGAGATGATGGACGCCATCCGGCAGAATCCGCCGAAGAAACTCGGGGATTACACGGTGACGGAGTTCCGCGATTACGAGCGCGATGTGATTACCGACCTTGCGAGCGGCGGGAAGCGTCCCACCGGACTTCGCAAGTCCAATGTGCTGTACTTCGACCTCACGGACAATGCATGGGCGTGCGTTCGCCCGTCGGGAACCGAGCCGAAGATTAAGTTCTACATGGGAGTCAAGGGCAACTCGTTCGAGGATGCGGACGCCAAGCTTGCGAAGCTTGACGCTGCGATGATGGAGCTCTCGAAATAAGGGACAACGGAAAGGAAGGTATGCGCGGTTGTGCGAAAGCTTCGGCTTTTGTACAGCCGCGCGGTTGCAGGATGAAACAGATTTTATACATGGAGCCGGTGCTTAAAGAGCGTATCTGGGGCGGCGAGCGGCTCCGCGATTTCGGTTATTCGCTCCAAAGCGACCGCGTCGGAGAATGCTGGGGCGTGAGCGCGCATCCGAACGGCTGCTGCAGGGTGCGGAGCGGTCCTTACGACGGGCGTACGCTCGCGGACCTGTGGAGCTCAGAGCGGGAACTGTTCGGCGGGGCGGAAGGAGAAGATTTTCCGTTGCTGATCAAGCTGATTGATGCGCGGACGGATCTGAGCATTCAGGTTCACCCCGACGACCGGTATGCGTTCGAAAACGAAAACGGTGCAAAAGGCAAGACCGAGTGCTGGTATGTTGTGGATGCGACGGAAGGAGCGACAATCATTATCGGCCATCATGCGGAAAGCCGCGAGGAATTCCGGCGGATGGTCGGGGAGCATCGGTATTCCGAGCTTCTGCGGGAGATTCCTGTGAAAGCCGGTGACTTCTTTCAGATCGATCCGGGCTGCGTACATGCCATAAAGGGCGGTACTCTGATTCTCGAGACGCAGACCAACAGCGATGTCACCTATCGGATTTACGACTACGACAGGCTCCAGAACGGAGCGCTCCGGCCGCTTCATACAAAACAGGCGATTGATGTCGTTGAGGCGCCGTTTTGCGAGGCGAAGAGCAGGCCGGAGAAGACGGTGACACGCATCGGCGACTGTACGCTGACCTGCTTCTCAAGACGGCCGCAATACACGGTATATCTCGCGGAAACAGACGGCACGGCGGACATACCGCTCTCGGGAATGTTTCACACGATGAGCGTCCTTTCGGGAAGCGGATTTATTGACGGAAGCCGTGTCACGAAGGGGGATCATCTGATCCTTTCCGCAGGGTACGGAAATATATGCGCGGTGGGTTCGTTCACCGCAATGATTACCAGAGTGTGAGTTCACGGAAAACTACCGGGATTTTCACGGAAAATACACAGAATTCGAGCGGGGCTCGGTTTAAAACACAAGGGAAATTTGGTATAATAATTCGCGTCGGCGATATGGGTTTCGACCGGCGACGAATCTGTTGGAAAGGCGGGAACGGCGTATGAAGACGGATATTCAAATTGCACAGGAAGCAACAATGCTGCCGATCTGGGAAGTGGCAGGCAAGCTCGGTATCACCCGGGACGATTTGGAACTGTACGGAAACTACAAAGCGAAGCTCTCAGATGCGTATCTTGATTCAATCAAGGACCGTCCGGACGGAAAGCTCGTTTTAGTGACGGCAATCAATCCCACACCGGCAGGTGAGGGCAAGACCACCACGACGGTCGGACTCGGCGAGGCGCTCGGCAAGCTCGGAAAGAAAGCGGTAATCGCTCTTCGCGAGCCTTCGCTCGGACCGTGCTTCGGCATCAAGGGAGGTGCAGCCGGCGGCGGATATGCTCAGGTTGTGCCCATGGAGGACTTAAACCTTCATTTTACGGGTGACTTCCATGCGATTACTTCGGCAAACAACCTTCTCGCCGCCATGCTTGACAATCATATTATGCAGGGCAATTCGCTCGGAATCGATCCCAAGCAGATTGTCTGGAAGCGTTGCCTCGACATGAACGATCGTGCGCTTCGCAATATCGTCATCGGCCTCGGAAAGAAGTCGGACGGTGTTGTTCGCGAGGATCACTTCATCATCACGGTTGCTTCCGAGATTATGGCGATTCTCTGCCTCTCGGAAAATATCGAGGATCTTAAGAAGCGTCTTGCGCGAATCATCGTAGCATACCGCTATGACAAGACGCCCGTGACGGCCGAGGACCTTCATGCAGTCGGTTCGATGGCTGCGCTTTTGAAGGACGCGATTCGTCCGAATCTGATTCAGACCGTGGAAAATACACCCGCACTTGTTCACGGCGGTCCGTTTGCCAACATTGCGCACGGCTGCAACAGCGTCCGCGCGACGAAGGCGGCGCTCAAGCTTGCCGATATTGTCGTGACGGAAGCGGGCTTCGGTGCGGACTTAGGCGCCGAGAAATTCCTTGATATCAAGTGCCGGATGGCCGGACTTAAGCCGGATGCGGTTGTTCTTGTTGCAACGGTTCGCGCACTGAAGTACAACGGCGGTGTTCCGAAGACGGAACTTGCGAAGGAGAATCTCGACGCGCTTAAGAAGGGTATCGTCAATCTCGAGAAGCATATTGAGAATCTTCAGCAGTACGATGTACCGGTTGTCGTTACTCTGAACCGGTTCACCGAGGATACGGATGCAGAGCTCTCGTATGTCGAGGACTTCTGCCGCGAGAGAGGATGCGATTTTGCGCTCTCCGAGGTATGGGCAAAGGGCGGCGAAGGCGGTATTGAGCTTGCCAATCATCTTCTGGATACGCTGGCGACGAGGAAGAGCAATTTCCATACGCTGTATCCCGATGAGATGCCGCTTCGCGAGAAGATTGAGACCGTGGCTAAGAAGATTTACGGTGCGGACGGAGTGACCTTCGATCCCGCGGCACTCGCAACGCTTGACAGGCTTACGGAGCTCGGCTTCGGCTCGATGCCGGTGTGTATGGCTAAGACGCAGTATTCGCTCTCGGATGATCCGACGAAGCTCGGTCGGCCGAGCGGTTTCAATGTGACGGTACGCGAGGTATATGTCTCCGCAGGAGCGGGATTTGTCGTTGCTATCACCGGCACGATTATGACCATGCCGGGACTTCCGAAGTCCCCGGCTGCAGAGCGAATCGATGTCAACGACGAGGGTCGTATCGACGGATTGTTCTGATTCCGATTTACAATTCGATAAAGGACAGCAGAAATGACTCGACCGGTCGACGGCGAAGCCGCACGACCGGTCGATATGTGTGCAGACAGCAGTTTCCGACAGCTGCTTTCGCGCGCACAATATGGTTTTGGAGGTTTTTGTATGAAGAAGGCGGTAGGGCTTACGGTCATTGCGGCATTGCTTCTCACCGGGTGCGGACTGTTTCCGGCAGAGGAGGAGATGCGCAAGGCTCCTGTCGTAGCAAAGGTTGAAGAGGAGTATTTTTCGACCGCTGAGGTTAAGATCGGGAATATCCGCGACTATGTTTCGGAGCGTTGCTCGTACCAGTACCAGATGACGCAGAATCTTGCGTTCGAGGTGGGTGGGGAATCTCTCAAGGAAGTCTATGTCGTGCTCGGTCAAAAGGTGTTCGCCGGCGATGTGCTTGCGGAGCTCTCCGTTGAGTCCATCGAGGAAGAGCTTGAAAACAGCCGGGAGCTGTGCGCTCAGCTCGAGGAGGAAAGCGCTTATTACGAGGGCATGCTTTCCATCGAGAAGGAGCGGGAAGCTCTTGCGAAACGGTACGGCAAGACCTACGATCAGAATAAGCTTAAGAAGGCAACCAATGCCTACGAGGAGTGTGCCGGGAGAAAATATATCGCCGAGCTTCGCCTGGGCGAGCTTGAGGCCGATGTCAACGGAAGGCGTTTGGTCGCCGGAATTGACGGAATCGTCGATTACATCCGTGAGATTCCCGCATGGTTCAACGGCCGCGTGAACGCCAGAGAGAAGTTTATCTCCATCCATTCGGAACGCACCGGCTTTGTCATCCCGACGCTCAACGACAGTATTTACCATTTCGGCGATGTGTTTACCATCGTGACCGAAGTCGGCTCGTATGAGTGTGAGGTCGTGAAAATCAATCGTCCGACCGTGGGAACGGGCGGGCGTACGAATGTGGTGCTCGAGCCGCTTCATCCCGATGAGAACCTGTATATCGGACTGAACGGCGACCTCATTATCGAGACCGGAACGAGAACGGATGTAGTCTATATTCCGACCTATGCGCTTCGCAACATCGACGGAAAGCCCGCGGTGTATGTGACGGATGCCAACGGTATTCGCTCGTTGCGCTACATCGAGATCGGCCTTTCGGTGGAAGGCAAATCCGATCCTGAGGAAAATCGAACCGAGGTCATCTCCGGACTGAAACCGGGCGAAAATGTTATTCTGCGGGGTGGAAAGAAGTCATGAAAAGACGAATTGCTTTAGCTTTGATTGCGGTACTTCTGGTTTCCCTCTGCGGCTGCGGCAAGAAGGAGGAAGTTCCGGAACTTCTCTATCCGATGGAGACGGCAAATGCTGTCTGCGTCGTGAAAAAAGCGCCTTTTACGATGGTGCAGAGCACCGGCGGATATGTCGTCCCCGAGTGCGTTGACATGAAATTCGATTTTGACACTTCGGCGTACAAAGTCGGCGTGGAGCTGGGAGACCATGTGACGGAGGGACAGCTTCTGATGGAGCTGAACCCCGAGCTTGAGGATACCATCAAGCGTTTGGAGCTGCTGCTTGTGCGTGAACAGACCGAGTACGATTACGATTATGAGCAGTTCTCAAAGCAGATGAAAAATCTTCGCAATTTTGCGAATATGCTCGGCGGTTCCTACGACGGCCGCATGATGAAGCTGCAGATGCAGGAGATGCAGCTGAACTTCGATAAAAGTCATGCGGACCTTCAGAAGAAGATTGAGAAAGACCGCGAAGAGCTTGCAAAGCTCAAACTCGAGGCGGGCGACGCAAAGGTCTATGCGCCCTGCACGGGCACCGTGGTTTATATCAATGTCCGCGAGGACGGCGATGAGATTCGCAAGGGAAAGACTTTTCTGACAATCGCGAAGGACAACACAAAGCTTCTTGCGTGCAGCTATGTATCGAAGAAGGACTACGATTCCTTCACCGAGGTGAAAGCGAAAATCGGCGAGGATGTTTACGATGTGGAATATATTCCTTACACCGAGGAGGAGGTCTATAACCTCGAGCGAACCGGAAACCGTTTCGATTCCTACTTCAGCACCGACCTTAAGGATTCCGTGAACATCGGCGATTATGTGCAGTTCGTGTTTACCAAAACAAGTGAAGAGCCTGTGATCAGCGTGCCTACAGCGGCGATTACCAAATACGGAACGCAGGCGAGCGTGATGATTGTCCGCGAGGGATATATGGAGTCGCGGGAAGTGACGCTCGGGGAGGTCGGTCTGAATGATACCGAGATTCTCCACGGACTTTCCGAGGGCGAGGTCGTATATGTCGCGAAAAATCTTGCCCGCTACGGAATTCAATATGAGACGAAGAAGGCGAACTACGGAACATTTTCCGAGAATATCGGATGCACCGGAGGAAGAAAGTTCGCCCTTGAGGTCGAGCCCTTCAAAAATCCTGTTCCCGGGAAAATCACGGAAATCAATGTCGAGGGTATTTCCGATATTGTCGTAAAGAAAGGGGATCCTATTTTCACCGTAAGCGCCGAAATCGGACGCGCCAACCAGGAGCAGGCGAAGCTCGATCTTCGCAAGTACAACGACGAATACGAGGAGAAATGCGAAGAGATTAAGAAGCAGATTGAGGAACTCGAGAAGAAGATGAAGAAAATGTCGAAATCTTCGCTCGAATATGCGCTCGCCGAGCTTGACCGGAACGATTTCAATGCGCAGCTTGAGGAGCTTGCAAAGCAGGCGGAGGAGGACATCGCCGAGCTTGAAAAGAGAATTGAAAACTTCGAGGCATGGAACGAACAGACCGTAGTGCTGTATGCGGACCGTGATTGCGTCATCAGCAGTATCTCGAAGTACAAGGTAGGTTCCCAGATTGCCGAGGGCGAAGTTCTCTTTGAGATGTACGACCTCGATTCGTTCTGCATCAGCATCGACCGGCCTTCGGATGACAACCGCCTGCGGTACGGGCAGAGCGTAATGCTGAATTCCGCTGTCGGCGGAGAGGATGTAATGCTTCCCGCAAGAATCATCTCCGCGCCTAATGTACGGCCGAACGATGCAACGGATAAAAAAGTCATTTATGTTGCCTTGGAGAATCCCGAGGATTATGTGAAGACCGGCCCGACAGGCGTTGTGTACTACGATGAATTCGGCGTTTCGGACTGTCTGATTGTCGATGAGTCCGCGGTTTACCACGATCCGAAGCAGACGACACAGACCAAGCCGCAGACGCAGAATCAGAATCAGGGTTTCGGCGGTTGGGGACAGATGAATCCGCAGGAAGAAGAGTATGAGGAAGCGGAGTCGTTCACTTTTGACAGCGAGGAACACGAACTGAGCAAAGGCAAGGCCTTTGTCTGGGTATATGACGAAGAAGGCTGCGCGGTCAAGCGCTATGTGCGCGTACTGCGGGTTGCCAAAGGAAAATGCTGGATTGTAGACGGTCTCAGCGACCGGGATACGATTTTGTTACACTGATAAGGAGGAGCCATGTTTCGATTTATTTCACAAAAACTGCTGAACAAAAAATGGCTGATCCTCAGCATCCTGATCGGTAATATCCTGTTGGTCGGGATCGCCTGCTGCAATCCGATGTATTCCCGCGCGGCGCTGCAGAAGATGCTCACCAAGCGGATGAACAATTATCTTGAGGAGAACAATAAGTTTCCGGGAGTTCTGACGCTCGACGCGTATCTCAGCAAGACCAAGCTGGAGACGCTCGGTTCGCGGTATTTCGACAATTATCTGACCGTTACGGACAAGGCGGAAGAGATGATCGGATTCCCCGCGACGCAGAAGGTTAACTTTTTCGAGAATACTTTTGATACCGCGGCAGTATTCAAACTGAGTCGGGCCGGTGTCGACGGAATGAAGATAAAGCTTGCGTCCCTCACGGGCCTTGAGGATCATACGGAGATTGTGTCGGGCCGTATGTATGACCCGGACAATCGGGAAGACGGATACTTCGAGTGTGTCATCAACGAGAAGATTTATCTGTCCTCGGACATCATTCTCGGCGATGAGATTGAACTGTACGGGTACAAAACGCTCGACGGAGAACCGCTCCGCGTTCGGGTTGTCGGCGTGTTCCGCGCGAAGGACACACAGGAAATGTACTGGGTGAATGACCCTCTTTCGTATTACAATGAATTTTTCGTGCCGGAGCAGGTGTTTGTGAACGCTCTGATGCGGGACGGTCAGATTGCGGGCAATGTGCGCGCGCACTACTATGTTTTATATGACTATTCGGACATCGATATCTCGCAGGTTCCCCGGATGCTCGAGGTTTATGACGAGCTGAAGAAGGAAAAAAAGGAAACCGCTTCCCTGTATGAGGTATATTGCAACTATGAGGATATTTTCCGCGATTTCCTGAAGGATTCCTCGAAGGTGAAGGCAACCATGTGGATTTTGCAGGTGCCGATTCTCGTGCTTCTGGCGGTGTTCATCTTCATGGTATCGAACCAGGTAATCGACATCGAGCAGGGCGAGATTGCGATGTTAAAGAGCCGCGGCGTCAGCAGACTGCAGCTGATTCTGACCTATTTGACGCAGTCCTCGATTCTCGGCGGAATCGCGCTCGTCATAGGAATTCCGTTCGGCTTTATCCTGTGCCACATCTTCGGATCGACCAACGCTTTCCTGGAATTTGTCGGTCGAAAATCGATGCATGTGCGCATCACCGGCGAGTCCCTTTTGTATGCGCTTGTGAGCTGTATCGCGGGAATTCTCATCATGACTCTGCCGGTGTTGAAGTACGCGCGCTACAGTATCGTCGAGCAGAAGGCGCATAAGAGAAAGAAAAATAAGCCTCTGTGGCAGCGCATGTTCCTTGATTTTGCGCTTCTTGCGCTGGCGATTTACGGCTATTACGATTTCAATAACCAGAAGAAGGAACTGATGAAGGCGATTGCCTCCGGCGAGGCGGTCAATCCCATGCTGTTCTTCTCGGCGTCGCTTTTCATCCTGAGCTGCGCAATCGTATTCCTTCGCGTGATTCCGCTGTTGTCTTCGTTCTGCTTTAAGATCGGACGCAAATCGTGGAAGCCGGCGGAATACGCATCGTTCTTGCAGATTACACGCGATGTTCATAAGCAGAGCTTTATCACGGTATTCCTTGTGCTGACGATTGCGCTCGGTATATTCAATGCAAATATCGCGAGAACCGTCAACCAGAACGAGGAGGAGCGCATCCTTTATACGGACGGCGCCGACCTCGTTGTCATGGAAAACTGGGTGAACAATGTCAGCAACATCCGCCTCGGATATGCGACGAAGCTCAAGTACAACGAAGCGGATTACACCCGTTTCGAGCGTCTTGCGGAGGAGCGTTCCGACCGCATCGAATCGATGACACGCGTAATTCACGATACCGATGCGCAGGTGATTAACGGCGGCACCAGCATTTCGAATGTCGAGCTGTATGCCATCAATACCTACGAGTTCGGTAAAACCGCGGAGATGCCGAAGGGCGTCACCGAGCACCATTGGTTTGAGGATTTGAATGCGCTCGCGCAAAATCCCGAAGGCGTTATCATCTCGAGAAATCTTGCCGAGGCGTGCGACCTCACTATCGGAAGCTCCGTCACCGTCGAGCGCTTCAACGAGATTAACCAGTCCATCGGAAGAAAGAACATGATGGTGGTCGCCGTTGTTGATTACTGGCCGGGCTACGAGAACACCCGCCAGGTGAAAAATGACGCGGGAGAGTTTGTTGATGCGCCTCAGTATCTGACCGTATGCAACTACGACAACATTCTGCTCGATTACCCCGTGCTGCCGTACGAAATCTGGTTCCGCATCAACGGAAGCACCGATTTCTTCTACGAATGGGCGGAGGAAAATTCCGTTTCATTCAAACTGTTCCGCGATTATCAGACCGATATGATCGGCTTGAAGAACGATCCGTATTTCCAGGTGACCAACGGTATGCTTACTATCACATTTATCGTTGTGCTTGTGCTTTGCGCCATCGGTTTCCTGATTTTCTGGATTACTTCGATTCGCTCGAGAGAGCTGATATTCGGTATTTACCGCGCTATGGGTATGTCGATGGGAGAGTTGATCCGAATGCTTGTAAACGAGCATATCTTCGGCTCGCTGTTGCCGATTTTGTTCGGTGCGGGCGTAGGAATCGTCGCTTCGAAGATGTTCCTGCCGCTCATTCAGATTGCATACTCGCCGAAGGTACAGACGCTGCCCGCGAAGATTGTGATGTCGGGCGCGGACCTTACCAAGATTGCCGTTGTAGTTTCGCTGATGCTTGCCGGTTGTATCACCGTAATCTCCGTGCTTCTTTCGAAGATTAAGATCAACCAGGCGCTCAAGCTCGGCGAGGATTAAGGAGGGGACTGCCATGAAAGAGATTTTACGAACCGAAGCGGTTACGCGCAGTTTCCCGGTTGCCGGCGGCGATTTTCTCGCGCTGAAGGGAATCAGCGTCACGGTTCCGGAGGATACGCTCACAATTTTGAAAGGGCGTTCCGGTTCCGGAAAGACGACGCTTCTCAATATTATCGGCGCCCTGGATGCGCCGACCTCGGGCACGGTCACTTTCGACGGCACGGACATTTCGCAGGCGAGCGATAAGGAGAGGGAGCTTCTCAGACGCAGGAAGATCGGCTACATTTTCCAGTCGGTCGCTCTCATTCCGGTGATGACGGCCTATGAAAATGTAGAATATGCGCTTCGCCTTGCAGATTTCAAGGGAGATTACAAGGAACGCGTCATGGAATGCTTAAAGCTCGTCGGACTCTCCAAACGCGCGTCGCACATGCCGCAGGAGCTTTCCGGCGGCGAGCAGCAGCGTGTTGCCATCGCAAGAGCGATTGCACACAAGCCGAAGATTATTTTCGCCGACGAGCCTACGGGCGAGCTGGACTCCGCAACGAGCCTTCAGGTCATCGCCATTTTCAAGGAGCTCATTGAAAAAGAGGGAATCACATTCGTGATGACGACGCACGATACCAAACTGATGGGCTACGGCGATGTCGTGTATGAGATCCAGGACGGCGAGATTATCAATACCGAGTACCACGGAAAGGGGGAGGCGCTGCATGAGCAATCAAAATGATGTCGATAAGGCAACACTGGACGCTTCTGACATCCGCGACTCCGTGATTTCCCAGGAACTCCGCGATTCCTTTATGAAGGCTTACGCAAAATCGCAGCAGGGCGAGCTCGAGGATCAGCTCGGCGACAATGTCATGATTTTGTGTGAGAACCTCGTGAAGATTTACAAGACGAAGGAGACGGAGGTTCTCGCTTTGCAGGGCCTTGAGCTGAAGGTGGAGCGAGGCGAATTCGTCGCAATCATTGGCAGTTCCGGAAGCGGTAAGTCAACCTTCTTAAACATGATCGGCGGCTTGGACCGTCCGAGCGCCGGCAAACTGTATGTCGACGGCAAGGATCTTTTTAAGATGACCGAAAGCCAGCTTGTGGATTACAAGAAAAATACGGTCGGTTTCGTTTGGCAGAACAATGCGAGAAACCTCTTCCCGTATTTGACAGCGCTTCAGAATGTCGAGCTTCCGATTCGCTTCGGCGATAACAAGGATGTGGAAAAGAGAGCGCTGGATTTGCTCAATCTCGTAGGAATGGCGCATAAAAAGGACAGCAAACTGAACCAGATGTCCGGCGGTGAGCAGCAGCGTATCGCGATTGCGATTGCTCTTGCAAACCAGCCGAAGCTTCTGCTGGCGGATGAGCCGACAGGTTCGGTTGACCAGCGCACTTCCGATGCGCTTTTGGACGTCTTCCGAAAGCTGAACACCGAGCTCGGAATAACGATTGTGATTGTAACGCACGACATCAACCTCGCGAAGAAGGTGAAGCGTGTCGTTATGATGCGCGACGGAAAGACCAGCAGTGAGCGAATCATCAAGCAGGAATATGCAGACCCGTCGCTTCTCAAGGGATTTGTCGAGGAGGAGACGCACGATGAATTTGCGATTCTCGACCGCGCCGGCCGTGTGCAGATTCCGCGGGAAATGCTCGACGCCATCGGTGTGAAAGGAAACCGCATCCGCCTCGTGCTGGAGGACGATAAAATCATTGTCTCCAACGGCGAGGACAACGGTGAGGAAGAGGAGCCTTCCGGAAAACAGGAAAAGTTTCGGCGGAAAAATAAAGCCTGAATCAAACAGAGTGTCGTCATTGCTAATGGCGACACTTTTTTGTGCATTTTCCGCCGATTGTGCTTGACTTTTAAAACTTCTGCGGTTATAATCAAGTAAATAACATTTACACAAGCGGCTTGTCCGTGAGGATTCAAACGAAGACGAAAGGGGTGAATGGGATGAATCCATGGTTCTGGTTGGCTATATGTCTTGTGTTAATCATTATTGAGCTTGCAACCTCGGCACTGACAACCATCTGGTTTGCCTGCGGCGCCGCAGCTGCACTGGTTGTGAGTCTTGTGTTTGACAGTGTTGTTGCGGAGTGCATTGTCTTCGCGGTTGTATCCGCGGGAACGCTCCTTTTGTTCCGCCCGTCGTGTGTGCGCAGGTTTAACCGTCGGCGCACCGCAACGAATGTGGATTCCATGGTCGGTAAGAAAGCGCGAATCACGGAGACGGTGAGCAATTCCATGGGAACCGGTCGTGCCGTAATCGGCGGAATGGAATGGGCGGCCAGAAGTTACGATGACAATGCAGAACTGCCGGCCGGCAGCTTCGCCTGTGTTGTTCGTGTAGAAGGCGTGAAACTTGTGTTGAAAGAAAAGGAGGAAATGTAATGTTTACTTTTTTGGAGGCTTCTTCGATTGATATTCCCACCGGTTATATTGTAATCGGAGTTATCGTTTTGGTGCTTGTGATTCTTGCCGTCAGCTGTATCCGCGTGGTACCGCAGGCGCATGCATATATTCTCGAACGGCTCGGCGCCTACCAGAGCACCTGGAGCGTAGGTATGCATATGAGACTTCCTTTCTTTGACCGCATCGCATTGGATGTACTCCTCAAAGAACAGGTGGTGGATTTTCCGCCGCAGCCCGTTATCACGAAGGATAATGTTACGATGCAGATTGATACGGTCGTTTATTTCCAGATTACCGATCCGAAGCTGTATGCATACGGCGTTCAGAATCCGATGATGGCAATCGAGAACCTGACCGCGACGACGCTTCGTAACATCATCGGTGACCTCGAGCTCGATGAAACGCTCACCTCGCGTGAGCTGATCAACGGCAAGATGCGTCAGTTGCTTGATGAGGCTACCGATCCCTGGGGTATTAAGGTGAACCGTGTCGAGCTTAAGAACATCATGCCGCCGAGCGCTATCCGCGACGCGATGGAGAAGCAGATGAAGGCCGAGCGTGAGCGCCGTGAGTCCATCCTTATCGCAGAGGGTGAGAAGAAGTCCACAATTCTTGTTGCCGAAGGTAAGAAGCAGTCGGCGATTCTTGAGGCCGAGGCCGAGAAGGCTGCTGCAATCCTGAGAGCTGAGGCGAAGAAGGAAGCGACCATCCGCGAGGCGGAAGGTGAGGCGGAGGCTATTATGCGTGTGCAGAAGGCAAATGCCGACGGTATTCGTTTCCTGAACGAGGCGGCGCCGGAGGATGCCGTGCTTCGTCTTAAGAGCCTTGAGGCGTTTGCTAAGGCTGCCGACGGAAGATCGACGAAGATTATCATTCCTTCGGAGATTCAGGGCCTTGTAGGCCTTGCCGAGGGCGTGACCGAGGCTGTTCGCAAGAGCCGCACCGAGGAGAAAACCGAGGCGTAATAGCGGCCGGTTAACGCCTGACCGCGCATGAAAAAAACAGAAAGAACTAAAAAACCACCGGTTGTCCATAACGACAGCCGGTGGTTTTGATTTTGTAGGTTTACGAACACGATTACAAATTGGTTTCCTTGTATTTCTGCTCGCAGTAAACGCAGCGGTAGATACGCTTTTCGCGGTTGGTGAGGCGGAAGCGATGCGGCAGTTCCTGCTCGATGCTTGTGATACAGCGGGGGTTCTTACACCGCAAAATGTTTGTGACCTCCTCGGGAAGACGAACCCTGCGCTTCTCGACGATGACATCGTTTTGAATGATGTTCAGCGTGATATCCGGGTCGAGCACCGCCAGGGCGTCAAGATCCGGAAGAATGGGGCCTTCGATTTTGATGATGTCCTTGCGGCCCATTTTGTTTGAGGATGCATTTTTGATGATGGCGACACAGCAATCAAGCTTGCCGAGTTCGAGATATTCGTAAATCTGCATGCCCTGGCCGGCTTTAATGTGGTCGATAACAACTCCCTGATGAAGTCCGCCGATATTTAACATAAAAATCCCTCCTTACGCTTTCGGGCAACGGTCCTTAAGACCTAACATGAGGATAATCAAAGCCATTCGCGCATAGACACCGAAGCCTGCCTGACGGAAGTAAGCGGCGCGAGGGTCGCTGTCGACTTCGACGGAGATTTCGTTTACGCGGGGCAACGGGTGAAGAACAAACATGTCTTCGCGTGCAAGTTTCATCTTCTCGGGAGTGAGAATGAAGGAATTCTTGAGGCGAATGTAATCTTCCTCGTTGAAGAAGCGTTCGCGCTGTACGCGGGTCATGTAGAGAATATCGAGCTCCGGCATGACTTCGTCGAGGGAGCGGACTTCCTTGTACGGAATCCCGCGCTCGTCGAGAACCTCCTCCTTGAGATAGGTGGGGATGCGAAGCTCCTCAGGGCTGATGAGTACAAAGCGGATGCCCGGATACCGTACCATCGCATTGATTAAGGAGTGAACGGTACGACCGAACTTGAGGTCGCCGCACAGACCGATGGTCATGTCGGAGAGGCGCCCCTTGAGCTCGAGAATCGTGAGCAGGTCGGTGAGCGTCTGTGTGGGATGATTGTGACCGCCGTCACCCGCGTTGATTACGGGGATGCGGGAGTGCTGCGATGCTACGAACGGCGCGCCCTCCTTGGGATGGCGCATCGCGCAGATGTCGGCATAGTAGGAGATAATCTGGATTGTGTCGGAGACGCTTTCCCCCTTCGCCGCAGAGCTCGAGTCGGCGCTTTGGAAACCGAGGACGGAGCCACCGAGATTGAGCATAGCGGACTCGAAGCTCAACCGGGTTCTCGTACTCGGTTCATAGAAGCAGGTTGCAAGCTTCTTGCCGTCGCATACATGGCGATAGCTCTCCGGGTCTTTCATGATGTCCTGCGCCAGTGAGAGAAGCTCCGAGAGTTCCTCCGGCGTCAGATCCATCGGACTGATGAGATGTTTCATGGAAAATCCTTTCCGGTCCGCAGACCTTGTATATGCTAAGGAAAAGCCCTACGGAATCAATCCGTAAGGCCGAATTCGAAATATCGATTGCAATTGTTGAAACTGATATCGTTAACCAGGCCGCCGAGAACGGTAAGATCGCACGGATACTCGCCCGCGGTTACCCAGGTGCCGATGAGGTTACACAAAATGCGACGGAAATACTCATGCCGCGTGTAAGAGAGGAGACTGCGGGAATCGGTCAGCATACCGACAAAATTCCCGAGGACGCCCAGATTCGCGAGCGAAGTAAGCTGTTCCTCCATGCCTTTTTTGTTGTCGTTGAACCACCATGCCGAGCCCTGCTGAATCTTGCCCGCGCACGAGGAATCCTGGAAGCATCCGATGACGGTCCCGATGACCGCGTTGTCAATCGGATTCAGGGAATAAAGTATCGTCTTCGGCAAAGCGTTTCTTTCACAGAGCGAGTTGAGGAAATCCGTAAGTTCCGCGGCCGGAGTGTAGTTGTCGATGCAGTCGCAGCCGTTGTTCGCGCCGGATTGTAAAAACAGCTTGGTGTTGTTGTCGCGCTTGACGCCGTAGTGAAGCTGCATCACCCAGCCCTGTTTTGCGTATTCCTCCGCGAGGAACGAGAGAAGATGTGTCTTGAAGCGGAGCTGATCGTACAAATCAATCGCTTCAAGCGACATCGCTCTTCGGAAAATATCCTCCGCCTGTTCCTGCGTGCAGGGCGCATACATCACATACGAAAGACCATGGTCGGCAGCTTTGCAGCCGTTTTGCGCGAAAAATGCGATGCGGTCGCGCAGCGCGTCGCACAAATCGGAATACAGTGTGATTTCACGGCCCCAGGCCGGTGCAAGCTCGCTGCGGATGTAGCTTACGAAGTCCTTCTTCTCAATGCCGAGGGCGCGATCCGGACGGAATGCCGGAAGAACTTTCGTCCTGAAGGTCGGGTCCATCGCAAGAAGACGATGCCAGCGCAGATCATCTGCCGGATCGTCGGTCGTGCAAAGAAGTCGGACATTGGATTTCTTGATGATGCCTCTTGCGGACATGGAAGGGTCTGCGAGGGTAGCGTTACAAAGATCGTAGATGCGCAATGCGCTCTCTGCAGAGAGCGGTTCGGTGATCCCGAAATAGCGCTGCAGTTCGAGATGACTCCAGTGATAAAGAGGATTGCCTACGGCACGCGGAAGAGTCGCCGCAAATGCCCGGAAACGCTCATACGGGTCGCCGTTGCCGGTAATTAACTCCTCGGGGATACCATTGCTTCGCATCGCTCGCCATTTGTAATGGTCGGCGCCGAGCCAAAGATCGGTGATTGAGGAATAGCGGATATCCTTGGCAATCTCCTCGGCGGGAATGTGACAGTGATAGTCGATAATCGGCATTTCGGACGCGTATTGATGATACAAAACGCGAGCGGTTTCGTTCGTCAAGAGGAAATTTTCATCCATGAATACCATGCTGTCTGTCTCCCTTCGGATGTTCTACGGAACTATACCACAGAACAATATCCCGTGTCAAGAATTTTGCGCCTTCTTTTCCGAAAAATACACACGAAAAACACAATGTATGGTGCAAACAAAACAGCGCCGGTACAAAATATTTGAAAATGGTTGAAGGAAGCACGGAACTGTGCTATAGTATTTTCGGTGTTTGTGCGTATTCATGCATAAATATCGCATCGTATACTAGTGGAGGCTAAGATTTATGGCAAAGATCGTTACGCTCGGAGAGATTATGCTCCGGTTGTCAACGAAGGGTTATGAACGGTTTGTGCAGGCGGACTCCTTCGATGTCTGCTACGGCGGCGGCGAGGCCAATGTGGCGGTATCGCTCGCAGGGTTCGGACACGAGGTTTCCTATGTGACCAAGCTCCCGGCCAACGAAATCGGCGAAAGCGCGGTCATGGCGCTTCGCAGAGAGGGTGTTGACTGCAGCAAAATCGTTCGCGGCGGTGACCGCATCGGAATTTATTATTTGGAGACGGGCGCGTCGGTTCGCCCCTCGAAGGTCATTTACGACCGCGCCGGCAGCGCAATCGCGACGGCAAAACCGGAGGACTTTGATTTTGACGCCGTGTTTGAGGGCGCGGACTGGTTCCATTTTACGGGAATCACTCCTGCAATCAGCGATTCGGCGGCGGAGGTCACGAAATGTGCGTTGATTGCCGCAAAGAAGAACGGGCTGACCGTTTCGGTGGATCTCAATTACCGGAAGAAGCTTTGGTCGAGCGAGAAAGCGCAGCGCGTGATGACCGATTTGATGCAATATGTCGATGTTTGCATCGGCAATGAGGAGGATGCGCAGAAGGTTCTCGGCTTTGTGCCGGGCAACACGGATGTCACGAAGGGCAGTCTGGAGCTCGCGGGTTATGAAGCGATGTTCCGGCAGATGCAGGAGCGCTTCGGCTTCCGATATGTCGTAAGCTCCCTTCGCGAAAGCTTCTCCGCGTCGGATAATGCATGGTCTGCCGCAATTTGGGACGGCAGAGAGTTTTATCACTCGAAAACCTACAAGCTTCATATCGTGGACCGCGTCGGCGGAGGGGATTCCTTTGCAGCCGGCCTGATTTGCGGACTTGCCGAGGGAAAGAGCGGCGCGGAAGCGCTTGAATTTGCCGTGGCGGCGAGCGCTCTCAAGCACACGATTCCGGGCGATTTCAACCATGTTACCAGAGCTGAGGTTGAGGCACTTGTCGGCGGCGACGGAAGCGGAAGAGTGCAGAGATAAGAAGAAACCCAACGGGTGCGCCCGTGGTGATAGAGAAGATGTCCGCGGGAATCCGCGGCGATTAACAGGAGGGTAAATCAATGAAGATTCAAAATGTCAATGATGCTGCATTTGCTGCATACGGCAGAGTTGTTACGGGGTATGACACCGAGGAGTTGCTCGCGGTTCTGACGGCGACGACACCGGCGCCGACGGATTCGGTTGTATATGTTCCGTCCGACGCAGGTTTGGAAGCTACTCCTGCGATGGCTGATTTTACGATGAACTGTTACGGCGGAATGCCGATTCAGATCGGATACTGCAACGGTACCAATACGAAGCTCAACTGCCTTGAGTACCATCGCGACAGCGAGATTGATATCGCTGCTACGGATTGCATTCTCCTTCTTGCAAAGCAGCAGGACTGCATGGGCAAGATTCTCGATACCTCCAAGGTTGAGGCATTCTTCTGCCCTGCGGGAACGGGCGTTGAACTCTATGCTACGACACTTCACTACGCGCCCTGCAGCGCGAAGCTCGGAGCACAGTTCCGCGTTGTAATCGTTCTTCCGAAGGGAACCAACCTTGAGAAGCCCGCTATCACCGTAAAGAATGACGACGATGCAAGACTGTTCGCCGCCAACAAGTGGCTGATTGCTCATCCCGAGGCTTCCGAGGCGAAGCAGGGCGCCGTAATCGGCTTGAGCGGCGTCAACATCGACATTGCCGACGATATCGCGTAAGTAACCGAACCGGCCCTCCGTGCCGACATCAAGACGAAGAGAGGTAAAATTATGAAGTGTCCGTATTGCGGTGCTGAAAACACGAGAGTTATCGATTCCAGACCCGTTGAGGAATCCAACTCCATCCGCCGTCGCAGACAGTGCGATGAGTGCGACAAGCGATTCACAACATACGAGAAGGTCGAGACGATTCCCCTGGTTGTCATTAAAAAGGGAAATGTGCGCCAGGCGTATGACCGCACCAAGATTGAAGCCGGCGTGTTTGCATCCTGCCACAAGCGTCCGATCAGCGTAGAGCAGATTCGCAAACTTGTCGACGAGGTGGAGACCGAAATCTTTTCTATGGAAGAGAAGGAGATTCCGAGCTACCGCATCGGCGAGCTGGTTATGGACAAGCTCAAGAAGCTTGATGAGGTTGCCTATGTCCGCTTTGCGTCCGTGTATCGTGAGTTCAAGGATGTGAACACATTCATGGACGAGCTCAAGACGCTGCTTGACCAGGCATAATTGCGGGTTCGGCATTTTGCACGGAATTCGCCTGCGCGATTCGTGATATTGCCGATTTACAAATCAAAGATAATTCGAAAGACGGCTTTTCGTGTCAAACGGAGAGCCGTTTTTTCTTGTATTCCGCGAATGGTTTCCGTACGCAAAATGGTTTATGATAGTGCTCAACGATTCGGTACGACGGAGGAAACCATGTTCTGTTCGATTTACAGTTTCTCGCTTTCGGGAATTGACGCGATGCTTGTTAAAGTGGAAGTCGATGTGAGCAACGGACTGCCTTGCTTCGATATGGTGGGATATCTTGCGGGCGAAGTCCGTGAGGCGAGAGAGCGCGTGCGGGTGGCGCTTCGAAATTCGGGCTTCGCGATACCTGCGAAGCGAATCACTGTGAACCTGTCGCCCGCGGATGAGCGCAAGGGCGGAACGGCATATGACCTTGCGATAGCCATGGGGATTTTGTGTGATATGGGAGACCTTCCCGCGGAGCTTACGGAAGGATACGGAATGCTCGGCGAGCTCGGGCTTGACGGATCGGTTCGTGCAGTGCCCGGAGTTCTGCCGTGTGTAATAGCGGCGAAAGAGGCCGGGCTTTCCGCGGTGTTGCTTCCGGAGGCAAATGCCTCGGAGGGAGCGCTCGTACGCGGTATTCGCATTTACGGTGTAAAGACGCTTCAGGAGGCGTTTATGCATTTTGCGGGGACGGCGGCGGAAATCGAAGAAAGCGCGGCTTGGGAGCCCGCGGAGTCGAAGAGCAACGGGGATTTTTCGGACATCCATGGGCAGTTTCTCGCGAAGAGGGCCGCCGAGATAGCCGCCGCAGGGATGCATAATCTGTTGCTGTGCGGGCCGCCGGGCTCAGGGAAGACAATGCTCGCGGAGCGAATTCCGGGGATTTTGCCGAAATTATCATTGGAGGAAAGTCTCGCTATCACAAAGGTTTACAGTGTCGCCGGGCTGCTTCCCGAGGGCGAGGGGATGATCCGGAGCCGCCCGTTTCGCGCGCCGCACCACACGGTGACGATGACCGCGCTGACCGGAGGAGGACGAACGCCGAAACCTGGGGAACTGTCGCTCGCATCCGGCGGAGTGTTGTTCCTCGATGAGCTTCCGGAATTTCCGCGGGGAAGCATTGAGGTTCTGCGGCAGCCTCTTGAGGAGCGGAAGATTATCGTATCAAGACTCACCGGCAGCGTGGCATATCCGGCGGCCTTTATGCTCGTCGCCGCCATGAATCCCTGCCCGTGCGGATACTATCCTGACCGGAACAAATGTCGTTGCAGCGAGGAACAGATTCATCGCTATGAAAACAAAATAAGCCGCCCGATTCTCGACCGGATTGATTTGCGCGTCAATGTGCCTTGCCTTCCGCCGGGGGATTTGGCGGGCGCAGGTACGGCGGAGAGCAGCAGCGAGATTCAGCGCCGTGTGGAACGGGCGAGAACGCTTCAGGAGGAGCGATACAAGAGTACTCCCTACCGATATAATTCGGAAGTGCCGGGAAAGGCAATCCGCGACCTGTTTTCCATCGGAGCGGAGGCGGAAGCGGAGGGGAACCAGTATGCGATACGAACGCAATGCACCGCAAGAGGATACCACAGAATGTGGCGCGTCGCGAGAACCATCGCGGATTTGTCGGACAGCGCGGATATTACTTTAGATCATGTCGCGGAAGCAGTGACTTACCGGATGGATTGATTGCGGGGGAGAATCATGACACTACAGGAGTTACGATTGTGGTTTTGCGCCTCGATGACAGACAATGCGGTTAAACGGAGACTTATCACCAGGTTCGGTGGTCCGGCGGAGGTATATGCCGCGGATGTAACAAAACTTTGCGATGTCGGTGAGTTGTCGGAGATTGAAGCTGAGAGACTTGCAGGGACAAGAACAGAGAAATATACGGAACAGCTGATAAGAAGCCTTGACCGTGCGGAAAGCCGGTTTATGTGGCATGAGGAGTCGAAATTTCCGATGGCATTTCGCGAGATTGACGACCCGCCGTTCGGAATCTTTTACACCGGTGAATTGCCGCGGGATTCGGAATGTTTTCTTTCGGTTGTCGGGACCAGGCTTTGCTCGCCGTACGGGACTGATGTTGCGACGGAGTTCTGCCGCATCTTGGCGGAAGCGGGCGTTGTGATTGTGAGCGGAATGGCGCTCGGTATCGACGGCTGTGCTCACAGGGGCGCTTTGGACGGCAGAGGGAGAACCGTCGCCGTTCTCGGATCCGGTATCGGAAGAGCATACCCGGCAGACCATAAGGATTTGTATGCGCAGATAGTGCAAAACGGTTGTGTCATCTCGGAATATGCGCCCGGGGTTCCGGGGCTGAAGCATCATTTTCCGCATCGAAATCGACTGATAGCGGCTCTCGGGGATGCGCTTTTGGTTGTGGAGGCCAAGCTTAAGAGCGGCACGATGATTACGGTGGACCGTGCCCTTGAGCAGGGCAAGGAGGTTTTTGCAATTCCGGGGAGAATCACCGACCGCAACAGCGACGGTTGTCACCGATTGATTAAGCAGGGGGCGCAATTGGTGACAGATCCGGCGGAAATACTGGCAATCATGCGGGAAAAGCCCGCTTTTTCGCAAGTCGCCGGGACCTTGGAAGACTCTGACGGACAGCTTTATTTGCCGATTTTGTCAGAATATACGGAGAAAAATACAAAATTGCCCCTTGCAAGCAATGAGAAAATGGTGTATGCTTCTTTGCGTTTAAGTCCGAAATCTTTCGACCAGCTGGTCTGGGAATGCGGACTTACGCCGGCTTCTCTGTCCCGCGCGCTCTATGCGCTATCGCAGTCGGAGAGGATTCGGCAGACACGGGACGGGCTGTATTTTGCGCGTGAGAGCCGGTTCCGTTAGATTACGGCAGGCAGGGCCTGCGGCGGAATGGAGCATTAGAGATGAATAAGTACCTGGTCATTGTGGAGTCTCCCGCGAAGGCAAAAACCATCCAGAAATTTCTCGGCAAGGATTACACGGTAGTTGCCTCCGGCGGACATGTCAGAGATCTTCCCAAGAGCAGTCTCGGCGTTGACACGGAGCACAACTATGAGCCGCATTATATCACGATTCGAGGAAAGGGAGATGTCCTCGCGGATCTTCGCAAGAAGGCGAAGGCCGCAAAACGAGTCTATCTTGCAACCGACCCCGACCGTGAAGGAGAGGCAATCTCCTGGCATCTGACCGAGGTTTTGAAGTTGGATGACAAGGAAACCCGAAGAATCACTTTCAACGAAATTACGAAAAATGCCGTAAAATCGTCCCTTGCAGGAGCACGGAGAATCAACATGAATCTCGTGGATGCGCAGCAGGCGCGCCGCGTGCTTGACCGCATGGTCGGTTATGAAATCAGTCCGATTCTCTGGGCCAAGGTTAAGAGAGGCCTGAGCGCAGGCCGCGTACAGTCCGTTACTCTCCGCATTATCAGCGACCGGGAGAATGAGATTGCGGCTTTTGAGAGCCGTGAGTTCTGGACAATTGAAGGTAAATTTTACGACGGTGTACACAAGGAGCCGATCACGGCGACATACACGCCGGAGAATCATAAGGAGCTGGCTTCCGCCGCTGAGGCTGACGCAGTGATTGCTGCAGTGGCCGGTGCAGGTTTCTCGGTTACTGACAGCCGGATGAGCGTCCGCAGACAGAAGGCGCCGCTCCCGTATACCACCAGCACGATGCAGCAGGATGCATCGCGCAAACTGAATTACAGCACCCAGAAGACGATGCGCGTCGCTCAGCAGCTCTATGAGGGCGTTGAGATTAAAGGGCACGGAAGCATCGGTTTGATTACCTATCTTCGTACCGATTCCACGCGTGTAAGCGATGAGGCGGCGGCATCCGCAGCAGCTTTTATCAAGGAGCGCTACGGCGCGGAATTCCTCGGCGAGGAACGCAAGGACGCTGCTTCCGGAAAGAAAATTCAGGATGCACATGAGGCGATTCGTCCCACTTATATCGACATTACTCCCGCTTCGGTCAAGGACCAGTTGAGCAATGAGCAGTATCGTCTGTATCAACTTGTATGGAAGCGGTTTATTGCAAGCCGTATGGCGGAGAGCGTCACCAATGTGACGACGCTCACGATTTCCGACGGAACGCATGCTTTCTCAGCATCGGCATCGAAGTGTGTCTTCGAGGGCTTCCGCAGTGTTTACACGGAGGCGACGGATGAGAAGGAGACGGAGAAGAGCGCACGCTACCTTCCCGAGAAGGGAGCATCGTTTGTGAAGCAGGAAGTCGAAGGGGAGCAGCACTTTACGCAGCCCCCGGCACATTATACCGAGGCGAGCCTTGTGCGAACGATGGAGGAACTCGGAATCGGTCGTCCGAGCACCTATGCGCCGACAATCACGACGCTTCTCACCAGACATTACATCGCCAAGGACGGACGCAATCTCTTTGTGACGGAACTCGGCGAAGCTGTCAACGATATGATGAAGAAGGCCTTCAGCAGCATTGTTGCCGTTGATTTCACGGCCAATATGGAGTTGCTTCTGGACGGTGTAGAGGACGGCACGGTCAACTGGAAGACCGTGATTGCGAACTTCTATCCGGATCTTGTGAATGCGGTGAAGGACGCGGAACATGATCTTGAGTCCGTGCGTATCCAGGATGAGGTTTCGGACCAGCCGTGCGATGTATGCGGGCGAATGATGGTCGTAAAATACGGCCCTCACGGCAAGTTCCTTGCCTGCCCCGGATTCCCGGAGTGCCGTTACACGAAAGCATTTGTGGAGAAGACCGGAATGACATGTCCGAAATGCGGAAACGAGCTTGTTATCCGCCGTACCAAACGCGGCAAGCGGTATTTCGGATGCACAGGATATCCGGAATGTGACTTTATGTCGTGGCAGGCGCCGAGAAAAGATTCGACGGAAAGCAGAGAGGTGAGCGAATGAGCGTAATTCTACTTGATAAAATCCGTCGGATTAACAATCTTCTCCATGTGAAATCCAACGCAGAGAAAGTTGTTTTCTCAGATATTTGCAAGGTTCTCGGGGAAATTTTACACGCCGATGTGTTCGTATACAGTCGCAAAGGAAAGACGCTCGGAATCGCGCTTCGCGAGGATATGCCGTTCCTTTCCTCGTTGCTTCGCTGCAATATCGGCGAGATGATTGATGCGCAGCTCAACGAGCGCCTGCTCAATATCCTTTCCACAAAGGAAAATATCAGCCTTCCGATGATCGGCTTTGAGGAGCCTGAGGCGGGGGGAATGTTCGCCATCGCTTCGCCGATTGATATCGCGGGAGAGCGCCATGGGACATTGTTCTTATACCGAAAGACGCAGACCTTTGATATTGACGATATCATCCTGAGCGAGTATGCGACTACGGTTGTCGGCCTTGAAATCATGCGGTCCGTCAACGAGGAATCGGCGGCGGAGGTCCGCAACCGGCAGAATGTTCGCGGCGCCATCAATACGCTCTCCGTGAGCGAGCTTGCCGCGGTTCGCGCCGTAGTCGGACGCATGTCCGGCATCGAAGGCATCTTCGTCGGAAGCAAGATTGCGGATGAGAGCGGAATTACCCGTTCCATCATTGTAAATGCACTCCGTAAACTTGCCAGCGCCGGAATCATCGAGTCCCGGTCTTCAGGTATGAAGGGAACCTATGTCAAGATTGTGAACCCGTATTTCCTTGATATTCTCGACAGCGCGGGAATCCCTGAGAATGCGTAAAATAAGGATTTCGGAACATTTTCCAGCCGTCGGCCGCAGGTTCGGCCGACGGTTGTTTGATTTTTCGTAAAAAATCGTATTTTTTGCTTGAATCCTTGCAAAAGCTGTGCTATACTGCCAAAGTCACTAATCACGCGCTGTTGTCGGAGGGCCGGTTCCCCTTGCGGGTTTGCCTTCTTGGCAGTGCGGAAGAATAAACCAATCGGAGGTATTATCATGAGTGTAATCTCAATGAAACAACTGCTGGAGGCCGGTGTTCATTTCGGTCATCAGACGAGACGCTGGAACCCTAAGATGGCTCCGTACATCTACACCGAGAGAAACGGAATCTACATCATCGATCTCCAGAAGTCTGTCGGCAAGGTTGACGAGGCTTATGCAGCAGTGAAGAACATTGTTGCCGACGGCGGCAAGATCCTTTTTGTCGGCACGAAGAAGCAGGCGCAGGACTCGATTCAGAGCGAGGCTGAGCGCTGCGGTATGTTTTATGTAAACGAGCGTTGGCTCGGCGGTATGCTCACCAACTTCAAGACGATCCGTTCCCGTATCGCAAGACTCAAGGAGATCGAGAAGATGTCTCAGGACGGAACGTTCGATGTTCTTCCCAAGAAGGAAGTTATCGGCATCAAGAAGGAGTGGGAGAAGCTGGAGAAGAACCTCGGCGGTATCAAGGAGATGAACCAGATCCCCGACGCTATCTTCGTTGTTGACCCCAAGAAGGAGCGTATCTGCGTACAGGAAGCTCACACTTTGAAGATTCCGTTGATCGGTATTGCTGACACGAACTGCGATCCCGATGAACTTGACTATGTCATCCCCGGCAACGACGACGCAATCCGTGCCGTTAAGCTTATTGTCGGCAAGATGGCTGACGCCGTAATCGAGGCTAATCAGGGCGAGGAGCTTGTTGACACGACCGCTTCCGAAGAGGCTTCGGAGACGGAAGCTGTTGAGGAGTAATTCGAATCCCGTGTGTCCGAATCGACGATACGGACATGACAATTAAACATCGAGGGACGAATGTCCCGGAACAGGAGAATTTACTATGGCTACAATTACAGCAAGCATGGTGAAGGACCTCCGCGAGGCGACCGGCGCCGGCATGATGGACTGCAAGAAGGCGTTGACGGAGACCGACGGAGATATGGAGAAGGCGGTTGTATGGCTTCGTGAGAACGGACTCGCCAAGGCTGCCAAGAAGGAGAGCAGAATTGCCGCTGAGGGTATCTGCGCTGCTTATGTTACGGATGACAACAAGACGGCGGCTGTCGTTGAGGTGAATTCCGAGACTGACTTTGTTGCAAAGAACGAGAAGTTCCAGGAGTTCGTAGCTAAGGTTGCCAAGCAGGCAGCTGCTACGGATGCCGCTTGCATCGATTGCTTCCTTGCGGAGCCCTGGTGCGAGGATGCTTCCATCTCGATTAAGGAGGCGCTTGCAAATCTTGTTGCCGTTATCGGTGAGAAGCTTTCCATTCGCCGTTTTGAGAAGATTGTTGCCGAGGATGGTTTTGTAGTAAGCTACATCCACAACGGCGGCAAGCTCGGTATCCTTGTTCAGATGAAGGGCGAGGCTAACGAGGCTACAATCGAGTGCGCTAAGAATGTCGCCATGCAGGTTTGCGCTATGAAGCCCGCATATGTTCGCAAGGAGGAGATTTCCGCTGATTTCATCGCTTCCGAGACCGAGATTATCACGAAGGAAGCTCTGAAGGAGAATGCGGAGAGCGCTAAGCCGAAGCCGGAGAATATCGTTATCGAGCGTATCGTTCCCGGTCGTTTGGACAAGGAGCTCAAGGAGATCTGCCTTGTTGACCAGATTTATGTCAAGGATCAGGAGAAGAAGGTTGCAGCTTATGTTGCAAGCGTTTCCAAGGATCTTGACATCGTGAAGTTCGTTCGCTTCGAGACCGGTGAAGGTATGGAGAAGAGAGAAGAGAACTTCGCTGAGGAAGTTGCGAAGCAGATGGGACAGTAATTGCCATCGGTTTCCGGCGGAATCAATCAAATACCGCATTTTACGGGGCTTCCGCTTTCGGAGGCCCCTGTTTTTGTCTGAAATTTCAGACGGAAAATAACTTTCCGGGGCAAGGGCAACCTGTTCGCAGAATCTGACATTTTCAGTTGATTTGATTTGCCGCGTATGGTAAAATGAAACATGGAGTAAAAAACGCCGTCGGAAAGAAAGCGTTTACGCGCGGCGCTATCCGGAAATCGGAGGTTTGTATCTTGAGCAAGTATCAGAGAATTCTTTTGAAATTGAGCGGAGAAGCTTTGGCCGGGGAGAAGAAGACAGGCTTCGATGAGCCCACCTGCATGGAGGTTGCAAAGCAGATTCGTCAGCTGGTCGACAACGGAACGCAGGTTGCGATTGTCATCGGCGGAGGCAATTTCTGGAGAGGCAGATCGAGCGAGACTATCGACCGCACGAAAGCCGACTCCATCGGAATGCTCGCGACGGTTATGAATTGTATTTATATGTCGGAAATCTGCAGGTGCTGCGGCATGGAGACAGCGATTTTCACGCCGTTTGCCTGTGGAACCGTGAGCGAACTGTTCTCGAAGGACAAGGCAGTTGCGGCGATGAAGCAGGGGACGGTAATCTTCCTTGCGGGAGGAACCGGACATCCGTATTTTTCGACCGATACCGCGACATCCCTTCGGGCCGTGCAGCTTGACTGCGACGCGATTGTAATGGCGCGCGCGGTGGACGGCGTATACACCGGTGATCCGAAGACCGATCCGACAGCGGTGAAGTATACGACAGTGACATATCAGGAGCTTCTGGACCGGAAGCTTAAGGTGCTCGACCTTACGGCGACGGTAATGTGCATGGAGAACAATATTCCGACGCTCGTATTTTCCCTGAACGAAGAGAACAGTATCGTGAACAATGTTTCCGGCAACAATACCGGAACCATCGTCACGGTTTAACAATGATTGACTATACGGTTTACAAAGAAGGAGGCAGGTTATGAACGAGATTTTGAAGCCCTTTGAGGCGTCGATGAACAAGACATTGGATTTCCTTAAGGAGGAGTATGCTAACATTCGCGCAGGTCGCGCGAATCCGCATCTTCTTGACAAGATTCGCGTGGACTACTACGGAACGCAGACGAACCTTCAGGGTGTAGCGAATGTATCCGTTCCCGAGGCGCGTGTCATTATGATTCAGCCCTGGGAATCGAAGATGATCAAGGAGATTGAGAAGGCGATTCTTGCTTCGGATATCGGTATTACTCCGAGCAACGACGGCAAAGTAATCCGTCTGACATTCCCCGAACTTACTGAGGACCGTCGTAAGGAACTTGCAAAGGATGTCAAGAAGAAGGGCGAGGCTGCGAAGGTTGCCATCCGCAATATCCGCCGCGATGCCAACGACGCCATCAAGAAGGCCGGCAAGGAGATTTCCGAGGACGAGACCAAGAAGATGGAGACCGATGCGCAGAAGATGACCGACAAGTTTATCGAGACCGTCGAGAAGACGATTGATGAGAAGACCAAGGAAATCATGACGGTATAAGGACTGTTTGAACGACTGACTGCAAAAGGGCGTCACAGACGCCCTTTTCGTATGATACCAAGTGTGAGGAACTCTATGAAAGAACCCGTGACTGCTACAGAGAAACCGATTCCGCGCCATGTAGCAATTATCATGGACGGCAACGGCCGCTGGGCGAAGAAGAGATTTCTTCCCCGCAATGCCGGGCATGTCCAGGGAAGCCGCGTTGCGGAGCAGATTTGCGAGGATGCATACAACCTCGGGATTGAGTATTTGACAATCTATGCCTTCTCCACCGAGAACTGGGCGAGACCGAAGGAGGAGGTTGACGCTTTGATGAAGCTCCTTCGCAAATACATGAAAGACAGCATCGCCCGAAGCAGCAAGAATAACATGCGCGTTCGCGTAATCGGCGATGTGTCCGCCCTCGATGAAGATTTGCAGCAGAGCATAAAAACGCTCGAGGAGGTTTCCGCGGTAAATACCGGTCTCAAATTCCAGGTAGCAATTAACTACGGCGGAAGAGATGAGATTCTCCGTGCTGCGAAGGCGTTTGCAAAAGCCTGCGAGAACGGAGAGCGGCATGCGGAGGATTTGGATGAAGCGCTGTTTTATTCCTACTTCGACACCGCGGGAATTCCGTATCCCGACCTTATGATTCGCACGAGCGGAGAACTCCGCACCTCGAATTTCCTGCCGTGGCAGCTTGCTTACAGCGAGTTTTATTTTACGGATGTGCTCTGGCCGGATTTCAACAAAAAAGAACTGCAGAAGGCGATCGATTACTACGGTTCCAGAGATCGTCGCTTCGGCGGTGTAAAATAAGTAATCTGGAGGATTGTGATGTTTAAGCAACGCTTGCTCAGCGGAATCATTCTCGTGTTGGTGGCCATCGGCGCCATTTATTTCGGCGGTTATGTCCTTTGGGGCGTTTTGCTGCTGATTTCTCTGATTGGCATGTTTGAAATCAACCGCGTGTTCAAGAGTGAAAAATCCGCGGTGGCTGTATTGTCATACTTAAGCGCAATCGGCTATTATGTGCTGATTCTTCTGAAGTACGAGGATGCGGTTCGCCCGGCTTTTCTGCTGCTTGCGCCGGTATTTCTCATCGTGTTCGTTATCGGATATCCGAAATACACCGTGACACAGGTAATGGCAGCATTCTTCTCGGTGTTTTATGTCGCTGTATTGCTGTGCTGCATCTATCGGATTCGCATTTTGGACGGCGGCGTCTACCTGACATGGCTGGTGTTCCTCGGCGCCTGGGGATCCGACACCTGCGCATATTGCGTAGGAAGGCTGATCGGTAAGCACAAAGCATTTCCAGTGTTAAGCCCGAAAAAATCCGTGGAAGGTTGTATCGGCGGTGTCGTCGGCGCTGCCTTGATCGGTCTCGGGTTTGCGGCTGCATTTCAGTCGCACCTGAATGCAATCGGCAATCCGCTCGTAGCGCTTCCGTTGATTGCGGCCTGCGCCTCGATTCTTTCGCAGTTCGGCGATCTCGCAGCCTCCGGTATCAAGCGGCAGCACGAGATTAAGGACTACGGAACACTGATTCCGGGGCACGGCGGGGTGATGGATCGCTTTGACAGCGTCATTTTCACGGCGCCGGCGGTTTACTTGTTGCTTGTGACATTTTTCATGAATGCATAGCGGAGGGTGTGCGATGAAACGGCTTTCCATACTCGGTTCGACGGGCTCTATCGGACAGCAGACGCTCTGCCTGGTTCGCAGATTTCCCGAGGATTTGTCGGTTGTGGCTTTGGCGGCAAACGGCAATACCGATCTCATTGAGAAGCAGGCCCGCGAATTCCGACCGCTTCTTGTGTCGCTTTCGGACGAGACTGCGGCTGCGGATTTGCGAATCCGCCTCGCCGACCTTCCGGAGGTTAAGGTGGTAAGCGGGATGGAAGGACTTCTGCAGTGCGCAGCAATTCCGGAAGCGGACATGGCCGTTGTGGCCGTTGTCGGAATGATCGGAATTCGTCCGACCATTGCCGCCATCAATGCGAACAAACAAATCGCCCTTGCCAACAAGGAAACGCTTGTGACGGCAGGACATATTATTATACCGCTTGTGGAGGAGAAGGGCGTGTCACTGACCCCGATCGACAGCGAGCATTCCGCGATTTTCCAATCTCTGCAGACGCTGCCCGGAGAGAGAGCCTCGTTCTTTCACGGCCATCCGGCGGTCGCACGGATTTTGCTCACGGCTTCCGGCGGACCGTTTCGCGGCATGACGCTGTCACAGATGAAAGACAAGACTGCGGCGGATGCGCTGAAGCATCCGAACTGGTCTATGGGGAAGAAAATCACCGTCGATTCCGCGACCATGGTAAATAAGGGCCTTGAGATGATGGAGGCGCGTTGGCTTTTCGGTTTGAAACCGTCGCAGATTACGGTTGTAATTCATCCGCAGAGCGTGCTTCATTCGGCAGTTGAGATGATTGACGGCGCCGTTATCGGGCAGATGGGAACGCCGGATATGCGGCTTCCGATCGAATATGCAATCCGATATCCCGAGCGAACGCCGCGGATTGCGGATGCGCTTGATTTGTTCAAGGTCGGAAATCTATCGTTTTTCGAACCGGATACGATTAACTTTCCGGCGCTCGCGCTTGCAGAGGAAGTTTTAACGAGGGATGTCTCGTACGGACAGTTTACGGGAAGTACGCTTCCGGTAGTATATAATGCGGCAAATGAGTTTGCGGTCGCGAAATTTCTTCGCGGTGACTGCACTTTTACCGGGATTGCGGATTCGATTGCCGCAGCGATGGCAAATCATCGCGTGATTGCCGCGCCGACACTTTCACAGATACTGGACGCGGAGGCGGAAACTTACGAATACCTCGATTCGCGCGCGTAACGGTTAAAGGGGAGGAAAGATGGAGAAAGAGCAGAGAAAAACATTAATCAGCGCCGTTTTGATGATTGCGGCAATCGTACTTTTGATTGCAACGAAGCATCTTAACATTTTGCTTGCGATTCTGATGATCGGACTGGTTATTTGCTTTCATGAGTTCGGACATTTTGTGATTGCCAGAGTCAACGGAGTCACGGTTAAGGAGTTTTCCATCGGTATGGGACCGAGACTTCTCAGCCGCAAGATTCGCGGGACACGCTGGTCAATCAAGCTGTTCCCTTTCGGCGGTTCATGCCTGATGCTGGGTGAGGACGAGCCGATTATGATTGACCCGGAGGCGCAGGCGGAGAATGCTTCCCCGGAAAATGAGGAAGCGCCGAAGGATGAGGCAGCCAAAGAACTTGCAGAGGAGGGTGTCTCCTTTAAGAGCAAGGGAGTATGGCAGCGAATCAGCATCGTGTTTGCCGGCCCGTTTTTCAATTTCATTCTTGCATTTCTGCTTGCATGCATCATTCTCGGGTCCATCGGTTACGACCCGGCATATGTCACCTCCGTAAGCGAAGAACTTGCAAAGGAGACAGGGCTTGCCAAGGACGACTTGATTTTGGAATACAACGATCACACGATTCGCATCGGTCGCGACCTCGCTCTCTACGAGAATCTCGACGGCGTTCCGAAGCATGTGAAGCTTGTATATGAGCGCGACGGAAAGAAATACGAGACAGAGTACGATACCTTCTATCGGAGCCGTTATCTGTGCGGAATCACATACTCCATCAGCGCCAACGGCACGAGAATTCCGATGAAACTCGACGAAGTAAGCGGCCCCGCTGCGGAAGCCGGTCTGAAGCCCGGCGATATCATCACCGCTGTCAACGGGGTATCCGTGGAGACGCCTGAGGATTTCCAGGCTTATACGGGCGAGCATCCGTTTGACGGTTCTCCCATAACTTTTACAATTCGCAGAGGCGATAATGACAGCCTGCTGTTTAAACTTACTCCGATTCAGTCGGAAGAGCAGTTGTTGGGCTTTTCGTACAACATCAATTACCGCGAGAAGACCGGAGTACTCGGCGTGATTCGCTATGGTTTTACGGAGGTTCGCTACTGGATGAAGGCGACCGTGAAGAGCCTCGGGTACCTCCTTCAGGGCAAGGCGTCCCGCAAGGATGTCGGCGGTGCAGTGCGCGTTGTGAGTGAAGTGAGCAATGTTGTTGATACAAGCTATAAGACAGACGGGGCATTTTACGCATTCTTAAACCTCATCAACTGGGCGATTCTTCTGAGCGCGAACCTGGGCGTCATGAATCTTCTTCCGATTCCGGCGCTCGACGGCGGACGACTGTTGTTCCTGCTGATTGAAGCGGTTCGCGGCAAACCGGTCAACCCCAAGGTGGAGGGCTATGTAACGCTTGTCGGCTTTGTCCTTTTGATGCTTTTGATGGTGTTCATCCTTTATAACGATATCAGCAATGTATTCGGGATGCTTATCGGAATATAATAATTACTGCGGAGGCGGATATGAAAACGAGACAGATTCGAATCGGTGACCGTGTCATCGGCGGCGGCGCACCGATTTTGATACAATCGATGTGCAATACCAAAACCGAGGATGTTGCGGCGACGGTAGCACAAATCAACCGCCTTACGGAGCTCGGCTGCGATATTATTCGCGTGGCCGTGCCGACTCAGGAGGCTGCGGAAGCCATCCGTGAAATCCGGCGGCAGATTCGCATTCCGCTTGTGGCCGATATCCATTTTGATTATCGGCTTGCTGTCGCTGCAATTAAGGCGGGCGCAGACAAAATCAGAATCAATCCGGGAAATATCGGGGATCGTGACCGCGTAGCCTGTGTCGTTCGCGAGGCTTCTGCTGCGGGAATTCCGATTCGTGTCGGCGTCAACAGCGGTTCGCTGGAGAAAAATCTGATTGAGCGATACGGCGGCGTGACGGCGGAAGGGCTTGTGGAAAGCGCGCTTGACAAGGTGAAGCTTCTCGAGGAGATGAATTTCGAAAACATCGTAATCAGCATCAAATCCTCGGATGTATGTCTTTGTGTAAAGGCGCACGAGCTGATTGCGACACAGACGGACTATCCGCTTCATATCGGTATCACAGAGGCCGGAACGGTTTGGGCAGGCAATATCAAATCCTCCGTCGGACTCGGCATTTTGCTTCACGAAGGAATCGGAGACACAATCCGTGTTTCGCTCACGGGAAGCCCCGAGGAGGAAGTGAAGAGCGCGAAGAGAATTCTCAAGACGCTTAAACTTCGAAACGGCGGCGTTGAAGTGGTTTCGTGTCCCACCTGCGGACGCACGAAAATCGATTTGATCGGTTTGGCTTCGCGTGTGGAGGATCTGGTTCAGGAATACGAAGATCTGGATATTAAAGTCGCCGTCATGGGATGTGTCGTGAACGGACCGGGCGAGGCGCGGGAAGCCGATTTGGGAATCGCCGGCGGCGACGGAGAGGGTTTGCTGTTCCGAAAAGGTCAGATTCTTGCGAAAATGCCGGAGAAGGATTTGCTCGGGGCTCTTGCGGTTGAACTTGCGAAGCTTCGCGCGGAACGAAACGGTATATAAGGCGATGTGACGGGAGAACGGCCGGAAGCGTTCTTTTGCGGACGTTTCTTCCGTCATTGAAATACAGAGGATACCATGAACCTTTTTGAAGTGTTTGAAGATTTAAAACCGGACGCGCGTATTGTATCGAGTGTTCGCAATCTGGATGTCGGAAAACTGACGGCCGGAGCGTCGGATACGGTGACGGTTCATGCGCAGAGCGAAGGAATGATCGACTATGATTGTCTGCGACGGCTCGCGGAATGCATTGAGGAGCAGTATTTTTACGACTCCGGAAAACATGTGCGTCTGCGGGTCCGTTTTTCATGCATCGAGGAGGGGGATGAGGCCGAAGCTCTCTCCCTGCTTCTTTCTTTGATTTCGCAGCAGTTTGCGGCGGAGTATCAGCAGAGTTACCGCATTATTTTACATGAGGCGGATGTCATTACGCAGGACGGCAGGATTGTGTTCTCCTTGGCGGACAACGGGCTGTACCGCGCGATGGAACGCGATTTCCTGCAGGAATTCAACGCCCGGCTGCACTTCTGGACAGAGCGCTTTACCGGCGCCATTGTGACCTATCGGGAGGCGGAGGATTTGTCCGCGACCTACGGGACGGAGCGAAGTTATACTGAGGATGAGCATATTGCGCGTGTGCTTCGAAACCGTGCGAATACCGCGGAGAAGAAAGCGACAGCCTCGAAACCGAAGGATTTGGTGAAACAGACGCGGCCGCAAATTCCGGAGGAGGAGCCGAAGAAGACCGCCTTTCGAAAGAAAATACCGACGGATCCGGATGTATTTTACGGAAAGCCGTTTGATTATTCGTATCTCACACCGCTTGCCGGACTTGAATATCCCGTGCCGGACGCTGTGATTCACGGTCAGATTTTCCATGTGGAAACCCGAGAAATCGTGAAAAAAGATGCCACCGAGGAAGATAAGAAACGCGGTACAAACACGATTGTTTCCTTTGACATCACGGACTTTGAAGATTCCATATCGGTCCGTATGTTTATTAAGACTGCGCAGTTTGAGGAGATTGCCGGAGAGCTTAAGGAAAATGCCTTCGTCTATTTGCACGGCGCGATTGAAAATGACATGTATGCCCATGAGCTGTGTGTGACCCGCGTGCTCGGAATCCGTCGCTCCGCGGACTTCCGCATCCCGAGAAAGGATGCTGCTCCGGTTAAGCGTGTGGAACTTCATTGTCATACGCAGATGAGCGATATGGACGCGGTTGTTGACACGGCGCAGCTCGTAAAGCGCGCATTTGCCTGGGGACATCCGGGAATTGCCATAACCGACCACGGCGTCGTGCAGTCCTTTGTCGATGCCGCCCATGCGATTGATCCGAAAAAATTCGCCGACGATGAGGAGAAGACCGCGGCGTTTAAGAAATTTAAGATCATCTACGGGATGGAGGGCTATCTTGTGGATGACGAGGGCTCAAGGAAGCCGGACGGCACGCCCTTCGATCTCGATGCCGACCGCGAAGCCGTAAAGCGTCTTCCGAGTTATCATATCATTTTGCTATGCAAAAACGATGTCGGCCGCAACAATCTGTATCGTCTGGTATCCCGCTCCCACACGGACTTTTTCTTCGGCGCAAGACCGCGTATTCCGAAGAGTCTGCTGCGCTCGATGCGGGAGGGGCTGATTATCGGCTCGGCGTGCGAGGCGGGAGAGTTGTTCCGCGCCGTTTTGTTTGACAAGCCGGAAGAGGAAATCAAACGAATCAGCGATTTCTATGATTATTATGAGATCCAGCCGCTCGGCAACAATGCCTATATGATTGACGATGAGAAGATTCCGCAGGTAACCGGATGGGATGACCTTGCGGCTCTCAACAAAAAGATTGTCGATCTCGCAGATGCACACGGCAAAATGTGTATCGCGACATGTGATGTGCATTTCCTGAATCCGGAGGATGAGATTTACCGCCGGATTATTATGGCAGGCAAGGGCTTTGAGGACGCGGACCGTCAGCCGCCGCTGTATTACCGGACGACCGATGAGATGCTCGACGAGTTCACCTATCTGTCGAAGGAGAAGGCGTATGAGGTTGTCGTGACGAATCCGAACCGAGTTGCATCGATGATTGAGCGTATCGACCCCGTGCGTCCCGACAAATGTCCGCCGGTCATCGAGAACTCCGATACGGAGCTTCGCGATATATGCTATACTACTGCGCGCAGCTGGTACGGGGACGACCTTCCCGAGATTGTTGAAAAACGCCTGGAAAAGGAGTTGAACTCCATCATTTCCAACGGATTTGCCGTCATGTATATCATTGCGCAGCGCCTTGTTAAGCACTCCAATGACGACGGTTATCTCGTCGGTTCGCGAGGCAGCGTGGGTTCCTCCTTCGTGGCGACGATGGCGGGAATCACCGAGGTGAATCCGCTGCCGGCACATTATTTCTGTAAGCAATGCCATTTTACGGATTTTGATTCCGACGAGGTGAAGGCATATGCGTTAAAGTCCGGTTTTGACATGCCGGACCGCGTCTGCCCGAACTGCGGAAAGCCGCTTACGAAGGACGGCCAGAACATTCCGTTTGAGACCTTCCTCGGTTTTTACGGCAACAAGGAGCCGGATATCGACCTGAATTTCTCGAGCGAATATCAAAGCAAGGCGCATGCCTACACTGAGGTGTTGTTCGGCAAAGGACATACCTTCCGCGCAGGTACCGTCGGCACGCTTGCGGACAAAACGGCGTACGGCTTTATCAAGAAGTACTACGAGGAACACGGAATCTCGAAGCGCACGGCGGAGATTGAGCGCATCGTGCGCGGTTGTGTCGGCGTAAGACGCACGACAGGACAGCATCCCGGTGGAATCATCGTTCTTCCGCACGGCGAGGAGATTGACACCTTCACACCGATTCAGCATCCTGCAAACGATATGACAACCGACACGGTGACCACGCATTTTGATTACCACAAGATTGATCACAACCTGCTGAAACTCGATATTCTCGGCCATGAAGATCCGACGATGATTCGCATGCTCGAGGATCTCACGGGAATCGATGTTAAGACGCTTCCGATGGACGACCCGAAGGTCATTTCCCTGATGCAGAGTCCGGCTGCGCTCGGAATTACCCCCGAGCAGATTGACGGCTGCGAGACGGGAAGTCTGGGACTTCCGGAGCTCGGAACGAACTTCGTTATCAAGATGCTTTTGGAGACAAAGCCGCAGAGCTTTTCGGACATGATTCGAATTTCCGGACTTTCGCACGGAACGAATGTGTGGACGAACAATACGCAGGAGCTGATTAAGGACGGAAAATGTACCCTGGCCACGGCAATCTGTACCCGTGACGATATCATGACCTATCTGATTTCGATGGGAATTGACAACAACCACGCCTTCAATATCATGGAGAAGGTGCGCAAAGGCAAAGGGCTCACGCCGGAGTGGGAGGAGGAGATGGCCGCTCACCAGGTGCCGGACTGGTACATCTGGTCCTGCAAACAGATTCAGTACATGTTCCCGAAGGCCCATGCGTGTGCCTATGTCATGATGGCTTTCCGCGTGGCATATTTCAAACTGTACTATCCGCTGGCATACTATGCCGCCTATTTTTCGATTCGCGCGAACAACTTCGATTACAGCATCATGGCGCAGGGAAAAGAGCGCATGGAGCGTGTGATGAAGGAATATATCCGCCGAAACGAGAGCAACAAAAAGGACTACGCCCTCTCCGAGAAGGAGCAGGGACAGCTTAAGGATATGCGCCTTGTGCAGGAGATGTACGCGAGGGGCTTTGACTTTATGCCCATCGATATTTACCGCGCGAAGGCGAGCCGATTCCAGATTATCGACGGGAAAATCATGCCTTCGCTGACATCGGTATCGGGACTCGGCGGTGTCGCCGCCCAATCCATCGAGGAGGCGGCGGATGCAAACGATCCGTTTATCTCGAAAGAAGATCTGAGAAACCGCTGCCATGTCGGAAGCAGTGTAACCGATCTGCTCACCGAGGTGGGAATTCTTTCGGGAATGCAGGAGTCCAATCAGATGCGGCTTCAGGACTTTTTCGGAGAGATGATATGATAGGTGTTTTGGCGCTTTTTCAATACTTTCTGACCGGATTCGCGGTGGTTGCCGCTGTGATTCCCAGAACAATGCAGAAGAAGATTCTTACGACGACCGGGGAGCATTCCCGCAACCCGGTCTTTTCGTTGTTCCCCGCGGTATGGATTGCGGGATTTCTTGTGAATACATGGGCTGTCTACCTCGCGGCATGGCTGTTTCGAAACACGGAGAGACCGCTTGTGTATGCGAATGCGGTTGTTATGCCGGTGCTTTCGGTGTTGTCCGTGTTCCTGATTATTCGCGCAGGGCGGCATGTCCGGTACCGCGCGCTTCTTAAATCGCTTCGTCCGACGCCGCGGGAGATGCTGTTTCTCGCGCTTTCCGTATCGTTCGCCGCGGTCATGATGATTGCCTCGTTCCGTGTCGTAAAGGGCAATATCGTTGTCGGCGGACCCGTAATCGGGGATTTTACATTGCATCTTGCGGTGATTCGGTCGTTCTCCGTTTGGCAGAAAATCCCAGCGGAATTCCCGCTGTTTGCCGGTGCCGGCGGCATGAATTATCATTTTTTGTTTGATTTCGCTGCCGGTAACCTCGAGCTTTTGGGTCTCCGCATCGATCTGGCGTTCAATGTGCCTGCCGTATTGTCGATGGTTGCAATGTATTGTGCAATCTACGAGGTGTTTTTCCGCCTCTGCGGTCGGAAAAATGTCGCCGTACCGGTATGGCTCATGGTTACATTCCGCTCGTCCTACGGGATGATTCGGTTTCTCACGGAAAATGCGGGAGGACTTTCGAAGGCATTTTCCGAAAATGAGACCTATATCGGCGCCACGGAATACGAAAGCTGGGGGCTGTATCAGGTGAACGCACTTATGAACCAGCGGCATTTAATATTCGGGATTGCGACGGCATTCTTTATCGTATCTTTGTTTCTGCCGTACCTGATTAAAGGCACGGCGGAGAGGACGGTAATTTTCGCAAAATCCGCAGGGGCCGGGTACCGAAGGGAAGTTTTTCGGAAGCATTTCCGCATCAGCGGACGAAGCGCAATGCTGACGGCCGTTTTCTCAGGTGTTGCGCTCGGACTTGTCGGATATGTCAGCGTTCATTCGCTGATTGCGGCGCTGCTGATTCTTTTTGCTCTCGCCTGGTTTTCCGCGGAACAGCCGGCGTATATTCTTACGGCCGGAATTTCTGTCGCTATATTTGCCGTGAGTCATCTGGCGTTTGCCGGCGGGGCGGGGGCAGTTTCGCTTACGCACGGCTATGTGCTTGAAAACAGAGGGGTCCTCGGACTCCTGGGCTTTGCCTGGAAATGGATTTTTCTTCTGATTCCGCTTCTTGTGTATTATCTGTATCGCGCGGGAAAGGCGCAGCGCGTATTTCTTGCGGCATCGGTCCTTCTGATTGTGTTCGCTTTTTGTGTGTCCATATCGCAGTCCATGCTGCAGAATCACAAGTTTTTGCTGATTTCGCTGTATCTTCTTGAGGCGCAGGGCGCAATCGGAATCTCGTATCTTCTCGAACCGATGAAAAGCACACGCCTCACGACACTTCGCCGCGCACTGACGGTTGTGTTGTTTGTTCCGCTCACGGCAACCGGTATTTACGATACTTATCTTGCACTGTACAAATGTGACACCGGGCGGTCGTATCTGATTGAAAATAAGCCCGGAATTATCGCGGCGGCGGAGGAGTACGGCGCTTCGAAAGAAGAGATCTATGCCGTGCCGGGACCGGTTTGCTTCGATTTCATCGCAGGAGGCTTTTCCCAGTATCTTGCTGCTTCGGTGCTTGTGTCCGGCGCGGGATACGAGGCGGAAGAGAGAGCCCGCGTGTTGACGAAAATCAGCCTCGCACAAGACGCATTGTCGATGCGCGAGGCGGCTGCTGAAGCCGGAATATCGTACCTCGTATTGACGAACCGCACCTTCGCGCAATACCCGGGTTTTCAAAGCGGCATCGCGGAGGATGCTTTTGTGCGGGTTTACACGAAAGAGGACGGTTCGCAGACTTACACGGTTTACGATACCGGATATCGCGCCGGAAAACAGTAGAAAAAATTTTTTAAAAATGTCGAAAAAAGTGCTTGCAATTTCCGATTTTCGTTGGTAATATCATGTACGCAGCATTTGGCTTGTTGGTCAAGGGGTCAAGACGTCGCCCTCTCACGGCGAAAACGGGGGTTCGATTCCCCCACAAGCTGCTCTTGGGACCGGGTTGTCGAATCCGGTCCCATTGTTGTTATAAAGAGGATATAAGGAGGAAGCGGTATGCGAATGAAACGGTTTGTAAAAGTTGTCGCTGCTGTTTTGCTGTTTGTTGCTTTAGCCGCCGGCACGGTTTCCTGTACCGGGGATAACGGAACGACATCCGCTTCGGTGACACCGACGCAGGAAGTGACCCCGACGCCCACAGAAGTACCCGGCACTCCGACGCCGACACCGAATCCCCTGGATTCGATGACGCTTCGGGAACTGTACAAGGATGATTTTAAAATCGGCGTTGCGCTTCCGAACGCCATCATCGGCAATGCCGCGCTGACTTCGGAGATTGTTGCACAGTTTAACAGCATGACCTTTGAAAACGAGAGCAAGCCCGATCAGCTGTTGGATCTCGCCGCATGCAGGAACGGGCTGCCGGATACCTACACTGAGCCGAAGCTGAAGTTTACCTCGATTGAAAAGGGAATGGCATTTGCGAAAGAGCACGGCATCGCCGTCCGGTTCCATACATTGCTTTGGTATCAGCAGACCCCTGCAAGCTTCTTCACGGAGGATTATACGCAGAACGGTACGCGAGTAAGCCGCGAGGTCATGCTTAAGCGAATGGAGAGTTACATCCGCCAGGTGATGACCTATATGAATGAGACTTATCCCGGCATGGTATATTGCTACGATGTGGTAAATGAGGCAATCAACCCGGGAGAGGGCGATCCGAACGGAATGCGCGCAAAGAGCTTCTGGTATGAGACGGTCGGACCGGATTTTATGGAATATGCATTCGCCTACGCGAGAAAGTATGCCCCGGAAGGCGTTGATCTGTACTATAACGATTACAATTGCTACTCGAAGAAGATGCAGATTCTCAAGGTGTTGAAACCGATTCTCGAAGCGGGAAACATCGACGGAATCGGAATGCAGTGTCATCTGAGCACGCACTCCTCGGTTGCACGCGAGGTGCGCGGCACGGCGGAGGAATTCACGAAGGCCGGCTTTAAGGTGCAGATTACGGAGCTTGATATCGGAACCTCCAACACCGAGGAAGGCTATGAGATTCAGGCTATGAAATACAAAGTGCTCTTTACGCAGATGCAGAAGGCTAAGCGGGAGGGCACGGTGAATATCGACTGTATTACCGTGTGGGGGCTTATGGATTCCGCTTCGTGGAGAAGCGATGAATTTCCGCTTCTTTACAAGTTCAACGGCAGCACAAAGCTGACGAAGAAGAGAGCATGGTACGGCGCGATGCAGGATCCGTCCATCCGCGCGATTGAGTGGTAATTCCGAAAAATAAACAGGGCAGTGCCCGGAGGTGGATATGAAGAAGTACGGTGTAAATGAGCTCCGCAGAATGTATCTGGAGTTCTTCGAGAGCAAGGGACATCTGAAGATGGACAGCTTTTCGCTTGTCCCGAAAAATGACAAGAGCCTTCTCTTGATCAACGCCGGTATGGCGCCGTTAAAGCCTTATTTTACGGGACAGGAAATTCCGCCGCGCCGCCGCGTGACGACATGCCAGAAGTGTGTGCGCACGGGCGATATCGAAAATGTCGGCAAGACCGCAAGACATCTGACGTTTTTCGAGATGCTAGGAAACTTCTCCTTCGGAGATTACTTTAAGCATGAGGCGATTGCCTGGAGCTGGGAGTTCCTGACGAAGGTAGTCGGGCTTTCCGAGGACCGCCTGTTTCCGTCGGTATATCTCGATGACGACGAGGCTTTTGACATCTGGAACAAGGAGGTCGGTGTTCCTGCAGAGCGCATTTTCCGCTTCGGCAAGGAGGACAACTTCTGGGAGCACGGCGCAGGCCCCTGCGGTCCCTGCTCCGAGATTTACTATGACCGCGGCGTAAAATACGGCTGCGGTAAGCCGGACTGCAAGGTCGGCTGCGACTGCGACCGCTATATCGAGGTGTGGAACAATGTGTTCACGCAGTTCAACGGCGACGGCAAGGGCGGCTACGAAGAGCTGGCAAGCAAGAATATCGATACCGGTATGGGACTTGAGCGTCTTGCCGTAGTATGCCAGGATGCCGATACCGTCTTCGATATCGATACGATGAAGGCGCTTCGCGACCGCGTATGTGAACTCGCCGGCGTTGTGTACGAGACGGATCCGAAGAAGGATGTCTCCATCCGCCTGATTACGGACCACATCCGCTCCGTAACCTTTATGACGAGCGACGGTATTCTTCCTTCGAACGAGGGAAGAGGCTATGTGCTTCGCCGTCTGCTTCGCCGTGCGGCGAGACACGGACGCCTCCTGGGCATTCAGGGCAAATTCCTCGCGAAGCTCTGTGAGACCGTTATCCGCGATTCCAGAGACGGTTATCCGGAGCTTGAGGAGAAGAAGGATTACATTTTCTCCGTGCTTGACAACGAGGAGGAGAAATTCAACAAGACGATTGACCAGGGTCTTGAGATTCTTGCGGGGATGGAGTCCGAGCTTGCGGCATCCGGCAGAACGATGCTCAGCGGCGACGACGCATTCAAGCTTTACGACACCTACGGATTCCCGCTGGATCTCACGGAGGAGATTCTTTCCGAGCGCGGACTGACCATCGATATGGAGGGCTATAAGAAAGCGATGGAAGCGCAGAAGACGCTGGCCCGCAATTCGCGCAAGAAGACCAATTACATGGGCGCTGATGCGACCGTATACGATGAGATCGATCCTTCGGTGACATCGGAGTTTATCGGTTATGACCGTGAGTCCTGCGAGGGCACGGTTTTGGTGATGACAAAGGAAGAGGACGGAAACGGCTCGATTGTCAATACGCTTTCCGAGGGCGAGAGCGGCGCCGTAATTCTCGATAAGACCGTATGTTACGCAACGATGGGCGGTCAGCAGGGTGACTGCGGACGCATTGTTCTGACGGAGGAGGGCGAGACGACCGCGGAATTCGATGTCGTCGATACCATAAAGTTAAAGGGCGGCAAGATTGCCCACATCGGTACCGTTATCGGCGGAACCTTAACGGACGGCGATGTCGTGACCGTCTCCTATGACCGCGCAAAGAGAACCGCAACTGCGAAGAACCATTCGGCGACCCACCTTCTTCAGAAGGCGCTCCGCACGGTTCTCGGAAGTCATGTCGAGCAGGCAGGTTCGTTCGTAAGCCCCGAGCGTCTTCGCTTTGACTTCTCGCATTTCCATGCGATGACCAAGGAGGAGATTGCAAAGGTTGAGGAGCTTGTCAACGAGGCAATTGCAGCAGATTATCCGGTTGTGACGAAGATTATGACGCTCGAGGAGGCACGCAGGACCGGTGCCATGGCTCTCTTCGGAGAGAAATACGGCGACAGCGTCCGCGTTGTCGATATGGGCGGCTACAGCATTGAGCTCTGCGGCGGTACGCATGTTGCCAATGATTGCATATTATAAGACGGTTGAGGAAGAACTGTTTGCAGCATCCCGTGCAGCCAAGGCGGAGCCCGCGAACCTTGCGGCGAAGATTGAGTCGCTTGCTTCCGAACTCAAGGCTGCGCTCGCGGAAAATGAAAAGCTCAAGGCGAAGCTTGCCGATGCCTCCCTTGCGGATGTTCTCGGCAATGTGAAGGAGGTTGACGGAATCAAGATTCTCGCAGCCAATGTTCCGAACCTTGACATGAACGGCCTTCGCAATTTCTGCGACCGGATGAAGGATCGTCTCACCGACTGTGTGATAGTCCTTGCGTCCGTGATTGACGGAAAGGTCAACCTCGTAGCGGCAGCAAGCGAGAGCGCAATCGCAAAGGGAGCCCATGCAGGCAACCTGATCAAGGAGATTGCACCGGTTGTAGGCGGTGGCGGCGGCGGTCGCCCGAATATGGCGCAGGCGGGCGGAAAGAATCCGGAAGGTGTTGCGGCATGTATCGAAGCCGCTGAGAATGCCGCGAAGGCGCAGCTTTCCTGAGGAAACAGGGGGAAAGAAGCAATGCTTCGGCATTTTCCGAAAAAAGTGATTGACAACCGCTGAATTTGTGGTACAATTCGATATGTCATCATTTCGAGGTATCGCTTGATGATAAGGAGGCGGACGACGGGTCCGTCGCTGCGGGAAGGCAGGTGAGAATTCGTGTCGAGTGTTATCGTTAAGGAGAACGAGTCGTTGGACAGCGCACTGCGCAGATTCAAGAGAAACTGTGCTAAGGCAGGTATCCAGCAGGAGATTCGCAAGAGAGAGCACTATGAGAAGCCGAGCGTAAAGCGCAAGAAGAAGTCTGAGGCTGCTCGCAAGAGAAAGTACAAGTAAGATTTGACGGAGGATCGCAGAAGCGGTCCTCTTTCTTTTTGATTTTGATATGGCATTTTCCTGCGGAATTTGCTATAATGCGATTGATTGTGCATTTGCGGAAGGGATGCCCCGGAAAATGCCCGCAAATCGCAGAAACGAAATCGTAAAATATCACCGGAGGTGCGGATGATACAAACATTACACGGCATATCGGTAGCCCGTCAGAAGGCAATCTTCGGGGAGATGGATGAGTTTGCCAAACAGATTGAGAAGACGCTCCGCGTGACAATCGTTACGCGAGAGGAAGAAATCCGTATCGTCGGAGAGGACGGGCCCTGCGAAAAGGCGAAGCGTGTGCTGGAGACGCTGCTTGCGCTCTCTGCGAGAGGCTCGGAAATCACCCTGCAAAATGTGAATTATACGCTTTCTCTTGTCAAGGAAAACGATGAGGCTTCCGTGCTTTCCGTGGATTCCGATCTGATTTGCCACACAATCACCGGCAAGCCGATCAAGCCGAAGACCGTTGGCCAGAAGCGCTATGTCGACAATATCCGTGACAACATGATTGTGTTCGGAATCGGTCCGGCCGGTACCGGCAAGACCTATCTTGCGATGGCGATGGCCGTTACGGCGTTCAAAAACGACGAAGTAAACCGCATCATTTTGACCCGTCCGGCGATTGAGGCCGGAGAGAAGCTCGGTTTTCTGCCGGGCGATCTGCAGCAGAAGGTCGACCCGTATCTTCGCCCTCTGTACGATGCGCTCTACCAGATTATGGGGGCGGAGTCGTTTACGAAAAATATGGAGAAGGGGTTGATTGAGGTTGCGCCGCTTGCATACATGCGCGGACGAACTCTGGACAATGCCTTTATCATTCTAGATGAGGCGCAAAATACAACGCCTGCGCAGATGAAGATGTTCCTCACCCGAATCGGCTTCGGTTCCAAGGTCGTCGTGACCGGAGACCGGACGCAGAAGGACCTTCCGACGGACCAGGTGTCTGGACTGGATGTTGCGATGAAGGTGCTTGACGGAATCGAGGACATCGCATTTTCCGTGCTCACGGGCGCGGATGTCGTCCGTCATCCTCTTGTGCAGCGCATTGTCACTGCCTACGAGAAATATGAGGAGAAGACTGCTTCCCGGGTACGGAGCTTTGAGAGAAGAAAGCCGCAGTTTCGGCGCGGACTGCGCACAGAGAGAAACGGCGGAAACGGAACGGAGAGTGCGAAAGAATGACCTTTTATTTTGAATCCGAATGGGAAGGCGAAATCTTCCCGGATTGTGAGGCGGTGCTTCGAAGTGTCTTCGAGGCCGCATGCGATTATGTGCAGTGCCCGTATGAATGTACGGTAAATATGCTGCTAACGGATGATTCCGCGATTCACTCGATGAACCGGGAGTTCCGCGACACCGACCGCGCGACTGATGTGTTGAGTTTTCCGATGATTGACTATACGGAGCCGGGAAGCTTTGACGGAATTGAGGAGCAGTCCGAACAGTATTTCGACCCGGACAGCGGAGAGCTTTTGCTCGGCGATATCGTGATTTCGGTTGAGCGTGCGATTGCGCAGGCAGCCGAGTACGGTCACTCGCTGAAGAGGGAGATGGCCTTCCTCACCGCGCACAGCATGCTGCATTTGTTCGGTTATGACCATATGCAGGACGACGAGCGGGAAGAGATGGAGCGGATGCAGGAAGAAATCCTTGCGAAGCTCGGAATTACAAGAGACTAATGATTCAGGAGTGCGCTTGTTTGTGAAGACGAAACAGACAAACAAATCAAATATACTCGTTCAGGGAAGTATTCTGGCTGCGGCGTCGATTATGGTGCGTATCATCGGTTTGATTTACCGTATCCCTATGACGCGAATTCTCGGCGACACTGCGATGGGATACTACGGAAGCGCCTATGAGTTTTACAGTATTGCACTGTTGCTTTCCTCCTACAGCCTGCCGCTTGCGGTTTCAAAGCTTGTAAGCACGCGCGTTGAGATGGGAATGCACAGGAATGCCAAGCGCGTGTTTGTAATGGCGCTCGCATTCGGTATCGTCGTGGGAAGTATCGCTACCTGCGTATGCTTCTTCGGAGCGCCTTACTACGCGGACTATATCGGTCAGCAGGGTGTGATTGCGCCGCTTCGCGTGCTTGCGCCGACCATCTTCGTGTTTTCCGTGATGGGCGTCATACGCGGCTATTTCCAGGGCCACGGGAATATGGTGCCGACCGCGATTTCACAGGTAATTGAGCAGATTGTGAATGCTGTCGTGAGTGTCGGGGCAGCCTACTGGATGTACAACCGGTATTCGAGCGCATCCTACGGAGCCGCCGGAGGAACTCTCGGTACCTTTGCGGGAGCCGTCGCCGCATTGCTTTCGCTGGTAACCATGTATATGATTTACCGGCGGGCTTTTGCGAAAATCGCTTCGCTTGAGAGCGAGGAGAGCCGTGACACGGAGCGTCCGGCACACATTTTGTGGCTGATTGTCGTGACAGTCGTTCCGGTTGTCGTATCACAGACCGTATACCAGGTATCCGGAACGCTCGATGATATCTTTTTCAACCGGATCATGGGTGACCGCGGTATGATTGATACGACGCGCGCCGCCATGATGGGTATTTATACAAACAAATACCGACTGCTTACCAATGTTCCGGTTGCCGTGGCTTCTGCGCTCGGAACAGCGATTGTTCCGGGATTGATTGCCGATTATCTGCGCGGTCGCCTCGATACCGTCAAAGACAAGGTGGCTTCCGCCGTCAAATTCAATATGATTATCGCTTTCCCCAGTGCAATCGGCATGTCGGCGCTGGCCGGACCGATTCTTATGCTTTTGCTCGGCGACTCGAATCCGCTCAGCAGAAATGTGCTGATGTTCGGAAGCATAAGCATTTTGTTCTTTGCCCTTTCGACGCTTACAAACGGTATTCTGCAGGGTATCAATCACCTGCATATTCCCGTGATTCACTCGGCGATTTCCCTGGTGATTCACCTCGGAACGCTGTATATTTTACTGACATACACGGATCTCGGTATTTATGCATTGGTGATTTGCAATGTTTTGTTTGCCGCCGTTGTATGCGTATTGAACTGGATTGCCATCGGGCGGTATCTCTCATACCGGCAGGAGATTTTGAAGACCTTTGCGATTCCGTTGATTGCCTCGATTGTCATGGGTGCATGTGCGAGATGTTGTTATCTTGTGCTCGATCAGATGGTAGGAAACGGGATTGCATGTATCGCATCCATCGGTGTTGCGGTTATGGTTTATTTTGCATTGCTGATTCTCCTTCAGGGCGTCACGAAAGAAGAGTTGCTTGCGATGCCGAAGGGCAGGTTCCTTGTTCGGATTCTCACGAAAATTCGCCTTTTGCGTTGAAAGGAGAGCGGATGATTGCGATTATCGGGTGCGGCGCATCCGGCATGATGGCTGCGATTTCAGCGGCCCGCGCCGGCAAAAAAGTCACGATTTTAGAACACAATGACAAGCCCGGACGCAAACTCGCGGTCACCGGCAACGGAAAATGCAACCTTTTAAACGAGAATCGCGAACCCGGGAATTACCGCTCGCAGGACAGCAGGTTCGTTGAGAGTGTGTTTGCCGCATTTTCCGCGGTGGACGAGATTGCTTTCCTTCGAGAGATCGGGATTCCCGTTCGGAACAAGCGCGGATATTATTATCCGCATTCCGAGACAGCCGCTTCGGTGGTTGCAGCATTTGCGGAGGAGATGGAACGCCTTCGCGTGCGCGTTCTATACGGGGCGGAGGTGACGAAGGTTTCACCGCTCACCGCGGATGTCAACGGATATCGGATTGAATATACGATTGCGCAGGACAGTCGTCAAATGTATGCGGAAAGCGTGATTTTTGCCTGCGGAGGACCGGCTGGAGACCATCTGGGAGCCGGAGATTTCGGCTTCCGCGAGCTTCGAAGACTCGGTTTGACCGTTTCGGAACCGCATCCGGCACTTGTGCCCTTGCTGCTTTCCAACAAGAATGCAAAGACCGTATCGGGCGTTCGCCTTGATGCGGAGGTAACCATCGATGCGGCCGGAGAATCGAACGATTCACCGGATGCAGGCAGCGAAAAAGGCATTTCTTCAGGCCTCGGACTTCCGAAGACAGAGTTCGGAGAAGTCGTCTGGACGGATTACGGAATCAGCGGAATCCCCGTTATGCAGCTTTCCAGATTCGCCGAAGAAGCTCTTTCCTGCGGAAAAAAGGTTCTGATTCGACTGAATTTTCTGCGCGATATGTCGAACGAGGAAGCACTTCGCGAGGTGATGCGAAGAACCCAGGAGGAAGCCTTCTCGGAGCGTGATATCGAGCATGCCATGGACGGTCTGGTCCCGTCGAAATTAATGTATGTTATATTGCTTCGCGCCGGAGTATCGCCGCAGAAGCCTGCGCGTGAAATCACGCCGGACGAAGCACGGAGAATCCATAAAGAATTGACGGATATGACGCTTCCGGTGACGGGAACGCGACCGTTTGCCTATGCACAGGCAGCGCGGGGAGGAGTATCCCTTTCGGAAATCAATCCCGACACCTGTGAATGCGTTCGCTTCCCCGGCTTGTATGTGACCGGAGAACTGCTTGATATGGACGGCAATTGCGGCGGTTATAACCTGCAGTGGGCTTTTGCGACCGGCGCAATCGCAGGGAGGAATGCATGAGCGCATTGCAATGGAAACTATCGCAGCTTCATCTGCCGGTGACGCATACCCCGGATGCGCTGCGCCAAGCGGCGGCATCGGCGCTTCGTGTGCCGGAAGGGAAGATAGCGAACCTTGAGATATTGAAGCAATCGCTTGATGCGCGTAAGAAGCGTGAGATTGCATATTCCTACGAGCTCGCGGTCGCGCTTATGCCGGGAACGAAGCTTCCGAAACATCTTCCGGCAAATGTTACCCCGTATACGCCGGTAGAGTTTGAACCTTCCGGCGGCGGAACGAAGCCTCTCCGGCACCGACCGGTTGTCATAGGCGCGGGACCCGCGGGGCTGTTCGCGACGCTTGAGCTTGCGAAGAAAGGGTATCGGCCGATTTTGCTTGAGCGCGGTAAGGCAATTGCGGAGCGCGTAAGCGATGTCGAGGAATTTTTCAAAACCGGACGATTAAATCCGGAATCCAATGTGCAATTCGGAGTCGGCGGCGCGGGAACATTTTCCGACGGGAAGCTGAATACTTTAATCAAGGATAAAGACGGGCGCGGACGGTATGTTCTTAAGACCTTTGTTTCCTTCGGCGCCCCGGAGGAGATTGTATACAAAAACAAACCGCATATCGGGACGGATCGTCTCCGCGAGGTTATAACGGAGATGACGAAGGAGATTGAGCGGCTCGGCGGCGAGGTCCGGGTGAACACGACGGTGACTTCGCTTGTCACTGACAACGGCGCACTCTCGGCGGTTGTCTGCGCCGACGGAACCGAAATTCCGACGGCGACAGCAATACTTGCCATCGGGCATTCTGCGAGAGATACCTTTGAGATGCTGCATTCCATGGGAATTGCGATGGAGCCGAAGGCATTTGCAATGGGTGTCCGCGTGCAGCATGCGCGCGAATGGGTCAACCGGACGCAGTACGGCGAGTTCGCGGATCGGCTGCCGTCAGCGGATTACAAAGTGACTTATACCGACAAAAACGGACGGGGCGTCTATTCCTTCTGCATGTGCCCGGGAGGATATGTGGTGAACGCCTCGAGCGAGAACGGCCGATTGGCAATCAACGGAATGAGCAATTATAAGCGTGATGCGGACAATTCCAACGCTGCGATTGTGGTGACCGTGACGCCCGCGGATTTTGCGTCGGAAGTGGATGCGGCAAATCCGTTGGATCCCCTCATCGGAATGCGGTATCAAAGAAATCTGGAAGAGCTTGCATACCGTGCCGGGGACGGCAATATTCCGACACAGCGCTATGCAGACTTTCGCGCGAAAACACCGTCGACCGGATGCGGAGCGATTACCCCGGTCAACAAAGGCGCCGTGACATATACCGACTTGCATCGGTGTCTGCCGGAGTTTATGGCGGAGGCGATTGCGGAAGGTATGGAGGCATTTGATAAAACCATGCCGGGATTTGCCGATCCCGATGTATTGCTGCAGGCGATTGAATCGAGAACATCGTCGCCGGTGCGAATCCTGCGGGACGAATCCCTGCAGGCGTGCGGAGTCGCCGGTCTGTATCCCTGCGGAGAGGGTGCAGGCTATGCGGGAGGCATTATGTCTGCCGCGCTTGACGGGATTCGATGCAGTGAGGCGGTTATGAAGGAGTACGCTGTACCGACGGAGTAAAATACTGTGCAGACGCGTGCCTTTACATACGGCGAAAAGCCGAAACAGATTGTTTACAGGAGGTACGGTGGAATTACCGTAACAAGTATGAATCGCGAAGAATTGATGAAAAGCAAGAAGAGAATCGTTGTAAAAATCGGATCGTCCACCCTGACGCATCCCGAGACCGGTGACATGGATCTTGTGACGATGGAGCGTCTCGTGCGAATCCTCACGGACATTTCCAACTCCGGAAAGGATGTCGTGCTGGTTTCCTCCGGCGCCATTGCCGTAGGGAGAAAGACGATGAAGATTGCGGAGCGCCCTAAGGACAAATCGGTCAAGCAGGCGTGCGCCGCTATCGGTCAGACGCGTCTGATGATGGTATATCAGCGCCTGTTTGCGGAGTACAACAAAATTCCCGCGCAGGTTTTGATCACGAAGCTTACGATGATAAATGACCTGAACCGCAGAAACGCGAGAGCAACCTTTTCCGAGCTTCTGTCCATGGGTGTCATCCCCATCGTAAATGAGAACGATACGGTTGTTACCGACGAGATTGAGTTCGGCGATAACGATACGCTCTCGGCGATTGTTGCCGCGTTGATTCACGCGGACCTGCTGGTCGTCTTGTCCGACCAGGACGGCTTTTTCACCGACGATCCCCGGAAAAATCCCGATGCAAAGCTTGTTGAAGAGATTGATTTCATCACCGATGAGCTTGAGGCCATGGCGAAGGGTGCCGGCACTGATGTGGGAACCGGCGGAATGGCTACCAAGGTTGCGGCAGCGCGGATTGCGAACGATGCAGGTGCGGATATGGTGATTTGCAACGGCAACGACATGAAGAATCTCCGCAATGTGCTTGAAGGGAAAAATGTCGGAACGCTGTTCCATGCCCATAAAAACGATAATTTTCATCTGATTGACTATCTCACAAGAACATGATATAGTTACGAATCAAGCAGCGTATTATCGGGAGGTGGAAGTTTGACAGACGAAGGAATCAAGAGAATCAACGAACTGTATCATAAGTCGAAAGAGGTCGGCCTGACGCCGGAGGAAAAAGAGGAGCAGGCAAAGCTTCGCGCGGAATATGTTCGCTCGATTCGCGAAAACCTCAAGAGTATACTCGATAACATAGAAGTTGTCGACTGAAAGCCTATCGCGAAGAGCGATAGGCCGTCGCGTCGGTTTTTGAAAGTGTTAACCGGAAATTGTCACAGCAGGAGGAGTCCCGCCGATGGATAAGAAGGAACTACGGAAGGTTATGAAACGGAAACGAAGCCAGCTTTCCGCAGAAAGAGTTTTGATGTACAGCGGATGTATCGCGGAAAATCTCGTGAGCCGCAGGGAGTATGCGGATGCGTCGGTCGTTCTCGCGTATATGTCGTTCAGCTCCGAGGTCAATACGCATTTTCTGATTGAAAAGGCATGGAGGGACGGCAAGCGCGTCGCTGTTCCGAAGTGCATTGACGAAAAAGGGCTGGATTTTCAATATATTACATCCTTCGACGATGTGGCCCCGGGCAAATACGGAATCATGGAGCCGGTGACGGGAGAGAGCGTTGATTACAGCGCCGACGGACAGTGCATTTTGCTTCTGCCGGGCGTAGCTTATACGGCACAGGGAGACCGCCTCGGTTACGGCGGAGGGTATTATGACCGGTATCTGAAGAAGCATGATTCGATTCCGCGCGTAATGCTTGCATACAGTTTGCAGGAGGCCGAGTGTCTGCCGGTGGACGATACCGATGTGCCGGCGGATATGATTGTGACAGAGATCGGGTGTATCGAAACAGGAAAGGAGACAACAGCATGAATCTGATGGTAATCGGAAGACAGGCGCAGGATGCGGCATCCGAGCTTGCCTTGTTGGCAACAGAGAAGAAAAGGGAAGCTCTTGCCCATATTGCAGAGCTTTTGGTCGCACAGACCGATACGATTCTTGCAGCGAATGCGATTGATGTGGAGGCCGCAAAGAAGAAGGGAGTAAAGGAGTCTCTGATCGACCGTCTTGCGCTTACGGCGAAGCGGATCGAGGCGATGGCGGAGGGACTGGTTCAAATCACCGCTTTGAAGGACCCGGTCGGCGAGGTTCTGGCAACCTGGAAAGTTGAAAACGGCCTTCGAATCAAGAAGGTTCGTGTACCTTTCGGCGTTATCGGTATCATTTTCGAGTCCCGTCCGAATGTTACGGTAGATGCGTTCGGATTATGCTTTATGTCCGGCAATGCCGTGATTCTGAAGGGCGGAAGCGATGCCGTGAACAGCAATGTCGCGCTCGGTGCGATTTTGCGTAAAGGCCTTGCAGATTGTGGAATCACGGAGGATGCGGTGTATGTCATCGAGGATACCGACCGCGAGACAACGAAGCAATTGATGCGCTTAAACGGCTTTGTGGATGTTTTGATTCCCCGCGGCGGCGCGAATCTGATCAAAACCGTGCTCGAGAACAGCACGATTCCCGTGATTGAAACCGGAACCGGCAATTGCCACATCTATGTCGACAAAAAGGCCGACCTTGCAAAGGCAATCACGATTATTATCAATGCCAAGACGCAGCGCATGGGCGTCTGCAACGCGTGTGAGTCGCTTGTCGTACACCGCGATATCGCCGGCGCGTTTCTGCCCAAGCTTGCCGAAGCGCTTGCGCCGTATCAGGTGGAAATCCGTGCCGATGAGGAAGCCCGCGAGATTGTTCCCGATTTTGCAAAAGCATCCGAAGAGGACTTCGGGACCGAGTATCTTGACAGAATTATCAGCGTGAAGACCGTCGGCTCCGTTGAGGAGGCAATCGCGCATATCAACCGCTACCACACGAAGCATTCGGACGCTATCATCACGAAGGACTGCAAGACGGCGGACTTGTTCCTGCGCGCCATCGACAGCGCCTGCGTCTATGTCAATGCCTCCACGCGCTTTACGGACGGTTTCGAGTTCGGCTTCGGCGCGGAAATCGGCATCAGCACGCAGAAACTTCATGCCCGCGGACCGATGGGCCTTGCGGAACTGACTTCGTATAAATACCTGATTGTCGGAAACGGCCAGGTTCGTCAGTAAGGACGGTATTTCATGCTTATCAATGTGCGGGACGGGTGACCGGCCCGCATTTCCATGGAGGAACCATGTTGGATCGAAACGATGCTTCCTATGCGGAGCGTGTCCGCAGTTTAGCGCCGACGACAGAGCCGGAGAGACAGTATTATTTTGTGGATGTGTGTCGTTCGCTTTTGCTCGAGCGCGAGCAGCAGCTCGGACGGAAAATGACCATGCACATCGAGACCTTCGGATGTCAGATGAACGCAAAGGATTCCGAGACCCTTGCGGGTATTCTCAACGCCATCGGATATGTATGGACGGACAGCGAGGACGCGGATCTTGTCATTTACAATACCTGTACGGTTCGTGAAAATGCGAACACGAGAGTCTACGGCAGAATCGGATATCTCGGTAACCGCAAGAAGCTGTTCCCCGAGCGCCGTATTGTGCTGTGCGGCTGTATGATGCAGGAGGAGAAGGCGGTTGAGAAGATTCGAAAGAGCTATCGATTTGTCGATATTATATTCGGAACCCACAATATTTACAAGCTCGCGGAGCTTCTGTTCGAACGCGAGGCGACCGGAAAGTTTGTAATCGATGTCTGGAACAAAGCGAAGGAGATTGTCGAATCGCTTCCGAGGGTAAACAAATACGGCTTCAAAGCGGGAATTAACATCATGTACGGCTGCAACAATTTCTGCAGCTACTGCATCGTGCCCTATGTGCGCGGCAGAGAGCGCTCGCGGTCGGCTTCGGAGATTGTTGCGGAAGCAAAGCATATGGCCGGGAGCGGCGTTAAGGAAGTCATGCTCTTAGGACAAAATGTGAATTCCTACGGCAAAAATAACGGGGAAGGCATATCGTTCGCAAAGCTTTTGCGTATGGTGAGCGAGGTTGAAGGCATCGAGCGGATTCGCTTTATGACGCCGCATCCGAAGGATTTGTCGGATGAACTGATTGAAGAGATCGCGGTAAATCCCAAGGTGTGCAGGCATGTGCACCTGCCGTTACAATCCGGAAGCAGCGCGATTCTCAAGGCGATGAACCGACGCTATACGAAGGAGCAATACCTTGCATTGGTCGAGAGAATTCAGAAACGGATTCCGGATGTATCCGTTACGACCGATATCATCGTCGGATTCCCGGGCGAGACGGAGGAAGACTTTGCCGATACGGTTGATGTTGTAACGAAAGCGCAGTTTATGAGCGCCTATACATTCCTGTATTCGAAGCGAAACGGCACGCCGGCTGCAGAGATGGATAACCAGGTGAACGAAGAGGTTGCCTCGGAGAGGTTCCAAAGACTTCTTGCGGTTGTCGGGGAGGTGAGCCACCAGCAGGTAAAACGCCTTGAAGGACAGACGCAGACTGTGCTTTGCGAGGAGTATAATGAGGAGACCGGACTGATGACAGGGCGGCTCGAAAACAATCTGCTCGTGCATTTTCCGTGCGGGAAAGACCTGCTCGGAAGCCTTGTGCCGGTTGTGCTCTCGGAGTGCAAAGGATTTTATTTTCTGGGCACAAAAGCGGATTAATGCAATCCGGGGCGTCATTCTACAGTTGTATCACTTTTTTCTTTTTCACCTTGACATTGTTATTTAATTCGTATATTATAGTAATGTTGGATATTTTCCGACACATTACAATTGAATACTTGGAGGTGTACTTCAATGCCAGATACTTTCTATTCGATTCTGGTTGCGAACAGCGGGTCAGTACTTTTGCCCGTATTGATCGCAGTGATTGTCACCGCCGTTATCATCGGACCCCTTTGCTGGCTCATTGCAATTGCCATCCGCAAGCGCAATTATGAGACCAAGGTAGGTTCTGCAGAAAAACGTTCCGCGGAGATCGTTGAAGAGGCGAACCGCAACGCACAGAAGATTGCATCTTCCGCTAAGAAGGAAGCTCTTCTGGAAGCAAAAGAGGAAGCTTTACGCGCTAAGAACGATCTTGATCGCGAGATTAAGGAACGCAGAGCCGAGGTTGCACGGTATGAGAAACGAGTGACACAAAAGGAAGAGAATCTGGATCGAAAGCTGGAATCCCTCGAGAAGAAAGAAGCCCGCATGACGCAGAAGGAGCAGGATTTGGATCACAAACTTCAGGAAGCGGATGAGTATTGCGCAAAGCAGATTGCGGAACTTGAGAGAATCTCGGGATTCACCTCCGATAAGGCTAAGGAATATCTTTTAGAATCAGTTAAGGAAGACGTAAAACATGAAACGGCTGTCATGATTCGCGAGCTCGAGAGCGAAGCGAAGGAGACGGCTGATCGTAAGGCGAAGGAATTGATTGTCGGCGCGATTCAGAAATGCGCTGCCGATCATGTCGCCGAAGCTACGATTTCCGTAGTACAGCTCCCTAACGACGAGATGAAGGGTCGTATTATCGGCCGCGAGGGTCGTAACATTCGTACGATTGAGACGCTCACCGGCATCGATTTGATTATCGACGATACGCCGGAAGCGGTTATTTTGTCCGGCTTCGATCCGATCCGCCGTGAGGTTGCAAGAATTGCGCTGGAGCGTCTGGTTGTAGACGGTCGCATCCATCCCGCTCGCATTGAGGAGATGGTGGAGAAGGCGCAGAAGGAAGTCGAGACTATCATTCGCGATGAAGGAGAAGCTGCCGTATTGAAGACCGGAGTTCACGGACTTCATCCGGAGATGGTGCGTCTCCTCGGAAAGATGAAGTTCCGTACGAGCTACGGGCAGAATGCGTTGAAGCATTCCATCGAAGTTTCCCTTTTGTCCGGCCTTCTCGCCGGCGAGATGGGAGTGCGAAGCGTGCAGGATTGCTGCATGACATCGGTAAGTCGGTCGACCACGAGATGGAAGGAACGCATGTGCAGATCGGTGTCGATATCTGCAAGAAATACAAGGAATCGCCGGTTGTCATCAACGCCGTAGCATCGCATCACGGAGATTGCGAGGCAACTTCGTTAATCGCATGCATCGTTCAGGCAGCCGATACGATTTCGGCAGCTCGCCCGGGTGCACGCCGTGAGACGCTGGACACTTACACCAACAGACTGAACCAATTAGAAGATATTGCCAACAGCTTTAAAGGAGTCGAGAAGTCTTTCGCGATTCAGGCAGGACGGGAAGTCCGTGTTATGGTTATTCCCGATCAGGTCAACGACGACGATATGGTTCTCATTGCAAGAGAATTGTCGAAGAAGATCGAATCCGAGCTTGAATATCCCGGACAGATTAAAATCAGCATGATCCGGGAATCCAGAGTTACAGACTACGCAAAGTAAACAGAATCAAGGAAATACCCGAAGGCCGGACTTATGTCCGGCCTTTCTTGTGTCTTTTTTGCAAAATGTGCTTGCATTTTTTCGGAATGTATACTAAAATGCGATTTGTATTGTATACATGTCCACAAAGCGTGAGATTACTTAAGAGAGGTGCTTATCATGTCGTTGTCTTTGTCCGCAAAAGGGTTGGCTGTAAAACCTTCCTCGACGCTGGCGATCACCGCCAAAGCGAAGGAGCTTCGCGCCAAAGGTTTGGATGTTGTCGGTTTCGGAGCCGGTGAACCGGATTTCGATACGCCCGATAATATTCGAGGAGCTGCCGTAGAGGCCCTTGATCGCGGATTTACCAAATATACGGCTGCTTCGGGAATGCCGGAGCTTCGCGCCGCAATCAGCCGGAAATTTGCCGAGAGAAACAACCTGAAGTATACTCCCGAACAGATTGTCGTAAGCAACGGAGGAAAGCATGCGCTTACCAATGTGTTTCAGGCGATTCTGAATCCCGGCGACGAGGTTATTATTCCCTCGCCGTACTGGTTGAGCTATCCGGAAATCGTTAAGCTTGCGGACGGCGTGCCGGTATTTGTGAAAACAACGGCTGAGGACGGTTTTAAGATTTCCGCGAAGAAGCTTGAGGAAGCGATTACCGATAAGACCAAAGCGCTGATTCTCAATTCACCCAGCAATCCTACCGGAATGGTTTACTCCAAAGAGGAGCTTCGTGCCCTTGCCGATGTGATTGTCGCAAAAGATATCTATGTTGTGTCGGATGAAATTTATGAGTCTTTGATTTACGAGGATGCGGAGGTTGTGAGCATCGCATCTCTCGGCGAAGACATTTACAATCATACAATCACCTGCAACGGTATGGCGAAGGCCTATGCCATGACCGGTTGGAGAATCGGATATACGGGAGCGCCGCTGCCGGTTGCGAAGGTTATGGCGAGCATTCAGTCGCACCAGACTTCCAATCCGAACTCAATTGCACAGTTTGCGTCCATCGAGGCATTTAACGGTCCGCAGGAGTCCGTTCTTGCAATGCGTACGGAGTTTGATCGGCGCCGCGTATATATGTGTGAGCGTATCCGCAAAATGCCGTATATCAAGGCGCTTACCCCGAAGGGTGCGTTCTATGTCTTTGTAAATGTCGAGGAGATTTTTGCGAAATCCTTCCGCGGAGAGAAAATCGGAGATGTTTCGCGTCTTGCGAAATTCCTGATTGAAGAGTATCAGACGGCCGTGATTCCCTGTGCGGACTTCGGAGCGCCGGATCATATCCGCCTGTCTTACGCCATCAGCATGGAGCAGATTGCCAAGGGGCTTGACCGCATCGAGAAATTCCTCGGCGAGCTTACGGACTGATATATTTCCTGCCCATTATATAACTTGATAATTTCTGCGGCGTCCCGTTCCGGGGCGCCGTTTTTGTACATAATGCGCACGGAAAATATCGTTCGCTTGACTTTCCCCCGTTTTACGATAAACTAAAAGCAGGAGAAGTTGTAATCGAAGGAGGGAAGCGATATGCGAATGTATGACATTATCACGAAGAAAAAGCACGGCGGGGAACTTACGGACGAGGAAATTCGATTTGTCGTGCAGGGCTTTACTGCGGGAGAAATCCCTGACTATCAGATGTCCGCGCTCCTTATGGCGATTTGTTTAAAAGGCTTAAACAGGCGTGAAACAGCCACTTTAACGCTCTCCATGGCGGAGAGCGGAGATATGCTTGACTTATCCGCAATCGAAGGGAAGAAGGCGGATAAGCATTCCACAGGCGGCGTCGGGGATAAGACAACATTGATCGTCGCGCCGATTGTTGCATCGCTCGGGGTGCCTGTAGCGAAGATGTCCGGGCGCGGACTCGGTCATACCGGCGGTACCATAGACAAGCTGGAGAGTATTCCGGGATTTCAGACGACCGTTCCGCCGGAGATCTTTATTAAAAATGTCAACGAGATGAAGCTTGCCGTCGCCGGTCAGAGCGCAAATCTCGCGCCGGCCGATAAGAAAATGTATGCGCTTCGGGATGTGACGGCGACTGTCGACAACATATCGCTGATTGCCGCAAGCATCATGAGCAAGAAGCTTGCATCCGGAGCCGATGTCATCGTGCTCGATGTCAAAACAGGCAGTGGCGCTTTTATGAAGACGAAGGAGGATTCCGTTGCGCTTGCGCAGGCCATGGTTGACATCGGAACGCAATGCGGTCGGAAAGTCTATGCGGTAATCACCGACATGAACCAGGTGCTCGGAACCGCTGTCGGAAACTGGCTTGAAGTGGAGGAGGCAATTGCCGTGCTTCGCGGCGGCGGGGATGCAGAGCTTCGCGAGGTGAGCATTACACTGGCATCGTTTTTGCTTCTCGGATGCGGAAAGGCTTCCTCTCTGACGGAGGCAAGGCATCTGGCGCTCGAAGCTGTTGAAAGCGGCGCTGCGTTTGAGAAACTCTGCGAGTTGTGCGAGCGGCAGGGCGGGGACAGCGATTATATCCGCCATCCGGAGCGCATGCGAAAGGCGGCTGTACGAAGGGATGTCCGGGCTGTCCGGGACGGCTTTGTCGGCGAAATCAATGCCGAGGAAATCGGAATGTCCGCTTTGGTGCTAGGTGCAGGCCGTGAGAAAAAGGAGGATTCCGTTAATCCGTATGTCGGACTTCTCGTCTTCAAAAAAGTCGGAGATTATGTGAAAAAGGGCGAAATTATCGGAACGATTCTCGGGGATGACGAATCGAGAACCGATGCTTCCGAGGAACGCTTCCGCGCTGCTTACACATGGTCCGCGGACCCCGTTTCGCCGGTGACGCCGGTGTACGGCTATGTCGATTGTGACGGCTTTCACCCCGTAAAATAATAGCAAACCTAAACAGAAAACTGCAAAAACACCGCATTTTCCGCGATTGTCGGGCAAAATCGGAAAACTTATCCGAAAATGTCGTCGATAACACAAGAGATTGTGGTGTTTTTTCTCTGTTATCCCCATATATTGTTGACAAATCAACACGCATTGTTTATAATTTATATGATACGGAGAATAGGCAAAGAGGGCGCGTAATGGATGTTTTGTATCTGCTTTTGATCCTTTGTATCCTCGCGATTCTCTTCGCGGGATATCAGATTTTCGTTCACAGGGCGTTGGTCACGGAAGAAGTTCGAATCACCGTCCGGTCATCCGACGGGCAGTCGCTTCCCTGCGATATGGTTGTCCTTTCGGATCTGCACAACCGACAGTTCGGAAAGAACAATGAACGGCTTCTTCGGGCGATTGACGATTGCAGGCCGTCGGCAGTCTTGATTCCGGGGGATCTGGTGACGAAGACCGACCGCCGAAACGCTGCTGCGGAACAGCTTCTTATGCAGCTGTATGCTCGTGAAATCCCTGTATATTATGCTCTCGGGAATCATGAGCAATCCATGCGAAGTAAACATTCCGAACAATGGGCATCGTTTCTCAGTGAGATTGACGATGAGAGACTGCATCTTTTGGACAATGCTTCCGCAGTTACGAAGGACGGCGTCGGAATAATCGGATGGACCCTGCCGGACGGATGCTACGGAAGGCGAGGACGAAGAATTACGCCCGATGAAAGCAGCATTCGAAAGGTTGTTGCCGAAACCGCCGATCAGGCGTACAGGATACTTTTGGTTCACACGCCGTACTATTTTTCGATGTATCAAAGTCTCGGCGCCGATTTGGTGGTTTCCGGGCATCTGCACGGCGGAATCGTGCGGCTTCCGCTCATCGGAGGCGTGATTTCTCCGCAGATGGAGCTGTTTCCGAAATATGACGCAGGTGTATTTTGCGAAGGCGATACAACAATGGTTGTATCCCGAGGGCTCGGTTCGCATACGATGCCGATTCGTATCGGCAACAGACCGCAGCTGATTACGATTCGTTTTGTGCAAGAAGGGCAAGAGTGAGAGGTTAGGAGAATTATGGACATTTCCTTTTCGTTGGAATCGTTTGAGGGACCGCTTGATCTTCTGATTCATCTGATCGAGAAGAACAAGGTGAATATTTACGATATCCCGATTGCGATGATTACGGACCAGTACATGGAATATGTGGAGCAGATGCAGAAGCTGCAGATGGACAACATCAGCGAATTCCTTGTGATGGCCGCATATCTTCTCAAAATTAAATCGCAGATGCTTCTTCCGGCGCCTGTTTCGGAAGAGGAAGAAGATCCTCGCGCAGAGCTTGTCGAGCGCTTGCTTGAATACAAGATGTTCCGCTACGCCTCGATGAATTTAAAGGATCGTCAGGTGGATGCGGCAAAGCATCTCTACCGCGAAGAATCCCTGCCGGATGAAGTTGCTTCCTTCAAGGAGGAAGTTCGTGCCGAGGATGTTGTCGACGGCGTTCAGCTTGCTGATCTGAGCCGCATTTTCCGTGACATCATGAAGCGCAAGGAGAACAGCATCGATCCGATTCGCAGCCGCTTCGGAACCATCGAGAAGGAGGAAATCAATTTCTCGGAGAAAATTCGAAAGATTCAGGAATACGGAATGGAGCATCGTCATTTTTCGTTCCGTACACTGCTTTCCGCCGCCTGCGACCGGATTGAGGTGATTGTAACTTTCCTCGGAATTCTCGAACTGATTCACCTCGGATGTATGTTCATCAAACAGAGTAAGCTGTTCGATGACTTTGAGATTGATTACGTTGCCAATCGCGTTGTCGAGATTGAGCAATTCGCGTAGATAGGGGAGAACCGTGGAAGAGAACAGACTGAAAGCAGCCGTTGAGGGCATTCTTTTTACGATGGGCGACGCTGTTGAGTGCGATGCGCTTGCGCAGGCGCTGGAGGCAACCCCGGAAGAGATTGATGGTGTTGTCGATGCATTGATTGCGGAATACAATGAGGATGAGAAGCACGGCATCATGATTACCCGCGTCGGTACCAAGTACCAGATGTGCACAAAGGCGTCCTGCTATGAGGATTTGATTCGCCTGTGCCATGTTCCGAAAAAGCATGTGCTGACAGATGTTATGCTTGAGACGCTGGCGATAGTTGCATACAAGCAGCCGGTTACAAGAACCGATATCGAAGCGATTCGCGGAGTCAACAGTGATTTCACAATCAACAAACTTCTGGAATATCATTTGATTTGCGAGCTTGGGCGTCTGGAAGCGCCGGGCCGCCCGATTTTGTTCGGAACGACCGACGATTTTCTGCGCAGTTTCGGAGTGACATCCCTCGACGAGCTTCCGTACATCAGTACGGAAATGGTTGAGGAGTTTAAGCAGGAAGCGGAAGAGGAAGCGAAAATTGGAGTTTAGGAATTTCTTAAACAAAACATTTATCAAGAGCTATGCGCAAAATGACGAAGTCTATGCGGATGGCTTTTCGTATTACAAGAACGGTCGCGTGACGCACGCGGTCGCCTCCAAGGATAAGACGGTCTTTCAGTTCACCGTAAAGGGCAATTATAACTATAAAGTCACCGTGCGCCTCGGGGAGGCGCTGTCCTGCAGCTGCACCTGCGCGAATCTTTCCAAAAACGGCGGAATCTGCAAGCATATCATTGCATCCCTTTTGTTTTTGAGCCAGTTTGAGCGCACTACGAAGCCGAATGCGGAGCTCACCGCTGAGGAGCAGAGAAACAACCAGATTCTTGACTATTACGGGGAACTCGAATCCGGCGTTGCGCCCGGCGAGACAGCGCATCTGGAACCGACATTTTATTACCACGGCATTTTGCGCGCGCAAAACGATGTGATTACGATGCGCATTGCTGCGGGCGTAGGACGCTGCTATAAAGTGCAGTCCGTGAAAAAAATGCTCGAGGCCGTAAGAAACGGGCAGAATTTTACGCTCGGCAAGAATTTTACATACCGCAGGGACATCTGTGAATTCGACGATTCCTCCGAGCGCGTGATTGAATATCTCTGTGAGGTCAACGATCTGGAGGAGCGCTTCGGTATCGCAGGCGAGCGTTCGGTGTTCCAGAAGAATGAAATTTTGCTTACCAAAGGCATGTTTTTGGAAGTATTGCGTCGCTTGGGAAGCGATTCCTTTACGATGGTTTTCAACAACCGTCTTATGGAAAATGTGACCTTCTCCGACACCAATCCTTACATTTCCTACGATATCGATGCAGACGAGGACTATGTATCGGTGGGGTATTCCGATAATTCCCGCGTCTTCCCGCTGGCAGCAGACGGAAGTCTTTTGCTGTATGATCTTGTTTTGTATCATCCCTCGGCTTCGTTTACCAGAAACTATCTTCCGATTTACAACTCCTTATCGCGCGACGGCAAACCGCTGATGTTCCGCGGGGAGTATGCAAAACGCTTCCTGACCGAGGTTTTGCCGAAGCTGAGCAATACCATGAACATGGAGATTCCGGCAGCGCTTCGTGAGAGATATCTGACATTCCCGCTGTCGGCTTCGCTGTGCCTCGATTATGTGAATTACGATATTCGTGCCGAGCTTTATTACACCTACGGGGAATACAAATTCAACAGTTTTTCCGAGCCAGATATCCGCAATTATATTCTTGTCCGTGATAAGGACGGAGAGCTTGCCATCCGCAATAAACTTCGTGCGCTTGGGTTTGAGGTTCACAACGGTTATTACCTTCTCCGTGATGTGGAGAAGATTTTTGACTTCATATCGGGAGAACGGGACGGGCTGGATGACATCTGCACGCTGTTGTACTCGGATTCGTTCCGTTCGCTTCGCATCAATAAGGGAGAGCATGTCACATACGGCGTTCATATGAAATCCGATGAGGATTATCTGACGCTCGATGTCGCTTATGATGATGTTCCGAAGAAGGAACTTGCCGAAATCTTCCGGTCCATCAAACTGAAGAAGAAATATTACCGCATGAAGGACGGTAATTTCCTCCTGCTCGATTCCGCTGCGATGCAGCAGTCGATGCAGTTTATACGCTCGCTCACCGGTTCTTCGCAGACAATTCGTGAGGACGGTGTGATTATTGAGCGTGCGCAGGCAAATTACCTCGCGCAGATGCTCGAGCAGATGGGCTCCGAGTACCGCATCGACGATGCGATTTACGAGTTGCTGGAGCAGCTGAATCATCCGAAGCTTCGCGAATGTCCGCCGGAGATTCAGGCGGATGTACGCAGCTATCAGATGGTCGGCTTTTCGTGGATGTGCAACCTCGCGGAGCACAACATGGGCGGTATTCTTGCCGATGACATGGGTCTCGGTAAAACGCTCCAGGCGATTATGTACCTGGCGACCCTTCCGAAGAACAGTCGTCGTATGGTTGTTTGCCCGACTTCACTTATGTACAACTGGAAGGACGAGTTTGAAAATTTTGCGCCTTCCCTCACCTGCGACATCGTGTGCGGAACGCCTGACGAGCGACGCAAAATCGTATCGGAGAGCACAGCCGACGTGCTGATTACATCGTATCCTTTGATTCGACGCGACCTCGCCTGCTACAAGGACATGGAATTTTCCGCCGTCATCATCGACGAGGCGCAAAATATCAAAAACAGCGCTTCGATGAATGCGCAAAGCGTGAAAAATCTGAACACAAAGACAAGATTTGCTTTGACCGGTACACCGATTGAAAACTCCCTCTCGGAGATCTGGTCGATTTTCGATTTCGTGATGCCGGGGTATCTGTTCTCGCATTCGAAGTTCGTGAATGAATATGAGAAGCCGATTATGAATCAGGATTCCGCTATGCTTTCGCAGTTGAATCTTCGCATTCAGCCGTATATCATGCGGCGTATGAAGCAGGATGTTCTGTCCGAGCTTCCGGAGAAGACCGAGGAGAAGATTCTCGTGGATCTCTCCGAACGGCAGAAGAAGCTTTATGCGGCGTATCTTGAGCATTACAAGGGTGAATTTCACTTTGATGACGAGGAAGAGAGCGCTGTTCCGGAAAATCGGATTCGCATCCTGAGCGCGCTCATGAGACTTCGCCAGATTTGCTGTCATCCCTCGACATTTATGGACAACTACGACGGTGACAGCGCAAAAATGGATGTCCTGCTTGATCTGATTGAACAGGCGACCGCTGCAGGGCATCGAACACTTGTGTTCTCACAATTTACCTCGATGCTCGAGTTGATTGAAAAGCAATTGCAGGATCGCGAAATCGGCTACTTTTGCATTCGGGGCGATACGAAGGTTGCGGATCGCAATAAATATGTGAAGCAATTTAACGACGGAACGCATGCCGTGTTCCTAATTTCCTTAAAGGCCGGCGGTACGGGTCTGAATCTCATCGGTGCGGATACGGTAATCCATGTGGATCCCTGGTGGAATCCCGCAGTGGAGGACCAGGCGACAGACCGTTGCTACCGCATCGGGCAGACGCGCAATGTTCATGTGATTAAGCTCCTCTCGAAGGGAACGATTGAGGAGAAGATTTACCGTCTGCAGCAGAAGAAACAAAAACTCGCCGAAGCAATCATCGAGAAGCAGGAGGATTTGATCGGCAAGTTGACGAGACAGGAGCTTATCGAGATATTCTCATAAGCTGTATGGGAGAAGAGAAAAAAGCGGAACCTACCGAAGTTGTCAAGTAATCTTGACAACTTCTGCGTATAGGGGGGGAGAGCGGAAAGGAATGTTATGGTCGGATGTCCGGGGTGCGGAAGCAAATTAGTGTTCGATATCGCATCACAGAGAATGAAATGCGTTCATTGTGATGCAAAATACGATGTGAGCAGCGTCACTGCACGGAAGAAGGCGGCGGAGGAATCGGTAATGACCGCTGAGGAAACCGGTCAGAAAATACCGGAGCCGCAGACGCTTGAAGAATATGAGATGATGGATGTCACCGTGTACACCTGTACACAGTGCGGCGCACAGATCAGCGCCGACGATGACGAGGTTATGTCGCTGTGCCTTTACTGCGGGTCGGAATTTCCTCTCACAAAGCGCTTGAACCGTGTGCGTGTACCGAAGAAAATCCTCCCGTTTAAGATCACGGAGGAGGATTGCGCTGCGCTTTACAAGGCGAACATCAACCGGCAGATTTATGCGCCTTCGAAGCTTCGCAACCTCGGAAAACATGACCGATTCCGCGGTGTTTATATGCCGTTCTGGATTTATGACATCAAGCGGGAGGGAGGATTCAGCTTTCCTGCGCGGGATGTCGTTACTATCGGAAATCAGCAGATTACGACAACCTATGAAATCAGCGGAGCCATAAAGAGCCGGTATGACGGCATCGTACATGACGCTTCCGACCAGTTCGAGGATGCTATCAGCGAGTCCATCTGTCCTTATGATATGCGCAAGGCAACCGAATTTGATTCCTGCTATATGAACGGCTTTTACGCGCTTGCAGCAGACAGCAACGAAGCCGCATACCGGGGCAGAGCCGTTGCCGCGGAAAATGAACTGATTTGTAAGGCTGCTGCGGAAAAGCTTCCGAATATCGGCATTCTTCGGGAGGGAATTATCGGCAATCTCGCACAATCCTCTGCCTCGGAATTCGATGATTCCTGGATTTCCGCGCCGCCGGAGGAGAAGGATCCGATTCCCGAGGAGTTCGACTACGGAAACCGGAAGAAAAGCAGTACGGCCGAGGTATCGAGCAGCCTGGCAATGCTGCCGGTATGGTTCTTCTCCTACAAATGGGGCAATCGGGTGTCTTATGCAACCGTCAACGGAGAGAGCGGACGCATTTTCGCGGAATTTCCCGCCTCGCCGCTTCGCTTTTTAGCCTTGTCCCTTCTGACTGCGGTTCCCGTATATTTACTGCTTTCCGCATTTTTTGTCGCGACGCCTCCGTTCCTTTTGTTTCTCGGTCTTGTCGGCGCTGTCGTTGTTTCCGGCCTTTACCGAAGGGAGGTAGGCATCGTATATTCCAAACGCTTCCGCCTGCGACGGGACGCGGAAGGAACCGTAAAACCGAAGGACAAAACGCACAGGGTTCTCAACTTTATTATGACGGCACTTCCTTTTGTCGCAGTATTTTTCGAATTGTTCATCGATTTCTTTTTCACATTTCCGATGAGACTTGTTTACCTCGGATTATCGGCGGGAGCGTGTATCCTGTTTCTTGTCCGCTTTATCAGGATGCATTCGGAATACAGCGCGCTCAGGGGAATCTGGCTTGATTTGACAAACGGACTGTTCTTCCTCATTTCCGCTGCGGTCCTTGCGGTATTTATCATGAATCCGGCGAATGATTATATGTATTATATGCTGGCTCTATCGGTAGTTTCCGCAGTTATCCTTTCGTTAATCAGCCTGATTCGGGGGTATAATATCGTTGCCTCCAATCGGCCGAAACAATTGAGGAAGGGAGGAAAACGATATGAAGCGTAAGCTTTTGCTCCTCCTTATTGCAGTTGCTCTTATGTTGTGCGTCTGCGCCTGCGGAAGTGCTGTTCCTCCGGAAACAAGCGGAAGGTTCCGTTTGCAGGACGACGCGAAACTGTTCACCGAAGAAGGGCGGGAGAGAATTCGGAATTCCGTTGAAAAGCTTTGCAAATACGGGCATGTCGGTGTTGTAACAAGGGACGGAAAATATGAATTGTTCGGGGAAACCACTGCGAAATTCGCACAGAAAATCTACGGACAATGGTTCGGAACCGAAAGCGGCGTCTTGTTTGTCATCGATATGAAGAACCGCATGATTTATATTGAGACGGACGGCTATATCGGCTCGTCTATCACACGAGGCAAAGCCCGTACAATTACCGACAATACATACGGTCTTGCGACCGCAGGGAACTATGCGGCATGCACGGTCGCTTCCCTTATGCAGGTTCTGGATGTGATTGAAGGGCGGAAAATCTCGAACAAACTGTCCCGCATAACCAATGCATTTATCGCTGTGTTCGTCGGTCTAATCGCAAATGCTTTCGTGCTTGTGAAGATTTTGCAAAAGCCCGTCGTCAATGTGGAAAATGCAGAATATGCAGTCTCCGGGGACACGGTATTTTCCGATTATTCCATCAAGGAGAAAGACAAAAAGGTCATCAGGATTTATCACACCGATTCCTACGGTTCACGCGGCTTCTTCGGCGGAGGAGACTTCGACGGAGGAGACTTCGGCGGAGGATCCGGCGGCAGCCACGGCAGTCATGGCGGCGGACACGGTTTCTGATTGTACGAAGAGCATATGATATTGCAATCATAACCACCCGTCAAACGGGTGGTTTGCTCGCCCCTATAAGGGGTCGTTACCGGCCAGCGCCTCAAGGCGCTGGCTTTCACGTTGTTCAAGCCGT
>CADBXF010000003.1 GCA_902798585.1 uncultured Lachnospiraceae bacterium
GGATTATTGTCGGAGACGGAAAAATACGCCGGGAGATTCCTGCTGTCGACGGCTGGGGAAAACGCTCGGAGACATTGGACTGCTGGTACGAGATTGCTCCGGGAGATGAGCTCAGGAGCTCCGCGCTGGAGGACGCAGAGGCCTGTTTCGTGGGCGTTTTACAGTCGAACGGGGATCTTAAGTGGAGCTGTATCAGCGCAAATATGGAGATGAAGGAGCTTCTTGATTCGAGCAACTGGAGCGATTTTGTCAACCGGTATCTTCCGGGCAGGAAATGATTCCGGGTTCGGAACGGATTTCCCTGTTGGGCGGGGCGCCGCGGCATTTTGCGGATGCCTGCCGAGGTTTTGATTGACATTCGTGAGAATGCGGTGTATATTGACTTCATCTCGTTATAATTGATATTCGGCGATGAAGGGAAGAGTACCTGCGATGGTCCGCTACAGAGAATCCGGTGGCTGAGAACGGATGCGGGAGCGACGGAGGGAACATGGCCCCGGAGCTGCGGAGGCGAGGCATTTTGCTTAGGTTCCGACGGGTGCGCCCGTTACCGCGCGGGGCTGTCACGGAGGCAGCCGCAGAGGCATAGAAATATGCGAAGTAAAGTGGTACCGCGAAGTTTCGGACTCTCGCCTTTACACAGATGTAAAGGCGGGGGTCCGTTTTGTACGCTAAGCGAGAGCAATCCCGCCGGCGGGCGGCCGGCGTCCTTCAGCTCAACGAATCGTGGAAACAACGTTTCCGGCGATTCGGCGAGATGAAGGACGGTAGCAGACGAAGTCTGCGACGGGATTGCCGAGCGCACGAACATGAGCAGAAGGAGCGAAGCGAGTTCTGCGAATGCGAACGCAGAATCCCGCCGGCGGGCGGCCGGCGTCCTTCAGCTCAACGAATCGTGGAAACAACGTTTCCGGCGATTCGACGAGATGAAGGACGGTAGCAGACGAAGTCTGCTGCGAGTTCTGCGAATGCGTTAAACGGAACCGAAGTATTAATCAGGGAGGACATACAATGGCAGAGAAGAAACCTTACTACATCACAACCGCGATTGCGTATGCGTCGGGCACGCCGCACATCGGCAACACCTACGAGGCGATTCTTGCGGACGCTATCGCGCGTTTTAAACGCTATCAGGGGTACGAGGTATTTTTCCAGACCGGAACGGACGAGCACGGGCAGAAGATCGAGGGCAAGGCCTTCGAGGCCGAGGTGACGCCGAAGGAGTTCGTCGATAAGACGGCGGGCGACATCCGGAGCATCTGGGACAATGTGAATACCTCGTACGACAAATTCATCCGCACCACGGACGATTACCACGAGAAGCAGATTCAGAAGATTTTCAAGAAGATGTATGAGAAGGGCGACATCTACAAGAGCAGCTACGAGGGACTGTATTGCACGCCCTGTGAGTCCTTCTGGACGGAGTCGCAGCTGAAGGACGGGTGCTGTCCGGACTGCGGACGGCCGGTAAAGCCGGCGAAGGAGGAGGCATACTTCTTCAAGATGAGCAAGTATGCGGACCGCCTGATTGACCATATCAACAAGCATCCGGAGTTCATCCAGCCGGAGAGCCGCAAAAACGAGATGATGAACAACTTCCTGCTGCCCGGGCTGCAGGATTTGTGCGTATCGAGATCCTCCTTCAAGTGGGGCATCCCGGTGGATTTCGACGACAAGCATGTGGTTTATGTGTGGCTCGACGCACTCTCAAACTATATCACCGGTATCGGCTACGATGCGGACGGCAACAGCTCGGAGCAATTCGGAAAATTCTGGCCTGCGGATCTTCATCTGATCGGCAAGGACATCATTCGCTTCCACACGATTTACTGGCCGATTTTCCTGATGTCTCTTGACCTGCCGCTTCCGAAGCAGGTGTTCGGACACCCGTGGCTTCTGCAGGGCGGCGACAAGATGAGCAAGTCCAAGGGCAATGTCATCTATGCGAACGACCTCGTGTCGCTGTACGGCGTGGATGCCGTCCGGTATTTTGTGCTTCACGAGATGCCGTATGAGAACGACGGCGTTATTACCTGGGAGCTGATGACGGAGCGCTCGAACTCCGATTTGGCAAATACCCTGGGCAACCTTGTAAACCGCACGATTTCGATGGCAAATAAGTACTTTGACGGAGTCGTCGCCAAGACGGGCGCCGTCGAGGCGGTGGACGGGGACCTGAAGGCGGTTGTCACCGGCACGAGAGACCGCGTCACCGCGAAGATGGACAGCCTGCGCGTTGCGGACGCCATCACCGAGATTTTCGCGCTGTTCAAGCGCTGCAACAAATATATCGACGAGACGACGCCGTGGGCGCTCGCCAAGGACGAAGCGAAGAAGGACCGACTCTCGGAGGTGCTTTACAACCTGAGCGAATCCATTCTGATCGGCGCATCGCTTCTTGCAAGTTTCCTCCCGGAGACGGCGCAGCGCATCGCAGCCCAGCTGAACGGTTCGCTTCGGTCGTATGAGGAGACCGATAAGTTCGGTCTTCTGCCGGACGGAACGAAGGTGACGGAGACGCCGGAGATTTTGTTTGCGCGCATCGACTGGAAGGAGATTGAGCCGAAGATTGCGGAGATTCAGGCGAAGCAGAAGCAGGAGTTCGAGGCGGAGCAGGCGCACATCGCCGAGGTTTACGCGAAGCACGGGCTGACGCCCCAGGGTACGGCGCTGGCAGCGGGAACCGGAGCGGCGGACGGCGCCGCAGAAAAAGCGGCAGCTTCCGCAGGGGATGCCGGCGAGCTGAAAATCATGGATGTCGAAGCGAAGCCCGAGATTACCTACGACGATTTTGCGAAGCTTCAGCTGCGCGTCGGCGTAATCCTCGCGTGCGAGGAGGTTCCGAAGTCGAAGAAGCTTCTCTGCTCGAAGGTGCAGGTCGGAAGCCGTGTGTATCAGATTGTGTCCGGCATCAAGCAGCACTACAGTGCGGCGGAGATGGTCGGCAAGCGCGTGTGCGTTCTCGCCAACTTAAAGCCTGCGAAACTCGCCGGAATCGAGTCCGAGGGCATGCTTCTGTGTGCCGAGGATGAGGACGGCAACCTCGCGCTGATGACGCCCGAGAAGGATATGCCTGCCGGAGCTGAGATTCTGTAAGCGCGGACGGACTCCGGGCGCAGGGCTGTGAAGCCGGAGAGGAAGGGCTGTCGGAGCGGGGGAACATTTTCCGCGAAAACGGTCCGATCGGAAACAAATAAAGCATGCGGGGCGGAAGAGATATTTTTCGCCCCGCGAATTTGTTAAGATTGTGTTACGATTCGGCGGTTTACTTGAATTTTCGGCCGGTTTGCGGTATGATTTACCGCGGTAGACTCTGCGAAAGAGTCTCTTACGTGCGTGTTCGGGGGAATCGATCAGGCGCGATGAGGAGGTTGAGCATGCTAAGGTTTTTGAAAGAACTTCGCTATTCCATGGGGATGCGGAAACACATTTTCTTCATCCTGATGGTGGTCATGGGTTTGATTTCGGCAGTGTATCTGTTCCGTGAGAGTCTTCAGGGGACGCTTGAGAAGGCGTTTCCGACGGACTACGGCAAGGCAGAGGCACAGGAGGAGACCCTGTATAAGATCGACGGCGATTACGAGTCCACGGCGACGGCCAAGGATGTCGACATTCAGGCGGAGCTGACGCTGAACGGAAAGCTTCACAACGCCGAATGGATGAAGTACGAAGAGGAGTTCCTCTACAACAACTTGTATGTGAAGAATTTTTCGGATCCCGAGAAGGCGCTGGTCGGCTACGGCACGGACCGGCAGACCGGCAGCAAGGATATCGAAATCGAGCGCGGCAAATACTCCCGCGTGCAGTCGGTATGGCTTGCGGAGGATGTGCTTAAGGCTCAGGGCTTCGGCGGCGCGGCGGACCGCATGTTCGACGGCGAAAACAGCTACCTGACCGAGATGAAGATTGTTCTCGGCGCCGGCTTCCAGGACTATTACACGGCCGGCTCCAAGCTTACGCTCCGCGTGGAAAATCTGCAGTTTGACGCGATGGTTCTCGGATTCCTCGAACCCGGCGCGACGATGGTTGTCGGCGATGAGGTGGTATGCCTGAATTACCACATTGTCTGCCCGCTCCTCGATCTGTCCGGATTGTATGATCCGGATCAGGAGGAAAAGTATCTTCCGTCGAACACCGATCCGATTTATATTCCCGATGCGAAGCTCAAGGAGGGCACGGCCCTTCGCAACACCGACGCGGAGAAGGAATTCATCGCCTACGACGGCAAGAAGTATTCTCCCGTAAAATGTCTGTGGATTGCCGAGGAAGACCTCGGTCCGGATATCGAAAGCAAACCGGAGTATGAGTGGTTGAAGAAGCTTCTGACCAACAAGCCCGGCGACAATAACAAGTATAATTTCCTTGCGGGTTCCAACTTCGAGAAGGAGCAGGTATTTACCATGGGAACCCCGACGGATATGATGACGCTGTATGAGGGTCAGAAGAACCTGACCTGCTACGGCTTCCTTCCCGCAGGAACGACCTATGTTCTTAACGGGCAGGAGATTGCGCTCGATGATTACATGGTTGTTCTTCGCCAGAAGAAGGTGAAGGAGGGCAACAAGAGCAAGACGCCGGCGAACAACAAGGATACCGCGAATACGACGACCGGTGAGGACGGCGGTAACGAACCTCAGACGACGGAGCCGGAAGGCAAGACCTTCGGGACAGCGGAGCGCATGAAGCTCTTCCGCATCCTTGTTCTGAAGAACAGCGGTTTTATTAAGACGAAGAAATCGGCGGACGAGGCCGAGATTGAGCTCGAGAAGCTTCTGACCTACTCCTGGGACAATTACGCGAAGGACAATCCGTCGCTGAAACGGACCTCGAACTATCGTATTCACGAAGCGGACAAGGCGGGAAGCGTTGTATACCGCGACAAGGTGCGCGACATCCCCGGCAAGCTTCGCAAAATCGACACTCCCGGCTATTTCCTTTGCATCATTCTTCTGACCCTGTATTTCCTGTATAAGTTCTTCAAGGGTTCGGAGTATTTCACCGCGCTGGTGATGACCGGCGACAGCAAGGTTGAGATTGCGCTTTTGTTTGTCGTCGAGGCCGCGATACTGTATTTTGCGGCATGCGGACTCGGCTTTGTGCTGGCGTTCGTCGTCGGCAAGCTCTTAAGCCTCGGTTCGACATCGGCTGCGCCCATCTTCTCGAAGAACTTCCGTATTGTGCTCTTCCCGCTCATTGCGGTCGGAGTCGTGATTGCGATTCGGGACTTCGGAAAATTGTTCCGCAAACGGTAAGTGTGTGATCGAGGGAGGACAAGAGTATGGCTTTTGAATTGACTAAAATCAGCAAGGCGTTCGGCGTCAAGGAGCGTCGGCGCAGAGTGCTTCGCAATTTTTCGATGCAGGTTGCGGACGGCGAGATGGTGGCGATTGTCGGCAAGAAGAGCAGCGGTAAGAGCACGCTCATGAACATTATGACGGGCTTGCTCCGGCCGGACTCCGGCACCATGGTTGTGGACGGCAGAAAGATTAATTTCTGGAATCCGATTCAGACCTCGATGCTTCGGTCCCGCAAGATCGGCCTTGTCACGCGCGACGCGCTTTTGGTGCAGGACCTTACCATTTATGAAAATCTCCTTCTTCCGATGGGGCATCGCTTCATGACGGGCCGCAACAAGCTGCGCCGCGCCAAGGAAGCGCTCCGTTCGGTCGGAATGAAGGGCTTCGGTAAATATTATCCCGGAGAACTCGAGGATTTTGAGATTCAGAAGGTGTGTCTGGCGAGAGCCATCATGATGCATCCGAAGTATCTTATCCTTGATGAGCCCACGGGCAATCTGCAGTCCGCGGATGTGGACCGCTATATGGATCTGGTTGAGATTTTGAACAGCTCGGGTTACACGGTGATTGTGCTTACGCATTCGCGCCGTGTCGCAAACCATTGTCAGCGGTTGATTCCGATTGCGGCGACTGCGGATGCCAAAGAGTCGGCGAAGGCGGAGGATATCGGGGACGAGGAGCCGGAGCGTGCACCTTCCGCAAGACCCGCCGCTTCGACGGGAACGGGCAGCGCGACAGCCGCAAGAGCAGCCGCGGAAGACGATGTCAGAATTGCAGCGGCGCCTGCAGCTGCAGCGTCCGCCGCTCCGAAGAAGGCTTCCGGTACGACCGCGAAGGCCAAGTCGGCGAAGGCCGGCGCCAAGTCCGCCAAGACTCCTGCGAAGAAGACCGCAGCCAAGCCTGCGGAACCTACGGCCGAGCAGGCCGAAGAAGCGCGTGCGCGCCGCTATGAGCAGGGTGCGGACAACGAGGAAGAGGATTATGAGTAAAAACTCGAAAGAATTGAAAAACAATGTGAGAAGTGCCGGCATCCTGATGCCGGTATTTTCACTCCCGAGCCCTTACGGAATCGGAACGCTCGGCAGGGCAGCGAAGGAGTTTGTCGACTTTCTCGCCGGCATGAAGCATCGCTATTGGCAGGTCTTGCCGGTAGGGCCGACCGGCTACGGAGACAGCCCGTACCAGTCGTATTCCGCATTTGCCGGCAACCCGTATTTCATCGACCTGGACCTTCTGGCTGCGCAGGGGCTGCTGACGCCGGAGGAGATCCGCGAGGGGTATTTCGGTACGGAGCCCCGTTATGTGGACTACGGCGCACAGTTCGGAAGCCGCTTCGCGGTGCTTCGGAAGGCCTATGCAAGGAGCAGCTTCCGGGAGACGCCGGAGTATGCGGCTTTTGCGAAGAAAAATGAGTACTGGCTGCGAGACTACTGTCTCTTTATGGCGATTAAAGAGGAGGAGGGCTACAAGCCCTGGCAGGAGTGGGAGAATCGCGACGCGAAGCTCCACAAGAAGGCCGCCCTCGATGCGGCGGAAGCGCGTCTCGCCGATGAAGTCGCGTTCCAGGAGTTTTTGCAGTTTACATTTTTCGCACAGTGGCATGCGGTTCGCGACTATGCTGCGGAGCGCGGCGTGGAAATTATCGGCGACATCCCGTTGTATGTCGCCATGGACAGCGCCGACACCTGGGCGCACAGCGAGCTTTTCGAGCTTGATATCGACCGCAACGCCGTAAATATCGCGGGAGTGCCGCCGGATGCATTTTCCGACGACGGACAGCGTTGGGGCAACCCGCTGTACCGCTGGGATGTGATGGAACAGAAGAATTTTAAGTGGTGGCGCGAGCGCATGAAGGCGAACGCAGGGCTCTTCGATGTGATTCGCATCGACCACTTTATCGGGATTGTCAATTACTGGTCGATTCCTTCGAAGTGCAAGAGCGCAAAGGGCGGAAAATGGATGAAGGGTCCGGGAAAGAAGCTCACGGATGTCTTCGCAGAGTCCGCAAAGGGCGTGAAGATTATTGCGGAAGACCTCGGGGTGCTGACGAAGCCGGTGAAGGATTTGATCGCAGAATGCGGGTATCCCGGCATGAAGGTGATTGAGTTCGGCGTCGGCGGGGATCCGACCAATCCGTATCTTCCGCACAACTATACATCCGCAAACTGCGTTGCCTACATCGGCACGCACGACAACGAGACGCTCGCGGGCTTCCTTGCGGGCTGCCCGGAGTGGCAGATCAACTGGATGATGGGATACTTCGGAATTCTTCGCCGAGAGGAGCTGCACGACCAGATAATCCGCCGCCTGTACGAGTCGGTTGCGGACACCGTGATTATTCAGATTCAGGACCTTCTGCACCTGGACAATTCGGCCCGCATCAACCATCCGTCGACGCTCGGCTCGAACTGGCAGTGGCGTCTTCTTCCGGGTGAGCTCTCGAAGATTGATGTCGGTTACCGCGCATGGCTCTGCGATATGTTCGGACGCGCGCCGGAGAAGGATGAAGAAAAACAATAATGCTTCAGGAACCGACGCGGCGGTCGACATGTGCCGGAACCGACGCGGCGGTAACACGCAGCGGACCTGTATGTAAAGGGGTATTTATGAAGTATGATGTTGTAATCGTCGGCGCGGGGCCGGCGGGAATCTTCACCGCGTACGAGATGATTACGCGCGGTTCGAAGAAGAAAATACTGATGATTGAGAAGGGCCAGCCGATTGAGAAGAGAAGCTGCCCGAAGGCGAAAACCGGCCACTGCGTCGGTTGCAAGCCCTGTAATATTACCACCGGATTCTCAGGTGCGGGAGCATTTTCCGACGGAAAATTGTCCCTGAGCTACGAGGTCGGCGGGGATTTTCCGGACCTGATCGGCGCCGATGCGGCGCAGGCGCTCATCGATTACACGGACTCCGTGTATCTGGCGTTCGGCGCGGACACGCATGTGGAGGGCGTCAGTGAGCCCGACAAGGTGAAGGACATCCGCAGGCGTGCGATTCAGGCGGGACTTAAGCTTGTCGATTGCCCGATTCGCCATCTCGGAACGGAGAAGGCGCAGGAGCTTTACAAGAAGCTTGAGCATTTTTTGCAGGAGCACGGCGTGGAGATGATTTTCGGCTGCTCGTGTGAGGATTTGATTATCAACGACGGCGTGTGCAAGGGCGTGGTTATCAACCTGCCCGGCGGCCGCACGGAGTATGAGGCGGACAGCGTGGTTGTGGCGACCGGTCGCCGCGGCGCGGAGTGGCTTGAGAAGCTTTGCGCGCGGTACGACATTGCGCACAAACCCGGCACTGTCGACATCGGCGTGCGCGTCGAGGTCCGCAACGAGGTTATGGAGGAAGTGAACAGCGTTCTGTACGAGTCAAAGCTCGTCGGATACCCGGCGCCGTTTAAGAACAAGGTGCGCACCTTCTGCCAGAACCCGGGCGGCTTCGTCTCCCAGGAGAACTACGACAACAACCTTGCGGTTGTAAACGGCCATTCCTACAAGGAATTGAAGAGCAACAACACGAACCTTTCGATTCTCTGCTCGCACAATTTCTCGGTGCCGTTCAACAAGCCGATCGAGTATGCACAGAAGGTCGGCGAGCTCACAAACATGCTTGCAAACGGCCAGATTCTCGTACAGCGCTACGGCGATATCCTCTCCGGAAAGCGAACCTGGGCGAAGGAACTTGCACAGTCGAATGTCCGTCCGACGCTGCCCGACGCTGTTGCGGGCGATATCACCGCAGCGATGCCGTACCGCGCGATGACCAACATCATCAACTTTATCCAGGCAGTCGACATGGTTGTTCCGGGCTTTGCAAGCTACGAGACACTTCTGTACTCACCGGAGCTTAAGTTCTACAGCAACAAGGTAAAGATGGAGCCCGATCTCACGACAAATGTGGCCGGCCTCTACTGCCTGGGCGATTCGTCCGGCTGGACCCGCGGCCTTATGATGGCGTCCTCGATGGGCGTTCTGATGGGCCGGAAGCTGGTGTGACGCCCCGTCTACATGAATAATGTTATCAGACATGGTTCCGAGTCGTTTTCCCGGGATTGGTTGTGCGCAGTTACACAGCTTCCCCGGGCGGCGACGGGCCATGTCTTTTTGTGTTAATTATTTGCGCTGTATATTTTGTGATATTTTTACTAAATCATATTGACAATTACTGTTTTTTTATTACAATAAATATTGTATGTTGCAACCAACAAAATAAAACTTATAGCAACATATCAGAAGGGGGTTATGTATGTCCAAAAAGGTACAGAAATGGCTTGCAGTTGTTATGGTGTTTGCGATTATTATCGCTCTTACGCCTAATGTGGCGCATGCAAGTGAATCATCGGGGGCCACAACAAGTTTGATCTCGGAGTCGCTGCTCTCGAGAATATCGATTGCCAAATCTTATAATGCAGTCGAAACCAACCAGGTTAAGAGTGTAGTCGGAAAAACCTACAGTATAACCGTAAAGCAGACTAAAAGAAAATGGGATTCGGACTTTGACAAAGGCGTAATGCTCGGAACCGTAAGGATGACAACGAAAATTTACTACGGCGGAGAAATTTCTTCTTCTCAATGCGGCGCGTATGTGGAATGTAAGATTACGGTTAACCCTACAATTGTAAGAAGGAATTCTGATGGCTCGATACAAAAATGCGGCGTTCCGCAGAATATTGTAATCGACGGAAGATTTAATCAAAACGGCAGTCAGGTGGCTGTCCCCAAAAGTCAAAGCAATGAATATCAGTTGACGAGTTCGCGGACAAGCGGATATAATGTAAGCGGAACTTTTGGGGCGTCGTGGAGTAAAAAGGATGGATTCGGCGTGTCCGGAAGTGTCGGAGCAGGATACTCGAGTGCGGTAACCACATCGATTTCTTATCCGGCGAAACTGATTACATATTGTGTCAATAACAACAGTGGTGGATTTGCGCATTGGGAGCACAAGTATTCCTTGTCTTTTATCAGCGGTACTGAAGGTAAAACGAAGATGGATATGCTTGCAGAAGTTTGCTCTACAAACAATCTGTATGTAGGCTTGATGGGCAAGCTGGACACAAAATATATATCTACGGCGGATTATATCAGCTCCGGCTACACGGTTACACCGGGGTACTATGTTGACTGGACCAAGAGTAAGGTTCAGTTTAAACTGTCCGCGTCATTTGGCGGAGTCAGAGGAAGCCTCAGCGAGGTTTACTGCAATGAACTGGGTTCTGCCAATACCGGTTATTCTGTTATAGCAAACTGACGGTAGAGATGATGAAAAAAACAAAGCGAGTTGTAATAATTATCGCAGCATTAATTGCGGTGGCAGCGGTTTCGATTTTTCTGATTGTCAGGGCTGCGAGAAAAGAAAAGTACAGTCAGATTAATTTGGCGATGCAGACGCTTCAGGCCAAATATGATGTCGACCTGGTTTTCTACGGGGACGCAGTCCCTCCGTCCTGCTGCGATTTCAAGTATCGGAGTATCAATCGAATAACCGAGGAAGCCTTGGACGGAAGTGAAACAGGGAATTGTTATCACATGGTGGTGGTGACGGACTTGTTTGACTCGTGCAATATCACGAAGGAAGAACTGCTGTTGCTGAAACGGTATTGTGAAGAAAAAAAGTATGCATTTTGCTATGCCGGCGATATGCGTGAGCTGATGAAGGAATGCGGATTCTGGAACGAGTACAGGGAGGATGAGTATGGGTTTTCCTATTCCGGATATCGGGTGACGCAGGAAGATTTGGAACTAAAGTACTTCGAAAACCCTTATGTGGTGTTCAACTTTTTTGAAGAGGACAGGGAAGGGAAGGATATCGAAGTATGGTTGAATTTTCTGTTTGCCGTGGAAGGTCAGATGGAATCTGACCTGACAGATGACAAAGGTTTGGCACAGTAGTTTAACAGGAGGTACGGAACAGGGGACTCGTACGAGTCCCCTTTCTTCAAAGAAAAATGTTGAAAATCAGCAATGTTTCCAGGGAATTTGTTGACGGCGAAGAAAAAGTTCTGGCACTGAATTCGCTTTCCTATACATTTCCGGACAAAGGATTGTTTGCGGTGGTCGGGCCCAGCGGAAGCGGCAAGTCGACACTGATTAATATTCTTTGCGGCTTAGACAAACCGACGGAAGGCGAAGTGTTTTTCGATGATATCGATCTTCTGCAGCAAACGGAAGAATGGTGGGACAATTTTCGCAATGTAAAAATGGGAATTGTTTTTCAGGATTATCAGCTCTTCGAGGAAAAGACGGTTCTTGAAAATACGGAATTTCCCTTAAGCATACAGAGTATCGATTCGAAAAAGGCAAATGATCAGGCGAGAGAAATGTTGTCTTATGTCGGACTGAGCGAGGCGCATAATAAAAAAACAATAAAACTGAGCGGCGGACAAAAACAGCGAGTTGCGATTGCACGAACCGTAGTGAAGAACCCTGACATCATTCTTGCCGACGAACCGACCGGAAATCTGGACGAAGAAAACAGCCGAAGAGTATTCGGCCTGTTGAGAAACGCTGCGAAAAACAGACTTGTGCTTGTTGTAAGCCACGACAAAGATCTGTGCCGGGAGTATGCGGATGTTATTCTCACCTTAAGGAACGGTAAGATTGTTGCCGAGGAACGGATGGAACGCGGCGAAGGGCAGAAGGAAGGTCCCGAGAGCGGGGATGTGGTTGGGTTTCTTTCGGAAGGCAGTCGAGTCCCGAAGGCTATGGATGCGAAGCTGCGCTGTCGGGTGGTTTTCGAGGGAATCAAACTGAGAAAGACCCGAATGATAATAGCTGTCGCCATGATGGTGCTGATTGCGACTATCATCTACTGCCTCTGTCTTGTTGCATACAGCGACGATGCTAAATCCGTCGCGAAGTATTTGGAACGAAGCGAAACACACATGATTCCGGTGCAGCTGCTCATACCGGAGGATAAGCAGATTTTTGCCGAAAAGGATTCTGTCAGTCGGGGGGAGAGGACAAAGGAGTATTTGGAGAAACACAGTGCCTCGGCGGTATTGCTTCCCTGCGGATATGAAACCGTGGTGACATATCGCGTGAAAGAGTGGGCGAAGAACATTCCGAAAGACAAAAGAAATAAGGAGCACTATGAGGTCGCACACACGCCCGAAGCTACACGCTTCCTTCTGAATCCGGAGGATTTTGCACATTTGACTGTTCAGGGACGCACGCCGGAGAAAGACGATGAGCTGGTAATGAGTAAAGCGCTTGCCGATAAATGCGGCATTTCCGTCTCGGATTTGCCTTATTATTGTGACTGCGCGGGCAAGGAGTATTGGGTCGTAGGCATTGCTTCAAAGGCTTTTTCGACTGAGTTGAAAGAGACACCGCAGAGCAATGTTACGGAAAAAAGACAAAACGGGGAAATCGTAAACTCCGTTTGGGTAATCGCGGATGAACGGGAAAAACCGGACACCCTGGGTGTTCTGGCCTTTGATATGATTTCCGCGCGGGGCATTGATGATTATGTGCATAACAGTGCAAGCATAATCCCCGTAAGCAAAATCGAAACTCCGCTCGCTGCGGGAAGAATGCCGGAACACGACAATGAAATGCTGTTGTCAGAGTACTATTTGGAAATGAACAATCTTCGAATCGAGGATGTTGTCGGGAAAAACTACAATCTGAAAGATGTTTACTCCGAAAAATACGGGATTGCCTTTTGGGATTGTTTCAACCTGTACGACTATGTCGGAAAAAGCATTCAGATTGTCGGAGTTTCACAGATGGATGCGGATTACGGCGTCACGGATTCTTTGTATGAAACGCTTGCCGACTGGACGCGGAAGTTTTCCGTAGGATATGTTTACGGAAAAGATGAAGTTGAAACGAAAGATGTGAGGGAGCTGTGGAAGAACAATATCCGATTGGATCTGGAGAGTTTGAACGGATTTTACACATATTGCGGCCAGCGGGATGCGGTTCGAAAGTACCTCTTGGTTGCCGCCGGCGTATTGGCATGCATACTGATTTTGATGATGGTGTATGTCTTCAGCTACCGCATCAGCGATGACAGAAAAAGAATTGCGTTGCTTAGATCAATCGGTGTAAGGAAAGCCGATATTTCGAAGATGTACTATTCGGAGGCAATAATCACAGCGGGTGTTGTTTCCGTGTTATCGGTCGTGCTTTCGTTGATTATGTGCGGAATTATAAACAATATGTTCACGGAGATATTTATGAATAAGGTGAACATTCGTGCCGTTGCGGTACGGCCGGGAATCATGATTGTGATTTCCTTAGCGATTATCGCACTTGTGATGTTGACCGTCAGTATTCCGCTGAGAAGACTCCAGAAAAAGAAACCGATGGAGGTCTTCAAAACCGTTTAAGCTGTATGCGGAAACACAAAAACGTAAAAGAAACGGCCTGTCGTCAGCAGCGACAGGCCGTGTTTTATGCGGTAATACGCCTTCCGTCAGGGCGGAACAATTATCCGAACAACAGAGTTCCCGCTGCATCACAGTCGCTTTGTGTAGCGGTTCCTGCGGCGTGCACGGCGCGGAAGCACCACGAAGATCAGAATGATGCACGGCACGAAAGTGACAAGGAAAATACCGCCGCCGAGAAGCAGGGCCTTTGTGCGGACGGAGAGCGAGCCGAGGAAGCCTTTCTCCGGCTCCTCCGGGGCTGTGATGACGAGCGACGAATCCGGAACCGGAGACGGCGGAATCAATGTCGGTGTCGGGAGCGAAGGGTCGGGTGTCGGGGCGGGCGTAAGATTGGCCGTGAGATAGGAGTTGTCAATGACGACGCCGGAGCCGCCCTGGGAAACGAGCATGTTCGGCGGTATCAGGAAGTACGGCCAGACCTCCTCGAATTCCTTCTGTGACATCGGATATTCGGGGTTGTTGAACACAATCGCGGCGTTGCCGACGCGGCGGCCCTGATACAGATAAATTGCGTGGCCGATGACATTTTCCCCGTGAACATACTCGGACGGAATCTCGTACCGGATTGACTTGGTGAGCGTCGACGGGTCCGCGCCGTGCGGAAGCACGACGGACGAGTTGCGGTCGATATAAATCAGCTCGCCGGAGCCGTCGTCAAACATCGGGCACTCGTCGAAGAGTCCGGTGTAGTTGTCGTTGACCGTGCTCTCGATGGAGCGCATCGAGTGCACTTTGTAGTTCTCGAAAGCGTAGTTTAAAATCGTCACGGTGTCGTCGTAGGCGCGGTCGTTGCCGGAAGCGTCGAGCACGATGGCGACGACGCGCATGCCGTCGCGCTCCGCGTAGGTGCAGAGCGAGTACTCGCCGGACGCCGAGACTCCGCCGGATTTGCCGGCCACGGCGTACTGGTAGGTCTTTGTCTGGCGTATGAACTGGTGGGTCTGCGCGAGCATACGCTTTTCCTTGAGGTTGGTCGCCGGAATCTCGTACCATTTGGAGCCGGCCATCCTTGCGAAGGTCGGGAACCGCATGACTTCACACGCAATCAGCCCGAGGTCGTACGCACATGAGGTCTGTTTTGTGCCTCCGGTTCCGGTCGCGCTGTCAAATGTCGTGTTGATTCCTCCGAGCGCCTTCATGCGCTCGTTCATCATCGCAATGAAATTCGAAATCCTGCCGTTGCCCATCTTTTCTCCGAGCGCGTAGGCGGCCTCGTCCGAGGATGCCACGAGCATTCCGTAGAGGGCGTCGAGAACGGAGAGGCGCTCATTTTCCACGAGGCCGATGCGGGTAACTTTGGAACCGATGCTGTGAATGGAGCGGTAGGAGAAGGAGACGGAGTCGTTCATCGTGAGATTTTCGAACGCGAGCAGCGCCGTCATCAGCTTCGTGAGACTCATGGGAACATGCGGGGAGGCAGCGTCCTTGGCGTAGAGAACCGCGCCGGAGCCGACCTCCATGACAATCGCCGATTTGGCGCCGATGGTCGGACCGCCGCCGAGGATGGACTCCGCAATCCCGCTCTCCGCAGCCTCGCCGTCCGCGCGCGCGGGCGCGGGCATGCCGAAAACGACGGTTCCGAGCAGAAGCAGAACCGCCGCGAGGGCGCACAGGCGAAAACTCATTTTGCGGGGATTGCTCAAAAAGATTCCTCCCTGACAGCCGGTTCGTCGGAAAATGCCGGAACCGGGTATTTATTTCTGTCCGTAATAGGCGTTCGGACCGTGCTTGCGCAGAAAATGCTTATCGAGAAGTTCCTGCTGCATGCAGGGCACATCGCCCTGAAGAAGCATCTGGCTGTGCATTGCCATATAGGCGAGCTCCTCGAGGACGACTGCGTTGTGCACCGCCTCGGCAGCTGAGGTGCCCCAGGTGAACGGGCCGTGCGAGCGCACCAGGACGGCGGGAATATCGAGCGGGTTAATCGCGCGCTTGGCGAAGGTCTCGATGATAACCTTGCCGGTCTCAAACTCGTACTCGCCGGCAATCTCCTCGGGCGTCATGTAGCGCGTGCACGGAATGTCGCCGTAGAAGTAGTCGCCGTGGGTCGTGCCGCCGGCTACGATGTCGAGGCCGGCCTGCGCATAGGTGGTAGCGTTGCGGCTGTGCGTGTGAACGACGCCGCGGACGCCGGGCCAGGCGCGGTAGAGCGCGAGGTGCGTCGGGGTGTCCGACGAGGGCTTCTTCGTGCCCTCCACGATATTGCCGTCAAGATCCAGAACAACCATGTCGTCCGCGGTCATCCCGTCGTACGAGACGCCCGAGGGCTTGATTACGACAAGGCCGGTCTCCGGGTCAAGCCCCGAGACATTGCCCCAGGTAAAGGTTACAAGACCGTATTTCGGGAGCTCGAGATTGGCCTCGAGCACTTCTTTTTTTAATTGCTCCAGCATAAGAAAACCTCCGATAAAAGACATATGATATTTGCTTCTGCCGCGGTTTCATACCGGGGCGGAAGTCCGCTCACTCGTCCGGCGGGAAGAAGAGCTTGGATTCTTCGCTCGCCATGTATTTGGCGGTGGTTCCGAAGAAGATGCTCTCGCCCGACACATGCAAAATCTTCGAGGAATTGACGACCGCGCTTCCCACATCGTGCGTAACCATGATAATGGTCATGCCGTCCTCGCGGTTTAAGGAGCGAAGCGTCTCGTAGAGCTCCGCCGCCGCTGCCGGGTCAAGGCCCGTAATCGGCTCGTCGAGCATCAGTATTTCGTGCGCCGCCAGAAGGCTTCGCGCCAGAAGAACGCGCTGCTGCTGACCGCCCGAAAGTTCGCGGTAGCTGCGCCCCGCGAGGTCGGTAATCCGAAGTCGTTCCATGACATGAGCCGCCTGCTGCTTTTCCTTCCGGGAAAAAAACGGAAGCCAGCCCTTGCGGTTCAGAAGCCCCGTCATGATGACCTCGCGCACCGTCGCCGGAAAATCCCGCTGCATCTCGCTCATCTGCGGGAGATATCCGATGCAGCCGCTGCCCTTGGCGCAGTTGATTTTAATCTCGCCCCGCAGAGGCCGAATCAGACCGAGCATAGTCTTCATCAGGGTGGATTTGCCGGAGCCGTTCTCGCCGACGATACTCACATAATCGCCGGGGAAAATCTGAAAATTCAGGCCCGAAAGGACCGTTTGATTGTCGTACCCAAGCGTCGCATCGACGCATTCGATGATGGGCGTGTGTTTGTCACAGCAGCACGAATCCTGCATACAGCCTCCGATCGCCGCGCCGTCCGGCCGGGCCGAAGCGGGAGCGGCAGCATTTTCCGAAAGAAAGCTTCGGAACAAGTCGTTTTCGCGCACGCGCGCGTAGCTACAGTCATCATACTCATTTGCGGCGGGAAAGTCAATAATATGCGAAAAATACGGATTAAACCGCGGGTTTTCGGCAAATTTACGGTTGCAAACATCCGCAAAATGCGGTATATTGGTTTTGTGTAGGCGGGTTTGATGTGCTGTGCCGCGAAAGTGTGCAGCATCGCCGCTTTCCCCCCTTAGCGAGTTTACAATAGAGAAAGGAAGAAATGTTATGTTCTGCACGAAATGTGGTAATCAGATCCCTGACGGATCTCTCGTTTGCCCGGTATGCGGCAACCAGCTCGCAGCACCTCAGGCAGCACCCCAGGCAGCTCCTCAGGCAGCTCCTGTAGCACCCCAGGCTGTACCTCCGGTAGCGCCGGTTTATGCACCGATCGCTCCGAAGGAGAAGAAGCCGATCAACAAGCTCCCGATTATCATCGGCGCTGTTGCAGGCGTAGCCCTTATCGCGGTTATCCTTGCCCTCATTCTTCATGACGGCGCAAAGAGCCTTGTTAAGGATTACCTGAAGCTCAGTGATAAGTACGCGAAGGAAGCTGAGAACTTCAAATATGAGGACAGCAAGAAGGCAATGAAGGCTCTTGAGCTCCTCAAGGACGAGGATGACGAAGACGGCGAACTTGTTTGGAAGATCACCGACTGCAAGCACTACAGCGGCAGCGACAAGCCGTTCAAGGGTCTCAAAGAGTATGTTCGTTCCAAGCTGGAGGGCAATGAGGAAGCTGTCAAGAAGATGGCCATTGTCGAGGTAAAGCGGTATCAAAAGGGCGATAAGGATAAGGCCGCTTACTACTACTATACCTGCGTTAAGATTAAGGGCGACTGGTATATCTTCGATACCGATATGAAGACCGGCGACAATGCAAAGATTAAGACGATTGCCAACAACTGGTCTAAGTGGGCTGAGAAGAGCTCCAAGGATGACGATGACGACTGATCGTCACGGGTATTAAGTTAACAATTAAGTCCGTAAGGAGATTCCCCGGGCCTGACCGCCCGGGGAATTTTTGACAGAGAACAGCGGCGGAGATTTTCCGCGGAACGATGCGGAAAGCGCCCGGCCTGTGCAGAGGTATGAGATGAAGAATCCGAAGAAAGTTCGCAACATATTGATTGCAGTCGCTGCGGTGTTTGCGCTGGCGGCAATTGTGCTCGGCGTTTTGGGGCGCACGCTCTGGGCGACGAACGCAAGCCCGAAAAATGCGGCCGGGGAGACATTTCGCGCGATGTACATCGACTGTGATTACGAGATGTTCCGGAAGGCCACCTGCTATGATTCCGAATGCGAGGAGAGACTCAATCTGGAGCTGACGGGCCTCATCCAGAATCAGGTTAAACCGGCATTTACCGAGCTTGCCGGGATGCTCGCGGAGGAGGATATGACCTATGTAATCCGCGGGACAAGGGCGACGGAGTACGCGCTTGATTCGGCGGAGTTCGCGGATTTTGAGCAGGCGCTCCGCGTCGATTCGCCGAACGCGAGAATCGGGGATATTCAGGCATTTGCAATCGCCGAGGTCGCGTTCCGGTGCCGTTTCACCGACGAGCAGACCGGAAAGCAGACGGTGGACGACACGGAGCGGTATTACTGCGTGCGTCTGGACGGCCGGTGGTACACATGCCCCCATGTGGAAGTGCGCTGACGCGCCGGCGGAGGGGCTTTCGGGGATTCCGACAAAAATACCGGAAAAGTAACCGAAACATGCGGAAAATGCCGAAAAATCAAGGGTTTTAGGCGATTTTCTTACGGTTTTTATGTATTTTTGCTTGACTTTGCGTTCTGTTCCGTTTATAACATAACTGTGAGTACAATCCATGCTGCGCCATGGCGGTGACGGGTTTGTGGGTTGTGAATTTTTCACCAAATTTCTAGGAGGAAAGAAATAATGAATAAGACTGAATTGGTTGCTGCAATTGCGGAGAAGGCAGGAGTAAAGAAGGAAGACGCTAAGAAGATGGTTGATGCATTTATCGGCACCGTTACCGATACGCTTGCTGCAGACGGCAAGGTAGTTCTCGTTGGTTTCGGTACGTTCGAAGTTAACAAGAGACCTGCTCGCAAGGGTCGCAACCCGCTCACGAAGCAGACGATCACCATCAAGGCTTCCAAGCAGCCCAAGTTCAAGGCAGGCAGCGCTTTGAAGGATGCCGTTAACAAGTAATTGTTATAAGGTGACGAGTTAATCATGACAACATATTGGGCCGGTCGCCGATGACCGGCCCATTGTTTCTTTCGGGAGAAGGACAGACAGGATTGAATATGAGGCTTGACAAATATCTTAAGGTCTCGCGGCTTATCAAGCGCCGCACCGTCGCCAACGAAGCGTGCGATGCGGGGCGCGTGACGGTCAACGGGCGCGTCGCCAAGGCGTCGGTTGAGGTCAAGGCGGGCGACATCATCGAGATCGGATTCGGAAATAAAGAGGTTAAGGTGGAAGTGCTCTCCGTCGCCGAAACCGTCCGCAAGGACGACGCGAAGGAGCTGTTTCGCTATTTGTAAGCGCAGCGCGGGTGCGGTCGGACGGAATCCGGCGCGGGCGCTGCAAAATAATGACAGGGGCGCGGTATGAAGAGTAAGTGGGTGCCGAAAAATCACAAATTCGAATGGAGCCTGTTCTCCTTCCTTCTGCTTGTCATCGTTGTGACATTGATCTCCGGCGGCTTGATCTATCTCAAGCGCACGGCCGAGGATCGGTATAACCGGAAGCTGGAGGAGAAGGAGCGGCTGATTCGCCTGAAGGCGGAGGAGGAAGACCGTGCGAAGGCGATTGAGGAGCGCAAGGCATACATGCAGACGAGAAGCTACATGGAGGATGTCGCGCGCGAGGTGCTCGGGCTTGTTTACAAGGACGAGATTATCTTTCGGCCGGGCGCAAGCCCTACGGTGACACCGACCGGGAAGCCCGACAAATAGGCTGCCCCGGCGGCAGAGGTGCGTATGGAAACAGCAGTATTGCGCAGAGTTCGCGAGCAGATTGCTAAGGAAAAACTGTTGGCACAAGGGAGCAAGGCGGTCGTCGGATTGTCCGGCGGAAGCGACTCTCTGTGCCTTCTTTTGCTGTTGCGGGAGCTTTCGAAGGAGCTGTCGCTGTCTCTGTGCGCCGTGCATGTAAACCACGGCATCCGCGGGGAGGCTGCCGACCGCGACGAGGCATTTTGCGCTGCGTTGTGCCGGCGGCTTGCGGTGGATTTTCGCTCGGTGAAGGTCAATGTTCCCGCGCTCGCAGCGGAGCGGGGCACGGGTCTTGAGGAGACCGGCCGCACGGAGCGGTATCGGATTTTTGCGGAGATTGCGACGGAAATCGGGGCGGACTGCGTCGCCGTCGCGCACCATGCGGACGATAATGCAGAGACCATTTTGCTTCATCTCGTCCGCGGCAGCGGGCTTCGCGGGCTGACGGGTATTCCCGCGGAAAGCATGCCCTTCCCCGGAAAATCAATCCGGCTGATTCGCCCGCTCCTCTCCGTCACGAAACAGGATATCCTCGACGAGCTTGCGCTTCGCGGCGAGCCGTGGTGTGAGGATGCGACCAACTATGAAAATGACAGTGACCGGAATCTTCTGCGAAACCGCGTGATGCCGCTGCTTCGCGAACTCAATCCGAGAGCCGGCGAGCATATCGCCTCGGCCGGAGAGCATCTGACGGCCGCCTGGAGATTGCTGGACGAGCAGGCCGCCGCAGCGTATTCGGCGCTGTGCGGCGGGGCGAAGGCTTCCCTTGCGTCGGGTCGCCCCGAGGACGGGAGCGTTTCGCGCGGGTCGCGCGGGCTTGCGCTTGACGCGGACGGATTGCTGGCGCTTCCGGAGGCGCTTCGCGGCGAAGTGGCGATACGCTATCTTGCGACCGTGTGCGGGCGCCGGAAGGATCTCACGGATGAGCATGCGGCGATGGTGCTGCGGCTTTGTGCCGGCGCCGTGTCCGCCGAGGCGTCGTTTCCGTACGGCGTGACGCTCGTGCGCGGGTATCACTGCATTTATGAGAAGCCCGCGAAGGAGGAGTTTGCGGGGCGGCATGAGATTGCGAGGCGCGAGCTGGAGCGCGGCGTGAAGCTCACATTTTACGGGGAGCGCCCGCGGGTTCTGTCGTTTGCTGTGCAAAACCGCGAACAAAGCAAAGATTTTCCGGAAAATGAGTATACGAAACGGTTTGATTATGATACAATAGGCAAAGCCTGTGTCGTGCGTACGAGGCGCCCCGGCGATCGCATTGCGGTGACGGCGGACGGCCACACGAAGACGGTGCAGGATGTGTTTGTCAATCGGAAGTTTCCGCGCGGGGAACGCGATGCACTTCCGCTCGTCCTGACGGCGGACGAATCGGCCGTCATATGGATTCCCGGCGTTCGCGGGAACGAAGTGTTCCGCGAGACTGCGGAGACGAAGCGGGTGCTTGTGATTACGATGACGGAGCTGTAGCGGGCGGAGACGGAATCCGACAGCGGTACAGAAGGAGGAAAGACATGGAGACGGTCAGTGTGATGATTCCCGAGGAGGATTTGCTTGCGCGTGTGCGTGCGATGGCGTCGCAGATCACGGAGGATTATGCGGGCAAGGAGCTGAAGCTCGTCTGCATCTTAAAGGGAAGCGTATTTTTCACGACAGAGCTTGCGAAGCGGATCAACCTTCCGATCCGGCTCGACTTCATGTCGGTGTCGAGCTACGGCGACGAGACGGAGAGCTCGGGGCGCGTGCGCATCGTGAAGGACCTCGACGAAAGTATCCGCGGGCAGCATGTGATTGTCGTGGAAGATATTGTGGACTCGGGGCGGACGCTGGCGTTTCTCCTCGAGATGCTCAAGAGCCGTCAGCCGGAATCGCTTCGGCTGTGCACGCTTCTTGACAAGCCGTCGCGCCGCGTGACGGATGTAAAGGTGGACTACACGGGATTTGAGATTCCGGATGAATTTGTCGTGGGGTTCGGACTGGATTACGCGCAGCGGTATCGCGCGCTGCCGTTCATCGGCAAATTAAGTATAACGAACGAAGAATCGGAGGAAAAAAGAAGCAAGTGAGAAGGACCAGATCGTACCGGGGGATGGTGTTTTACTTTATCCTTCTGGGCATATTTATCTTCGCAATGGTGTACTCGGGGCTCGCGGACCGCAACGCCGTGCAGTACACGCATGCGGACTATCTGAAATGGATGGAGGCTTCCGATGTTGAGGGTGTCTATGTGACGCCCAACGAGGAGGTTCCGACCGGCCGGGTGCGCGTCGTCATGAAGGACAAGGAAGTCCGTGAGTTCTACTGCACGGATGTGAACCAGATTGTCGCGGAGGCGGAGGCGGCCGGAGTCAAGGTTGTGGTCGGCGAGATCGATAAGCCGGGCTGGTTCTGGACCACGGTGTTCCCGTACCTGATCATTCTGGTTGCCGTCATCCTGGTATTCCTCGTGCTCGGGCATTCGCTCGGCGGAGGCGGCAATTCGCAGGTGCTCAACTTCGGCAGAAGCCGTGCGCAGATGACGGACGGCAAGGAAAATCCTACGACATTCAAGGATGTCGCGGGCCTTCAGGAGGAGAAGGAAGAGCTTCAGGAGGTGGTCGATTTCCTGGCCAACCCCAAGCAGTTTATACGCGTGGGCGCACGCATTCCGAAGGGTATTCTCATGGAGGGCTCGCCCGGTACCGGTAAGACCTTGCTCGCCAAGGCTGTGGCCGGCGAGGCAGGCGTTCCGTTCTTCTCCATCTCAGGTTCCGATTTCGTGGAGATGTTCGTCGGTGTCGGCGCATCCCGTGTGCGCGACCTCTTTGCGACTGCCAAGAAAAATGCTCCCTGCATCGTCTTCATCGATGAGATCGACGCCGTTGCAAGACGCCGCGGCGCGGGTCTGGGCGGCGGCCATGACGAGCGCGAGCAGACGCTGAACCAGCTCCTCGTGGAGATGGACGGTTTCGGCGTTAACGAGGGTATTATCGTCCTTGCGGCGACCAACCGCGTGGACATTCTGGATCCGGCAATCCTTCGTCCGGGTCGATTTGACCGCAAGATTTTAGTCGGACGCCCGGATGTGCGCGGCCGTCTGGAAATACTGAAGGTGCATGTGCGCAACAAGCCTCTCGGCGAGGATGTCAACCTCGAGCATATCGCGCGGTCGACGGCCGGCTTCTCCGGCGCCGATCTCGAGAATCTCATGAACGAGGCGGCTATCGCCGCTGCGAAGGACAACCGCGCATACATCAACTACGAGGATGTCAAGCGCGCTCTCATCCGTGTCGGCATCGGTACGGAGAAGAAGAGCCGCATCATATCGGAGAAGGAGAAGCGCATCACGGCATACCACGAGGCGGGTCATGCGATTCTCTTCCATGTGCTTCCGGATGTCGGACCGGTATATACGGTATCCATCATCCCTACCGGCAACGGCGCCGCAGGCTACACCATGCCTCTCCCCGGCGAGGACGAGATGTTCCGCACCCGCGGCGAGATGCTGCAGCAGATTGTCGTATCCCTGGGCGGCCGTGTCGCGGAGGAGCAGGTCTTCCCGGATATCACAACCGGCGCAAGCCAGGATATCAAGGAGGCGACGCGCCTTGCGCACGCCATGGTTACCAAATACGGTTTCTCCGATTCGCTCGGTCCTGTCAATTATGACGCGGACGAGGATGAGGTGTTCATCGGGCGCGACTACGGTCACACCAAGAGCTACAGCGAGACCGTCGCCAACAAGATTGACGACGAAGTGCGCCGTATCATCGATGTCTGCTATGAGGATGCGCGCCGAATCATCGCGGAGCACCGCGATATTCTCGACGCCTGCGCGGAGCTGCTTCTTGAGAAGGAGCGCATCACCCGCGAGGAGTTCGAAGCCCTGTTCGGTATCGTGCCGGAGACCGGGGACGGTCCCGTTGTGACCGAGATTTCCCTCGATGCGGCGGAGAGCGGCGGAGATGCTTCGGAGGCGAAGGACGCGGACACCGCGACGCCTGAGGATGACGGAGACGAAAAGTAAAATAAAGGCAAGAAAAACGGGCTTGCAACCGCTTTTCTTGCCTTTTCGCTCTTGTTACGGAAACAAAGGGGAGGTGCGCCATGGACTGGCTTGCGAACAACATCGGAACGATTCTTGTTGCCGCGATACTGGCGATTATCGTCATCCTGATTATCCGCAAAATGATTCGCGACCGCCGGAGCGGCCGCGGAAGCTGCTCCTGCGGCTGCGAGGGATGCACGGGCAGCAGCGTGTGCGGGAGGTACCGGGAACAGACGAAGCGGGGCAGCGAGGGCTGAAAAACCGCCAATTGGTTAATATGACGGAAAACCTCCGCCAAATGCCACTATATTTTGATGTGACTTGGACACTATTACGATAGGGCTCCGTCAAATTGCACAAAAACTTTTTATGGTTTTTGTAATGTTTGTGCACACGGCAGAGGCATCCTGTGGTATTATAATGGCGTAAACCCCAATACATTATAGTTTTTGCTACACCCCATAAGTAACAAAAATACCTTCTCCTGAAAAACGCCGCGCTTCCCCAAAGCAGCGGCGTTTTTCCTTTGTCGGGACCCCGCGGCCGCGCCGGCCCCGCAGTCTTGATTTTTTCATAGATATGCGTTATACTTACTCTGTATGACTGCGTCATCTGACGGGAGAAGTGCGCCCATACGGCGGAAACGGTCTCGTGAGCAAAGAACTTCAATGGGGAAAATACTTGGGAGGAAATCCCGCGAGAGCGGGTACTTCCGCTTCGGCGGGAGGCACAGATAGTGGAATGAGCGAAAGCAATAAAAAAGTAAAACCGATGCATAGGTTTTTCGGACGGGAGCATTGGATCGGAATCTCTCTCTTCCTTGCAATCTACGATATTCTGGCAGCTTCGATGAGCTACTTCCTTGCGTTGTGGCTTCGCTTTGACTGCCGTTACTCGGTGATTCCGGATCAGTATCTGCTGGCGTGGAAATATTTTACGCCGGCGTATGTTGTCGCATCCCTGTTTATATTCTATATTCTCAGGCTCTATAAGAGCATCTGGCGGTTCGCAAGCTACAGCGAGCTGCTCCGCTCCATCCTTGCATCCATGATTACCGCGGTCATGCACACCGCGGGCATCACCTTGATGATGCGGCAGATGGACGGCACCTTCACGAAGCATCACCGCATGCCCATATCCTACTATATCATCGGCGCCATCATCCAGTTCTGTATGATTCTGGGGATTCGTTTTGCGTACCGGTTCCTCCTTCTTCTCAAGAGCGAGATGCATAAAGAGCACGGTGCAAACTGCGCGAATGTCATGATTATCGGCGCAGGCTCCGCGGGCCAGATGATTGTCCGCGACATCAACAGCGCGAAGGAAGTCGGCGACCGCGTCGTGTGTATCATCGACGACAACAAGAACAAGCAGGGGCGCTATATCGACGGCGTGCCCGTGGTCGGCGGCCGGGATTCCATCATGGCAAGCGTGGAGAGATTCCGTATCAAGAAGATTTTCCTTGCGATTCCCTCTGCGGAGATGAGCGAGCGCAGAGACATTCTCGCCATCTGTCAGGAGACCGGGTGCGAGCTGAAAAATCTGCCCGGCATGTACCAGCTTGTAAACGGCGAAGTGTCCGTCTCCAATCTCAAAAAAGTATCTATCGAAGATCTCCTCGGCCGCGATCCGATTCGCGTTGACATGAGCGGAGTCTTCTCTTTCATACACGGCAAAACCGTTCTCGTCACAGGCGGCGGCGGATCAATCGGCAGCGAGCTCTGCCGACAGGTTGCGGAACACCATCCGAAGCGCCTCATCATATTCGATATCTATGAAAACAATGCGTATAATATTCAGCTTGAGCTCAAGGAGAAGCATCCCGAGCTCGATCTTGTGACGCTGATCGGCTCGGTACGCGACTCGCGGAAAATGTTTCAGGTATTCGAGCAGTACCGCCCGGACATCGTCTACCATGCGGCGGCTCACAAGCATGTGCCGCTTATGGAGGACAGCCCGTGCGAGGCGATTAAGAACAACGCCATCGGTACCTACAAGACCGCCTATGCGGCCATGGTACACGGCTGCAAGCGCTTCGTGCTGATTTCGACCGACAAGGCCGTCAACCCGACCAACATCATGGGCGCTTCGAAGCGTCTGTGCGAGATGATTATCCAGAGCTTCGACGCGAAGATCAAGGAGGGCAGGGCAGCCGACATTCCGCAGCTCTTCACGCATTACACACGCACACGCGGCGGCAAGGAGAAGCTCGACCTCGAGGCAAATGCCGAGTTCTTCCGAAACATCCGGACGGAGTTTGTGGCCGTTCGCTTCGGCAATGTCCTCGGTTCCAACGGAAGCGTGATTCCGATTTTCAAAAAGCAGATTGAGAAGGGCGGTCCCGTCACCGTGACGCACCCCGACATCATCCGCTACTTCATGACCATCCCCGAGGCCGTCAGCCTCGTGCTCCTCGCGGGAACCAACGCCCGCGGCGGCGAGATTTTCGTTCTCGACATGGGCAGCCCGGTGAAAATCGACACGCTGGCGCGCAACCTTATCAAGCTCTCCGGTCTGAAGCCGGACATCGATATCAAGATCGAGTATACGGGCCTTCGCCCCGGCGAGAAGCTGTATGAGGAGAAGCTCATGGCGGAGGAAGGCATCCGCAAGACGGAAAATGAGAAGATTCACATCGGATGCCCGCTGAAGTTCGATATCAACCGCTTCCTGGACGACCTTGATGACCTCATGGACGCCGCATACGCGAACAGCAGGGATATCAAGCGCCTTGTGGCGAGCATGGTAAGCACCTATCATCAGGAGGGCGTGGATGCCCTTCGGAGCGAGACCTACCGCATGCTCATGAAGGAAGTCGGCGAGGACACCCTCGGCGAGGAGAAGGACGACTGAGCGCCGCCCCGACAAATGTCAATGCAGGAGTGATGAAAGGAAATGAAGAAAGCTTACGACGGGCTTTACAACAGATATATCAAGCGGGTGGTCGGACTGGTCATCGCGCTTCCCTTCTTTGTCATTGCGATTCCGTTCTACATCATCATCGGAATTGCGATTCTGATCGAGGACGGGCTGCCGATTTTCTACCGGCCGCTGCGCGGAGGTTACAAAAACAAGCCGTTTCGTATTTTTAAATTCCGCACGATGGTGAAAAATGCCGATCAGATCGGCGGCGGAACGACCGCGATGCACGACCCCAGAATCACGAAGGTCGGAGCGATTTTGCGAAAGACCAAGCTCGACGAGACGGCCAATCTGATCAACATTTTGCTCGGAACGATGTCGTTCATCGGACCGCGCCCGGAATTGCTGCGGTACACGGAGCAGTACGAGGGCGATGAGAAGGAGATTCTCGAGGTTCGCCCCGGCGTGACGGATTTCAGCTCCATCGAGTTCATCAACCTCGATGAGATCGTCGGCGAGGGCAACGCCGATGAGATGTACGAAAAATATGTCCTGAAGAGAAAGAACGAGCTGCGCGTCAAATATGCGGAGAGCGTCGGCTTCGGAACGGACTGCGAGATTTTCTTCAAGACAATCGGGAAGGTGTTCCGCAAGGCCTTCGGCTTTATCTTCAAGAAGGAGCACCGCTGATTGCCGGCGGCAGTGAAACAGGAAAGACAGAAGATGGAATATATCACTTTGAAAAATTCGGACCTTGTCGTCTCGCGGTTGTGCATGGGCGGTTGCCCCATGGGCGGCTACGGCTGGGGAGACGTGCAGGAGCAGGAGCTTGTGGATGCGGTGCATGCTGCCGTTGAGAGCGGCGTGAACTTCTTCGACACCGCGGACACCTATGGCCTCGGGCAGAGCGAGAGGGTTCTCGGGAAGGCGCTCGGCGCCGCGCGAAAGGATGTAATCATCGCCGACAAATTCGGCGTGCGCGCGGGCAACGGGCCGACATTTTACGACAATTCCCCGGAGTATATCCGACAGGCGATCGACCTGTCGCTGAAAAATCTGGGCACGGACTATATCGACCTGTACCAGGTGCATTACCGCGACGGCAAGACGCCGCTTGCGGATGTAATCGGAGCGCTTACGGAGCTTCAGGAGGCCGGAAAGATTCGCTACTACGGGCTCTCCAACATCCACAGCGAAGATTTTGCGGAGGTCGCGCCGTTCGCCGGCAGGGTTGTGAGCGTGCAGGATGAATACAGTCTGGCGTGCCGGAAGAACGAGAGCGATCTGGAGACGCTGTACCGCGAGTACCAGATGACGCCGCTCACCTGGGGAAGTCTCGGACAGGGCATTCTGACCGGCAAATACGACCGCTCGGTGGCCTTTGCCGCGAACGACCGCAGAAGCCGCGATATCTATGTGAATTTTCACGGAGAGAAACTCCTTAAGAACCTCGAGATTGTCGAGGCGATGCGCCCGATTGCGGAGAGACACGGCAAATCGGTGAGCGCGGTTGCAATCCGGTTCATACTGGACCAGCTGGAGGGCTCCGTTGTTTTGGTCGGCGCAAAGCGTCCGGCGCAGATTCTCGGCAATGTCGAGGGGCTCTCGTGGAAGCTCGATGAGGAAGAGCTTGCATTGCTTGATCAAGTTTCGAAAGATTGAGGACGATACATGAATCGCAACAGTGAACAATTGGCCTGGCTGATTCGCCGGCACGGCATCGAGATGACACATCGCTCCGGCGGAAGCCACATCGGCGCTATCATGTCCGTCGCGGATGTTGTCGCGGTCCTTTATGCGGATGTCATGAAGTACGATCCGAAGAATCCGCAGTGGGAGGGCAGAGACCGCTTCATCCTGTCGAAGGGACATGCGGGCGCGAGCATCTACGCGGCGCTTGCCGAGGAGGGCTTCTTCCCCGTGGAGGAGCTCAAGACGCATTATGCGAACGGAAGCCGTCTGTCCGGCCATGTGTCGCATCATGTGCCCGGCGTTGATTTTTCGACGGGGTCGCTCGGACACGGCCTTTCGGCCGCCTGCGGAATGGCGTACGCGGCGAGAAAGGATCGAAAGGACGACCACCGCGTGTTCGTTGTCCTCGGCGACGGCGAGTGCAATGAGGGCTCTGTCTGGGAGGCGGCGCTTTTCGCAAACCATTTCCGGCTGAACAATCTCATCGCGATTGTGGATCACAACCGTATGCAGAGCCTGGATTTCAACGAGAACACGATTGAGCTTGAGGACTTCGGCGCCAAATGGAAGGCGTTCGGCTGGAATGTCATCGAGGTAAACGGCAACTGCCATTCCGAGCTCAAGAGCGCGTTCGCGAAGGCGGAGGAGCTGCGCAGCGCGGAGCCGCACAAGCCCACGGTGATCATCGCCGACACTGTCAAGGGCTGCGGCGTCACCTATATGCAAAATGATATTCTGTGGCATTATCGTTTCCCGCACGACGGCTGGGAGTACGATGAGGCCGTGACGGAGATGCATAAGAATATTCCCGCGGGCGTTGTCGACCCGTATACGCCGGACGGCATCGCTGAGCCGACGCGGCATACGGATGCCGATGACATCGGCAATGACCATACATTTACGAAGACCTGGAACACGACCTATCCGGAGACGATGCGCAGGGTGGAAGCCGCGCCCGGAAGCGACGAGGAGGTTCGGGAGATCGGAGGGGCAGCGAAATGAGAGATACATTTGTGCGCACCTTGACGGAGCTTGCAAAGGAAGATCCAAAGATCGAGCTCGTGACCGGCGACCTCGGCTTCGGCGTTCTCAAGCCGTTCTGGGAAACCTGCCCGGACCAGTTCACCAACGCCGGCATCGCCGAGCAGAACATGACCACGGTCGCGGCGGGAATGGCCCTTGAGGGCAAGACGGTGTTTACCTACAGCATCGGTAATTTTCCGACGCTCCGCTGCCTTGAGCAGATTCGCAACGACTGCGCCTATCACGAGGCCAATGTCAAGGTCGTCTGCGTCGGCGGCGGTTTTGTGTACGGGTCTCTCGGCATGAGCCATCAGGCGACCGAGGATATCGCGATTTTGCGTGCGCTTCCCAATGTGATTGTGATGGCGCCGGCAGATCTCGTTGAGGCGGAGGAGTGCACGAAGGCGCTCGCCCGCACGAAGGGAACCGCGTACCTGCGCTTGGGGCGCGGCGGCGAGAAGCGAATCCATGAGAGAATCGACAATTTCGAGATCGGCAAGGCGATTCGCGTGTACGAGGGTGAGAGGATTGCAATCTTCTCCACCGGCGCGATTTTCGAGGAAGTCACGGCGGCGTATGAGCAGTTGAAAGAGATGGGGTACAACCCCTGTGTATATACCTTCCCGACGGTGAAACCGATCGACCGCGAGGTGATTGAGAAGATTGCCGGGGAGTTTGAGCTGATTGTGACATGCGAGGAGCACAACATCGTCGGCGGGTTCGGCGGTGCGGTTGCCGAGGTCATGGCGGAGTCGGCGGGCCGGAAGGCGCGGCTCCTGCGAATCGGCTTAAACGATGAATACAGTGTGCGCGTCGGCAACCAGAAGTATTTGCGGCAGCAATACGGAATGGATGCGACGGCAATCACCGAAAGAATTGTCCGCGAGGTTTCAAAAGATGAACAACGATAATGCCGGAGTAGCGGCGGTTCAGCGGGAACTCTACGATTTGATGCTTATTTTGCATGAGTATCTCGAAAAACACAACATCGATTACAGCCTTACCGGCGGATCCCTTCTGGGAGCCATCCGGCATCAGGGCTTCATCCCGTGGGATGACGATCTGGACATCATGCTCTCGAGAGAAAATTTCGAGAAGTTTGCGGAGTGCTTTGCGAAGGACCCTTCGGAGCAGTTCATTTTCGAGCGCGACCAGTGGGTGTACCGCGCGAGGAAGACGCACAAGACGGAAGGCTTTGTTCCCTCCATCGACTTTTTTATCATCGATAAGGCGCCGGAGGGGAAGCTTAAGGCGAAGCTCCAGGTATGGCGCCTGAAGATTCTTCAGGGAATGCTTCGCAACAACGAGAAGGAGGGGAACTACTCCTTCCTCTATCGCATTTTGATCGGCGTGTCGAGCCTGCTCGGCAAGCTGCGAAGCAAAGACAAAATGTTCCGCACCTACGACCGCATTTCCCAGTGGGGCCGCAACGGCAGCGGGACCGAATACGGCATCTTCAACGACCGCTTCCGCCTGCTCGGTCTGCGCTACGGCGAATGGATTGTCAAAGGGTATACGAAGCACGCGTTCGAGACGACGGAGTTTGAGATTATCGAGGGATACGACGGGTATCTCACGAAACAGTTCGGCGATTACATGCAGCTGCCGCCGGAACAGGACCGCGTTCCGCAGCACATGTTTTGATTACGGAGGAAGAGATGGCAACGGATATTGCCGCGATACAGGGGGAACTTCGTGTTCTTCTTGAGTATTTTCACAAGCTTTGCACGGAGCACGGAATCGAGTATTCGCTCCACGGCGGGACGCTTCTCGGGGCAATCCGCGAAAAGGGCTTTATCGCGTGGGACGACGACGCGGATGTCACGATGGAGCGGGCGGACTATGAGCGCTTCTGCGAGTTGATGAAGACCGCGGAGCTTCCGCCGGAATTCGGCTTTGTCAACGAGAGCCGGTTTCCGCAGTTTGCGATGAAGCGCGAGGGAAAGCCTCCGGTGTGGACGGACATTTTCGTCTATGATTACATCTCGGAGAAGCCGTTCGCGCGGAAAATGAAGATTGCCGGAACCAACTTCTTCATCCTTGTCACACGGCGCATCTCCGACCAGAAGATGTCCAACAAAAACGGTTTGTACAAGGGCGCGAAGAAGCTTTTGATGAACGCGCTCGTCTACACTGCGCAGATTGTGCCGTACAGATGGCGCCTTGCGCAGGCGAGATGGTTTATGAAGCGCCTCCCGGGGAAGAAGCAGTTTGTTCACCGCTCCAACGACACCCGCGTGGGCGCGGCGAAAATACTGCCGGCCGAGGTGATCGGGGAGTACGAGACCATCGATTTTCTCGGTTGCGATGTGATGATTGCGAAGCGCTGGCACGAGGTTTTGGTCAACTCCTACGGCGCGGATTATATGACGCCCCGGAAGGACAAGCCGGACGCGATGCATGAGATTACGCTTGCAAAGGAGCAGCAGGAGATTGAAGCTTTTTTGGCGAAGCGAAGAAGGGTTTAAAAGATGTTGACGGAAGATGTCGGAAAAAGTAACGGTTTGTTGACATTGCTTACGATTTTTCTTATGACATTCAGCATTTATGCGGATTTCGGAATCAGAAGATCGTACGGATATCTGGCAATTCTCGCGGCGGCCGTATTTTTGATTGTGCTGAACAGATACATCACTCCGTTTTCGCGGTTTAAGATCTGTTACTGGCTGTTCGTGCTGCCCTGCGTGCTCTTTTCGATACTGCCGTCGTCCTATCGCTCCGACAATACAATCGCCATAAGCATCTATATGCTTGTCGCCGGTTTCTTCGTCATGTGCGCGCAGGTCAACCGGAAGGAAGGACGGCGGGTGCTGTGGATTATCGACATTGCGTCGGTTGTGCTGTCCCTTTATATCATTGCCGTGAGGGCAGTCCCGTCCCTGTATTGGAACGGGGTGGCCCGCTTTGTGACGGCATACTCGCGGGAGGCGGCGAGAAATCTGGCGGCCCAGGGGTACGGAATCCCGATCGGAGACTCCATCACCTTTGCCGATTATGTGATTGTGATGGCGATGCTTTCGAGACTGTCCAGAGTATTCTTTTCGAAGATTAAGCCGGGAATCGGATTTTATGTGCTCAGCGCCGTAAATATCGTCGCGATGTTTTTCGAAAACAGACGCTCCGAGATCATCTGCCTGGCAGCGGTCGTTTTCTTCCTCTTTCTGCTGTCGCTGGATCCCCGGCGCATGCAGGAGGTTTTGAAAAAACTTTCCGTACTCGTCGCTGCGGGAGCCCTGCTTGTCCTCGTGGTATACATTTTGTATAAGAACGGCGGTCTGGGGCGCTACGAGGGGATTATCCGGAAGTTCGTCATGAAGGAATCCACGGGGCAGGATGTCTCGGGAGGACGGTTGGATCTGTGGAGCACGGCGTGGAGCCTGTTCCTGGCAAAACCGCTGCTCGGAATCGGCTGGGAACGGTTTATGGGATACAACACCTTCCATCACGATGTTCACAACACCTATCTGCAGTGGTTGTGCGAGACCGGTATCGTCGGGTTTGTGCTCATTTTCGTGCCGGTGCTTGTTTTGCTCGGAATGTCGTACCGGCGTGCGAAGAAGATTTGCAAGAATCCGTCTGCGGACCCGACGCTTGCGGCTATGGCGTGCGTCGGCTTCGGAACCCAGCTGTTCTTTTTCGTGATTAACATTATCGACCCGGCCTTTTATCATTTGAACTATTTTTGCTTCTTCGGAATCGCACTGATTCTTTCGGAATGCTCACATAAATTATATTCGGAATCTTTGTAGGGGAAAGGAAGCATTCTTGAGCGATGGCTAGAAACAGGCTAAGAACGAATTTTATACTGAATACCGTTTCCCAGGTATTGCGAATCATAACGCCGTTTGTCACCACGCCGTACATTTCGCGTGTGCTCGGCGTGGACAATGTCGGAATCTTCAGCTACTCGTATTCCGTGCAATCGTATTTCTGCCTGTTTGCGGTTCTCGGAACGGCAGCCTACGGCACGCGCGAAATCGCGAGAAACCGCGACAGCCGCGAGAAGGTAAGCCTCGCGTTCTGGGAGATTGAGGCGCTGCGCGCCGTGACCGCGCTCGTCGCTCTGGCGGGGTGGGCCGTTGTCATCGGCATCGCCGACAACCGGGTGATTTACATCCTTCTGTCGACCTACCTTGTCGCGTCGCTGCTCGATATCTCCTGGCTCTATATGGGACTGGAGATGTTCCCGTTCATCGTGGCGCGGACGATTCTCGTGAGAATCCTGGAAGTGGTTTCCATCTTTGTGTTTGTCAAGGGGCCGAACGATCTTCCGATTTACTGCGCAATCATGGGCGGCGGCACATTGATCGGAAATATCACGCTGTGGCTGAACCTGCACAAGTGTGTCGACCGCGTGAAGCGGAGCCTGATTAACCCGTGGCGACACTTAAAGGAGACGCTTGTTTATTTTCTGCCCTCGGTGGCGACTACCATATACACGGTTTTGGACAAGACGCTGATCGGCGCCATCACGGCGAGCGATTATGAGAACGGTATTTACGAGCAGGCGACGAAGGTCGTGGAAATCGCCAAGGCCATCGCCTTTGTCTCCCTGAATACGGTCATGGGGCCGAGAAGCTCGTACCTGTACCAATCCGGACAGTTTGACAAGATCAAAGCGAACCTGAAGCTGTCCACGGACATCATGCTGACAATCGGCTTCGGCTTTGCCTTCGGCATCGCCGTTGTGTCCGACCGGTTTGTGCCGACATTTTTCGGAGCGGGCTACGACGGCGTAATCCTGCTTCTTAAGCTGCTGTCGCCGATTATCGTGATTATTACCGTCAGCAGCGCACTGGGAGACCAGTACTACAACCCGGCGGGACTTCGGCTGAAGACATCGATGTATCTGCTTGTCGGCGCCGGCGTCAACCTTGTTTTGAACCTTTTGCTGATTCCCGCGCTCTACAGCGCAGGCGCCGTGATAGCCTCCGTGATTGCGGAGATTGTGATTTCGTCGCTGTACCTGATTCACTGCGACGGATATATGAGCCTTAAGACGCTGCTTCGCCTCTCGTGGAAGAAGGTGATTGCGGGCGGCGTCATGGTGGCTGCCGTGCTTGTTGCGGACCCCCGGATTCCGTCGAACGTCCCGGGTCTGATTGCGGTGGTTGCCGTCGGCGGGTGCGTCTATCTCGCGGTGCTTCTCGCACTCCGGGACAGCGCGATGCTCTATGCGGTTAAGGAATTTACGAAGCGCCTTCACAGAGGCGGAAAAAAGACACAGAGTCAGGAATGACAGGAGAATGCGATGGATACAACGGAATTTGTTGTGAGTGAGAAGCGCCGTGCGGTCTGGAACACGGAGATTGAGATTTTCGAAGCGTTTCGCGCGATTTGCGACCGGCACGGGCTTACCTATTTTGCGGACAGCGGCACTCTGCTCGGAGCCGTTCGGCACAAGGGGTTCATCCCCTGGGATGACGATATCGACATCTCCATGATGCGCGACGACTACGAGAAGTTTCTCAAGTACGCCGCGGAGGAGCTGCCGAAGGAATATTTTCTGCAGATTCCTTCGACCGAGGAGGATTACTTCTACGGCCACGCCAAGATTCGCAAAAACGGCACGACGGCCATCCGGCAGATTCAGTACCCGGAGCGCTACACGCACCATCAGGGCGTTTTCGTCGACATTTTCCCGATTGACAATGTGCCCGACGGCAAGGTTGCGCGGGCGTTTCACAAATTTGTCGCGCTCAAGATGATGCAGTTCATCTATTATGCGAAGTACTACTATCGTCTGAACAGGCATTCCTTAAAGACGAAGATCAAGCACCGCATCAGCTGCATTTTGCTTCCGAGCAACAAGGCGATTCGCAGAGCCTACCGGCGCTACGAAAAATGGATTCGCCGCTACAACAAAAAGCAGACATCCACAATCGGCTGCATCTCGATGTACTATAACCTCAGCAACTTCCTCTGGCCGAGGGAGTGGTTTATCGAGAAGACCGAGCTTCCGTTTGAAAACATCACGATGGCGGCGCCTGCGGAGTACGACAGAATTCTGACCTATGAGTACGGCGATTACATGACGCCGGTGCAGGCTCCGACGGAGCACGGCGAAGTGTATTTCGATCTCGAGCACAACTATACGGACTATTACGACGGGACCCGCTCGTTTGCGGAGGGGGACCTGAAGCTGTGAGAAACCGGCAGAGTCGAAGGATTTGAGAATTTCAACGAGGCGGTGAGTCAATGAAAAATGTAGCTGTTTTGTTCGCCGGCGGAATCGGAAAGCGAATGAATTCGGGGGATGTTCCGAAGCAGTTCCTCGAGGTGTTCGGCAAGCCGATTCTGGTCTACACAATCGAAGCCTTCCAGACCCATGAAGAAATCGACGGCATTGTTGTCGTGTGCGTGGAACCGTGGATTCCTTACACGAGAGAGCTTGTGGAAAAATACAACCTCACGAAGGTTTTGGAGGTGATTCCCGGAGGCGTGACCGGCCACGAATCCCGCCTTCTCGGGCTGCGGTGCGTCACGAAGTATTTTGAGGAGGCGGTCGTGCTCATTCACGACGGCGTCCGCCCTCTGATTGACGCAGACACAATCTCAAGGGCAATCGCATGCACGAAAGAAAACGGTTCGTCGGTCGTCTGTTCGCCGGCGATTGAGACTATTTACCGCGAGGAAGGGGATCGCAAGACGATTATCCCGAGGGAGCAGTGTTCGCTGCTTCGGGCGCCCCAGTGTTTCTTCCTCTCGGAGATTCTCGGATTGTACGAGGATTCCTACGCAAGGGGCGAGCGCGATGTAATTGATTCCGTGACGCTGATGCAGATGTACGGAAAGAGTGTTCCGAAGGTCATCGGCCCCGCGGAAAATATCAAGATAACGACGCCTCTCGATTTCTATATGTTTGAGGGAATCATGAAGAGTCGCGGAATCAAGAGGGATACGGAGGAGAGCAATGGTTCTGACGGAAGATCTTGAACGCATTGTTTCGGATGAAAACATTGCCTGGGAAAAGCTTCGCGGAGCGAAGGTTCTGGTGACCGGCGCGACCGGATTTATCGGCTCGCTGTGCATCGAAACGCTGCTTGCGACCGGGATTCCCATGCAGGTGTATGCGATGGTTCGCGACCGGGCGAAGGCGGAGCTTTTGTTCGGCGACCGCGTCGCGTATCTCGTGGGCGATGTGAGGGAGCCGCTCCCCGCGGACGCGGCATTTGACTACATCGTTCACTGCGCGAGCAACACCAACTCGAAAATGATGGTTGAGAAGCCGGTGGATACGCTGGAGATTTCCGCTGCGGGGACGATGCACATCCTGGAGTGCGCGAAAAACAGCGCGGCGAAGAGCGTGGTTTATGTCTCCTCGATGGAGGTGTACGGAGTTACGGAAGAGAGCCGGAACCCCGTCACGGAGGATGTGCTCGGGTACATCGATGTGCTGAGCCCGAGGTCGTCCTACTCCGAGGGAAAGCGCATCTCCGAGTGCCTGTGCGCGGCGTTTTACCACCAGTATCAGGTGCCTGTGAAGATTGTGAGACTCGCTCTTACGATGGGCCCGGGAATTCCGCTTACGGACAACCGCGTGTCGATGCAGTTCGCGAGAAGCGCCATCGAGGGAAAAGACATCGTGCTTCACACGGAGGGACGGACGGTTTCGAACTTCTGTTATGTGACCGACTGCCTCCGCGGCATTTTCACCGTGCTGCTTCGCGGCGCGGACGGTGAGGCTTACAATATCTGCAATGACCGGGAGACCCGAAGCATCCGCGAGATTGCGGAGCTGGTTGCGAACCGGATTGCAGGCGGTGCAATCCGCGTCGTCTATGATGTTCCGACGGAAAATGTATTCGGCTATGCCCCGGATGTGGTGCTGCGGCTTTGCTCGGACAAGCTGCGAAATCTGGGATGGAAGCCGGATGTCGGAATGGAAGAGGCCTATCACCGGCTGATTCGATACATCAAGGAGAGTGAGATGCAATGAGCGAATTGACAAGAGAGCAGTTTGAGGTGCTGGATTACCTTTGCGAGGAGCCGGAGGCGACCGTCGACAGTCTTTCCGGCAAAATCCGCAAAATGGATGACGGGGTAATCGCGAAGACACTTTCGGAGCTCTGTGAGAAGGGATATATCACCGACGGCGCCGTGACGAAGGAGGGACGGTCGGCGATGGAGCCGTACCGCGTGAAGCGCGCGGTATTTTTGGCTGCCGGCTTCGGGTCCCGGCTGGTGCCGGTGACGCTGAATACGCCGAAGCCGCTCGTGCGGGTGCACGGAAAGCGAATCATCGACGGATTGCTTGACGCGGTTATTGCCGCGGGAATCGAGGAGATTTACCTCGTTCGCGGATACCTGGCGGAGCAGTTCGACCAGCTTCTCTACAAGTACCCGATGATTCAATTCATCGACAACCCCGCCTACTGCGAGACGAACAACATCTCGTCCGCCGTGTGTGCGGGAACGCATCTGGAAAACGCATACATTCTCGAGTCGGACCTGCTGGTCCGCAACCCGAAGGTTGTGAGAAAATATCAGTATTGCTCGAACTTCCTCGGATTTTACAGGGAGGTTTCCGACGACTGGTGCTTCTTAATGAAGGACGGTTACATCGCGGAACAGAAAATCGGCGGTGAGGACTGCTATCAGGAGTTCGGAATCTCGTACTGGGACGGGGAGTCCGGACGACGCCTTGCGGAGGATTTGAAATCGACATTCGAACAGCCCGGCGGAAGAGACATTTTCTGGGATCAGGTTCCGCTCAATGTATGCCGCGACAGATATCGCGTGGAAGTTCGCGAGTGCGACGGCAGCGACATTGTCGAGATTGATACATTTGCCGAGCTCAAGGAGATTGACAAGACTTACGATGTCTGATTGCAGCAGGTCGTTTGCACGCAAGAGAACCGGAGGAATCGAAGGTGGCGCTTACAAAAAAACAATTTGATATTTTGGATGCCTACTCGGAACACGGCGCTCTTACCCAGCGACAGCTCTGCGAGCTGACCGGGCAGTCGCTCGGCAACGTCAACAAGATCGTGAAGGAGTTGACGGAGCTCGGGCTGGTCGATAAGAAAGGCATCACGGAGGCCGGCACGGAGGCGATGGAGCCGTACCGCGTGCGGAGGGCGATTTTCCTTGCGGCGGGTTTCAGCTCAAGGCTTCTGCCGATCACGCTGAACACGCCGAAGCCGCTTGTGCGCGTGAAGGGAAACCGGATTATCGACAGTCTGATTGACGCCTGCCTTGCGGCGGGAATCACGGACATCCGGGTTGTTCGCGGATATCTCCCCGAGCAGTTCGACCAGCTTCTCTACAAATATCCGATGATACGGTTTCTGGAAAATCCGCAGTTTAACGAGACGAACAACATCTCCTCGGCGGTGGCGGCGAAGGATCTTCTGTCGAACGCCTATGTCTTTGAGGCGGATTTGCTGCTTGCAAAGCCGCGGTTGGTCAAGAGGTATCAATACAGCTCGAACATTCTCGGAATCAAGACGGAGCGGACCGATGACTGGTGCGTTGTCGTCGAGGACGGCGTGATTGTCGAGGAGAAGGTCGGCGGCGAGGGCGACAACATCTGGAGACTTCTCGGAATTTCCTACTGGACCGGGGAGGACGGTCGAAGGCTGTCGGAGGATCTCGTACGGACCTATCAGGCGCCGGGCGGGCGCGAGCGGTACTGGGAGCAGGTTCCGCTGCTCTATTGCAGGGACCGGTATACCGTGGAAATCCGGGAGTGCGAGGAGGAGGATATCACGGAGATCGACACTTTCCGTGAACTTCGCCAAATCGACCGGACCTACGATATCAATCTCTGAGGCAAAGTTCAATTTTGAACTCGGAGAGGCGAAAAATGAACATTAATGCGGCAAAAACACCGCATTTTTGATTGACAATGGTTCAGTTATGGTGTATCATCACGATGTTCGCGAACCGCTGAACCCCAAACTACGGAGGTAATGAAGGTATGAGAAAGGCAACGAAACTGATGTTGAGCATGCTGATGGTCGTGATGACCGTGCTTGCGCTTTGCGCATGCGGCAAGTCGAACGACGAGGACAGCAACAAAGTGGTAATCTATTCCGGCGCGGAAGAGTACCGGAACGAGTACTTTTTGAAGAGACTCAAGGAGCAGTTCCCCGATTACGACATTACGATTGAGTATATGCCGACGGGTAATCTGGCTGCCAAGCTTGCAGCCGAGGGAACACAGACCGACATGGACATTTTCTACGATCTGGACTTCAGCTATGCAGGTCTTGTCGAGAAGTATCTGGCGGATGTGTCCTCGTACGACCAGAGCATCTATGTGGATGACTGCAAGGTGCCCGGCGGACACTATCTTGCGGAGACGAGAAACGGCGGTGCGATTATTATCAACCCCGATGTTCTGAAGGCGAAGGGCATCGCAGAGCCCACCTGCTATGAGGATCTGCTGAAGCCGGAGTTTAAGAACCTGATCTCGATGCCGAACCCGAAATCCTCCGGCACGGGATACATGTTTGTCAAGAGCCTTGTGAATGTATGGGGCGAGGAAAAGGCGTTTGAATATTTCGATAAGCTTGCGGAAAACATTCTTCAGTTTACGGAATCCGGTTCCGGCCCCGTGAACGCGCTTGTACAGGGTGAGGTCGGTGTCGGCCTCGGTATGACGGCGCAGGCCGTAACGGCAATCAACGACGGCGCAAACCTGAAGCTTCTCTTCTTCGAGGAAGGTTCCCCGTACTCCCTTTACGGATATGCAATCCCGAAGGGCAAGGAGACCAGAAAGGCCGTGAAGGATGTCTTCGATTTCTTCTACTCGACGCTTGTTCGCGAGGATAAGGAGCTCTTCTATCCCGAGCAGGTGTTTGTCGAGCAGGAGAACAAGGTTGCCAACTATCCGACGAACATCAAGTACGCGGATATGAGCAACAACACCACGGACGAGAAGAAGCGTCTGCTTGAGAACTGGGAGCACTGAGAAACGAACATTTTGCATGGGGGGAAGGCGACACCTTCCTCCCATTTCTGCAGGAAAAGCACCGATATTACGGCGAGGGGTATGAGTGAACATGGACAAAATCAAGGTTGAGCATTTATCGAAAGCATTTGACAAAGCGGGGGTTTTGAAGGATGTCAGTTTCTCCGTCACGGACGGGGAATTTTTGTCGATTCTCGGGCCTTCCGGCTGCGGAAAGACTACCATTTTGCGTATTCTCATCGGACTGGAGACTGCGGACGGCGGAACGATTGTAAAGGACGGCGTCGACATTACGAACGCGCCTGCAGCGACCCGGAAAATGGGCATCGTGTTCCAGAACTACGCGCTGTTTGAAAACATGTCGGTGCTTAAGAATGTCACCTATGCGCTTCGCAACAGCGCCGCGACGAAGAAGGAGTACGACCGTGCGAGCGCCGAGGCGAAGGCGAAGGAGATGCTTGCGATTGTCGGCCTCTCGGAGCATATGAACAAAAAGCCGAGAGAGCTGTCCGGCGGACAGCAGCAGCGCGTGGCGATTGCGAGAACGCTGGCGCTCAACCCGGATGTCATTTTGTTTGATGAGCCGATGTCGGCGCTGGATGTCGACACGAGACTCAGCCTGCGCGCGCAGTTAAAGGACCTTCAGAAGCAGTTCGGCACGACGATGATTTACATCACGCACGACCAGGAGGAGGCGTTCGCAATGTCCGACCGCATCATGGTTATGGATGCGGGAGTGATTCACCAGCTCGATACGCCGCAGAACATTATCGACGCGCCTGCGGACGACTATGTGAAGCGCTTTGTCATTAAAAATATCAACACGAAAATCAAGAGTCTGATTCAGTTCGCCCGGATTTCCGATGAGGGTGAGTCTCCGGAGGTGGGCGAATGAAGCAGAAGTTCAACATACGAAAGTGGAAGCCTTCGCTTGCGCTGCAGATATTCCTCTGCGCCTTCCTGATTGTGGCGGTTGTGCTGCCCCTCATCCGGATGATTTCCACGATGACTTCCGCGGATATCACCTCGATGATGAAGAGCAAGCGGTTTCCGAAGGCGTTAAAGCAGACCTTGCGTGTCGGCGCCGTAGCCACTGCAATTTCCGTCTCGCTTGCGGGAGCGCTCTCCTGGGCGGTCGCGAGAACCGCAATCCGGCACAAGACCGTGCTGAACACGTTGCTCTCCGTGCCGATGCTGATTCCGTCCATCTCGCACGGAATGGGCCTGATTATCATCCTCGGAAAGAACGGCTGGCTCTCGCGCTTTCTGGGGCTGGAAGCCGGCGTGTACGGCTTCTGGGGAATTGTCATCGGTTCCGTGATGTACTCTTTCCCCGTCGCATATCTGATGCTCTACGATGTGATTCGCTATGAGGACGGAACGCCTTACGAGGCGGCGGAGGTCATGGGCCTCACGGCGAAGGACAAATTTTTCGCAATCACGCTTCCGTACCTGCGGAAACCGTTGATTTCCGTTATCTTTGCAACATTTACGATGATTATCACGGACTACGGCGTCCCGTTGATCGTCGGCGGAAAATATCTGACGCTGCCGGTGATGATGTACCAGGATGTCATCGGAATGCTGGAGTTCGGCAAGGGCGCCGTAATCGGCGTAATCCTTCTTGTTCCGGTGTTTATCACCTGTATCCTCGACATGACGAACCGCGACAGGGGCAATGCCGCGTTCGTCGGAAAACCGTACCGGATTCGCGACGGAAAGGTTCGCAAAATCGTCGCGTGGATTTTGTGCGGCATCGTGATTCTGGCGGTGTTCCTGCCAATCGGCTCGTTCGCGGTTCTCGGGTTTGTGAAGAAGTATCCGATTGACATGTCGTTCTCCCTGAAGAACATCCGGCAGGCTGTCAACATGAAGGCGCTTGTGTACCTCAAAAACTCCCTGCTGATTGCGTTCGTCGTGTCGTCCGTCGGAACGGCATTTGCCACGCTGAACGCCTACATGACTGCGCGTAATAAGACAAAGCTGAGCTATGTGCTTCATCTGATGTCAATCACCTCGCTGGCGATTCCCGGCCTGGTGCTCGGACTTTCGTATGTGATGTTCTTTAAGTCGTCGCCGATTTACGGAACCTTCGCGATTTTGTTCCTCGTCAACATGATGCACTTCTTCTCGTCGCCGTACCTGATGGCGTACAACACCTTCGGAAAGATCAACGAAAATCTGGAGGATGTCGGGTCGACGATGGGAATCGGCAAATTTAAAATCATAAAGGATGTCATTCTGCCGCTGTCCCTCGGGACCATGGCGGAGATGTTCAGCTATTTCTTCGTCAACTGCATGATGACGATCTCGGCGGTATCCTTCCTCGCCAATGTAACCACGAAGCCGATTGCGCTCATGATTACGACGTTTGAAGGACAGATGCAACTGGAATGTGCGGCGTTTGTCTCCGTGTTGATTTTGGGGGTCAATGTGCTGATGAAATGCGCCGTTTATATAATCAAGAGAGTAATGAATAAAAAGGAGACAGCATAACATGAAAACAGTTTACACCTGCTTCGGAACGGATGTAATCCACGACGGTCATCTGAACATTCTCAAGCATGCGGCGGAGTACGGCCGCGTGATTGTCGGATGTCTGAGCGACCGCGAGATGATTCGCTGCACGAAGTTCCCTACGACTACGGAGAGTGAGAGAATGGAGCTCTATCGCTCCCTTCCCGGCGTGAGCGAAGTCGTGATGCAGAATAATATGCTTTACGACGATGTGATCGAGGCGCTGCATCCGGATTATGTTGTCCACGGCGACAACTGGAAGGAAGGCGCGGAGAGCGCCGTGCGCGCGCATGTTGAGGAGCTTCTTTCCGCATACGGCGGACAGATTATTGATGTTCCGTATACATACAGCGAAAGCGTAAAGAAAGTGGATCAGAGACTTCGCGAGAAGCTGTCGATGCCCGAGTACAGAAGAAAGAGACTTCGCCAGCTGATTGAGATGACACCGGTTGTCAAGACGATGGAGGCGCACTCCGGTCTGACCGGACTGATTGTCGAGAAGACGGTCGTCGAGGCGGAGAACGGAAAACTCGACCAGTTTGACGCCATGTGGGTGTCGTCGCTCTGCGACAGCACGGACAAGGGCAAGCCCGACATCGAGCTTGTCGATATGACATCCCGTCTTCGCACAATCGATGACATCATGGAGGTTACGACGAAGCCGATCATCCTCGACGGTGATACGGGCGGATTGACGGAGCATTTTGTGTACAATGTGCGCACCCTCGAGAGAATGGGCGTGAGCGCCGTGATTATCGAGGACAAGACCGGCTTGAAGAAGAACAGCCTGTTCGGCACCGAGGTTGTGCAGACGCAGGACAGCATCGAGAACTTCAGCGCCAAGATTGCCGCCGGCAAGAAGGCGCAGCTCTCCGACGATTTCATGATTATCGCGCGCATCGAGAGCCTGATCCTCGAGAGAGGAATGGAGGACGCCCTCACCAGAGCATTTGCCTTTACGGCGGCCGGCGCGGACGGTATCATGATTCACAGCAGAAAGAAGGATCCCGCGGAGATTTTCGAATTTTGCGACAAATTCCGCGAGAAGGATAAGAAGACGCCGATTGTTGTCGTGCCGACCTCGTTCAATCAGGTGACCGAGGAGGAGCTTGCGTCGCACGGCGTAAACATCGTCATCTACGCGAACCAGCTCATGAGAGCGGCGTTCCCGGTGATGCGCCAGACCGCGGAGGATATCCTGCGCGCGCACAGAGCGAAGGAAGTGGATTCCCGCCTGATGCCGTTTAAGGACATCATTCGACTGATCGACGAGCTGTAACAGGACAGGGGGCAGGACAGTGGCGGAAAAGTATCTGATTCTCTCGGACATTCACGGAAATGTCAGTGCATTCGATGCGGTCTTCGCGGATTGCCGCGGGGAGGATTTCACCGGGATTATCCTGCTCGGCGATGACATCGACTACGGCATGCGGTCCGACGACATCATCAAAAAGATTGCGAAGCTCAGCGAGACGGAGTGGAAGGGAAAGGTGCTTGTCAACATCTGGGGCAACCATGAGAAACTCCTGATCGACAGGGAACTGGAACGGCTATCCACGGACCGCGGCCGCGTCATGGCGCGGTACACGGCGAAAAATGTCTCGCCGGAGGCGGTTCGCTACATTGAGACCGAGATGTGCAGAGACGGAGTTTCGGAGTTTTGTCTCGGCGAATACCGGTGTCTTGCGGTTCACGGATCGCTGGAGGACGTGTATTGGAAGAGCATAAGCCCCGAAAATCTGCGGGGAGAGTATGCGGAGTATGATTTCGTCTTCAGCGGTCACTCCCATTATTCCCACTGCTTCAGCCATTTCTATCCGGTGGAGAATCCGGAGCTTCGCAACAAAAAGGCGGTGACCTTTATCAATCCCGGTTCCGTCGGGCAGCCGCGAAATCAAAATCCTTACGCACAGTACGCAGTGCTGTCGCTTCCTTCGAAGCGGATCGAGCTGCGCGCGACCGAGTACGACGTCGCGGCGGAACAGGCGCTGTTCCCGGAGGAAATCGACCCCTTTTACAAAACGAGGTTGACCAGAGGCGTTTAGGGAGGTGCAGCCTATGAAAAGATTCATTTTTCCAATAATTGCGGTATTGTCCTGTGGGCAAAACTGAGATTAACCCCAGAAATCAGTAGGTATAAAACATTTTGAAAGGCGGAGAAAGAATGAAGAAATTGTATGCGATCAGCGGTGTGACCGGAATGACCGGAAATGAGCTGGTTCGTCAGATCCTGGTTGACGGGAGCGAGGACCGGATCCTCGGTTTTGACAACTTTTATGCGTCCTCGATCGACACGGTGGCGGATCACATCGATGACCCGAGATTCGAGTTTTTCGAGTATGACATCAACAATGCGGAGCAGATGGCGGATTTTGAGTCGCGGGTTGCTGCGATTGCCGGCAACTACGACGAGGTGATCTACATCAACTGCGCGGCGGTTGTTCACACGGAGCATTTTTACCATGTGTACGAGACCTTTGAGACGAATGTCGAGGGTATGAACAATTTCCTGCAGCAGGCGATTCGCGTGGGTGCGCAGAAGTATATCAACTGCTCGACCTCCGAGGTGTACTCCATGAATTCGTGGAACGAGAACGGCGGTGTCCGCGAGGACGATTACCTCACGATGGCCGTCGCCGAGCACAGCCAGCGCACGAGCTACGCGACCGGCAAGCTCCTCACCGAATTTTTCATGAAGGATGTCGTGGATGAGGGGAAGATCAAGGGTTGCTCGATCCGTTTTGCCAATGTCTACAGCAAGGATGAGAGATACCCGAAACACATCATTCCGTTCATCATCAGCAGCTTCCGCGACAACGGCAAGGTTGTGCTTCTGGAGAACTCCAGAAAGAACCGCAGAACCTTCCTCAACAACTACGACAGCTGCAGCGCTGTGCTGGCTTTGGCAAACACCGACTCCGCCCTCGACGGAACGGTTTACAATGTCGCTACCGACGAGGAGATTTCCATCATCGATCTCGCGAAAATGTGCGCGGCGAAGATGGGCATCACCGACCCCGTGATCGAGTTTAACGGCTACCGCGCATCGGATCCGGAGCGCCGACTCCTCTCGACCGAGAAGATTCGCACACGCACCTCCTGGAGACCGGCGGTAGGCCTTGAGAAGGGACTCGGCGAGTGCATCGAAAACTATCTGAAACAGAATCGGAAGGGATGAAATGAAGGCAGCAATAATTACGGTGGCCGGCATTTCCAGCCGGTTTAACGAGGGAATTCCGGAGCAGAACAAGGAACTGAAGGCGATCTATCCGAAGGAAGACCGTGAGGCGACACTGCTTCATCATCTCCTCGAAAAATGCTCCTTCGCGGACCGCATCGCGGTCGTGGGGGGTTATAAATTCGGCGAGCTGAAGGCGTATTGCCAAGCGCTTGAGTCCGAGTACAGGAACAAGATCACCCTCGTTGAAAACACGCATTACAGCGATCTTGCGTCGGGATACAGCCTGTACCTCGGCCTTGCGGAGATTCTCCGGGAGGATGTTTCGGAGGTGCTCTTTATCGAGGGCGATCTGGATGTCGACGACGCGTCGTTTCATGCGGTTGTGAGCGCGGAGAAGAGTGTTTTAACTTACACCTTCGAACCCATTTACGCAAACAAGGCCGTCGTGCTTTACCAAAATGCCGACGGGGAATACCGCTACGCGTTTAACAGCAGCCACGGGCTCCTGACGATCGACGAGCCGTTCTCGTGCATCTTAAACTCCGGGCAGACCTGGAAATTTACCGACATCGATGCGCTTCGCAAGGCGAACGAGCGCTTCTTTGCGGAGGACAAAGGGGGAACAAACCTCATAATTGTCCGCAATTACCTGGAGCTCGCGCCGGAGGTTGAGCTCGTCGGGCTTCACCGGTGGACCAACTGCAACACGAGAGAGGACTATCGAAAGATTCGAAAATACTGGGAGGACGAGAAATGAAATCGTTGAAGGAACGTCTCGCGGTTGTCGAGAAGCATGTAAAAGAGCAAAATGTCAAGGTGATGATCATCGGCCTCGGCAGCGTCGGCGCTTACCTGCTGGACTATCTGCTCAGCAGCAACGACCCTTCGCTTGGCATCGTTGTCGTGGGACGCGACAGCGCGAAGATGCAGACGAAGGTCAATATCGCCCGCGTTGCGGGACTGATCCGCGGCGTCAACAAGTCGAAGATCGAGGTCGAGGGAGACGTCAATCTGGAGGATATCGATTCCATCGAACGGGCTATCGCAAAGCACAAGCCGGATTTCATCGTGAACTCCAGCCGCGCATACCCCGGCCTTAAGTACGGCAGCATTTCCTGGAGCAATGTGCGAGCCTACGGAATCTGGAGCCCGCTGTCCATCCGGTTTACGAAAAATGTCATGGAAGCCTGCGAGAGAGCGGCGGCCGACGCAGTGGTCATCAACACCTCGTACTCCGACGCGGTCATCCCGTGGCTTAAGAGCGCCGGCAAGGCGTATCCCGATTTCGGCTCGGGCAACCTGAACCATCTGGTTCCCCGCATGAAGTTTGCGATTGCGCAGATGCTCGGAGTCGGGGACTTCTGGAATGTCGATGTGATGTTTGCCGCAGGGCACTTCCACGATGTATGTATCAGCAAGGAGGGCCAGACGGAGGGCGTCGATCTTCCGCTTAAGATTTACTATAAGGGCGAGGAGAAGCAGCTTTCGCACGAGGCAATCTTTGCAGCCTGCAAGATTCCGATGCCCGTCGATCAGACGCGCAACATGATGAACGCCTCCTCGAATTATCAGATTATCTCGGCGGTGATTTCGGCGATCCGCACCGGCAAGAACCAGCGGGTGTTCACGCCCGGATTTGCCGGCGAGCTCGGAGGATATCCGGTCACGGTGGGCTATTTCGACGGCGCGCTCGATGCACGCATCGACGAGTCGGTATTTTCCTACGAGGTTATGAACAAAGCGAACCGCGCATCGATGGCGCTCGACGGCGTCGAGGATGTGACGGACGGCACCCTGATCTACACGGACGGCCTGATCGCGAAGGCGCAGAAGGCGTTCGGCGTGACGCTTCCGAAACGCGTGCCTTTCGCGAAGATCGAGGAGACGGCGAAGTTCATCATCGAGGAGATCATTCTCCCGCAGACCGAGGGAAAAAACTGAGAACAGGAGAGATTGTCCGGTTCGGACAACAGGAGTAAGCAATGAAAGTAGACAGATTTACCGAGATACTCGGAGCTGATTTTTATACCGGCGTGCCGGACAGCAAACTGAAGGCGCTCTGCAACTATCTGATGGACCGGTACGGAATCGATCCGCACCATCATGTCATTGCGGCAAATGAGGGAAACTGCACCGCGCTGGCAGCGGGCTATCATCTTGCAACGGGCAAGGTTCCGGTAGTTTACATGCAAAACAGCGGCGAGGGCAACGTGATCAATCCCGTTGCGTCGCTTTTGAACGACAAGGTATACGCAATCCCGGTCATTTTTATCGTCGGCTGGCGCGGAGAGCCCGGCGTGCACGATGAGCCGCAGCACATTTACCAGGGGGAAGTGACAATCAAGCTTCTCGAGGACATGGGAATCGAGTCGTTCGTCGTCGGCAAGGAGACGACCGACGAAGAGGTTGCCGCGGCGATGGAGAAATTCCGCGGAATTCTTGCGGAGGGCAGGGATGTCGCATTTGTCATCCGCGCAGGCGGACTTTCGGACGCGCCGAAGGTCGAGTACAAAAACGACAACACGATGGTCCGCGAGGAGATTATCAAGCATATCGTGGCCGCAAGCGGGGAGGACCCGATCGTCTCCACCACCGGCAAGGCGAGCCGCGAGCTCTTTGAGACGAGAACGGCGAACGGCCAGAGCCACAAGTATGATTTCCTGACGGTGGGGTCCATGGGACACAGTTCGTCCATCGCCCTCGGCGTTGCGATCAACAAGCCGGAGCAGAGAATCTGGTGCGTGGACGGCGACGGCGCGGTGCTTATGCACATGGGCGCGATGGCGGTAATCGGAACAATCCGCCCGAAGAACCTGATTCACATTGTGATTAACAACGCCTCCCACGAGACGGTCGGAGGTATGCCTACCGTGGCGGGCTCCGTCGACCTGGTAGCCGTGGCAAAGGCGTGCGGATATCCGAAGGTCGTTTCCGTGGACAGCTTCGAGGCGCTGGATCGCGAGCTTACGAATGCGAAGGCCGGAGACGAGCTTTGCATGATTGAAGTAAAATGCTCCATCGGCGCCCGTGAGGATCTCGGAAGACCTACCGTGTCGGCGATTGAAAACAAAGAGAACTTCATGAATTATCTGAAGGAGCTTTGATACTGCGGGGGTTTGCCGATGATTTCTGTGATTGTGCCGATTTACAATGTGGAACCGTATGTTCGGCAATGCATCGAAAGCCTGCTTGCGCAGACGGGGCCGGAGACGGAAATCCTGTTGATTGACGACGGATCGACGGATCGGAGCGGTGTGATCGCGGAGGAATACAAGGACGGGCGAATTCGGGTTTTTCACCTGCAAAACGGCGGACTTTCCGCGGCGCGCAATTTCGGAATCGAACACGCGCGCGGCGAATGGCTGATGTTTGTGGACGGCGACGACTATGTCCTGCCGGAGTTCTGTTCCGCGCCCTTTGCCCTTGCGCAGGAGACAGGCGCCGATCTGGTCGCTTTCCGGTATTGCAAATACCGGGACGGGAAGACGGAGCAGGTCGCTGTTCCGGGGTGGCGCGAAGGGGAAGCCGACTGGTCCACAGCCGTCGATATAGGGCCTGAGCTCGCATGGAACAAGCTGTATCGAAAGAGCCTGTTCGAGGGAATCCGGTATCCGGTCGGGAAAGTGTACGAGGACATCGCCACGACATACAAACTGATTCACGCTTCGCGAAAGAGCGTGTTTTCCGACAAGTGCCTGTATGTGTATCGAAAACGCCCCGGCAGTATTTCGGTAAACAAGACGAAAGAGCGCCTGTATCAGGGGCTTGAGGCGGCGCTTGCCCGCAGGGAGGATTTGCGGAAGTGGGGCTATACCGGGAATCCGGACAATTTTCCGGAGTTTCGGGCGTGGGATATTATCGTTCTTGTGGAACCGTGCGAGGATGAAATGTATCGTCTGGCGGTTTCGGAGTTTGAAAAGGTCAAACGGGCCCCGGAGTGGATGTCCCGGAAGCAGCGGATTTCGTTTTTTCTGTGGAAGCGGTGTAACGGGCTGTTCCGTATGATTCGCAAACGGTATGCCCGCCCGGCGCATCCGGCCGGGTGACAAAGGTCTTCTGCTGCTTTCCGAAAAGGAAGGCAGCTTTTGCGTTTTCTGCCTGAAAAAGGGGGGAACAGGAGACGCGGGAAGCGGTGCTTCCCTATGCGCAGCCGCAAAAAAGACGCAATATGCGGCGCGAAAATGCAGTAAAAAGCGTCATATGAGCAGTTTTGAACAATTATCCTTGCTTGGGGGTTTGCATTTCCTGTATAATGAAAATGTAATATAAGCGAGGAGGTCCGAAAGGACTGTGAAAAGGAGAATAGGCAAAGAAGGAGGGGGATGCACCGGGTGCGGTGCATCGGGCAGACTATGAAAAAGAAAACATGTTTGTTACTGCTTGCATTACTTTTTGTGTTCGCCGGTCTCTCTGCGGTTGTGACGGCCGCAGCGGCAGATTCCGGCGTGTTTGTCGTGTATTACCATGCGGACTTAAACGCCGCGGCGTCGGGAACCACGACGACGGTCACTTACGGAGTAAACACGAAGACCAAGACCGTCGAGGAGCTCGGCTTTACCTCCAAGGAGAAGCGGTTCCTCGGCTGGAGAATCTACCGGGAGAAGGATCAGACCTGGAGAGTTAGGAAGCCGGACGGTACGGAAGGCTGGGCAAAGACACTGTCGACCGGCTACTCCTATGTCACCTACGGCAACGGATGCTCCGTTGGGGGTACCGTCAATGCCGGCGAGAATGTGCATTTCTATGCCACCTGGGACGATGTGGTCAAGTTTACGATTCGCTACCACGACCATGACAACTACCCGCCGGCGGGCAGCACCACCGAGGTTTATTACGGGTATTCCACGCCGACGCTCACCTATCAGCAGATCGGATTTAACGACGCGAACCGAACCTTCCGGGGCTGGAAGGTATACCGCGAGTACGACAAAAGCTGGGCCGTGAAGACCGCGGACGGCGGCATGACCTGGTCGTCGAATGTAAACGCCGACACGCAGTATTATCTGTATCCGAACGGCGACATCGTAGCCAAGACGGCGCCGGTCGGTACCGTGGTACATTTTTACGGGCAGTGGATTGACTCGACGGGCTTCACAATCAAGTTTCATCCGAGCGATTCCGCGGCGGCAGTCAGCCGCACGCAGAGTGTCACTTACGGCGTAAACACCAAGACCTATACGAGCGGCGAGCTCGGAATCACGAACGGAACGCTCGCGATGAAGGGCTGGAAGGTATACCGCGAGTCCGATAAGAAGTGGCGCGTCCTGGATGCGAACAGCCAGGAAGGCTACTGGGCGACTTCGGTGCCTTCGGGCGGCAGCTATCAATTGTACGGCGACGGCTGTTATGTTGCCGAAACGGCGTATGCCGGAGACACCGTGCACTTCTATGCACAGTGGGCGGAAAATACATTTTTCGTAAAATACCACCGGGACGAGGACGCTGCGGCGCACTCGACCGTGACCACCGTCGACAAGGTCAACGGAACGAAGATTCTCTCCGTCGCCGAGCTCGGCTTCCGCAAGGATTCATGCATCTTCCTCGGGTGGAAGGCGCAGAAGGAGAGAACCGGCGAGTGGCTCGTCCGCGGCGCCTCGGGAAGAGAGTGGTCGAAAACCTACACGGACGACAATATCGCGCTGATCTCCGACAAGGAATGGCTTCGCGACACCTCGGGAGCCGGCGAGACCGTGCATCTGTATGCGGTCTGGACGGAGGACGGCGTCATCGATGTGACGATAACCGAGATCGGTGCGAAACCCAACGACGGCAAGGATGACTATGCCGCGATTCAGAAGGCTCTGAATCTGGCGAGGAGCTCGACGAATCCGATTATCGTCTACCTCCCGGCCGGCGAATACCATATCAGCCGCGACCTCGGAATCTACTCCGACACGACGCTTTGGCTCGACGACAACGCCGTCATCATTCGGACCGACGACCGGTGTCCGATGCTTCGGAACGGAACGCTCCAGGCCGGTGAGACCGCGAAGGGCGGCTACGAGGCCATTCACAACATCGTAATCCGCGGCGGAAAATGGGACGGCAATGTGACAAGCAAGGACAGCAGCGGGCGCGGCCTGTATTCGAAGAGTCTGTTCTTCTTCTACCACGGCGAGAATATCACAATCGCATCGACCGAGCTGACGGAGTGCTGCGGCTACCACTTTATCGAGCTGGCGGGCACGAAGGATGTCACCATAAGCGACTCGGTGTTCCGCGATTTCGTACCGGCGGCCGACTCGGACGGGGAGACCGGCGGAGACGTGTATATCTCGGAAGCCATTCAGCTTGATTTTCCGGGCATCGGCAATGCGGACGAGGCGGTTCCGATCGACGGGACGCCGTGCAAAAACGTTACGATATCCGGCTGTACCTTCCGGAATGTTCCCTCCGGCGTCGGAAACCATCATATCGCTTCGCAGAAATGCCGGAATGTGGAGATCAAGGGCAATACATTTTCCGGAATCGACGGATATTGCGTGATTCTCGCGGGCATGGAGGACGGCTCGGTTTACAACAACACGGCGACCGATGTCCATGCGTTCCTGCGGGCGGAGCAGTGCTACGACTTCGAGGTGTTCGGAAACAATGTGCGCCACGGAAGCCGCAATATCAGCGCGGTACTCGATCTGATTGAGATGAAAACCTCGGAGTTGACCATCCGAGACAACACCTTTACCGGAAGCGACCGCATGATTCTCAACTGCAAAAACTCCACGGTCAGCTTTAACGCCAACACGGTCACCTACCCGGCCGGTTCGCATGTCGGAGAGAACGCGCTGTACTTCTATAACTCCGAAGCGGCCGTTATGACCAACACGATTACCAACGCGGGCTTGGCGGCGATTCGCTTTGCGAGCGGAAGCGAAGGTCTCATCGACGGAAACCGGATTACCGCTCCCGGCACTGCCGGCATCTATGTGACGGACAGTGTAATCTACGGAATCGTCGGAAACACGATTGATTATACCGGCAACAACGGAATGTGGATTGAGAGATCCGAGGTTACGATTGAGGACAATACCGTCACCAACAGCGGAACCAACGGAATTTACCTCGGCGATGTGTATGATACCACGGTCTGGGACAACACGATTGTGAACGCCGGAACGAACGGAATCTACATTTTGCGCGGCGAAATAAACATCACCGGCAACACGATTCTCGAAGCCGAAAAGTACGGAATCGTGGCGTACGGCAACACACAGCAGCTGAGCGGTTCGGTGAAGAACAACAAGCTCACCAACTGTACCGTCTATGTCCCGTCGCAGATTGAGAAGGCCAACAACACCGAGAGCACGGAGACCATCACCTTTACGGTTAATTACCACGAATCCGAAACCGCGGCGGCTTCGGCGATGACGAGCAAGGTTGTATACGGCTACAGCCAGAATACGCTCACGGCGGAGGAGCTCGGGTTTGTTCAGCCCGGCAAGAAGTTCCTCGGCTGGAAGGTCTTCCGCGAATCCGACGGAAAATGGTATGTGAAGAACGCAGGCGGCAGCTGCTACTGGGCGACCTCGGTGCCTTCGGGCGGCAGCTATGCGCTGTACACGGACGGCGAGTGGGTTGCGAAAACCGCCGCGGCCGGTTCGGTGGTTCACTTCTATGCACAGTGGGATACCACGGACACCTTTACCGTCAAATACTATCAGACGCAGGACGCGGCGGCGTCCGGCCTGACCAGCACGGTGACCTACGGCGTGAGCCAGAAGACGCTCACCGTCGAACAGCTCGGCTTTGCGCAGAGCGGCAAGAAGTTCCTCGGCTGGAGAGTGTACCGCGACTACGACAACAAGTGGTATGTGAAGGACGCAAACGGCAGCAAGTACTGGTCGACCTCGGTGCCTTCGGGCGGCGATTACGCACTGTATGTCAACGGCGAGTCGGTCGGCAGGACGACGGTTGCGGGAACCACCGTGCACTTCTATGCGCAGTGGGAGGAGATCACGACATTTACCGTAAAATATCACGAGACCGACACAAGCGCCGCATCGACGCAGACGAGCACGGTTACCTACGGCGTGAGCCAGAAGACGCTCACCGTCGAGCAGCTTGGCTTTGCGCAGAGCGGCAAGAAGTTCCTCGGGTGGAGAGTTCACCGCGAGTATGACAACAAGTGGTATGTGAAGGACGCAAACGGCAACAAGTCCTGGTCGACCACGGTGCCTTCGGGCGGCGATTACGCGCTGTATGTCAACGGCGAGTCGGTCGGCAAGACAACGGTAGCCGGGACCGTCGTGCACTTCTACGCGCAGTGGGAGACCACCAGCGACTTTACCGTAAAATACTATCAGACGGACAATGCGGCACCTTCCTCGAAGACGAGCACGGTGACTTACGGCGTGAGCCAGAAGACGCTCACGATTTCGGAGCTCGGCTTCTCGCAGAGCGGCAAGCACTTCAAGGGCTGGAAGGTGTACCGCGATTACGATAACAAGTGGTATGTGAAGGACGCAAACGGCAGCAAGTACTGGGCGACCTCGGTGCCTGCGGGCGGCGATTACGCACTGTATGTCAACGGCGAATCGGTCGGCAAGACGACGGTTGCGGGCACCACGGCGCACTTCTTCGCGCAGTGGGAAGCGGATACATTTACCGTGAAATACTATTCGGCCGACGATGCAGAGGCATCGACGAGAACCAGCACGGTGACCTACGGCGTGAGCCAGAAGACGCTCACAATCTCGGAGCTCGGGTTCTCGAAGAGCGGCAGCGAGTTTGCCGGCTGGAAGGTGTACCGCGATTACGATAACAAGTGGTATGTGAAGGACGCAAACGGCAGCAAGTACTGGGCGACCTCGGTGCCTGCGGGCGGCGACTACGCACTGTATGTCAACGGCGAGTCGGTCGGCAAAACGACGGTTGCGGGCACCACGGCGCACTTCTACGCACAGTGGAAACCCGCGAGCACATTTACCATCCAGTATCATGTCGCGAACAATCAGGCGTCGTCGCCGATGACCACGACGGTGACCTACGGCGTGAGCCAGAAGACTCTCACCATCGAGGAGCTCGGCTTCGAGCGGAACGGACAGCGCTTCATCGGCTGGACCGTGTATCGCGAGTACGACGGAAAATGGTCCGTGAAAAACCCGGACGGCAGCACCTTCTGGGGCACGCAGCAATTTTCCGGAGGAACCGGCTTCAACCTGTATGTCAACGGCGAGTCGGTGAGCAGGACAGCGCCTGCCGGCACGGTTGTGCACATGTACGCGCAGTGGGCATCCCCGAACAAGTTCCTTGTGAAATACTACCTGACGGACAACTCGTCGTGCTCCCCGAAGATGACGCAGGTGCCGTACGGAACTACGACAAAGACACTGACCACGCAGGAGCTCGGGTTCTCGAGGGACGGCAAACAGTTCGTCGGCTGGAAGGTGTACCGTGATTACGATAAGAAGTGGTATGTGAAGGACGCAAACGGCAATAAATACTGGGCGACCTCGGTGCCTGCGGGCGGCGATTACGCGCTGTATGTCGACGGCGAGAACATCGCCAAAACGACCGTGAACGGCACCACGGCATACTTCTACGCACAGTGGAGGTAGCGCAGGCATTTTGCGCCGGGCTCTGCGGACTTTCGCGCAGAGGCGTTGACGATTGACACACTTCGTAAAATAGTGTATACTGCACAGAGCACCGTAAAATCGGTGCTTTGTTGCAGATTAAGGAACTTTCGGGAAAGGAAATTACAACTGTGTCTGATAAACTTCAGCAGGGAAAGGAGAACACTTCCCTGTCTATGGAAAGAGACTCGCAGATCAATGTTGTCGTCAACCGCTCCGGCGAGAACGACGGAAGCATCGATTTGATGCGGGTGTTAGGCAACATGAAAGTAAAAGGGCGCGTGTATGCATGGGTTGTTATCCTGTGCATGGTTCTCGGTTTGTGCGCTCCCCTCTGGCTGTATCAGTTGAAGGATGACGATACGCGCGTTGCGTCGGTTGTCACATTTGACTACGATGTACTCGATACGACGAACCCGTTGATTACGCCCACGCCGATGCCGGTAGAGGATCTCACGGCGCCGGACGGCACCGAGCTCGATGTTTCGCAGATCACCTCGGCGTATGTGCTGCAGGATGCGCTCCGCAGCGTTGCGCTCTCGGAGGAGATTTCGATTGCCGCGCTTCGGAAAAACATTTCCATCGAGCGCATGCTCACGGAAGACAGCCGCAGACAGCAGGAGATTGCGAAGCAGATGCTGGCGGACAAAAACAGCCAGGCGTATACGCAGCTCCAGAGCGTGAAGCTCAAGTATGTGAACCAGATTATCGTGTCGCTCTCCAACGGCTTCCGCGAGAATGACGACGAGAAGAAAGTGTTCCTCTCGGATGACGAGCTCCGGCTTCTGCTTGACCGCATTTTGTTCTCGTACAACCAATACCTTGCGATGACCTATGCCGACCTCATGCTTCCCGGCGATGAGATTTCGGTGATTGACACCGAGCAGCTGGATATCATGGAGAGCGTCGACATGCTTCGCACCGCGCTTACAAACCTGTATAACTACTGCGACGGCAAATCCGACGAGATTAAGTCCTACCGCTCGTTCCGCGACGGTCGTTCCCTGGAGGATCTGATGGAGACGCTCCAGACGGCGCGCGATGTGAATGTAGAGTATCTCTACTCCGATATCACCGCGAGCAGCGTGGCGAAGGATCGCGAGGCGATGATTGCAAAATACCGCTTCCAGATGCGCGAGGCGCAGACAAAGCTCGATGTAATCAACGAGAAGATTGCGCAGACGGCGGAAACTCTCAAAAACTACAAGCACGACCAGATTTATGTCGAGCAGCAGGACGGCGAGGGTTCAAAGACAACGAAGATTACAACGGAATACTATAACAAGCTGATTCTGGAGCAGGCAGCGAACTATGAGAGCGCTACCTCTCTGGAGATTTCCATCGACAATCTGAAGGCGAAGATTGAGAGCCTGCAGTCGGAGACCGCTGCGTCGGACACCGAGAAGGCGAAGATCGAGCTTGCGGAATCCACGAAGATCTGTCATGAGATTTACCGGCAGATCTGCGACCAGATGGAGGAAATTTTCAACAGCTCCTTCTACACGACCTATGCAAAACGCTCGGCGGCACAGGGCAGAACGCCCAACTTCCTTGCGGCGAATCTGAAGAAGATGATTCTCTGCGCGGCGCTCGGTGCGTTCCTCGCAGGCTGCGTATGGTTTGCAAGCGCATTTTCCGCGGAGATGAAGCGAAGCGGTAAAGTCAGCGCGAAAGATACCGACGGCGACGGAGGCGACGCGAATGACACCGGCGTTTGCGGGGAGTCCGGAAAGGAGGCGGAAGTATGAGTAACAAGACAAATTCCGCCGGAAAGAACAAGGCGGGTGTATTTTCCGCACTTCGGAAGAAGAACGACGGCACAAGGACGCCGCTTACGCTGTGGCGCAAGGCGATTTATCTTCTCGCGGGCGCGGCTCTGCTCGGAGTGATTCTCTCGGTGATTCTGTTCTGCCTTGACAAAAAGCCGGTGAAGGCGTCGGCGAAGATGCAGCTGGCCTTCAACGGAGCTGCGGAAGGAATCGCGCCGGACGGACGCATTTACGACATCTACGAGCTGACTTCGGACGAGGTGATTGCGGAAGCGCTTAAGAAAGCGGGCCTTGACGGCAAATACGCCGTGGCGAAGGTTCGCGAGAGTCTCGCGGTTGCAGGCACCTATCCCGAGGATATCGTGAACCAGACGATGAGCTATGAGTCGCTCCTCGATTTTACGACGAATCGTACGCTGACGGCGGAACGGTTCTATCCGACATTGTTTACGGTAGAGCTCAACAACAAATTCGACGCGAAGATTTCGAAGAAAAATCTCGAACTGATTCTTAAAAATATCCTTGCGGCGTACAAGGAGAAGTTTGCGATGACCTATACGCAGGGCACGCCTGCCGCGGAAGCGACATTTGTGCTCAGCCAGTACGATTACCCGCAGCAGCTTGAGATTTTGCAGCAGCGGCTTGCAATCGTATCCCGCTATGCGCAGGAGATGTATGAGAAGGAGCCGACCTTCCGCTTCGGCGGCGCCGGTTTCAACGATATCGTGGTACGGCTGAATGCCCTTACGGACAGCGACATCGGCCGTCTGAACGCAAACCTTACGCTCAACGCGCTCACGAAGGACCCGGATCGTCTGCTGACGCAGTACCGTTTCGAGCTCAGAGATCTCGGCAACAGTCTGGGGAAGCGCAAAGCACAGCTGGCTCTTCTCGACAAGCTGATTGCCTCCTACGAGAAGAGTGATATTCTCTATATCAGCACGAAGGATTCGCTCACCAAGATCGACGGCGATTCGACGAAGACATACGATTCGCTTGTTGACATTCGCAGAAATGTTGCGAACGGCAACACGAGGCTTTCCTCGCAGATTGCGACATTCGAGCTGAAGCTCTCCGACCTGACCGGCGAACCGGAGGATAAGGGCAGCACGCCTGACGACGGCGATACCGCGCAGGATACCGGAAACGACACCGCCGGTGACGGTACGGATTCCGGTGAAAACGCAGGCGACAACGCGGGCAGCGACAATGCGGACGGAAACTCCGGGGAGACCGGCGTAACCACGCAGGACAACTCTGCGACGAAGGCACAGCGCGAGGCACTCGAGAAGGAGATTTCCGTTCTCGAGGGCAAATGCGATGCGGTGATTGCGGATTTCACCGAGATGCTCAGGGCTTGGAACGAGCAGAAGGTGAACGACATGACTGTGGCCGTTTCCGACTACCGCTATGATGCGCAGAAGCTTATCTCCGGCGCATTTATCAAGAAGGCTGTCATGACCGCGGGCCCGATTTTCATGCTCGCCGTAATCATTTGCCTTGTCATGATTATCGCGGAGAAGAGCCGCGAGGGGCGCATGTCGGCAGAGCAGTGATTTCAAAACCACACAGAATGATTGGGGGACTCCGGCTGATACTCAGGCGGAGTCTTGCTTCTATCGTGTCCGGAAAATGCGAAAGAAATACCCGCGATTGTCGGGCGAAATAAATCAGAGGTCACCATGGATTTTGCAGAACAACAAGTAAGAGCGCCGTTTCAGCCGGAGGCTGTTTTTTCGGACGGTACGGAGGCGTTTCGCTCGCCGTGTGAGCCGGAGGCGTACGATTTCGTGACGCTTCGTCTGCGCGTCGGAAAAAATCAGACGATTCGCGCAAGCGTCGTAATTCGGGAGAGAGCCGGCCGCATCGATATGACGCCGGAGTACAGCGACGAGCGGTTCGACTGGTACCGGGCGGAGATTGAGCTGATTGACAAGCCGCTCCATTATTTCTTCGAGATAGCGACGGAGGGCGGCGTCTTCCGGTACGACCGGCTCGGCGTGATGCTCTCGGAGCGCGAGACGGCCTGTTTTCGGATTTCGCCCGGCTTTCACACGCCCGATTGGGCGAAGGGCGCCGTCATGTATCAGATTTTCGTCGACCGCTTCTGCAACGGTGACCCGACGAACGATGTGCAGACGGGCGAGTACTTCTATATCGACCGTCCGGCGAAGGAAGTGACGGACTGGGGGCGCGCGCCGGAGGCCTGCGATGTGCAGGAATTTTACGGGGGCGACCTCGCGGGCGTCATCAAGAAACTCGATTACCTGCAGCGGCTCGGAATCGAGGTTCTGTACCTGAATCCCATATTCGTCTCGCCCTCGAGCCACAAATACGATATCCAGGATTACGACCACATCGATCCGCATTTCGGCGTGATTGTCAAGGATGCGCCGACCGGCCTCCCGGAGGGAGACACGGTCAATGCGCATTCCGCGCAGTATATTGCACGCGTGACCTCTCGCGAAAACCTCGAGGGAAGCAACGAGCTCTTCGCACAGCTTGTCGCGGAGGCGCACAGGCGCGGCATGCGCGTCATCATCGACGGCGTATTCAACCACTGCGGCTCCTTCAACAAATGGATGGACCGCGAGGGCATCTACAAAAATGCCGAAGGCTTCGAGGACGGAGCCTACGGCTCAAAGAACAGCCCGTTTCGGTCGTTCTTCGCTTTCGAGAAGGACGCGGTCGCACGAGACGGGGATTCTGTCGGTAGTGCGGATGGTTGCGATGCGGACGGAGGTTCGACCGGCAGTCCCGCGGCTGTCGGCCCGGATGATTTCGTGGGCGGCGACGACCCCTATGAGGGTTGGTGGGGCCACGAGACGCTTCCGAAGCTCAATTATGAGAAATCGCCGAAGCTGAAGAATTATATCATGCGAATCGCCCGCAAATGGGTTTCGGCGCCGTACGGCGCGGACGGCTGGAGGCTTGATGTGGCAGCCGATCTCGGGCGGAGCGAAGAATATAACCATGAGTTCTGGAAGGAGTTTCGCCGAAGCGTCAAATCAGCCAATCCGGAGGCGCTGATTCTCGCCGAGCACTACGGCGACGCCTCGCCGTGGCTGCAGGGCGACGAGTGGGATTCCGTGATGAACTATGATGCCTTTATGGAGCCGGTCGGCTGGTTCCTCACGGGCATGGAGAAGCACAGTGACGCGGCCAGAGAGGATTTGTACGATAACGAGAAGGCATTTGATTTTGCGATGCGGTGCAATATGGCGCGCTTCCAGACATCGTCTTTGCTCACGGCGATGAACGAGCTCTCCAACCACGATCATTCGCGTTTTCTGACGCGAACGAACCGCCGCGTCGGGCGCACGGAGTCGGCGGGCTCCGCCGCAGCTGACGAGGGCGTGAACAGGGCGATTATGCGCGAGGCCGTCATGATACAGATGACATGGCCGGGCGCACCGTGCGTTTACTACGGCGATGAGGCCGGCGTGTGCGGCTGGACAGATCCGGACAACCGCCGCACATATCCGTGGGGCCACGAGGATACGGAAATGGTTCGCTTCCACCGCGAGATGATTCGCATCCACCGGGCGTACCGCTCGCTTCGCGTGGGTTCTCTGGTGTGGCTTGCGGAGGATTACGGACTGCTCGCGTACGCCCGCATGCTGCCGGGTAAGGCGGGCACGAAAAATGCAGGTGCAGGCGAGGCGGTCATCACCGTAATCAACAATACCGACTGCCGCCGTGATGTACATCTTCCCGTCTGGCTTGCAGGCGTGAAGGACAGCTCGCGCATGGTACGACTGATGCGAAGCAGCGAGGACGGTTTCGGCGCGGAGGCAGCAATCTACCCTGTCCGCGACGGCTATGTGACGATCTCCGTGGATCCGATGGGCGGAGCTGTGCTGAAGAATCTTGAGTATTAAGATATTTTTCGCACAAAGCGGTATCAAAGCATGTTATGTATAGTTGTTCCAATCTTGACACGAGAGCATATAAATGTTATCTTTAAGAAAGACAATTTGCGTTATCGGTAGATGGATAGCGCGATTGTTAAACATACTTGTACAAAGCAATGGTTTGGACCGGAACCTTATTAAGGGATGTTTTCGTATCGGTCGTGAAAGGGGGCAGAGATGAAAAAAACGGCAGTTGTAGTTGTATTGGCAATGATTATCGGATTGTGCAGCACATCCTGTTCTCGCAAAGGGGAACAGGATGTATCTGTAAGTAAAATTGCAATTGATTATTTGGCGATGCGGAATGTAGTGTCAAGTAAGGTGAAGAAGGCAGATTTTACCTTTTTCTCGGAGTATAAGGCAATTGTTGAACCGATTGATTATTGGAGCGTTTCGGAGCGCCTGGAATCTGCAACGGCATCGTTCTGCGACTTGAAATATTCGGAAAAAGAGCGGGTCGAAACCGGGGATGCCGTAATGGTCAGAGTATATGCGGAAGACACGCCGGGGCAGGGGACTTTCGAAGAGAAGAAATGCGTGGTTGTTGTCGGCGCGGAATTGTTTAATCGAAGCGCAGAGGAGCGCATGATAGGAATGCGCAAAGGCGACACTGTTAAAATTGCATTGTCTGATGACGGAGTGGGAAAACGGGGAGCATCAACGAATCTTTCGGTCAGCATTGATATTATAGCTATCGGGAAATACGAAGCAGGAGACGATTTTGAGGACTTTTTGCGGATGAACGGCTTCGCAACTTTCGATGATCTTTATCATTACCTATATGATGTTGTAAAGGGCGAAGAAGCGTTTTTAAGTTTCAACAAGAGGAAGGCGGACTTCTTTGAAGAAGCGTTCTCAAGGTGCGAGTTTGACCTTTCGGAAGATGATTTAAAAAACTACGCTGTTCGCATATCGGAAGAACACGAGGGTGTTGCCAGAGATTTAGGGATGAACACGGAAACATATTACTCGAGTGCTCTTAAGTCGGACCGGAACGGTTTTTTTGAGTTGTGTGTTGATTCTGCGGAGTATGAGATAAAGAGCGCGCTGGTAATCGGAATGCTGGCCTCTGAGTATGAAATTGATGTGTCGGAGGGCGAGCTGGATGATTTTTGCAAAAGAAACACTTATGAAATCCGTTCTGACGCAGACAAAACGGTTGCAGCATTCCTTTGCCTGCAGGAGAAGGTGCTGACGCGATTCGGTGTGGTATATCAGGGTTTGGGGAATTGACTTTTCCGGTCTTTTTCGCTACAATGATTGCATGACGCCGCATTGACGGCGAAGAGCCTTCGGACAGAAGAAATACGCGCGTGCGGAAAGCACGGGCGGAGAGGATGGATAAAAATATGAATTTTTTCAGCAAGAAGACGCAGAAGAAGATTATCGTTGTGATGGCAATTATTCTTGTGCTGGTTATGGTTGCCTGCCTTCTTTCGGGAATGATGAAGTAAGACGATGATTACTGTCAACGGCATCAGCAAAAGATACGGGAGGAAGGTTGTGCTGCGAGAGGCCTCGTTCACCGCGAAGCAGGGCGAATGCGTTGCGATTGCGGGGGCGAACGGCAGCGGTAAATCAACCCTCTTAAAGATTCTGGCCGGCACCCTTAAAGCGGGTGGCGGCAGTTTCACTGCGTTCGGACATGACATGCTTCGGGAGGCCGGGGAGCGCGAACGACTGATCGGATATGTTCCGCAGGAAAACCCGTTGATTGCGGAGCTCACGGCGCGGGACAATCTGCGCCTGTGGTATTGCAACAGCCGCTATGACATTGAGCAGGAGCTTGAGAAGGGGACGCTTGCGATGCTCGGGATTCCCGAGTTTATCGATGTGCGCGTGGATGCCATGTCGGGCGGCATGAAGAAGCGCTTAAGCATCGGTTGTGCGGTCGCGAACGATCCCCCTGTTTTGATTCTCGATGAGCCGGATGCGGCGCTCGACCTCATCTGTAAGGAAGCTATCCGCGATTATCTGGCGGAGCACAAGCGGCGAGGCGGAATTGTGATTATCACAACGCACGACGAGGAGGCGCTCTCTATCGTGGATAAGCTGCTGGTGATGCAGGACGGCGTCCTTCGGGAAGTCGACCGGACGCTCCGCGGCGACGGCCTTCTGGCGGAGCTCAAGCGTGGGGTGTGAACGAGGTTTGTATGGACGAGAAGAAGACATTGGTGCGGCCGCCGTTTGACGAGAACGGAAATGTGGTCTGGACCGATGAGGAAAAGCCGATGAAGAAAAAAGCCCTTCGGTGGTGGGTATGGCTCATCCCGGTTGGGCTTATTTGCGTTATCGGGCTCGGTGTTCTCTTGTATCGTGCGGCTAACCGCAAGACGCCGCAGGAGCTGTGTCGGGCCGCGCTTAAAGACGCATTTGCGGATGCTCTCGGATATCGCGAGCCGATGATGAAGGCACTGCATATGGAGGATCTCTCGGGGATTTTGGAGAAGGATCCGCTTGAACTCGGGCTGGCGCTCTCGCTGAAGGAGACAAATCTCACCTACGGCGATCTCGGTATCGGCGGGGAGGAAGAGAAGAGCCGGGAGCTTTCGCAGTACAACGGTTTCGGCTTCAGCGTCGACAATCGCGTGGACGGCGACAGAGTCAGCATGGATCTGCGCGGCGCAATCAGCGCATTGACCCTCTCGGTGCTTCGCGCATATTCCGAGGACGGCAAGCTTTACCTTGCGTCCCCGAAACTGCTCTCGGAAGTGCTTACCGTCAAGCCGGCGGAGTTTCCGGAGCGCTGGGATTCCGCTCCCCTTTGGGAAGCGCTTTCAAAAACAAAGAGGGAGTCCGTAAAAGGAATCATCCGCAAGGGGTTTGAGCTGTGGGAACGAATCAGGCCGACGGCGAAGGCGGTGAGAAGCCTTCTGGTCGCCTCCTATCCGCAGGAGGAGTCGGAGTTCGATCGCATGATTTCGTCGATTCGTTATGAGCAGTGCAGGGACGACAAGGGTGAAGAGCTCACGGAAAATGTCGTCGTCGGCTCACAGAAAGTCCCCTGCTATGTCCTCCGCATCGAGGCGGAGGAAAACGGGGTTGTTGAGTTTTTCGAAAAGGCGGCTGTGGCGTTCGGCGGCGAAAACGGCGCAGCGGAACTGCACAAAGCCTGGAAGTTTCGGGAACAGGCTGACGGTACGGACGCCGTCCGGGTGTTCGCCTATGTGACGAAGGGCGGCGAGCTTGCGAGACTTACGGCGGATATCAGCGGATTGTGGTATGACAGGCCGGCGACCGTGTCGGCGGAGGTGTCGTGCCGGGGCGCGGAGGATCCGCAGGATCTCACAAAGCTGACCGTGAAGGTCAATCTCGACGGAAAACAGTATGAGCTTACGGCGGAGAAGTCCGTGAAAGCGACGCGGGCGCGAGTTTCCTCGGATATCTCGCTTTCGCTGCAGATGCCGGACGGAAAAAAATACGGCGGTGACGCTTCGCTTGTGTATAATGTGCCCTCCGCATCGCTGGATGTCACGGCCCATGCGAGAATCGACGAAAGTATCGTCGGAACGCTGGAGGCGAGCGCCGAGTGCAGCTTCAAAAACTGCTGGGAGATGCGATTCTCGCGGCTGGCGCTCGAGAACCGCTACACGGGGGCCAAGGCGACATTTTCCGGACGGCTTCTGATTGCGCCCACAAGCGAGGGACCGGAGAAGCCGGAGGGCGAGGAGAAGGACCAACTCGCGGTGACGCCGGAGCAGAATCAGGAGATGATTCGCGAGGGCAGGGAACAGATTCAGTGGTATATCGACAAGTTTTTCCGCTGACACAAAAACACGGAAGTTGCGGCAGCGGTTGAAAGCGGTTGGGAGTGACTATGGGCAGATTGTTTCGGCACTTCCTCTTTCTGGAGGGGAAGCGCGCATGGAAAATCATACCGCAGTACTATTTGGGCACGGCTCTTCTCGTGGCCCTGTTTGTCGTGGTTACCCTGACCGGAAATACGGTGCTGAATGACGGCGAGAAGAAGGATGCCGTGAGTATCGCCCTGGTGATGAACGATCCGTATCTGAAAAATTACGGGATGGATGTGTTGCAGTCAGCGTCGAGCGCAACCTCGATTTTCAGTTTTATCGAGACGACCGAGGAGGAGGGGCGCAGGGGCCTTTCGGACGGACGATACGACGGCGTGATGGTGTTCCCGGAGAACTTTGTGGACGGCGTCTTCGGGGACGATTCCGTCGGTGCGGCGACCATGTATTCGCCGAAGATGTCCAACAGCCTGAACCAGGCCCTGATGGAGGGTATCGTTGAGGTAGGAACCAACCTTCTCGGCGCGTCCGCGGCGTATGTGAACAGCGCGCTTTTTGTGGCGGAGCAGAACGGGGTGGACAATGTGGTGCGGAAACGCATGCAGGCGGAGCTTGAAACCAAGCTCGCCGACCGTGTAATCAACCGCGAACAGAGTTTCGTGACGGAGGACGCCTCGGGAACTTTCGGGCAGACATTGATTCAATACTATTTCTGCGCCGGCATCGTGATGCTTCTCATGCTCGGCGGTGTCGCGTGCGGAACACTTTTAAAGAGCGATGCGCGCTCCCTCGAGGACCAGCTTGCAATGCGCGGAATCGGGCCGCTTTTGCTTGCCACGGCGCGGTATCTCGCGGTGCTCGTCCTGTTCTTCGCATTTTACCTGACGGTGTTCGGGGCGCTGTTTGTCGTGTGGCTTCGCTGGCCCGATGTGACGGAGAAATATTTTGCGATTACGAAATTCCGCGAGCTGTGGTTCTGGTTTGTGTCGGGGTTGCCGGTGCTTTTGCTTGCGGCGGCGATAGTTTTGCTTGTATATACGCTGGCGGCCAACCAGATCGGAGGAATTCTTCTCCTGTTTCTCGTGACGCTTTTGATGGGATATGCGTCCGGATGTATCGTGCCCTCGGCGTATCTCCCCAAGGCAGTGCGAAGTGTCGGACGGCATCTCCCGACAGCGACGATGCTGCATGTGTCGGTCGGAGGGCTGACGCAGATTGCGGACAAGGCGGGAACATGGCTTGTTTTGGCCGAGGCGGCGACAGGATTTGCCGTCACGGCAGCGCTTATGAAATGGAACCGGTGGCGCGCACAGCGCTGACGGATGCGGAGACGGAATCGGGTCCCGGCGGAATCGGCAAATCCCGCCGCGGATAACGGCGACAGACACGGAGGTCACGGCTTGGCACAGACGCAGGGACAATCGGAACGCTTGCGCGGCGCGTTCGCTTCGGCGGAGGAGCTTGCGGCGCAGTCTGCCACGAGCCGGGGCAAGGCCGCCGCGGCGCTTCGGAGATTTTTCGTGTGGACGGGGCTGACCGCCAAACGGCTTCTCAAGAAACCGTCGTTCGTGCTTATTTTACTTATGCTTCCGGTGGTTTTGCTCGTGTACCGCGCCGTCATCACGGAGGATGACGGAAAGCTGCATGTCGCGGTGTATTTCGAGGAGGAGGACGAACTCTCGAAGGCGTTTTTGACGGAGATGACGGAAAATGTCCCCGAGCAGTTTCTGTTTTACCGCTGTGAAGAGTCGGAGGATCTCTACAGCGATGTCGCTGCGGCCCGCGCCGAATGCGGTTATGTGTTCTCGGCGAATATGGCGAAGAAGATTCTCACCGGGGAATGGCAGGGGATGATTACGGCGGTGGTCTCGGAGAAGACCGTGTACGCCGCATTTGTCAACGAGATTGTGTACAACAAACTGAACCGTTTTCTGAGCTTTGAGGTGGTAAAGGACTATCTTGTGAAAAGCCCCGACATGCATCTTACCGAGGCCGAGGTCGAGCGCCTTTTGGCCGGGGAATTCGCCTCCATGGTCTCGAAGAAAACGCTTGTCAACTATGTGACTACGGATGTTATGACAGGCGAGGTTGTCGAGGATGAGGAGCTCGCGAAAAATGTCAGCGTCCTCACGAAACCGATTCGCGGAACCGTCGCCATCTTCGTGCTGCTCACGGGCCTTGCCGGGCTGGTGTTCTGGTACCAGGACGACGCCGAGGGCCGTTACCGTGTGATGGCGCGCGAGCGCAGACCGCTGCTCTCGTTCGCATCCATTCTTCTTCCGACTGTCATGGCGGGACTCGCGGGAATCGTATGTCTCGCGATTGCCGGCCTTTGGACCCATACGGCCACGGAGCTTCTCTCCATGGCTGTCTATGTGTGGTTTGTCGCCGCATTTTGCAACATTTTGCGCTTCCTGATTCCGTCGGTGCACGCGGTGTGCGCAATCATTCCGATTCTGACGCTCATCAGCTACCTGTGCTGTCCGATTTTGCTTGATGTCGGGCGTCTCTTCCCGGCGATTCGCTTCGTGCGCGCGATTCTTCTCCCGCAGTATTATCTGCGCATCTACGAGGGGTATCCCATGCTCCCGCTTCTGCTCGGCGCACTCGCACTCACGCTGGTGTCTGCCGTGCTCTCCGTCCCTGAGCGCAACCGCTGAGATTTCGGACGATTTCCGAGAATCCAACCCATGTCGTTCATCCAAAAAACATGTCGTTCGTCAACGAGCGATTGCCGCGGAAGCGGATGTGTGTTATTATGCTTTTGAAAGCGATAGTTGCTTTAACAAATTACACTTAAGGGGGACAACATGAAAAAAAAGATTGCGATGTGTCTGGCTGTTATCGTTCTGCTCGGAATGATTCCGTTTGGGATGATTATGCAGACAAAAGAGGCTTCGGCGGCTACGGCAAACTCAGAAAGGCGGGGACCTCGCATTCTGATTGAGCGGAATTATTATGGCACTTATTTCATTGCGGACGGGAAAAAGTACAAGTACAAGGATCAGAAAGCGAACACTACAATGCTGCGCATTGAAGTGAACACATTTACATTTATCGGTCATCCTTCCGATGGGTATTATTATGCCCCGGTATATGTCCGCTTTTCTGCAAAGTGCCATCCCGCAGAGTATGCGCCCAACTCGGTTCCTTCGGGTATTTACGGCTATCCTCAGATGCTGATTGTGGAAATCGGAAGAACGAATCTGACAGGCGATAGCAATCGATATGCGCGCGGGGCAATGATCAGCCTTGACATTTCTCCGAAGGTAACTATGCCGACAAGTACATATACGGTTTCCGGCGAAAATGCACTTCGCTTCCTTGACAGTGTATCTGTAGGCGGAAGTTACTCGTCGGCAAATGGCGCCGGAGGGTCAGCAGAGATAACTTTGTTGAAACGGCAGTACAAGACGACTGAGGAATCAATAGTTTACGGGGCGCTTGAGATATCGACGAGAGCCTGCACGCGGAATCTTGCAGAGTGGAAGTTTGATTACAAAACGAGCAGGACAAACAGGCAGTTTAACAATTACTGCAGTTCCGATACGGATCAGGAGGGTATGCTGTCTTGGGTACAGTACGATTATTCGGAAGGACCTTGGCCGCCGATGACCTGTACCGTGAAGTGTGAGTTCGGTATGGTTAAGGATAACTCGACCGAGCTGTATTTTATGCACAAGGGAGCCCCCTACAGTAAGTCCGCCAGCGATATGCAACTCGAATTTTACAATGCCGCAGCGGAAACGGGCAAGGGATTCAATGTCTATGACAGCAGCCGCGGAACAGTAGGAAAGACAGTAACATTGACATTCGGTGAGCATTGACAGCGGGGTAAAATGAGAAAAGCGTATTTGTTTTGCATAGTTCTTCTTGCGGCAGTTCTTTGTGCCTGCGGGAAGAAACCGGCGAATTCGGATAACGGCGAGGTCGCGCCGGAAAAGCGCGATTTTGCGGTGCTGCTTTCCGAGGAGTATGACGCCGATATTGTTTTGTTGAATGCGGATGGGCATGAATTCAGAGAAACATTAGAGCGTAGGGAGATTACCGTAGACGCGATTGATACCCTCCGGGCGGATAAAGCGAAATCCTACGGATGCATCCTGATTCTGGACAGGAAGGGAACATGTCCGCTTACGGTCGAGATAGTAAAAAAGCTGGTTCGGTTTGCCGACGAAAACCGGTATGATATTCAATATATTGGAAGAGCAGGGGTTTCTCTGTTCCGTGAGGCCGGGGTTCGCGATGCCGAGGAAAATGATGTGGCCGTAACCTACGCGCCTGCCAGCACGGATCCGGAGCAGTCCGGTTCCAATGTTATTCTCGGTTTATGGAACGAAGGAAATGAGGAACTTGCGATTCAATCCGAAGAGGCGATGGAGGAGGAAATCCTGAGCGACCTCTGCTATCTGGCGAAAATCGCAAGAGATTTCAGGAAAAGCGTAAAATGAATATTTCATTGGAAAGCATTTCCAAGCAGTATGACGGCACAAGATCGGTTTTGGATAAAATCGATCTTGTGCTTCCTCATAGGGGGCTTGTTTTTTTGCTTGGGAAAAGCGGAAGCGGAAAAACCACATTGCTTAACATTCTTGCCGGGCTCGACAGGGAGTCTTCGGGGAGATTGCTTTTTGACGGGGAAAGCACGGATTCCTTTGACGAACAAAGGTGGGATCGGATTCGCTCGGAAAAAATGGGAATCGTGTTTCAGGAATACAATCTGTATCCGGATTTGACCGTGAAGGAGAACATGAAGCTTGTCATGCGGTCAAAGCACAACACGACGGCTGGCAGAGCAGCGATGAAGAAATATCTGTCGGAGACCGGAGTCTGGCAACTGCGAAACAAAAAGGTTCAGATGCTCTCCGGCGGAGAGAAGCAGCGGGTAGCTATTGCGAGATGTCTTGTGCGGAAACCCGAAGTGGTTTTGGCGGACGAGCCGACGGGGAATCTGGACACCGAAAATTCCGAAAAAGTGTTTCGGATTCTGAAGGATTTGTCCGAAAAATGTCTCGTTCTTGTGGTGACACATGATGCGGAAGCAGCGAAGTTGTACGGAGATCGGATTATCCGCATTCAGGACGGCGCCGTAGTTGAGGATACCGGCTCGGAGTACTGTGAAAGTGACGATTCCGACAATATCGGCAGGGACAGAGGGACAAAGAGAAGAAGCGATTTGCCCCGCTCTCTTCGATGGCTTCTTGCGAAAGTACAGATGAAGACGAAGAAGACGAAAATGGCGCTTCAAATCGGTTGTATGTCCCTTGTTTGTGCGCTGGTTGTGTGGTTTTGCCTGATTTTGTCAAATCGGTTTGAGAATACCGTGTGCAATTATTTTCAGCGCTCGGAGCAGCCGTATGCCGAAATCGGTCTGGTCGGTAATCAGCGAAATGTAATCGGTGAGGTTAATCGTATTCAGGGCGCTGACCGATACGAAAGTCTTCGGAAAATGTGGGGCAGGGGAGCGCTGTATCCCGTGCGATTTCAAACAAATATAGCGGCAGAAAGGAAAACTCCCGGGGATAGTACGGGCACGATGGTTGACGAATATGTATCCCTGATAATCATTCCGAAAAACGAATGTCCGGAAGGACTTGTGATTGAATGCGGGCGAATGCCTGCGGATGAAAACGAGATTGCACTGTCGGAGTATGCCGCAAAGGATATGGGGCTGACGCAGGGGGATGTCGGAACAATAATTCGGATGGATCCTGTTGCTCAACCGCTGACACTGACCGGGATCATCCGGTGGAAAAAGCCGGTCTCTCCGGACAGCCTTTCGGACGAGCACCAAATGTATTACAGGGATATGCAGGCAGCGGCATTTGTTGGTGAATCATTCGCGGAGGGAGACGGACGGCTTTTATATCTGGAAATTCCGTCCGGAGATTTTTCGTTAACCCGCTATGCATCCCAGTATGCCTCATCGACAGCAACCTATACGAACGCGTCATTTCTGAAAGAGTATCACGAGCAGTATCCGGACTTTCCGCCCGTGATTGGTTCGCTGCCGGTAAAACAGAACGAAGTGGTTGTGTCGTACAGCCTGGCCGAAAAACTCGGGCTGAATCCGGAGGATGGATTTGAACCGAAGACCTTCGATTTGCGAAGCGTGCGCAGTTTAAAGTCTGCGGATTACTCGATGTGCTTTGACATCTGTGAATACCTTGGAGAACAGGTTGTCGTTGTCGGAGTGAGCTCGCTTTCAGTCGACGTAACCGTGACGGACGATGTGTATCGCCGCATGGCGGAAGAGTACTCCCGGTATTATTTTTACGACGGATTCGTGGCAGAAGGAAGTTCGTTCGACTCGGATTTATCGTCGAAAATACTTCAATCCGGGGAGATACGGGTGTTAACTCCGGACATTGAAAATGTGTACAAGGCAATGGATCGGCAGAAGGAACTTAAGCCATACCTGTATACACTGCTCGGAATCTCCGTGGTGATTTTGGGATTGCTCAGTGCGGCAATGGTTTGGGCCAATGCGAAGGATAATCACAGAAAAATAGGGATTCTTCGGTCGTTGGGAATCTGCCGCAGCAATGTTGCGTCGGTGTTTCGATACGAAGCGCTTATCGCCGGGGCCATCTCCGCTGCTGCCGGGTCGGTAATCGGATCCGTCCTGTTCCTTTTTATGAAGAGAAATTACGAAAAGAATCTTTCCTGGGATGTTGTGAAAGTATCGCTTTGGAGAATCAATATCAGCGCCATCCTGCTGATTGTTTTGCTGCTGCTGATTCTCATGGTGGCAGGCGCTGCAGTGGCGGCAGGAATTGTCTCGAAAAGGAAAACAATAGATTTGCTTAAAGAGTGATAATCGGAATGGTTGGGCATTTTTTGCGCAGTCCCGCGTATTGCGGGACTGCGCTTTGTTGTTTTCTGATTTTTCAGGGCCTGTGTTTTTGCTTACTTGATCGGAATCGTCACGCCGTTGAAGGTCACGGAAGTGACTTCGGCGGCCGGAACGAAGACGGCATCGCCGCCCGGTTCTGCGGCAAAGCCCTCGAGGAGGCTGTAGTAACGGTGCTCCGAAAGGAGGTTTCCGTCGCTGTCGAAACTACGCTCCAGCTCGGTCAGAGGATACAGCGGAAGCGCCGTGTTTGCAATCTCGTAGAGCCGGCTTCCGTCCGTTAAGGTAATGTAATCAAGTGCGCAGCCTGCCGTATCGCCGGACAGCTCCACGGTGAGGTCGCAGGAGGTAAGGGAAATCGCGTCGACGCGGAATTTGCCGACGGTTTGGTTTGCGGCAATCACGCGGTCGGTGACATCGTAATCGTTTGTCCAGGCGAGGGTGAGCGGCGTTGATGCGTCGGGAGCCTCGGCGGTGTTGCGGACAATCAATTTCACGGACTGACGGTTGACGGTGCGGGAAGCATCGCGGTTGTCGGCGCAGGTAACCATGTACCAGAGCTTTCCGTCCCGCGCGAAAGGCGCGGCGCCGCAGTCGGCGAGCAGGTAATCATCCCCGGTTGTGCAGGTGAAAGCCAATGCGACTTCAGCCGGTGTGAAGCCCGTAAGCCAGCCGTCCGGTGCGTCGACGGCGACATCGGTTGAAACCTCGATGAACATGCGGTGGGAATCGCCGATCATGTCCGCCGCGGTGACCGTGATGTCACCGAGTTTCCCGGACTGCCCGAGAGGAAGGAAGGCGCTTGCGCGCTCCGCCGTCAAATGTTCCTTCAGTTCCGTGACCTCAATCACCCGGGCTTTTTTGTCCTGAATGACTTTGGCGACCGCAACTGCGGCCAACAGGAGAACGGCGGCGCAGGCTGCAATCCAAACCGCACGGAAGCGGAAACGGCGTTTCGGCGCCGGAGTCCTGCGAGGAGCGGTTTCGGCGGACGATGTGTCGCTTACAACGGTCAACTGCGCATCCGACGCTGCAATACCCAGCTTCGCAAGGGTTTTGCCGGTGACTGCGGAGGCGTCAAAGCCTGTCCCGGGCATTGCCGCAAGTGTCTCGTCCAGGCAGTCGGCGTCGCCTTCGGGAAGAATTTGCAAAAAGAGTTCGGGGCGCCTGTCGGTGCCGATATGGTTTTCGTGTTTACTCATAGGGTGTGACTCCTTTTTTCGAGAGGATTTTCCGCAGTTTGGATTTGCCGCGGCAGAGGAGATTTTCCACTTTCTTCTGCGGAAGGCCCCGGCGCTCGGCAATGGCCTTTGCGCTGCGCCCCAGATAGTAACGCTCAAGGAAAATCCCGTGTTCCGGCTCGCCGAGCTCCGCTAAGGAAAGCAGCACCTCGCCCTGCAGCCACTCCCGTATGACATTGTCGTCGGTGAGCTCGCCGGACTCCGGCTCGATGCCGTTTTCAAGCGCCAGGTCGAGGGAGAGCGGTGCCGTCTTCGCAGCCCGCAGCCGGTCTCGTGCGACATTTCTCGCAACTGCGTAAAGGTAACTCTTCAGCGAACAGCCGTTGTCTGTCCGAATCCGGCCGCGATGCTGCCAGATATTTGCGAAGACATCGGACTCGGCCTCCTCAATCTCTTCCGGCGGAAAATCCGCGAGGATTGACCGACAGATCTTGTGCACCGCCGGCCCGTAGGTCTGGATCAGCTGCTCCACGCCCCGCTCCGGATCGGTTGTAAGTATCGTAAGAAGTGTGTTCTCGTCCATTCGGTCTCCTCCGGTGAAAAGTTCCTTTGCCCCACTATACGGGCGTTCGCCCGATTTCACTCACACATTTTTCGATGTTTCGCCTTTGAGTTGTTTCGCCTTTGTTTCTCCGACCATCATACAGGAGACGGCATCGCATTTCAACAGGACCGCGGCAGTTTGCCTGTTTTCTTTGCATTTGCGCGGGTTGTGTGATATAATAAGGCAATTATGGGATAGTGTTCCCTGCGCCCGCCGGAGGCGGACGCAAACGACGAATCACAGGAGGGTGTCGCGGATGATCGGACCGATCGGAACAGCGGAATATGAGCGGCTGACGACGCGCCTCGGGCGCGAGCGGTATCTGCGCAGACGCCCTGCGGGATTCGGCGGGGACACGGACCTTTCGGCGCGCATCGCCCTTGCCGCCCGCGCGGACAGAGGACTCTCATCCGCGACAGGAACCATGAGCGGAACCAACCCCGCGATTACCGCGATGGCGACGAACCGCGCGCTTGCAGCGTTGGCCGCCGTCGGATGTGAAGCGACAGCCGTCACGCTTCTTTTGAGCGTCCCGGAAAATATGCCGGAGGCGACGGTGCGCGATTTCCTTCGAGCCGCGTACGCGGCATCAACCTTTGAAGATGTTGCAATCGCGAGGGAAAAGCGAGAGGATGTGCTTGCGCATGTCAGTGCGTTCGGAGTGCGTGCAGACGCCGGGGACAGCGAGGCTGCACCCGCGGCAAATGCAGCGGCAGTACGAGCGTCGGATGATGCGGATGTTGCGGCGGAGTGGTCCGTCGTGATGGCCGGCACGGCCGGAATCGAGGGAACGGTTCTTTTGTGCGAGGCGAATCGGGAGCGGATGGAGACGAAGTATCCGAAGCATTTTCTGCAGAAGGCCGCGGAGCTGCCGGAGACGGCGGCGGACGCCGACCTGATTCGAGCGGGACTTGCAGCCGGAGCGGCTGCGGCAGTGCCCGGCGGAGACGGCGGTGTGTACGGCGCATTGTGGAAACTCGGCGAAAAGCTTCGGGCCGGCATGGAGATTGCGCTTCCGGACATACCGATTGCGCAGATTACCATTGAGGTGTGCGAGGTGACCGACTGTGACCCGTACCAAATCCCCGGCGGAGGGTGCGTACTCTTCGTGACCGCGGATCCGGACCGGCTGCTTACCGCCTTGGCGGGAACCGCCCCGCAGGTCGAGGCCGCTATCGTCGGACGCCTCACAAAGGACGCTGCACGGACGCTTCAAAACCGCGGAGAAACCCGGTATCTGGAGCCCTACCGCGGTGGCCGGTGAAGAGATAACAAATACAACAAAAAGCAATTTATGCGGCGCAGTCGGCGCCACGGCGACGGGATCACCGGACCCCGCGCCGAAATAAAAGGAGGTTACCGAAATGAGTGTTGACATGAGAATTTTGGAGAGTCTGGATCAGAACGCGAAGCTCACCGCGAAGGAGCTTGCCGTGATGCTTGGCGAGACCGAGGAGAATGTGGCGGCCGCCATCGCCGAGATGGAGGAGGAACGCGTAATCTGCGGGTATCCGACTCTCATCAACTGGGAGAAGACCGAGCGCCAGCTGGTTACGGCCATGATAGAAGTGAAAGTTACGCCGCAGCGCGGACAGGGCTTTGACAAGATTGCGGAGCGCATCTATCAGTTCGACGAGGTAGACGCCGTGTATCTGATGTCCGGCGGCTTCGATTTGTGTGTGATGATTCACGGCAAGACATTGCAGAGCGTGGCTGAATTTGTCTCGAGCAAGCTCTCGCCGATGGATTCGGTGCTCTCGACGTCGACGCATTTTGTGCTGAAGCGCTACAAGGAGCACGGTCTGCCGCTGGTTTCGAAAATCGAGGATGAAAGGATGCTTGTTACGCCATGAGAAATCCGTTAAATCCATCCGTTGTCGAGATTAAACCCTCGGGTATCCGCAAATTTTTCGACATTGTGCAGGAGATGAAGGGCGCCATCAGTCTGGGCGTCGGCGAGCCTGATTTTGCGACTCCGTGGCACATCCGCGAGGAGGGCATCTACGCCCTTGAGAAGGCGCGCACCCATTACACCTCGAACGCAGGTATTGTGGAGCTTCGAAACGAAATCAACACATACCTTACGCGCCGCTACGGCGTTTCCTACGACCCGAAACATGAGATCTTAGTGACGGTCGGCGGCAGCGAGGCCATCGACCTTGCCATCCGCGCCATGGTCTGCCCGGGCGAGGAAGTCATCATCCCGCAGCCCTGCTATGTCTCTTATGAGCCGTGCGTCATCCTGACACAGGGTGTTCCGGTTACGATTCCGCTGCAGGAGAAAAATGAGTTCCGCCTGACGGCGCAGGAGCTTCGCGACGCAATCACGGAGAAGACGAAGCTTCTTGTCCTTCCGTTCCCGAACAATCCGACGGGCGCCATCATGACCAAAGAGGACCTTGAGGCAATCGCCGAGGTCTGCATCGAGAAGGATATTTTCGTTGTTTCCGACGAGATTTACAGCGAGCTTACCTACGGCGCGAAGCATGTTTCCGTCGCTTCGATTCCGGGGATGCGCGAACGCACGATTCTGATTAACGGATTTTCCAAGGGACACGCCATGACGGGCTGGCGCTTGGGCTACGCCTGCGGCCCCGGGGAAATCATTCAGCAGATGACGAAGATTCACCAGTTTGCCATCATGTGCGCGCCCACCACGAGCCAGTACGCGGCCGTGGACGCCCTCAAAAACGGGGACGAGGATGTGGCTATGATGCGCGACGCCTACGATAAGCGCCGCCGCTATGTGCTGCATGAGCTGCGCGACATGGGGCTCACATGTTTCGAGCCCTACGGTGCATTTTACGTATTCCCGTGCATCAAAGAGTTCGGCATGAGCAGCGAGGATTTTGCGACGAAGCTTCTGCAGGAGGAGAAGGTCGCCATCGTGCCCGGCACGGCCTTCGGCGACAGCGGCGAGGGATTCCTTCGAATCTCCTACGCCTACTCTCTCGAGAACCTCAAGGAGGCCCTCGGGCGCCTGCGCCGGTTCGTAACGAAGCTTCGCGCGGAGAAATAACAACATGATTAACATTGTACTTCACGAACCCGAGATCCCGCAGAATACCGGCAACATCGGCCGGACCTGCGCGGCCGCGGGGATGCGTCTGCACCTCATCAAGCCCCTCGGCTTTTCCCTCGACGAGAAGCAGCTGAAGCGAGCCGGCCTCGACTACTGGTCGGAGCTCGATGTGCGCGTTTACGAAAACTACGGGGACTTCCTTGCGAAAAATGCGGGCGCCAGGGTTTATTTTGCGACAACCAAAGGGCATCTCGCCTACACGCAGGTGAGCTACGAGCCGGACTGCTACATCATGTTCGGCAAGGAGAGCGCCGGCATTCCGGAGGAAATCCTCCGCGACCACGAGGACACCTGTGTTCGCATCCCGATGATCGGCGAGATGCGTTCCCTGAACCTCAGTAACGCCGTGGCCATTGTCGCTTATGAGGCTCTCCGCCAGCAGGATTTCGAAGGAATGAAGATGAAGGGGGAGCTCCACCGGTTGAAGTGGAGCGAGTGAAAAATCAACGCGAAAAAGCAATAATCATCGCGTTGCAGCTTGACGGAACACCCTTCCGATATGCATTTGAAAGGGGCTGACAGGCTCTGCGCAGCGCCCGGGCGGAACCAACCGTTCCGGTCATCGGAAGGTTTTCAACCGTCGTTTAGAAGGAGAACGAAATGAACGAAAGAGCGATTCGCGTACTGGAGTTTGACAAGATACGCGAAATGCTGCTACATTACACCGGCTCCACGCTGGGCCGGATCAGAGCCGGCACGCTGATGCCGGCGGCGACGCTCGAGGAAGCGGACCTGCTGCAAATGCAGGCGGAGGACGCGACGAAGCGGATTGACCGGAAGGGAAGTCTTTCCTTCGGAGGAATCGGCGACATCGGCGAGAGCCTCGTGAGACTCGAGCACGGAGGGTGTCTGACGGCGCCGGAGTTATTGCGAATCGGGTCGATTTTGACCGCGACGCAGAGAGTAAAACAGTACGGAACAACCGGTACGAGAGCGGAGGAGGCGCCGCAGGATTCCCTGACGGAGCGGTTTGAGCTTCTGGAGACATTGCCGGAGCTGTGCCGCGAGATCAACCGCTGCATCCTCTCGGAGGAGGAGATCGCGGATGATGCGAGCGCGGGACTTAAGAGCGTAAGACGCAAAATTAAGGTCGCGAACGAGAAGATTCACGAGCGCATGGCCGCAATTTTGGCGCAGGCGTCCTCGCAGGGAATGCTGCAGGACACGCTGATTACGCAGCGCGACGGAAGATACTGTCTGCCGTACAAGAGCGAGTATAAAAACCAGGTGTCCGGCATGATTCACGATCAGTCGGCATCGGGATCGACCTCCTTCATCGAGCCGATGGAGGTTGTAAAACTGAACAACGAGCTTCGCGAGCTTGCTATCGCGGAGCAGGAGGAGATTCAGAAGGTTCTGGCGGCGCTTTCGGAGATGATTGCCCCGCGGGTTCCGGAGCTTCGGTACAACGGGCAATGCCTCGCGGAGCTCGATCTCATTTTCGCGCGCGCCATGTTCGGCCGTGCAATCCGCGGAAACCGTCCGACCTTTACGGACAACCGGACCATTCGGATTATCCAGGGTCGTCACCCGCTGATTCCGGATAAGAAGGTTGTGCCGATTGACATTTCGCTCGGTGCGGATCCGTCGATGATTGTCATTACCGGTCCGAATACGGGCGGTAAGACGGTCACGCTGAAGACCGTCGGGCTGTTTACGATTATGGCGCAGGCAGGTCTGCCGCTTCCCGCCAAATCCGGCACGGAAGTGGGAATTTTCAAAGAGGTTTACGCCGATATCGGCGATGAGCAGAGCATTGAGCAGTCCTTAAGTACATTCTCTTCGCACATGACCAACACGGTCCGCATTCTGGCGGAGGCCGACGAGGATTCGCTCGTTCTGTTCGACGAGCTCGGCGCGGGCACCGACCCGACGGAGGGTGCGGCGCTTGCGATGTCGATTCTCACGCATCTGCACCGGTTTGACATCCGCACGATGGCGACAACGCACTATGCGGAACTGAAGCTGTTTGCGCTTCGCACAGAGGGTGTGATGAACGCCTGCTGCGAGTTTGATGTCGAGTCGCTGCAGCCGACATACCGGCTCCTTCTCGGAATACCCGGGAAGAGCAATGCATTTGCCATCTCAAAAAAACTCGGCCTCTCGGACACGATTATCGAGGAGGCGGAGGCTCAGATCGGCGAGTCCGACCGCAATTTCGAGGATGTGATCACGGATCTCGAGAACAAGCGGCGCGCGATGGAAATCGAGCTGCAGGCCGCAAGGGAGAGCCGTCGCGAGGCGGACGCTCTGCGCGCGGACTGGGAGAAGAAATCCGGCGAGCTTGCGGCGAAGAAGGAGGACATCCTCCGGAAGGCCCGCGAGGAGGCCCGCGACACCATTGAGGAGGCGAAGGCGTACGCCGACGAATCGATTAAACGCATGCGGAAATTAGCATCCCACGCATCCACGGCGGACATGGAAAATGAGCGCCGCAGGACGCGGGAGAAGCTCGATGAAATCACGGAAAAGATGTCGCTTCCCAAGCCCAAGGCGCAGCCGGCGAAGAAACATAAGGCGTCCGATTTTAAGATCGGCGACACGGTGATGGTACTCAGCATGAATCTGAAGGGCACCGTTCACACGCTCCCGAACGACAAGGGCGAATGCTTCGTGACAATGGGCATTTTGCAGTCGAAGGTCAATATCGACGATCTCGCGAAAATCGACGAGCCGGGTGAGGAGGCGAAGCGCGGCAACGGCGTGAAGCTCTCGGCGGAGTCGAAGAGCCTGACCATCCACCCGGACATCAATCTGGTGGGGCTTCGCGTTGACGAGGCGTTGGCGGAGCTTGACAAATATCTCGACGACGCGTATCTCGCGCATCTGCCGAAGGTTACGGTCATCCACGGACGCGGCACGGGCGCGCTTCGCACGGCGGTGCATTCGCATTGCAGGAAGTTGAAATATGTCAAAAACCTGACCGTCTCGCCGGACTACGGCTCGACGGAAGTGGAGTTTCGATAGGCGATACGACAGTAAGGCATCGGGCGAAGACCGCCCGGAGGAGAATCCCGCACACGGTGCACGAAAGGAGCAGACATGGCGGAGAAACAGAAAATTTTGATTGTGGACGACGATTACAACATCGCGGAGCTGATTGCTTTGTATCTCACAAAGGAGTGCTTCGATACCTGCATCGTCGGCGACGGCGAGGAGGCGGTGAAGAAGTTCGATGAGTTTCGCCCCAATCTCGTGCTGCTCGACCTGATGCTCCCCGGCATCGACGGCTACGAAGTGTGCCGGCGCATCCGCAAAAATTCGGATGTCCCGATTATCATGCTCTCGGCAAAGGGCGAGATTTTCGATAAGGTGCTCGGTCTCGAGCTCGGCGCGGACGACTACATAATGAAGCCGTTCGACGCAAAGGAGCTTGTCGCGCGCGTCAAGGCGGTTCTCCGCCGCTTCCGCCCCGAGCCTGTCGAGGCGCCCGCAAAACCGCAGGCGGAGGAGAAGGGCGAGTTCGTGACCTACACGGACCTCGTAATCAACCAGACCTACTACGATGTGACATACTGCGGGAAGAAGCTGGATGTTCCCCCGAAGGAGTTCGAGCTTCTGTACTACCTCGCGTCGCATCCGAATCAGGTGTTCACCAGAGAGCAGCTGCTTGAGCGCATCTGGGGCTATGAGTACCAGGGCGAGACGCGAACGGTCGATGTTCACATCAAGCGTCTCCGCGAGAAGCTGAAGGACAACGACGAGTGGAGACTCTCCACGGTCTGGGGCATCGGATACAAATTTGAAGTACGCAATCAGGGGTAACAGAGGCAGACGATGAAGAAGATTTGGCAGAAATATCTGGTGGTGATTCTCGTGACCATCCTCATCGTCGGCGTCGGCGTCAATGTCATCGGGCGAAACCGCGTGCGCCGCGATTATGCGAAGGAGCACCGCGCCCGCCTGACGGAAGTGTGCAGGCTGATCTCCGTCGAATATGTCCGCGAGAGTCGCAACGCAGGCCTTACCGGCGAGCAGTTCGGACTGCAGCTTCGCGCCGTGAGCGAGATGATCGGATGTGAGGTTTGGATTGTCGGAGAGGACGGGAAAATATTGCTGGCCACCGAGAACGATGCGGTCGGCGGGTTTGTTCCGAAGAAGATTCTCAATGTCAACTGGAGCGAGGCGACGGAGCTTGAGACGGTCTACAAAGGCAAACGGGGCGTCGCCGTGGATTCCGTCGTTTCGGAGGGAGACACCTGGGGGTATGTCGTTGTCAGCGAGCCGTGGTCCCGCATCAGTGAGGATACGCACCGCACGATGCTGGTCGTCAATCTGACGGCTTTGGGATTATTGGCGATGGGCGTTGTGCTGTGGCTTTTGTTCGCCGCATATCACACGCGCAATATCCGCGCAATCCGTGAGGCGGTGGTTCACTACACCAACGGCGAATTCGACCAGGAGCTCAACATCAAGACAAATGACGAGTACCGCGATCTCGCAAATGCGGTTCACCTTCTGGCGGATCAGCACGCGAACCTTGTGGAATATCAGAAAAACTTCATCGCCAACATCAGCCATGATTTCCGGTCGCCGCTCACCTCCATCAAGGGCTATGCGGAGGCAATCAAGGACGGTACAATCCCGTACGAGATTCAGGGAAAATACCTAAATATCATTTTGTTTGAGACGGACCGTCTGGCGAATCTCACGAACGATCTTCTCGATCTGAGCAACTTCGAGAACAAGGGCGTACACCTCTCGTTCTCACAGTTTGACATCACTAAGATGCTCAAGCAGTCGGCGCTCACCTTCGAGGGAAAATGTTCCCAGAAGAATCTCAAGATTCGTCTGTCGTTCCCGGAAAATACACTGATTGTCTATGCCGACAAGGGCAAGATTCAGCAGGTGGTTCACAACCTGATCGACAATGCAATCAAGTTCAGCCATCCCGACGGCATCATTTATGTCTCGGTGATGGAGCGCAAGGAAAAGGTTCTCGTATCGGTGCGCGACACCGGAATCGGAATTCCGAAGGAGAGCATCAGCAAGGTCTGGGAGCGCTTCTACAAGACCGATTTGTCGCGCGGCAAGGACAAGCGCGGCACAGGTCTCGGACTTTCCATCACCAAGCAGATTATTGCGGCGCACAATGAGAACATTAAGGTAAGCAGTACCGAAGGCGTGGGCACGGAATTCGTGTTCAGTCTTGCAAAGGCGGAAGCCTGAGAGAAGAGGATAGATCATGGGAATTTTCAAAAAGTCGGACAAGGGCAAACGCTCCGTCTTCGACATTTCGGACAGCAATTACAATGCGGCCGACAGCTACGGCTTCATCAAGGAGGAGCAGCTGCCGCAAAACCGGAGCATTCGCCGGCGTAAAACACTGATGCTCGGGCTGACCGTCGTGCTCAGCGCCGTGCTCTTCGGCGTGCTCGCTTCGGTCGTCTTCCGCATCACCAGCGGTGTGCTCGACCGGTGGGACAGCGGCAAACACGAAGTGGATCTCGGACCGACCGGCAGCGTTACGCCGGGCACGCCGGGAGAGACGGATGTGAAAATCGACCCGACAGCATTTGCCGAGATTGAGAAGATGTACGAGGGTATCCGAAGCACGGCGAGAGCGTTCAATTCGAGCATCGTCGAGGTTTCTGCAATCACTTACACCTCCGACCCGATTTTCGGTAAGCGGACGGCCGAGGGGCGCAGCTTCTACGGAATCATTCTCGCGGAAAACGGCTCGGAGTATCTGATCATGGTGCGCAACGGCGAGCTCGACGGCAAATACGACGAGCTCACGGTGACATTTTACAACGGCGTCGATGCGGCAGGGCGGATTGTCCAGCGCAATTCGGAAGTCAACCTCGCGGTTGTTGCGGTTTCGCTCAAGTCGATTGTCGAGGTGGATCGCCGCGGCATCAAGCCGGTCACAATCGGCAATTCGGCGCAGACGACGATGGGCTCCGCGGTGATTGCCGTGGGCTGCATCAACGGAACCAGCCGGTCGGTGGATTTCGGCTTTGTCAACAGCGACAGCATCTCGGTATATATCCGTGACAATGCGCTTGAGCTGGTGCAGACGAACATGGTTCTCCACAAGGGCGCGTTCGGATTGCTGATCAACGCCTCCGGCGAGGCGGTCGGCATCGTGACCGAGGATTTTAACGACAGCAATTGCCTGTGCGCAATCACGACCAACAGCATCAAGGCGATGCTCAACGATATGCTGAACGATCGGAAAATGCCGGTCTTCGGCGCTTACTGCATGGAGCTGCCCTCGTCGGTCCGCAAGTCGATGAGCATCAAGGGCGGCATCCGCATCGACGAGATTGTCGACGGTTCTCCGGCTGATGAAGCGGGCTTCCGCAAGGGAGATATCATCCTCAGGGTGCAGGACGACGATGTGTATTATGTCAGTCAGTTCAACACGCTCATGCGGCGCGAGGCGTCGTCCGGCAAGATGCGCGTGACCTATCTGCGCGGAAGTGAGGAAGCGACGGTGGATGTACCGATTGTGCGGGAGTAAACGCAGACCGGGGCGGTAAACCGGCGGCAGACAGAAGGACAGGAAGGAAATACGATGAGATATATCAAGGATTTGCGAGAGGGAGAGATGTTCTCCGAGGTGTATTTGTGCAAGCAGGTGCAGACACTCAAGACGAAGGCCGGCAAGAGCTATATGGCGCTTACGCTGCAGGACAGAACCGGCACGGCGGATGCGAAGATCTGGGAGCTCGGCGGAGGAATCGGGCATTTTGAGGCGATGGATTACATCAAGGCCGATGTCGAGGTGACCTCGTTCCAGGGGGCAATCCAGCTCAAGATTACGCGCGTTCGCAAGGCGGACGAGGGCGAGTACGATGTCGACGACTACATGCCTTGCACGGAGAAGGATGTGGAGCAGATGCTCCGGGACATCCGCGCGATGGCAGCCTCGGTCAGCCAGCCGCATTTGAAGCAACTGCTGGCGGAATTTTTCGAGAACAAATCATTTCTCGAGCTGTTTCGCAAGCACTCGGCCGCGAAGAGCGTGCACCACGCATTTATCGGAGGCCTTCTGGAGCACACCCTAAGCGTTGCACAGGTATGCGAATTTTGCGCGAAACATTATCCGATGCTCAACCGCGATCTCCTTGTGACGGCAGCGCTGTTCCATGATATCGGCAAGCTCAAGGAGCTTTCGAACTTCCCGGAAAATGATTACACCGACGAGGGAAATCTCCTCGGTCACATATACATGGGCGCGGAGATGGTCAGCCGCAAAATCGAGTCGATTCAGGGCTTCCCGAAGACGCTCGCGGCAGAGCTCAAGCACTGCATTCTCGCACATCACGGGGAGCTTGAGTTCGGTTCGCCGAAGAAGCCCGCACTGTGCGAGGCGCTCGCGCTCTCCATGGCGGACAACCTCGATGCGAAGATGGAGACGCTTCGCGAATTGTTCCGCGACAACGGCAGTACCGCGGTTAACGGATGGCTCGGATTCCAGCGTCTGCTCGAGTCCAATATCCGCATCACGGAAGTCTGACCGGAGCGGTGTTCGCGGGGGACGCGAATACGGACGGCAGTGCGAGGCGGGGCTTCCGCCGCGGAGCAAACGAAAGTAAGAGTACATCGGGAGTCGAAACGGGAAGGCCGGAGCGGCTCCCGTTTTGAACCCCGTAACAGAGAGGATGACGGCAGTGTACACAAAGAATCAGCTTGTGACGGTTACAATCGGGGACATCAGTGATACCGGCGAGGGAATCGGCCATGCGGACGGGTTTACCCTCTTTGTGTCGCGGGCGATTCCCGGGGACACCGTGCGTGCGCGCATTCTGAAGGCCAAGAAGACCTACGCGATTGCGAAGGCGGAGGAGATTATCACACCGGCCGCGGGGCGCGTCGTTCCGGAGTGTCCGGTCGCCGGTTCCTGCGGCGGATGCCAGCTTTCGTACATGTCGTACGAGGCGCAGCTTTCGCTCAAGCAAAAAAAGACGGAGGATTGTGTGCGACGCATCGGCGGGCTTGCGGATGTGCCGGTGCTGCCGATTCTTTCGATGGAGAACCCGAAGGCGTACCGCAACAAGGGACAGTTTCCCGTGGGCAGTTCGCAAAACGGACCGGCCCTCGGCTTTTACGCGGGGCACAGCCACCGCATCGTCCCGACGGAGCAGTGCATGATGCTCTGGCCGGGGCATGAGAAAATCCTTGCCGCGGTTCGTGAGTATATCGCCGTGAGCGGAGCGAAGTTGTATGACGAGGAAAGCGGAAAGGGAATCCTTCGGCATGTTTTGATGCGCCGCGGTGCGGCGACGCGCGAAGTTTCGGTCTGCCTTGTCGTGAACGGTCGGTCGATTCCGAAGCCGGAGCTTTTGTGGGAGCGGCTGCGCGGGATTGACGGCGTCGTCGGGCTCTGCCTCAATGTCAACACCGCCAAAACCAATGTAATTCTCGGGCGCGAGACGATTCCTTTGTTCGGAAGCGTAACGATTACGGATTCCGTCGGTGATGTCATGTTCGAAATTTCACCGACTTCATTTTACCAGGTAAATCCGGTCCAGATGAAGGTCCTCTATGACACCGCGCTCTCCTATGCAGGGCTCACGGGCAATGAGGTCGTGTGGGACCTCTACTGCGGTATCGGCACGATTTCTCTGTTCCTTGCGAAGCATGCGAGGCGCGTCATCGGCGTGGAGATCGTCCCGGACGCAGTGGCCGATGCCAAGGCAAATGCAAAGCGCAACAACCTTCAGAATGCCGAGTTTTACTGCGGGGCCGCCGAGGAGGTTGTGCCCGAGCTGATTGCAAATGACCCGTCGATCAAGCCCGATGTCGTGGTGGTCGACCCGCCCCGCAAGGGCTGCGAAAAATCGCTTCTCGAGACGATTCTTCGCATGAATCCGACCCGCATTGTCTATGTCTCGTGCGACCCGGCCACGCTTGCGCGCGACCTTCGGATTCTTTCGGACGGCGGTTATCGCGCGGTCAGGGTTCAGCCGGTGGACCAGTTCCCCGGAAGCGTCCATGTGGAGACTGTGGCGGAACTGCAGCGCCGGTGAAACCGCAGTGAGGGAGGAACGATGACGGAGAACATTTTCCGGGTGGAGAGCCTGGACGACGCGCGAGTAGCGCTGTATACCGAGTACAACGAACCGCAGCTGCTGCATTACAATGAGCCGAACGGGGGAATCTTTATCGCCGAGACGCCGATGGTGATAGCGCGGGCGATGGAGCTCGGCATGCGGCCGGTATCCATGCTTGTCGAGCAGGGAGCGCTTGCAGCTGAGGCGATGCAGCAGATTCTTTCGGCGGTTCCGGAGGAGACGACGGTTCTGACGGCGGAGCTTCCGGTGATCAACAAAATAACGGGCTATACTCTGACAAGGGGAGTGCTTGCGGCGTTTGAGCGGCCGAAGCTCCCTGCGCCGGCGGACATTTTGCGCTCGGCGGAATGCGTTGCGGTGATGGAAAATGTCGTGAATCCGACCAACCTCGGCGCGATTTTCCGCTCTGCGGCGGCGCTCGGCGTGGACGCAATCCTGATTACCCGGGGCTCGACGGACCCGTATTACCGCAGGGCTTCGCGGGTTTCGATGGGAACGGTGTTCCAAATACCGTGGACCTATTTTCCGGAGGAAGGAAACTATGTCGATACGCTTCATGAGGCGGGCTTTACGGTGATTTCCATGGCGCTTGTCGACCGTGCGATTCCGCTCACGGATCCCGTGCTTAAGACGGTCGGCCGGCGTGCGATTGTGTTCGGAACGGAGGGCACCGGAATCTGCGGGGAGACGCTTGCGGCAAGCGATTACATCGCGATTATTCCGATGCAGCGCGGCGTCGATTCGCTCAATGTGGCGGCCTCCTCCGCGGTGGCATTCTGGGAATTGTGCAGCAAAACAACAGGGGGTGAAAACAATGTTTGAAGTGGTGCTGGTGCTCTATTTTATCGCTTTGATCGGGTCGGGCGTCTATGCGCTTAACCGCTTAATCCGGTATCGGGCGGCAGGAAGAATCGCGAAGGAGGAGCCGACGACGGAAAATAAGGAGACCGTGTCGCGGATTCGGTCGCAGCTGGTAATCTCGGCCGTTTTCTTCTTCATCGGTATCGCGATTCCCATAGTGCTGACGGCGCTTCTGTGTCTCGCCATTCAGAACATGTGAGTACGCGCACGGAGGTGTTTCGCTGTCGTCGGAAATACAGACAGGCGGAGATTTTACGGAGGCTTATCATGTCGAAGAAAGGGTATCGCCGGCTGGTTCTTGCAATCTTTGTCACGGGGATTGTGCTTACGCTGGCGCATTTGTGCTATATCATTTATGCGTACAAGCAGTGCTCGGTCATCTATTTTATTGCTAAGGAGCTGTGGTAGGATGGAGAGACGAGGACGGTGGCTCGCACCGGTACCGCTGGTGCTTTTTTTCGTGATTATCAACGGGTGTATGTATGCGCTGTTTACGAGGCGCCTCTCCAACAATTTCGGGAGCGCAGCCTCGGTGAAGATGGTGGATGTCGGAAGCTATCTCCCGCACGAGGAGGGGTCGAAGCTTGTGCGGATTGACGCATCGCTCACTTATTCGGCGGACGATGCGGCGGAGCTTCCCAAGATGGATGGCGCAGCCGCGCTGGTGCCGGTGTACGCAGCATTTATCGACAATCTGTATCCGAAGGGAACCGTGAAGTATGAGGGCGGAACATTTTCCGACGACAACTATTACGGGGAAAATTTCGCTGCGGACAGCGCGATGCAGTACAACAATACGGTGCGCGGATTTACGGCGCTCGTCGACGGGAAAACGGACCTTTTCTTCAGCGTGAAACCGTCTGCGGAGCAGATGAAATACGCGCAGGAGAAGGGCGTGGAACTTGTGTGCGTTCCGATTGGGCGCGAGGCGTTTGTGTTCTTTGTCAACGCAGACAACCCCGTGGACGGGCTTACGATGCAGCAGATTCGCGATATTTACGCCGGGAAGATAACAAACTGGAAGGATGTCGGCGGGGCAAACCGCCCGATTAACGCAGTGACCCGCTATCCGGGCAGCGGAAGTCAGACGACCATGGATGCGATTATGAAGGATACGCCGTACGGCCGGAAATCGGTGCTCGCCGTGTTCGGCGCCTCCCTCGGGTACTCCTTCCGCTACTACTTAAGCGATATGGTAGCGGACAGCGGCGTGAAGATGCTGTCCGTAAACGGGGTGTATCCGGACGCCGGCCGTATCCGCGACGGAAGCTACCCGATTATTGCGGAATTTTACGCGATTTACCGGAGTGACAACACGAATCCTCACATACCGGAGATTGTCGACTGGATTTTGTCCGACGAAGGGCAGGAGATCGTCGGGAAGACCGGGTATGTGTCCGTCCGCTGAGGCGGGAGTCGTTCGGGAAGGAGTAAAATGACGGTTACAATTACGAGACAACAGGCAAGAGAGTTCATTCTGGCCAAACAGGGACTTCTCGGGGCGTACCGCTTTCGCGGAAAGGAGGGGGCGTACGCGTATGTGCGGCAGGCCGGCTGTATCCAGTACGATCCGGTGGATGTGTGCGGGAAAAATGCGGAGCTGACGCTGCAGTCCAGAGTCCGGGGATTCCGGAAGGAAATGCTTTCGGAGCTTTTGTACCAAGATCGCAGGCTTGTGGATTATGCAGACAAGGAGCTGTCCATCTGGCCCGCGGAGGACTGGCCTTATTTTTCGTCGTACCGCGAGCGGAGCCGGCGGCTGGGTGAATCCTTCGAGGGCATACCGGAGCTTTGTGAGGAGGCGCTTTCGTACATCGCGGAGAACGGGCCGGTATGCAGCGACACGCTTCCCATGGAGGGCGAGATTTTCTGGCACTCCTCCATGCACTGGAGCGGCAACTGGCATAAGAAATCCCCGGTTGCGCGCTCGGTGCTCGAGCAGCTTTATACCGACGGCGAGCTTGTGATTCACCATAAAAACAGCAGTCGGAAATATTACGACCTCGCCGGAAAATATCTTCCCGCGGAAATTCTCGCGGCGGAAAATCCATGCCGGACCCCGGAGGAGTTCCTCGCATGGAGAGTGTGCAGACGGACCGGGGCGGTCGGCCTTCTCTGGGACAAAAACAGCACGGCCTTTCTCGGAATTCCGCTGAAGGCGGAGCAGCGAAAGGAAATACTCGCGGAGCTGACGGCCACGGGAAAAGTCCGCCAGGTTGCCGTGGAGGGAATCCGGCAGATCTGCTTTTACCTCGCGGAGGACGACGCATTGATGGAGGATGTCATCGCGGGGCGGGTGGACCGCAGCCCCCGGATGAGTTTTCTTGCGCCGCTTGATCCGCTGTTGTGGGACAAGTCGTTTGTGCAGGCGCTTTGGGATTTTCGGTATTCCTGGGAGATTTACACTCCGGCGTCGAAGAGGCTGTACGGTTACTATACGCTGCCGATTCTGTTCGGAGACCGGTTCGTCGGTCGAATCGACACCGTCGCGGACCGGAAGAACCGGGTGCTCACAGTGAAAGGACTGTGGTGGGAACCGGGCGTGCGTGAGACCGCGCGGCTTACGGCAGCGCTTGAGAAGACGCTCGGGCGCTTCGCGGAATTTAACAATTGCGACAGCGTCGGTTGTTGACGGCGGAATCGTTCCCGCGCTATAATAAAGAGCGGAAAATACTACCCCGAAAGGAAGGTATCACTATGAACTATACGATGGAAATCGCCGGCCTGCGCCGGGAGTTACCCCTTTGTAAAATTACCGACGATCTGTACATTGCGGCATTTATCTGCTTCGGCGATGCGGAGATTACGGTAGCGTGTGCGGAGGAGCTCCTCAAGCTTGTTCCGGAGGATTCGTACGACTATATGCTGACAGCGGAGGCGAAGAGCATTCCGATTATTCACGAGATGGCGCGGCAGTCCGGCGCTGCGAAGTATTTTATTGCGCGCAAGGGACCGAAGGTTTACATGCCCGATCCGATTCGCGTATCGGACCGCTCCATCACGACGAAGGGCGAGCAGGCGCTCTATCTCGGACGCGACGATGCGGAGCTTATCCGCGGAAAGAGGATTCTTCTGGTGGACGATGTCATCTCCACGGGCGGGTCTCTCCGCGCGATGGAGGAGCTGGTGGCACAGGCCGGCGGTACGGTGACGGGCCGTGCGGCGGTTCTCGCAGAGGGCGACGCTGCGAAGAGAGACGACATTGTGTTCCTTGCGCCGCTTCCGGTGTTCAACGGCGACGGAACCGTCAAGGAGTGACGGTGTAAAAGCAAAAATAAAGAATGAGGTCGGGGACAATGAAACAATTCCGCAAGACTATCTGGGAAGACGGCGAATACACCTACGCTGCGGCGTACGGATTCGTTCCGAATGTGCGGGGATTTCTGCATGAGGAGGACGACACCCCGCGCGACGCAATGCTTGTGGTGCCGGGCGGCGGATACTGCATGCTGGCGGCGCACGAGGGCGAGCCGGTAGCAAGGGCATTTTACGAGCAGGGAATGAATGTGTTCGTGCTCACTTACACGACGGACATCACAATGTCGGTACCGCTTAAGGACCAGCCGCTCCGCGATGTCGCGAGAGCAATCCGGTGTCTGCGCGCGAACGGTGAGGAGCTCCGTATCGCAGGCAAAAAGCTGGCTGTCTGCGGGTTTTCCGCGGGCGGACATGTGGCAGGCAGCGTGACGGTTCACTGGGACGATGTTGCGGAAACCAATCCGGCGTATGCGGGATACTCCGCGCGTCCGGATGCCTCGCTTCTGTGTTATCCCGTAATCACGGCAGGGCCGTACACCCACGAGTATTCGATTCAGGCGCTTCTCGGGACGAACCCGACGGCGGAGGAGATCGACTACTATTCGCTTGAGAAAAATGTAACCGCGGATACGCCGCCGACCTTTTTGTGGCAGACTGCGACGGACACGGTTGTGCCTGTGGAGAACAGCTATTTCTTCGCGCAGGCCTGCCGCGCGAAGGGTGTTCCGTTCGCACACTTTGTGTTCCCGTCGGGCTTCCACGGTCTCGGCGTGGGCAAGGGCTTCGACTGCCCGGGCTGGACGGACGGCAGCTATGTGATGGAGCAGGTGAACAACGCCGTTGCGGCCGTGAAGGCGGGAAAAGGCGTGAATGTCAGCGAGCGCCGCGTTGCCGAGCTGAAGGCACAATTCCCGGACAAGGCTCCGGAGCCGGCGGAGAAGGAGCCGACGCCTCCGTTCGAATTCCGGCCGGATGTGACCTTAAAGGACGATGTCGGTATGTGGACCGAGCTTGCGCGCGTATGGTTCGCGCGTCTGTAACCCAAAAACAATGCGGGCTTCTCCGGAGATTCCGGGGAAGCTCGGTTTGACATCGCGGAAAATGTATCCCGCATTTTCCGGAGAATCGGAGCGACGGCATGGAACAGAGGGCGGACAAAAGAGAGGGGTCGATTGCGAGAAACATCTCCTGCAACACGGTAATCACCGTGATGAAGTATGTCTTCTCGGCGGTCTG
>CADBXF010000004.1 GCA_902798585.1 uncultured Lachnospiraceae bacterium
AAAATCGGCGGAAAAGCCGAGATTCTCGGAGGCATTATTCTAATCGGAATCGGTATTGAAATTTTCGTGACACATATGTTCTTCTAAACGCAATATTTGATGTTCATTTTCCGAAAAATGCTATTGACGATTTCGCGTGTTGTATGGTATACTCATAAAGCATTGCGGCTCCATGGTCAAGCGGTTAAGACACCGCCCTTTCACGGCGGTAACAGGGGTCCGAATCCCCTTGGAGTCATCGCATGATTGCGATATTGCCGATGTGGCTCAATTGGCAGAGCAGCTGACTTGTAATCAGCAGGTTATCGGTTCGAGTCCGATCATCGGCTCTTGCGGTTTCGCCGCGATGATGCGGACCATTAGCTCAGTTGGTTAGAGCAGCCGGCTCATAACCGGTCGGTCCTGGGTTCGAGTCCCCGATGGTCCATACCGTGAGGGCCCGTCCCTCGGTGATATTTACAATTTCATATGGCCCGGTGGCTCAGTTGGTTAGAGCGCCGCCCTGTCACGGCGGAGGTCATGGGTTCGAGCCCCATTCGGGTCGTTGGGATTTCAAGCGAAATCCTGTTTTCCGCGATGTCAATTGCATATCGGGGTCTTAGCTCAGCTGGGAGAGCATCTGCCTTACAAGCAGAGGGTCATAGGTTCGAGCCCTATAGGCCCCACATCGAATCTCCCGTGCCGTCAGGTACGGGAGATTCCGCCTATGTCGGCGTGGTGGAACTGGCAGACACACAGGACTTAAAATCCTGCGGGCTTAATCTCCCGTACGGGTTCGACCCCCGTCGCCGGCAAGAGTGAAGGAGCAGCGAATTGACAGCGATTCGCTGCTCTTTGTGCGTTTTACGAAAAATGTTCTGAGCTGAATGAGGAGGATTGTATGGACAGATTGATTGAGCGTTTTCTGAGGTATGTTGCGGTGGACACGCAGTCGGCGGAGGATACGGAGCGCTTTCCGAGCACCGCGAAGCAGCATGACCTTGCAAAGCTGCTGGCGGCGGAGCTGCGAGACCTGGGCGCTTCCGATGTCGTGTATGACGAGCGGTATTGCTATGTGTATGCAAAGCTTCCCGCGACCGACGGCGGCGCACGGAAGGAGACCATCGGCTTTTTGGCGCATATGGACACTTCGCCGGAGGTGAGCGATGAGAGAGTGCGTCCGCGGATTGTCGAAAACTATGACGGCGGGGATATTGTGTTAAATGAAGCCGGGCCGGTGGTGCTGCGGACGGCAGATTTTCCGGAGATGGCCTCGTATGCGGGGAAGACGCTGGTTGTGACGGACGGCACGACGCTTCTCGGAGCGGATGACAAGGCCGGTGTGGCGGAAATTATGACGATGGCTGCAGATCTTCTGGCGCATCCGGAGATCAAGCACGGGCCGATTGCCGTGTGCTTCACACCGGATGAGGAGGTCGGCGCGGGCGTCGACAATATCGATTTGGCGCAGTTCGGCGCGGACTATGCCTACACCGTCGACGGCGGCGTTCTCGGAGAGTTGGAATACGAATGCTTTAACGCTGCGCAGGCGACAATCGCAATCGCCGGTCGGAGCGTGCATCCGGGCACCGCGAAGAATCGGATGATCAATGCATCGCGCGTTGTGATGGAGCTTGATTCGATGGTAAGCGATGCGGAGCGCCCGGAGACGACGGAGGGCTACGAGGGCTTCTATCACCTGACAAAGATGGAGGGCGAGACCGACCGCGCGAGTGTGACATACATCATCCGCGACCATGACCGGAAGCTCTTTGAGGAGAAGAAGGAGCGTATGGCTGCGATGGTTGCCGCGATTAATCGCAGGTACGGGGAGGGCACTGCCCTCTTGACGATGAAGGATTCCTATTATAACATGAAAGAGGTAATCGAGCAGGGCAACTACTTCCTTGTGGAAAATGCCGTTGCGGCGATGAAAAAGCTCGGAATCACGCCGATTGTCCAGCCGATTCGCGGAGGTACGGACGGTGCGAGACTTTCGTTCATGGGCGTTCCGTGTCCGAATCTCTGCACGGGAGGCGGCAATTTTCATTCGCGCTTTGAGTTCGCCTGCGTCGAGTCGATGGAGAAGATTGCCGAATTGCTTAAGGAGCTGGCCGTAAACGGCGGAAAATAGGGGCGCAGCAGGGTGTTCCGGCGAAGGACCGGAAGAAACGGGGTGCAGTATGGTTCGAAATATTGTGAAGGATGCGATGTTTCTTGCGATGAAATCGGAGCCGGCGACGGACTGCCCGGAGGATCGCAAGGTTGCGAAGGATTTGTGCGACACATTGAAGGCGCACGCGGGTGTGTGCGTGGGAATGGCGGCGAACATGATCGGCGTCCGCAAGACCATCATTGCGGTCACGATGGGCTTTTTCCATGTGCCGATGATCAACCCCGTGATTGTGGAGCGCGAGGATCCGTACGAAACCGAGGAGGGATGCCTCTCGCTCTCAGGCGTGCGTCCGGCAAAGCGGTATCGAAAGATTACGGTGGAATACCTGGATGCGGAGTTCCGACCGAGACGCGACACATTTACCGACCACATCGCACAAATCATCCAGCATGAATATGATCACACGCGCGGGATTGTCATCTGACGCGCGGACAGGGGAAACTATGGAAATCGGTTCAATCGGCGAGTTTCTCGCGGCGACGGAGGAGCAGCCTCTCCGGGTGATTTTGAGCAATCCCGTGAAAAAGGATGCGGAGTACCGCCGTTTTGTCTATATGAAGAAAAAGGACGGTTACCAGCGTGAAGCATACACGGCGACGCAGGTGTTTCATAAAAACCTGACCGGCGCGGAGCTCTCCGCGGACATGCAGGCAGCGTTTGCCGCAGTATTCCGGCAGTGCAACTTGTTCTACGAGAGTAGAACCGTTGAGATAAAAGTATCCAAGGCCGGAAAATGCCTTCTTACGCAGAGCGTCTCCGACGCGCCTCCGAAGGGGGAGTTCTCGGCGCATAACCGCGAAAAGAAGCACCTGATTCCCGAAGGAACAATCGTTCCGCCGCTTGTCGATATGGGGATTTTCACAAAGGAGGGTAAGGTTGTCGCTTCGATGCGCGACAAGTTCCGCCAGATCAACCGCTTTGTCGAGATTGTGGCGGATGCCGCGGACTGCCTTCCGGGCGGGCGGCCGATTCGAATTCTCGATTTCGGCTGCGGCAAATCGTATCTGACTTTTATTCTGTATTATTATTTTACGGAAATCCGCGGGGACGAGGTCAACATCACGGGGCTTGATCTGAAAGCGGATGTGATACGCAACTGCAACGCGGCTGCGGAGCGGTACGGCTATACGAATCTGCATTTTTCGGTCGGCGACATCGGCGGGTTTGCGGCGGATGAGCCGATTGACATGGTTGTGACGCTTCATGCATGCGATACCGCGACGGATTTCGCGCTCTTTCACGCCATTCGCGCAAAGGCGTCCCTGATTTTGTCGGTTCCGTGCTGCCAGCATGAGATAAACCGGGAGATGTCGACGGAGGCCATGCCCATTCTCGGGCGTTACGGGATTATTAAGGAGAGAACAGCGGCGCTTTTTACCGATGCGATTCGCGCGGAGCTGCTGACCGCATGCGGATACAAGACGCAGGTTCTCGAGTTTGTCGACTTAAGCCACACACCGAAAAATCTTCTGCTCCGGGCGACGCGATGCCTTCAGCCGGCGAGCGTTCGCAGACGGGCGGCTGCGGAGGTCACACAGCTGCTGACGGCGCTTTCATGCGACCAGAAGCTGTACTCACTTCTCACGGAAGAGGGCCTGATTTCGCCGGATTCCGGGGCGTGACGCAGGACTTCGATGTATTCGGAAACAGTCGCATCGAAGGCCCGTCGACAGAAAAGTAAAATTTCGTAAAATAATGCTTGACATTCGGACGGCGGAATTGTACAATAGCCCTTGTCGTCAAGACATGTGCGTGTAGCTCAGCTGGATAGAGCACTTGGCTACGGACCAAGGTGTCGGGAGTTCGAATCTTCTCACGCACGAGTAACAGGGGATCGCAGAGTGCGGTCCCCTTTGTAGTATTTGTATTTTTCATTGCCTGCACGATGCGGGGTGAGGACTTCGGTATGGACAGATATGAATTGGTTGCGCCGTGCCATTTCGGTTTGGAGGCGGTGTTAAAGCAGGAGATTATCGCTCTCGGACTTACCATTGAGAAGGTGGAGGACGGGCGCGTTACTTTCAGCGGGGACGCGAGTGCGATTGCGCGGGCGAACATTTTCCTTCGCACGGCGGAGCGCGTCCTGTGGAAGGTCGGCGAGTTTCGCGCGGAGAGCTTTGAGGAGCTGTTTGAACAGACAGCCGCGCTTCCGTGGGAGGAGATTCTTCCGGCGGACGGGCGCTTCTGGGTGACAAAGGCGACCTCCGTCAAGAGTAAACTGTTCAGCACCTCGGACATTCAGTCCGTCATGAAGAAGGCGATTGTAGAACGCCTAAAGCAGAAATACCGTATCTCCTGGTTTCCGGAGACGGGCAACGAGTACCCGATTCGCGTGTCGGTCCTCAAGGATACCTTCCTGGTCGGAATCGACACTTCGGGGGAGTCGCTTCACAAACGGGGATACCGCAAGCTGGTCGGCAAGGCGCCCATCAGCGAGACGCTGGCTTCGGCGCTGATCAGCCTTACGCCGTGGAACGAGAGCAGAATTCTGGTGGATCCGTTCTGCGGAAGCGGTACCATTCCGATTGAGGCAGCCATGATCGGAAGAAACATTGCGCCGGGCGTCGGAAGAGCATTTCGCGCGGAGAGCTATCGCGACCGCATTCCGGAGGCGATATGGAAGGCTGCGCGGACAGAGGCGCGGGACGGCGAGAGACATGACGGCGCCCTGCAGATTCAGGGCTACGATATCGACCGCGACGCGATTTCCATCGCAAGAGCCAATGCGGCGGCCGCCGGAGTTGCTGCGGATATCCATTTTCAGGTGCGGGCCGTAAAGGAGCTGCATCATCCGAAAAAATACGGTTTCCTCATCACCAATCCGCCGTACGGCGAGCGCCTTGAGGACCGCAGAGACCTGCCGGAGCTCTACGGGCAGATCGGCGAGGCCTTCCGCGGGCTGGATTCGTGGTCGATGTTCCTGATCACCTCGTATGAGGATGCGGAGCGATATATCGGACGCAAGGCGGACCGGAACCGCAAGATTTACAACGGTATGATTAAGACATACTTCTACCAGTTTCTCGGACCGAAACCGCCGAAGAGCGGCAGCGGCAACGCGGGAAGCGGCGCGACGGGCGCATAAGTGACAGGATATTGCGGAGAAAGACTATGAGCGAACGGGAAAGACTGATTTTTGCTACGGGCAATGCGCATAAGATGGTAGAGATTCGCGCGATTCTCGGGGATCTTTACGATGTGGTTTCGATGAAGGAGGCGGGGATTTCGGCCGATATCGTCGAGGACGGAAAATCGTTCGAGGAAATTGCGCTGATTAAGGCGCGGGCAGTCGCAAAGCTTGCGGGCTGCATGGCGATGGCGGACGACTCCGGGCTTGAGGTGGATTACCTCGGAAAAATGCCGGGCATCTACTCGGCGCGTTTCCTCGGAGAAAACACCGATTACGACATCAAAAACCGTGTGATTATCGACATGGTTGCCAAGGCGCCGGCAACGGAGAGAACCGCGCGTTTCGTCTGCGCAATCGCCTGTGCATGGCCGGACGGCCGCGAGAAGGTCGTGAGAGGGACATTCGAGGGCGAGATTGCAAAGGAGCAAGCGGGGCCGAACGGCTTCGGGTACGATCCGATTTTCTATGTGCCGGAGTACGACATGACGAGCGCGGAGATGACGCCGGAGCAGAAGAATGCGGTGAGCCATCGCGGCAATGCGCTTCGCATGATGCGCGCGATTTTGCAAAAGGAAACGGAGTCGGTATGAAGATTATCGTAGTGAGTGACACCCACGGAAGACGGGAAAATCTCGAACAGCTGCTCGCAAGGGATGATGTGCGCGATGCGGACTGGCTGGTTCACTGCGGTGACATCGGCGATGACGAGCGGTGGCTTCGGAATGCATTTCCCCGCGCGGTCTCCATCGTTTCGGGCAACTGCGACTGGTTCACGGACCTCCCGCGGGAGCTTGTCGTGGAGCGCGAGGGAAGAAGATTCCTGATCACGCACGGAAACCGCTATGTGGACGGCGGCCTTCCGCGGTTTTCATACCGCGCAAGGGAGGAAGCGTGCGATGTGGTTCTGTTCGGACATACGCATATGCCGCTGGTGACCGAGGACGGCGGAATCCTCTATGTGAACCCGGGCAGCGCTGCGATGCCGAGGCAGGCGGACCGCCGGCGTACTTACGCGGTCATCACCGTTTCGGACGGCAGAGCGACCGCGCGGATTGAGGACCTGGAGCTGCATGCCGCGCTGTAAATAAATGTTGGCTTTTCGGCGTGAAAAATGTGTTGACTTTTGCTTTTGTTTGTGGTATTGTTGAAAACGCTTCTGATACGGGGTGTGGCTCAGTTTGGCTAGAGCACCTGATTTGGGATCAGGAGGTCGCAGGTTCAAATCCTGTCACCCCGATCCGCGATACAAACCCCGTAGCATGTATGCGGGTGTAGTTCAATGGTAGAACACTAGCCTTCCAAGCTAGACACGTGGGTTCGATTCCCATCACCCGCTTTGTGCGAGCGGTGCGACCACTGCTCGTATGTTTTTTGTCAGGATTGTCTGTGCCAGTAGCTCAGTTGGATAGAGCAACGGCCTTCTAAGCCGTGTGTCGGGGGTTCGAATCCCTTCTGGCACATTTCCGGTAAGGAAAATAAGTTAATATGGTGGGTATAGCGCAGCTGGTTAGCGCGCCAGATTGTGGCTCTGGAGGCCTTGGGTTCGAATCCCAATATCCACCCTGCGGAAGCCTGTTGGGAAACCAAGGGGCTTTTCGTTTACTATGGAACTGTTGTTCCGGTCATGGGCCATCGCCAAGCGGTAAGGCACAGGGTTTTGATCCCTGCATCCGCTGGTTCGAATCCAGCTGGCCCAGTGTTTCATCCCCGTCGGCTTGCGGCGGGGATTTTTTTGTTGTTTTTCACAAAATCATAGTGAAATTTCCCGGAGTTTGTGGTATGATATGTCTTGGATGTAATTCGTATTTACATTTTCAAAAACGCGCGTGCAACGCGAAATAACTGTCATAAAGGAGAAAAAGAGTATGGGACTTATCAGTGCACTCATTGGTTCGGCCGGCGGCGTATTGGCGGATCAGTGGAAAGAATTCTTCTATTGTGAGGCAATGCCTTTTGATGTGTTGATGAAGAAAGGCGAGAAGGTCGTGGGCGGCCGCAGCTCCAATACGAAGGGATCGGACAACATCATCTCCAACGGTTCCAAAATCGCCGTTGCAGACGGTCAGTGTATGGTCATCGTGGAGCAGGGCAAGATTGTTGAGGTTTGCGCCGAGCCCGGTGAGTTCATTTACGATACTTCGACCGAGCCCAGCATTTTCTACGGCGGCCTCGGCAAGGGCATTCTGAATACATTCAAGCAGATCGGCAAGCGTTTCACCTTCGGCGGTGACACCGGCAAGGATCAGCGTGTTTATTATTTCAACACGAAGGAATTGATGGACAACAAGTTCGGTACGAACAACCCGATTCCGTTCCGCGTATGCGACAAGCGCGTCAACCTCGATGTCGATGTGGATCTTCGCTGCAACGGTGTTTATTCCTACCGTATTGCAGACCCGTTGTTGTTCTATACGAATGTCTGCGCGAATGTTCCTTATGAGTTCCGTCGTTCCGAGATTGATACGCAGTTGAAGACCGAGTTCGTGAGCGCCCTTCAGCCGGCTCTTGCGAAGCTCTCCCTTCTGCAGATGCGCCCGAGTGAGATTCCCGCTCACGCTGAGGAGCTCTCCGAGGCGATGAACGAAGCGCTCTCCAAGAAGTGGGGCGAGATGCGCGGTCTCGTGGTTGTCAATGTTGCGATGAATCCTATCACGCTGACGCCCGAGGATGCGGCGATGATCAAGTCCGCACAGAAGGCTGCCATGTACACGGATCCCACGATTGCGGTTGCTTCCCGCGTTGAGGCTACGAACACCGCGATGGTGAATGCTGCGAACAATGCCAACGGTGCGGTAGCCGGTCTCGCCGGTGTAGGCATGATCAACGGCATGGGCGGCGGCTCCGATCTCGCAGCACTCTCCAATATGCCGAAGGCTGCTTCTGCGGCTGCTACCTGGACCTGCCCTAAGTGCGGTCAGGCGGTTGACGAGAAGTTCGGTTTCTGTCCTTACTGCGGTGAGAAGAAGCCTGTTGCGGCTGACACCTGGACCTGCGGCAACTGCGGTAATGCGGTTGACGGCAAGTTTGCTTTCTGCCCGAATTGCGGCAACAAGAAGCCTGTTGCGGCAGCACCGGTTTGCGCGAACTGCGGCGAGCCTGCTCCGGATCCGGCCAATCCTCCGAAGTTCTGCCCGAACTGCGGAAAGCCCTTCGGCGGCTGAAAGTGAGTTCCTTCGGATTGCCGACAGGATATGAGATTACCTGCAAGCCGCGGCTTCCCGGTCGCGGCTTGCAGTTCAATGCTTCGCGCATGTAATAAACCGATGGAGGAAACTATGGACAACGACATCCAGGGATACAAATGTCTGTGCTGCGGTTCCCCGCTTGTGTGGAATGCCGAGGGACAGATTTGGAAGTGTACGTCCTGTGACAATACTTACAACTACGAGACGCTGCAGGCGGCGGCACAGTCCGAGCAGGCGGCAGCGGCCTCGGCCGATCAGATTGACTGGAACGAGTATCAGGTCAATCCGATGATCAATGAGATGGTGTCCTACCTGTGTCCGTCCTGCGGCGGCGAGATCGTTGTGGACGGTACCGTGGCGGCAAGCCGGTGTCCGTATTGTGACAATGTGGCTATCATGCAGCCGCAGGTAACGGGAATGATTCGCCCGGACTATATCATTCCGTTCAAATTGACAAAAGAGGATGCCAAGAAGGCGCTTCTTAAGTTCTATGAGGGAAAGAAACTGCTTCCCGACAGATTTTCCGACGAAAACCACATGGATGAAATTACGGGCATCTATGTTCCGTTCTGGCTCTTTGACTGCGAGACAAGCGCGGACATGACATTTGATGCAACGCATATCACGCATTGGCGTGACTCCACATACGATAATACAAAAATCGATCATTACCTTCTGCAGCGCAGCGGAACGCTTCGCTTTGAGAAGGTTCCGGTGGACGGCTCCTCGCGCATGGACGATGCGTTTATGGACGCCATCGAACCGTATAATTACGCCGAACTCGTTCCGTTTGACCAGGCCTATCTCTCCGGATATGTGGCAAACAAGCCGGATGTGGATGTCAAGAACAGCCTTCCGCGTGCGAACGAGCGTGTAATCAACAGCACGGTTTCGGCATTTTCCGCGAGCGTTTCCGGCTATGCGTCCATCACTCCCAAGAGCCGTTCGGTATTCGCCAAGGAGGGCGTCATCAAGTACGCAATGCTTCCTGTTTGGCTTCTCACAACGCGCTACAACAATGCTCTGTACACCTTCGCGATGAACGGGCAGACCGGCAAGCTGGTCGGCACGATTCCCGTCGATGAGAAGAAGTACAAGCGCCAGATGTATAAGGTTGCGGCCATCATCGCAGGCATTGCCATTGTTCTGACAGCGCTGATCGGAGGTGTGTTCCGATGAAGAGACGAATACTCGGTATAATCTTGTGTCTGGTGGCTGTGCTTGTGCTGTTTACTTCAAGCGCCGCAGCCGTGAGCGAAGACGATCGTCGCGTCTTCGATCAGGACAATATTCTGAGCGATTCCGAGGAGGAAAAGCTGCAGAAGCATATTGAGCAGATTTGGGAAAAATACAAATCCGACACGGTGATTCTCGTCGTAAATATCGAGAACCTTCCGACGGAAAGTCTTCCGGAATACTGCAAGGACTTCTATCTCCAGGGAATCAAGAGCCGCTACGAGTTCCTGGATTACGGCCTGATGATTGTGCTGAATATGTGCGACGACGCGGACGGCCGCGACTACTGCATCTGCGGTGTGGCGCTGGAGGGCGAGGAGTCGGTGCTCGGCGAGTATTTTGCGGATACGGTCGAGAGGGTTACCGATTTTCAGAAGTGCCTCGGCGACGGAAAATGGTACGATGCCTTTGAGGAGGTCATCAACCTTTCGGAGGAGTTCCTCGAGCAGGACAAGACCGGAGAGCGTTTCTCCGAGAACAATCCGTATAAGAAAAAATCCAAGCCGATGTCCGGCACGAAGTTTACGATTCTTTCTCTTCTGGAGGTCGGAGCGGGACTTTTGTTCGGCAAGGGCTATGCAAGCAAGCTTCGCTCGGACATGAACACCGCGGTCAAGCGCACGGAAGCCACGGAATATATCGATAAGAACAGCTTCAATATCACGAATGCGCAGGACTTGTTCATGTATTCGAATGTTACCCGCACGCGAATCCCCACGGAGACACGCTCCGGCGGCGGTGGCGGAGGTTTCCACTCCTCCGGCGGCGGGCATTCGTTCAGCGGCAAGACGGGACATTTCTGATTCCGGTCACGGAAAGACGGCGCACGCGAATCCGCAAGCGACAATTTCATGAAAAATGCGACAGACCGCCGGGCAATCCGACGGTCTGTTTTTTGGAAAAAAGTATCGCCTCCCGCGGCGGGAGACGACGGTACGATGCACCTGACAGGACTTGAACCTGCACCCTCGCGGACCGGAACCTAAATCCGGCGTGTCTGCCAATTCCACCACAGGTGCGTGCAACGCGGTCATTGTATCATTGCTTACGGAAAATGTCAATCCGTACCGTTCGGGCATTTTGCGATTGACAGCAGGTGTTTCCGTAGTGTATCATAGTTACAATATTTTTCGAAACCGGAGAACCGATTGTGGAGGAGGACAGTAACTTATGGCAGGAAAGAAAATCGACTATTCGGCGATTACAAATGAGATTCTCGTGTACTCCGATTTGTGTCAAAGCAACAGCAATATCGACCCGGCGCTCTATGAGCGATACGATGTCAAGAGGGGGCTTCGCGACTTAAACGGCAAGGGCGTGCTGACCGGTCTTACCGAAATCTCGGAGATTCGCGCGACTAAAACCGTGGGGGGCGAGAGCATTCCCTGCGAGGGCAAGCTCTTTTACCGCGGGTACAATGTCGAGGATTTGATTCGCGGCGCGCGCACGGACGGACGGTTCGGCTTTGAGGAGACCGTGTATCTTCTGTTGTTCGGAGAGCTCCCGAACAAAGCGCAGCTCACGGAGTTTTGCAAGGTGCTCGCAAAATACCGCTCGCTTCCTTCGAGCTTCGTGCGCGATGTCATCATGAAGAAGCCGAGCCCGGACATGATGAATATGCTCTCCAAATGCGTGCTCACGCTGTATTCCTACGATACGAATGCGGACGACACTTCGCTTCCGAATGTACTGCGGCAGTGTCTCCAGTTAATCTCCATGTTTCCGATGATCTCGGTATACGGATACATGGCATACCAGTATTACAACAAATCGGGCGATCTGATTATTCACAAGCCGAAGCCCGGCCTTTCCATGGCGGAAAATATCCTGCACATGCTTCGCGCGGACAGTTCCTATACCGAGCTTGAGGCCAGAGTTCTGGATGCGGCTTTGATACTGCATGCGGAGCACGGCGGCGGCAACAACTCCACATTTACAACCCATGTCGTGACATCGTCGGGAACGGACACCTACTCGGCGACGGCAGCGGCGCTCGGGTCGTTGAAGGGGCCGAAGCACGGCGGGGCAAACCGCAAGGTCGTGCAGATGTTTGCGGATATGAAGGAGCAGGTGAACGACTGGACCGACGACGCGGAGGTCGGAGCGTATCTGAAGGCGCTTCTTCACAAGGAGGCGTTTGACCGCGCCGGTCTCATCTACGGAATCGGACATGCGATTTACTCGGTTTCCGACCCGCGTGCGGTATTGTTCCGGAGCTTCGTGGAGAAACTCTCCGAGGAGAAGGGGCGCGAGGAGGAGTTCGCGCTTTACGCGAAGGTTGAGGAGCTCGCTCCGAAGATTATCGCGGAGGAGCGGAAAATGTACAAGGGCGTCAGCGCCAATGTTGACTTCTTCAGCGGTTTTGCGTATCAGATGCTTGACCTTCCGGAGGATTTGTATACGCCGATTTTTGCGATAGCGCGAATCGCCGGATGGAGCGCCCACCGTATGGAGGAGTTGATTAACGCGGGCAAGATTATCCGCCCTGCATACAAGAGCGTCTCCGCGGAGAGGGAGTATGTCTCGCTTGCCGATCGCTGACAGGGTAATTGTAAGGAATGAAAAAAGAGCTGCTGACCGGGGATTCCCGGGACAACAGCTCTTTTTGTTTTGCTCGGATTTTGTCGGTTGCGGCGCCAGCTAACGCAGATTGCTCCAGCGGTCCGGAATACCCGGGCAGACATTGTCTGCGATTGCCGCCCGGTAGAGGACGAAGCATCCGCATTCGCGGCACATCCCGCCCGCGAGCTTTTCACAGCAGTCGCATACGGCGAGACGTTTTCGGTAGAGCTCCTGCGGGGTACGCTTTGCGGAATCGATGGCATCGATATAGTCGGAGAGACGAAGGAGCACCTCCTCCTCGCGGAGTCCTGCAATCAGACATTTTCTGCAGGGTATGCGGAGAGTCGCTGCACCGGTGTCTTCCGCCGGGGACAACCCGGTTTGCACATGGGAAGCCATCACTTTGTGAAGGTGAGCGTCACGATGCTGCACGGAGGAAGCGTTATCGTCGCCTTCTTATCGTCAAGCACACAGTCGCGGAATGCTGCATCGACAACCTCGTCCGGCTTCTCAAAGGAGTTGTACGCGCGGACATTGTCCGTTAAGATGCGTCCGGTCCAGCAGGCGTAAGCCTCATCCAGCTCGGTGTCGAGACGGTAGGAGTCGGTGAGGGAGGCGTTGGCAAGCGTAACGGTCAGCGTGTTCCCTTTTACGGATGCGGAGACATTGACCTCGGCGAAATCACCGCCCTCGTGCTTTGCGAAGGTGTCTTCAAGGCAAGATTCTACAAGAGTAGAACCTTGATGCGGCTTAAACATCGAGAATACATAGTAGGTCGGCGTCTTGATCATCTTCGGGCCTTCCGTGAGAACCACGGACTGCAGAACATTTACAACCTGAGCGATATTTGCCATCGGGATGCGATCCGCGCGGTTGTTGAAGATGTTCAGGTTCATGGCCGCAACAATCGCGTCACGCATCGTGTTTTGCTGGTAGAGGAAGCCGGGGTTCGTGCCGGGCTCGACATTGTACCAGCAGCCCCACTCGTCGACTGCGAGACCAATCTTGTGCTCGGGGTCGTATTTGTCCATGATGGCGAGGTGCTTATCGATGATGCCCTCGATGCGCAGCGTATGGAAAATGGTGGAATAGTAGTCTTCGTTCGTGAAGCCCGTCGCCGGTCCCTTGTTGTTCCAGTCGCCGTGGCAGATGGTGTAGTAGTGAAGCGCAATCGCGTCGGTGAGCGCCGGGTTGAGCATCTTCATGAACTCTTCGGTCCAGTTGTAGTCGTCGCCGTTCGGACCGCACGCGATGCGGTAGAGGCGGTTGTCGCCGTAATTTTTCGCGAAGGAGGAATAACGGCGATACTCGCTCGCATAGTACTGGGGCGTCATGTTGCCGCCGCATCCCCAGTTCTCGTTGCCGATGCCGAGATACTTTAATTTCCAGGGCTCCTCGCGGCCGTTCTTCCTGCGGAGATCGGTCATCGGGGAGACATTGTCGGAGGTCATGTACTCCACCCACTCGGAGAGCTCGCGCACCGTGCCGCTTCCGACATTGCCGCAGATGTACGGCTCGCATTCGAGCTGACGGCAGAGCTCCATGAATTCGTGCGTGCCGAAGCTGTTGTCCTCGGTCACACCGCCCCAGTTGGTGTTGATCATCGTTGCACGCTCATCCGGCGAGCCGATTCCGTTCTTCCAGTGGTACTCGTCGGCAAAGCATCCGCCGGGCCAGCGCAGAACCGGAATGCCCATCTCGCGAAGCGCCGTCACGACATCGTCGCGCATGCCTTCGTGGTTCGGAATGGGGGAGTCCTTCGAAACGAACAGACCGTTGTAGATGCAGCGACCGAGGTGCTCCGAAAAATGCCCGTAAATCTCTTTGTTGATGACGGCTCCCGTCTTCTTTGTATTGATTGCCAGTTTCTTATGAATCACAGTGGTTTCCTCCTTTCGCGGATGTGCCGTGCCATGCCGGCCCTTCGTTCCGCCTGACTTACAGAATACCCTAAAGCAGGGGAAATAACAATTGTCTTTCTAAAGAATTCCGCTGTGCGGAAATGGAGTATTCTATCCACTTCGGACGACGCCGGAAAAATCGACGGAAAAACTGTCAAAACCGATTTCTTTGCCTCGGTTCGGTTGTTTTTCCGCCTCTTGTGTGCTATAATTCTTCTACTACGGCATATACGCGCGTACGCGTGCGCGTGATGTCCGGTTCGGAGGTGTGGTATGGCTAAGGTTTATGTTATGTTTGCGGACGGCGTGGAGGAGATTGAAGGCCTCACGGCGGTCGACATTTTGCGAAGAGGCGGGCAGGAGGTTGTTACGGTCTCCGTGACGGGGCAGTGGATGATCAGCGGATCCCACGGAATTCAGTTCGTTGCAGACCGGCTGTTTGACGACAATGTGCACACGGGCGACGGCGACCTTTCAGACGGCGATATGATAGTTCTGCCGGGCGGCGGCCGCGGGACGCAGGCGCTGTCCGTACACGACGGGCTCGGAAAGCTTCTTGCGGAATATGCGGCGGAAGGCAAATGGATCGGAGCCATATGCGCCGCGCCGAGCGTCCTCGGGATTCATCAACTGCTCCGGGGCAGGAGAGCAACCTGTTATCCCGGGTTTGAGGATAAACTGATCGGCGCGACGGTTACCGGCGAGTCGGTTACCGTTGACGGCAATATCATCACCGGCAAGGGGATGGGCGTCTCCGGGGAGTTCGCGATTGCGCTTCTTCGGGCGCTTGACCCGGCAGCCGCGGAGAAGGTTGCAAAAGAGATTCAGATGAAGAGATGAGAGAACGGCAGTCACGGCCGCGGGATTCCTTCTTCGGGGGACCCGGGCGGATTGTTGAAATATCGGGAACGACAGGTTCCGCGTGCAGTGCGAAAGGAATAGGGCATGGAGGACATTCAGGTTGAGCGGGAACGAATCCGCGAACTCGAGGAGGAATTGGAGCGGCAGAAGACGAAGTACCGGATTATCGCCGGTATGGTTCGATGCGGCCTTTGGGAGTACACCGTTGCTACGGACGAGCTGGTCCAGAGCAAGCGCGTCGAGGGGATAGCGCCCAACGACATGCTTCGCATCAAGGGCTTTCGCGAGACGATGCTTGCGAGCGGTCTGATTGCGAAGGAGGACGAGGAGGTTTTCGGCGCATTGTGCGACAGTCTGGAGCACGGTGACGAGGCGTTCTCCTACGATTTGCGTGCGTTCATGGACGAGAAGACGCAGATTTGGCTTCGCTATGAGGGCTATACGGTCTATGCCGAGGACGGGACGCCCGTCAAGGTAATCGGCCGCACGCTCAATGTCAGCGAGGAGAAGAAGGCGGAAAATGTCGTGATCAAGGAGGCCGAGACCGATCCGGTGACGGGGCTGTTCACGCAGGTCTCGATTCAGGAGCGTTTCGAGGAGCTTGTACAGGGCAATTCGACCAACGATCGCTTTGCGCTGTTCGTCATGGATGTGGACGGATTTTCCGCAATCACCGCGGAGTGGGGCCATGCATACGGCGACTATGTGCTTGAAAAGACGGCGAAAGGTCTCACGGCAGTCTTCGGCGAGAATGACGCGATGGCGCGCATCGTGGACGACGAGTTTGTCCTGATTAAGAGCGGTATGAAGGGGCCGGCGGATGTATATTCCGTCGCTCGTGCGGTCATGCGTGCTGCGGAGAGAGTGGAGCTCAAGAAGGGGAACACGCTCCGTGTCAACCTCGGCGCATCCATTTTCCCTCTGGACGGAAAGGACTTCGGAAGTCTGTACCGCAAGGCGTCGATTGCCCTCGAGGAGACGAAGAAGAATCCGGGTACCGTCTGCACCATGTACGAGGAGGCGCTGAGCGCGCACCGGCAGTACCGCCCGAAGCGCGAGACGGCCGAGGCCCCGAAGAGTGAGGCGCAGAAGGTTGTCGCCGCACAGCAGAGCTCGAAGTACGGTCCCGTCGAAAAATATATCGTCAACAAGACATTTGACATGCTGGCCGGCAGCGGCACCGGCGCCGAGGAAGTGGTTTCCATCTTCGAGGAGATCGGCAAATATTACAAATACCGCCGCATTTATACGATTCAATACGACCTTCGCAAACAGCTTGCCAAGGTGCGCTACGATTGGGAGTCGGAGCCCAATCCTTACTATAAGCAGTTTGACCGCGTCGTGCGGGACAACTACGACTCCATCCGGTCCCGTTTTACGAACGACCGCCTCTTTATCTCGCTCAATACGGCGCAGCTCGGCATCGAGATGCCGGAGGAGATTCGCGAGCTGTACGGCAACTCGTCGCTTTTCCAGTATGTAATCATCGACAGCGAGGAGACTTTTGCGTGCATATGCTTCGAGAAGGCTGTCAACCAGAACTGGAGCAAGGATGAACAGGATGTGCTTATAAACCTCGCCAAGCTTCTCGCGATTTACATTGCCCGTGCGCGCGCAAAGGAGATGCTTGCGGACGAGCTGAATTATACGCATGCCATCATTGAAAACCAGCAGATTACCAGCTATGCGGTAATTCCGGAGACGATGGAATTGGTATATGTCGGCGACTACACCGGGCGGCAGTATCCGCTCGCGCACTCGGGTGAGCATTGCTACTCGGCGATTATGGGGCGCACCTCCGTGTGCCAGAACTGTCCGGTGGCTGCGCTCGGGGAGCGCGACAAAGTGCATACGACCGAGACCTATTACACGAAGCAGAAGCGCTGGATCAGCACGACCGCTTCCCGCATCGAGGGGGAGGACGGGGATAAGCAATGTCTCGTCTGCTGGTCGGATGTCACGGACTTTGTGGAGCGCGTCCGCTCGAAGGATGCTCTTACGGGCCAGCTTACCGCAGAGAAGTTCGAGGCTGAGGCCATGCGCTATATCTCGGAGCATCCGCGCGCAAGCCGTTGCTTCGCCTACTTCAGCTTCCCGCAGTACCATGATTTGAACGAAGTCTGGGGATACCTCGTATGCAATGAAATGCTTCGCGTATTCTCAACCACGGTTTCTTCCATGCTCAAGACTGACGAGCTGCTTGCGAGAATCAGCGGCGCCGATTTCGTGATGATGCTTGATTATGAGGATCGCGAGCGCACGCAGGCGCGCGTGGAGATGCTTCTTCAGTCGGCGCATACGGCGGTGCTTCGCCTGTATCCGGATTTGCAGCCGAATGTGTGGTGCGGTATCTACCGGTTCCAGAACAAGGAGGACACGGTGACAACGGCTGTGGAGCACGCGAACCGTGCCCGCAAGGCCATCGGAAGCCTGAACAATGCGGCGACCATCGCCGTCAACTACGAGGCGGGCGACCCGGAGCATGTAAACAGCTTCCGCGCATTTGTCGAGAATTCGATGCGTGACGCTTTGGCAAACCGCGAATTCAAGGTGTTCTTCCAGCCGAAGCGCGACCTCGCGACCGACAAGGTCGTCGGCGCCGAGGCGCTGGTCCGCTGGATCACGGCCGAGGGGCAGGTGCTCGAGCCAGGCTCGTTCGTGCCCATCTTCGAGGAGAACGGCTTCATCACCGACCTCGATTACTATGTGCACAAGGAGACTTTCCGGCTGATTCGCGAGTGGCTCGAAAACGGCGTCAAGCCGCCGGTCATCTCGCTGGGAAGCTCGTGGCAGTATATGTTCAGTTCCGACTTTGTCAACCGCATCAAGTACCTGCAGCAGCGCTACAACGTTCCCGCAGACCGCATTGAGCTGCTGATTCCGGACGGTATCAGCGAGAAGAACTTCAACGCGGTCATGGGCGTGTTGACGGAACTGCAGAACATGGGCTTCCGCGTGGATATCGACGGTTATCTGGCGCGTTGCTCCATCCGAGGCAACACCGGCGAGCAGCTGCCTGCGAACTACCTGCGCCAGAATCCCGAGCTGGCGGCGCGGATCAAGGCGATGGAGAGAAAGCGCCTGAACGCCCCGATGCCTCCGGAGGATTTTACGAAGATGTTCTTATAGTATTTTGACTAGATAGTTAATGCTGGCACAATTAGTAACTTGATTAGTCGTGTGGTCATTGGTGGTAATACAACCCCGCAACTAGATCGGTGAAAGGAGGCACACTATGAAGAAGATATGTGCTTTCCTTGTTGTAGCCTTTTCAACAGCGATAATATGCTTCGGATGCGGTGAACTACGACAGGAAATGTCAAATGAGAGTGGAACAGAAGCGCCTACGAGCACCGTTGCACCCGGTGGGAAGAATACTGAAAGAATGAAGGATCCGAGCCCGGCAGTTACACAGGTTGTCTATCCGACTCCGATTTGTTATATCGTCGGGGACTTTAATTCGATAGGTAATCTGTATGTAGACAAGGAAAGCGGTGTTCCGGTCGGCAGTGAGATTAGGCAATGGGATGGAACGATATATGATTCCGAAGATGCTTTGCTAAGCAGAACTATTCGTGTCGGTGGTGAGCAGTTTTCCGGCGAATACCGGTATTCAAGGTATGATCTTTACAATTCGTATGTCACAGATTACTATGCTGGTGAAGACGGACTTCAATTCGCTGTTAATGCGAGTACCGGCGAATTGGTGTATATCAATCTGATGACGAAGACTTTCTTTAGCCAGGAACCTTTGAAAGAAGAGATTGATGATATTGAAACGTTTGGTGCGGAGATTGCGAAGAGATATGCTTCGATGTTTATTCCGATCGAGGAGTACGAACAGCTCGATTACCGTGCAGTTCCGTATCAACCGAATGTTGCCGACCCGCCCTCTATGACGAACTATCAGTATACGTTCATGAGAAGGATTAATGGCGTCGATACGACAGCATTTGTCACAATACAGATTACTTCAAAGGGAAATCTGTCGTCGATCGTGGTCGGTGATGTCGATGCGGTTATAGACAAGGAATCCGAGCTTAAAGATCGGTTCGAAGAAATCGATCTCGATGCGATAGCTACAGAGACGATGAGCAGACTCTTCCCGAATAAAACATCCTATACTTGTGAGGTGAAACAGAAGTTTTTTGTCGTGACGCCCGATGGTGAGGCAGGCGCATGTGTCTGGGCAGAAAGCATTTTCTCGGAGACAATTATGGGTGAAGTGCAAATGGTACAGGCGGACTATCTTTTCCTGGTGAAGTGAGTAAAATAATTAACGAATCAACGAGAGCATATCGATTCTCATACAAGTGCCGGAAAGATGCACTTGATTTGCACAAATGCTTGTGGTATAATCTAATCTCGTTGAATTCTGTAATGATTTCGATTGCAAATGAAGGAGGACATACCGCAAATGGGTTTCCAGACAGAAGATTTAGGAAAGAACATGGTGAAGCTCACCATTGATGTTTCGGCGGAGGCGTTTGAGGACGCAATTCGCAAGGCTTACGAGAAGAACAAGAACAAGATCAGCATCCAGGGTTTCCGCAAGGGCAAGGCTCCGTACCAGATGGTTATCAAGATGTACGGTAAGGAGATGTTCTACGAGGAGGCAGCCAACCTGCTGATTCCGGATGCATACGAGGAGACCGCTAAGGACTGCGGCTTCGAGATCGTATCCCGCCCGGAGATCGACATCGAGCAGATCGAGTCCGGCAAGCCGTTCATCTTCACTGCGACGGTTGCAAGAAAGCCCGAGGTTACGCTCGGCGAGTACAAGGGACTTGAGATTGCAAAGAAGGAAATCACCGTGAGCGATGAGGAGATCGACGCGGAGATCGCCAAGGAGCAGGAGAAGAACGCGAAGGAGATCAATGTTGAGGATCGCGCGATTGTCGAGGGCGACACGGCGACCATCGACTACGAGGGCTTCGTGGACGGCGTTGCTTTCGAGGGCGGCAAGGGTGAGAATCATCCGCTCGTCATCGGTTCCCACAGCTTCATCCCCGGTTTCGAGGAGGGCCTTATCGGCAAGAAGCTCGGCGAGGAGTGCGATGTCGAGGTTACATTCCCCGAGGAGTACCATGCGAAGGAGCTCGCAGGCAAGCCTGCAGTGTTCAAGTGCAAGGTAAACAAGATTACGGCGAAGGAGCTTCCGGAGATTGACGATGAGTTCGCTTCCGAGGTTTCCGATTTCGATACGCTCGCCGAGTACAAGGAGAGCATTGCCAAGACCATCCGCGAGAAGAAGGAGGCCGAGGCTAAGACCGAGAAGGAAGATGCGCTGGTGAAGAAGGCGATTGAGAATGCGACCATGGAGATTCCGGACGCAATGATCGATACGACAGCACGCCAGATGGGCGATGAGTTCGCACAGCGTCTTCAGATGCAGGGACTTAACATCCAGCAGTATTTCCAGTATACCGGCATGACGCAGCAGAAGTATCTCGAGACTTTGAAGCCGCAGGCGAAGAACCGCATTGAGACCAGACTGGTTCTCGAGGCGATTGCCGCAGCGGAGAAGATTGAAATCTCCGACGAGGAGATGGATGCCGAGATGCAGAAGATGGCCGATCAGTACCAGATGGAGCTTGCGAAAGTGAAGGAGCTCTTCGGTGAGGAAGAGAAGAAGCAGTTTACGCAGGATCTTTGCGTGCAGAAGGCAATCACGCTTCTTGTTGAGAATGCGAAGGAGATCTGAGCATAGGCCCGGATCAAACGGAATTACAAAAAGCTTAACGGATGGCCCGATGTACGAAAGCGTCGGGCCACCTTTGGAAAGAGAGGGTATTGTATGAGTTTAGTACCGTATGTCATTGAACAGTCGAGTCGGGGTGAGCGCTCGTATGACATTTATTCACGATTGCTGAAGGATCGTATCATTTTCCTCGGGGAAGAGGTTAATGAGGTTACGGCAAGCCTTGTGGTTGCGCAGCTTTTGTTCCTGGAGTCGGAGGACCCCGGCAAGGACATCTGCCTCTATATCAACAGCCCCGGCGGATCGGTTTCCGCAGGTCTCGCAATCTATGACACGATGCAGTACATCAAATGCGATGTCTCGACCATCTGCATCGGCATGGCGGCAAGCATGGGTGCATTTCTGCTCGCCGGCGGCTCAAAGGGCAAGCGCTATGCGCTCCCCAATGCGGAGATTATGATTCACCAGCCTCTGGGCGGCGCACAGGGACAGGCGACCGAGATTGAGATTGCCGCTAAGCACATCCTTGCTACGAAGGAAAAACTCAACCGCATGCTCGCTGAGAACTGCGGCAAGCCGTATGAGGTTGTTGCTGCCGATACCGACCGTGACAACTGGATGACCTCGGAGGAGGCTAAGGAGTACGGTTTGATTGACAAGGTGATTGTCAGCCGATAAGGGAGGAGTTTCATGTCGAAGACAACAGGCAAGACGACACATGTATGTTCCTTTTGCGGACGCTCTGAGAAGGAAGTCAGCAAATTGATCGGTGCTCCGTCGAGCGATGTTTACATCTGCGACCGATGCATCGACCAATGCTATGACATCATGTACGATGACCCTGCGTTTGAGCAGGAGTCGGCTTCGGGAAACAGCTCTGCCGGCGGCGGAGCGCTGGACCGGATTCGCCTCGGCACGCCGCAGGAGATGAAGGAGTTTCTCGACCAGTATGTCATCGGTCAGGACGAAGCGAAGAGAATGCTTTCGGTTGCGGTATACAACCATTACAAGCGCATTTTGTCGGATGACAAATCCGATGTGGAGCTGCAGAAGAGCAACATTCTGATGATCGGACCGACCGGTTCTGGCAAGACCTATCTTGCGCAGAATCTTGCGAAGAAGCTCAGCGTTCCGTTTGCCATCGCAGATGCGACCACGCTCACGGAAGCGGGCTATGTCGGCGAGGATGTTGAGAATATTTTGCTTAAGCTGATTGTCGCAGCCGATTACGATATCGAGCGCGCACAGTACGGAATCATCTACATCGACGAGATTGACAAGATTGCGAAGAAGTCGGAAAATGTCTCTATCACGAGAGATGTGTCCGGTGAGGGCGTTCAGCAGGCGCTTCTCAAGATTCTCGAGGGAACGGAAGCAAGCGTTCCTCCGCAGGGCGGACGCAAGCATCCCCAGCAGGAGATGTTCCATATCGATACAACGAATATTTTGTTTATCTGCGGCGGCGCATTCGACGGCCTCGAGACAATTATCGAGACGCGAATCGGTCAGAAGCAGATCGGTTTCAATGCGGACCTGGAGGTTGCTTTGGGTGAGCGCAACATCGGCGAGATTTTCCGTCAGGCGCTTCCGCAGGATTTGGTGAAGTTTGGTCTGATTCCCGAGTTTGTCGGCCGTGTTCCGGTGAGCGTTGCCCTCGATCTCCTCACGGAGGATGATTTGATGCGGATTCTCACGGAGCCCCGCAACGCGCTGACAAAGCAATATGAGAGATTGTTTGAGCTCGACGGTGTTGCCCTTGAGTTTGAGGAGGGGGCACTTCGGGAGATTGCCCGCAAGTCTGAGGAGCGCAAGACCGGCGCGCGCGGACTTCGCGCGATTATGGAGTCCATCATGATGAATTCCATGTATCGCATTCCGTCCGAGAAGGATGTCGTTCGCTGCATCATAACGAAGGAAGCGGCGGAAGGCAAGGAGGAGCCGGTGTTGATCCGGGATTCTTCCGTTGCGCAGATTTCGGCGGAGGAACCGGCAGAACAAGGTGCATAAAGGAATGATACGGCGGGGAGCGTGGCTGCCCGCTGTCCTTTTACTATGCGGAGGCATTATGAGTGAGGAAGAGAAAACGATGAGAACAGAGGAAACTCCGGAGACCGTCCGCAAGAATGCGGAGGAGGGGATGCCGGAGTGGAAGGAAGAGGGAGACTCGACCGAATCGGAAGGGCTGCCGCGGTATCTTGTGATTCCGCAGCGCGATCTTGTGGTGTTCAATGAGATGGTGTCCACCTTCGAGATTCGCGAGGAAGCTCTGATTGAAGAAGTCAAGGCGGTCATGATGCGTCGTTCGAAGCTGTTTCTGGTGCTTCGGATGAACCCGCAGGACGATCGCTTTTCAACGCTTTTGACCGATTATCACGCGATGGGAACCATCGCCGATATCCGGCAGCTGGTGAAGCTTCCCGACGGGCGCATGCGGGCGTTTGTATGCGGAATAAGCCGCGGCCAATTGCGCGACCTGCAGATGGTAAACGGATGTCTGTATGGTGAAGTCTGGGAGACCCCGATGGAGATTATTCCGGTGCGTCGGGTCGAGCAGGAGGCGCTGCGCCGTTCTCTGCAGGATTTGGTGGAACGCTTCATCGACGCCACGGACAAAAAGATTCCGGAGGATGTCGCGAAGCGTCTGACATCCCAGCGCAGTCTGGAACAGTTGGTGCATCAGGCCGTGATTTTGCTTCCGATTCCCACGGAGCTTCGGCAGTCTCTGCTCGAAGCGTCGAACAATCTGGAGCAGTATCAGACGCTCTCGGGGATTCTTGCCAACGAGGTTGAGGTGCTTCGGATTCGCAACCGCTTAAAGGAGCAGGTGCAGGCGGAGCTCGACAAAAACCAGCGGGAGTATGTGCTTCGCGAGCAGATGAAGGTGATTCGCTCGGAGCTTGGGGAAAACAGCGAGAGCGAGGTCGAAAAATACCGTGCGCAGGTCGACGCACTGGAGGCCAGCGATGAAGTGAAGACCGCGATTCGCAAGGAGATCGACCGGTATGAGAATCTGAATTCCAACTCGGCGGAAAGCTCGACAAGCCGGGATTATATCGAGACGCTTCTGCAGCTTCCCTGGGACAGGGTGAGCGAGGACAACGGAAATCTTCTGCAGGCGAAGGAGATTTTAGAGCGCGATCACTACGGGCTTGCCGATGTGAAGGAGCGTGTGACGGAGTATTTGGCGGTGCATATGCACGCAAAGCAGGCCGACTCGCCGATATTGTGTCTGGTGGGACCGCCCGGAACCGGCAAGACATCCATCGGACGGAGCATCGCGGAGGCGATGAACCGCCGCTATGTCCGCGTAAGCCTCGGCGGCGTGCGCGATGAGGCGGAGATTCGCGGCCACCGCAGAACCTATGTAGCGTCGCTGCCCGGCCGTATTATTCAGGGAATGATTCAGGCGGGGACATCCAATCCTTTGATGCTTTTCGACGAGGTGGACAAGCTCGGCAACGACTACAAGGGCGACCCGTCGTCGGCGCTTCTTGAGGTGCTTGACAGCGCACAGAACAACCGCTTTGTCGATCATTATATCGAGATTCCGGTCGATATGAGCCGCGTGATGTTCATCGCGACGGCCAATACGACGGACACCATTCCGCGTCCGTTGCTTGACCGCATGGAAATCATTGAGATCAACAGCTATCTGAAGACGGAGAAGCACCATATCGCGAAGGAGCATTTGATTCCGAAGCAGATGAAGCATCACGGACTGACCTCGAAGCAGCTCGCATGGAGTGACAAGGGCATCGATGAGATGATTGAATACTACACGCGGGAGGCCGGAGTGCGCGCCCTTGAGCGGGCCGTCGGCAAGATTTGCCGGAAGGTCGTTCTGGCAATCACGGAGGCTGAGGCGAAGGGCGAGCCGTTCCGCAAGGTTACAGTGAGCACGAAAAATCTTGCGGATTACCTGGGGCGTCGCCGCTATCTTCCCGAGGATCGTGTCGGAAAGCCGATGGTCGGTGTGGTTCGGGGACTTGCATGGACAAGCGTCGGCGGGACAACGATGGAGATTGAGGTCAACATTTTCCCCGGAACCGGTCGGCTGGAGCTGACGGGGTCGCTCGGAGATGTGATGAAGGAGTCCGCAATGGCGGGCGTAAGCTGTATCCGCGCCCGGCTCGGAGACCGCGTTGCCGAAGGATTTTTCGAGAAACACGACATTCATATTCACATTCCGGAGGGGGCGGTTCCGAAGGACGGCCCGTCCGCGGGAATTACAATGGCGACGGCGGTTTATTCTGCGGTGACGAAGGCGCCGGTGGCGGCCGATGTCGCGATGACCGGCGAGATCACATTGCGCGGGCGCGTTCTGCCGATCGGCGGACTCCGCGAGAAACTGCTCGCTGCAAAGAGCGTCGGAATCCGAAAGGTTTTGATTCCTTTTGCGAACCGCGAGGATCTCACGGAGATTCCTTCGGAGGTTACGGAGGGAATGGAGCTTGTGCCGGTGAAGACGATGGACGAGGTTCTTCGGGAAGCAATCGTGCAGCAGTGAAACCAACGCGAAGCAGGCGGGAGGCAGAGACACAATGAAGATAACAAGTGCAGAGTTGGAGACCGTCTGCGGCGTGACGAGCCGTCTTCCGGACAATGAACTGCCGGAGTTTGCCTTCGCGGGAAGGTCCAATGTCGGCAAATCCTCGTTGATTAACGCGCTCGTAGGGCGAAAGGCGCTGGCGCGGACTTCTTCGCAGCCGGGCAAGACCCAGACAATCAATTTTTACCGGATGAACCGGGCATTTTACTTTGTCGACCTTCCGGGCTACGGCTATGCGAAGGTTACGAGGGAACTGACCGCAAAATGGGGAAAGATGATTGAACGGTATCTGGTGAAAAGCCGGATGCTCCGGTGCATTTTCCTTCTGGTGGATATCCGGCATGAGCCGAGTGAGAACGACCGCGCGATGTATGCATGGATTGTAAATCGCGGGCTCCGGCCGATAATAATCGCAACGAAGGCCGACAAAATCAAGCGGAGCCAGCTGGCGGCTCAGACGAAACTGATTCGCACGACGCTCGCGATGGAGCCGGAGGACACTCTGATTGTGACATCCTCCTCCGCTAAATCGGGTCTTGACGAGTTGTGGAGAGTGATGGAAGAGAAGCTTGCGCCGCCCGCCGAGGAAAAGGGGGCAGCGGACGAAGCTGCGGATGTTGCGGAAAATGCCGGCGCGGAAGCATAGGCGCCGGTCTGCCGGGTATTCCGGCAATGCAAACAAAAAAATAACTGCCTGTATCGCCGGTTGCGACGCAGGCAGTTTTCTTTTACTCGTTGGTTTCCGGCTGTTCTCCGAGGAGCGAATTGAGAACATATGCGTAAATGTCCGCATTTTTCTTGCGCCAGTTGCGGCAGATGGTCTCGGCGTTGTCCTTCGAGGGAACCGTCAGGTGGATTTCAATCACGGTCGTCTCGCGCTCCATGACTTTGAGCTCGACGACATATTCGCCCTTGCGGGCCTCGTGATAGTCCGCTACATTCGAGGACTCTTCGCGAAGCGTATATTGCTGCTCGCTCAGATACATGTCGATGTCATCCCGAATGTTGCGGGAAATGTTTTTGTAGAAGAAGGAGAGCGCCTCGTGCCCGTCCGGAGTGATGCGGTAGAATGCGGCGTTGCGCTTCTGTTCAAGCGTGATATAACCGTCATCGACAAGGTCGGTCAACACCTGCTGCACATTGAAGTAGGAGGTGTATTGGCGGTCCGTGATGAAGTTCGTCAGCTGGGCGTTCGTCATCGGAAAATCAACCCGGTCGAGGATGTAGAGGATAATCAGCTTGTAAAGCATCAAAGTTTCGGGTTGCATCGGGGCCTCCTGGAAAATGAAGCGGTGTGGCGAACCACACCGCTAAATTTTTACACGGATTCAAACAAAATCACGGGGATTACTCTGCACTCGGAGTGGGCGTCGTCATACCGAGACTTGCCTTGAGAGCTTCCAGCTCCTTGTCGACATCGGGATTCTGCTCGTACTTGGCAGTGAGATCGCGGATCGTGCTGCCCGGACGCTTTGCATTGAGCTCTGCCTCGGCCTGAGCCTTGTCGAGCTTCTTGTTTGCCAGGTTCTCAAGACGCTCGAAAGCGGCAATCGAATTGTTGGCACCGGTGATATTGCCGGTCATCTGGTTGATCTTCTCCTGCGCGTTTGCAACGGCAATCTTGGACTTGATCATCTCGCGACGGCTCTCGAGCTCCTCGATATCGCGGGTAAGCTTCGTGTGCATATCGCGCATCTTCTGTGCATTCTCGGCAGCAACTGTGTAGTTGTCCTGCAGACCTGCGAGCTTCGCGGTGAGCTTTGCCTTCTCGGCGAGGAACTTCTTTGCATCCTCCTCGTTGCCGGCTTCCAAAGCCTTGATTGCGTAGTTCTGCATCTTGGCGATGTCGCTCTCGCAAGTCGTCAAATCGCGCTTGCAGGCCTTCTCCTGCGCCATAACACCGGCGGTCTCGGACTTAACTTTCGCGAGGTCGGAGTTGAGGTTGCGAAGGCACTGGTCGATCATCTTCTCGGGATCTTCCATCTTATCCAACATCGCGTTGATGTTGGCTGCCATAATATCCTTAAATCTGGACAAAATTCCCATGTTCTAAAATCCTCCGTATTATTATCTGGTCGTTATCGCTGCGCATCGTTGTGCACCGACAGAATTATTCTATTACATTTCCCGTGCTTCGTCAAGAACTCTCGAGAAAAATAACGCGCATCCGACAGCGGAAAATGACAAACTGCACCGCAGTAATTCACAATCTCCGCATCGGCGCTTGCGATTACGCCGGTTTTCCTATATAATATGGCGGAGCGCGGATAACGCGCGACCGGAAAGGAATCGCTATGTGGATTGCAGACGGCTGGGCCGATTACGAAGTTATAGACACGGGCAATAAAGAAAAACTGGAGCGCTGGGGGAAGTATCTCCTTGTTCGCCCCGATCCGCAGGTGCTGTGGAACACGCCGCGCCGGCATCCGGGGTGGAAGGCGCCGAACGCGCACTATCACCGCAGCAGCAAAGGCGGAGGCGAGTGGGAATTTTTCAACCTTCCGCAGGTATGGCAGATCGGTTACAAGGGACTGTCCTTCCGGCTGCAGCCGTTTTCCTTCAAGCACACGGGGCTTTTCCCCGAGCAGGCAGCGAACTGGGACTGGTTTTCGGAGCTGATCCGCCGCAGAAAGGCGGAGGAGCCGGATCGCCCGGTGCGCGTGCTGAATCTCTTTGCCTACACAGGAGGCGCCACGCTTGCGGCCGCGCAGGCAGGTGCGGCGGTGACGCATGTCGACGCATCGAAGGGGATGGTCAATTGGGCGAAGGAAAATGCCGCCGTGTCCGGTCTCTCCGAGGCGCCGATTCGCTGGCTTGTGGACGACTGCCGCAAATTTGTGGAGCGCGAGCTTCGCAGAGGCAACCGCTATGACGCGGTGATTATGGATCCGCCCTCGTACGGAAGAGGCCCGAAGGGCGAAACCTGGGTGATTGAGGACTCGATTTACGATTTTGTGTCGGAGACGGCGGGACTTTTGTCCGACCGGCCGCTTTTCTTCCTGATCAATTCGTACACCACCGGACTGCAGCCGGCGATGATGGCGTACATTATGGGGCTGGTGCTCACGCCGAAGTTCGGCGGAACCGTGAAAGCGGACGAGATCGGGCTGCCCGTCACATCGACGGGACTTACGCTGCCGTGCGGTGCAGCCGCGCGCTGGGAAGCCTGAGACGGCGCGGCGCCGGGCCGGAACGACACAGTCAGACGGAGTATTCCGTATAACCGGGTGACGGCCGCAGACCGGTCTTGTGTAAGTCCGGCGACAGAGGCGGACGGAATTTTCCGAGGGAAAGGGAACAAACGGATGGAAGATACAATCGTGAAGGGAAACGGAAATCGCACGGGAAAGACGGTGCGCCGCCTGCTGCTGGCGGGCATTTTCCTCGGGCTGGTCATTTTCCTTTTTACAAGAGGAAGCGGCAGCGGTTCGCGCGCATCGTATACCGACGGAGTGAACGGGCTGAAGCTCGCCGGGGAGACCTATGAGCTTGTGTGCGATATCACGGAGCAGGAGTATGTCGGCTCCAAGGTGTCGGCAGCGGTTCGCGTCGTACACGGAGAGCGCACGGCAAGCGTCAAATCCTTCGGAATCTTTACAATCGCAGCTCTATATAAGGTAGAAGGGGATACCGCGGGAAATTATCTCGTGGATTCCGCGGAGCGCATCTATGCCAAATCCTCAATCGCCGCGGAGACGAAGCGCATGCTCGGAAGCGATGACAGCTTTTCTGAGATACGCATCACGGATGAGACGCGAAATATTTCCGGGATGCAGAAGCTTACGGAGGAGCAGACAGCTGCCGTTGCGAATGTGACGGGGGAGGAGACGGTCGTGACCGACAAGGGGATTGTCTCTGACTACGGCAACCGGCGCGAGCTGATCGGCTTCACGGAGGACGGCATTTTCCGAAAGGTTCTGGGAGAACTTTTCCTTTATAACGGCGAGGTATACCTCACGACCGGTTTCGAGGGAGACCGCGATGTCCGCAAGGACCAGGTGCTCCGCGGAATCAAACTTTCGGCGGAGGCGCAGGCGCTGTTTCGCGGCTTTTGGCCCGGAAACCCTTGATTTTAGGGCATTTTACGCAAAATGGAAAAATTTTAAAAATGTTCTTGCATTTTTGTTGCACATGAAGTATAATCGGTGATGTTGTGACTATGATAGCGTTGAAGCGTGAGGTTGCTGCCCCTGTGGCAGGTTATTCCGTGGAGCGAATGTCAAGTTATGAAACTCTGGCGACAAGTCACTGTACCAATGAGGTTCTGCCTTAAGCAGATAACACGTGCGCAACAGACGCGGATTGGTAACAGTAGCCAAGCAGTTATGCTTGGCTGTTTTTACCGGGATGCAGGAAACACACGGAAGCGTGTACAGTCACCGCTTGTCGTACTGCAATTAAGTGCGAAAAGGAGGCGGCTATTTTTATGGCAACAAAAGTAATGAGAATCACCCTGAAGGCTTACGAGCATCAGCTTATCGATGCGTCCGCAGCCAAGATCGTGGACACGGCGAAGAAGACCGGCAGCAAGGTCAGCGGTCCTGTGCCGTTGCCGACCAAGAAAGAGGTCATCACGATCCTGAGAGCTACTCACAAGTATAAGGATTCGCGTGAGCAGTTCGAGCAGAGAACTCACAAGAGACTCATCGACATCATTGCACCGGCACAGAAGACGGTTGATGCATTGTCGGGTCTTGAGATGCCGGCCGGTGTATACATCGGCATCAAGATGATCGACAAATAAATCATCTTGTTCATTTAGAATGACCCTCTCGGGGGTCCGCTGTAGATTCAACAGGAGGTAACAGTAATGAAGAAAGCTATTTTAGCTAAGAAAGTCGGAATGACGCAGATCTTCGATGAGAACGGCGCGTTTGTTCCGGTAACCGTGTTGCAGGCCGGTCCCTGCCCGGTTGTTCAGAAGAAGACCGCAGATAAGGACGGCTACGACGCTGTTCAGGTCGGCTTCGGTGAAATTCGCGAGCGTTTGGTAAACAAGCCGCGCGAGGGCCATTTTGCGAAGGCAAATGTTCCGGTTAAGAGATATCTCAAGGAGTTCCGCTTCGATGACGCCGCTTCTTATGAAGTAGGTCAGGAGATCAAGGCGGACATCTTCGCTAACGGAGATAAGGTGGATGCCGTAGGTATCAGCAAGGGTAAAGGATACGCCGGCGCAATCAAGCGCTTCGGCCTCTCCCGCGGACCGATGAAGCACGGCTCCAAGTACCACAGACATGCAGGTTCCAACGGACCCGCAACGACCCCCGGTCGTGTGTTCAAGGGCAAGCATATGCCCGGCCAGATGGGCCATGTCCGTGTTACGGTTCAGAATCTCGAGGTAGTTCGTGTAGATCTTGAGAACAACATGATCCTTGTGAAGGGTGCTGTGCCCGGTGCTAAGAAGGGCCTCATCATTCTGAAGGAATCCGTTAAGAACGCGAAGTAATCTTGAGAAAGGAGGATCTAAATCATGGCAGAAGTAAAAGTTTACAATAAAGAAGGCGCTGCAGTCGGCTCTCTTGAGCTCAACGACAGCGTGTTCGGTGTAGAGATCAACGAGCACCTCATGCACCTTGCGGTTGTTGCACAGCTTGCGAACAAGCGCCAGGGCACGCAGAGCGCAAAGACCCGCGCTGAGGTAAGCGGCGGCGGAATCAAGCCGTGGAGACAGAAGGGAACCGGTCGTGCAAGACAGGGCTCCATCCGTGCTCCTCAGTGGGACGGCGGCGGCGTTGTGTTCGCTCCGAAGCCGAGAGATTACTCGGTAAGCATGAACAAGAAGGAGAAGGCCGGCGCTATCAAGTCCGCGCTTTCCTCCAGAGTTGCCGAAGAGAAGATTTTCGTTATGGAGGATCTTGCTTTTGACGGCATCAAGACGAAGCAGGTTAAGGCTGTTCTTGACGGCCTTAAGGTTGAGAAGGCACTGATCGTTACCGCTGAGAAGGATGAGAACGTAATCCTTTCCGCGAGAAACCTTGAGGGTGTACGCACGGTTACGTCGAACGCCATCAATGTTTACGACATCCTCAAGTATAACAATCTTGTTATCACGAAGGATGCGGTAGCGAAGATTGAGGAGGTGTACGCATAATGGCTGACTTAAAATATTATGACATCATTCTCAAGCCGGTTGTTACCGAGAAGAGTATGAACGCAATGGCAGAGAAGAAGTACGCATTTTACGTAAATCCGGATGCGACCAAGAGCCAGATCAAGGAAGCTGTGGAAAAGATGTTTGCAGGTGCGAAGGTTGCTTCCGTAAACACCATGAACATCGACGGCAAGAACCGCAGACGTAACTCGGCGAACGGTATCGTTGTCGGAAAGACTGCTGCGAAGAAGAAGGCTATCGTACAGCTCACCGCAGACAGCGCTGACATCGAGCTCTTTACCGGTCTGTAAGATTCGTTGAACGAAAGGAGTTAAGAAAATGGGCATTAAGAAATACACTCCGTACACGCCTTCCAGAAGAAACATGACCTGCTCGGATTTCGCTGAAATCACCAGCAGCACGCCGGAGAAGTCGCTGTGCGTTTCGCTGAAGAAGACCGCGGGTCGCAACAGCCAGGGCAAGATTACCGTTCGTCACATCGGCGGCGGCTCCAGAAGACTGTACAGAATTATCGATTTTAAGAGAAAGAAGGATGATATCCCGGCCGTTGTAAAGACGATCGAGTATGATCCGAACAGAACCGCCAACATCGCTCTGATCTGCTACGCAGACGGCGAGAAGGCATACATCCTCGCACCGAACGGCCTCAAGGTCGGCATGAAGATTATGAACGGCGCAAACGCAGAAGTTCGTATCGGCAACTGCCTTCCGCTTGAGCGCATCCCGATCGGTACGATGGTTCACAACATTGAGCTGTATCCCGGCAAGGGCGGCCAGTTGGTTCGCGCAGCCGGCAACAGCGCTCAGCTGATGGCTAAGGAAGGCAAGTATGCAACGCTCCGTCTTCCGTCCGGCGAGATGCGCATGGTTCCGATCATCTGCCGCGCAACCATCGGCCAGCTCGGAAACATCGACCATGAGCTTATCAACATCGGTAAGGCTGGTCGCAAGCGCCATATGGGTATCCGTCCTACCGTTCGCGGTTCCGTAATGAACCCTAACGACCATCCTCACGGCGGTGGAGAAGGTAAGTGCGGTATCGGCCGTCCCGGCCCGAGCACCCCTTGGGGTAAGCCGGCTCTCGGTCTCAAGACCCGCTTGAAGAACAAGTCGTCCAACAAGCTGATCATCCGCAGACGCGACGGTAGCACCATTAAGAACAAATAGGAGGTAAACCATAATGGCACGTTCGTTAAAGAAGGGACCTTTCGCAGATCAGTACCTGCTTGACAAGGTCAATGAAATGAATGAGAAGGGCGACAAGAGCGTCATCAAGACCTGGTCTCGCCGCTCCACCATCTTCCCGTCTTTCGTCGGTCATACGATCGCGGTTTACGACGGAAAGAAGCATGTTCCGGTATACGTGACCGAGGATATGGTTGGCCACAAGCTCGGTGAGTTCGTAGCAACGAGAAACTTCCGCGGACACGGCAAGGACGAGAAGAAGTCCCGCTAATCCCGGATTACAGTTAATTGCATGATCTTTGTGCAGGAAGTTTGAATAACGGAGAACCGTTAACGAAAGGAGAATCATCTCATGGCGAAAGGACATAGATCCCAGATCAAGAGAGAGAGAAATGCGAATGCGGACAAGAGACCTTCCGCAAAGCTGTCGTACGCGAGAGTATCCTCGCAGAAGGCCTGCTTCGTACTTGACGCCATCCGCGGCAAGGATGTAGCTACCGCGTTAGGTATTTTGGCATACAATCCCAGATACGCTTCGACGGTGATTGAGAAGTTACTGAAGTCGGCAATTGCCAACGCAGAGAACAACAACGGCATGGATGTGAGCAAGCTTTACATCGCGGAGTGCTATGCTAATAACGCTCCTACGATGAAGAGAATTCAGCCCAGATCCCAGGGACGTGCTTACCACATCCTGAAGAGAATGAGCCACATCACCGTAGTTCTGGACGAGAAATAAGGAGGTATCGCATGGGACAGAAAGTAAATCCGCATGGATTAAGAGTCGGTATCATTAGTGATTGGGATTCCAAGTGGTATGCAGAGGCTGACTTTGCAGACAATCTTGTAGAGGACTACAAGATCCGCGAGTTCCTGAAGAAGAAGTTGTTCAACGCTGCGGTATCCAAGATTGATATCGAGCGTACGACCGACAAAGTCAAGGTTACGGTACACACTGCAAAGCCCGGTGTTGTCATCGGTAAGGGCGGTGCCGAGATCGAGAAGCTGAAGGCGCAGGTTGAGAAGCTTACGACCAAGAAGCTGAACCTTGAGATTAAAGAGATTAAGAGACCTGATATCAATGCACAGCTTGTTGCCGAGAACATCGCAGCACAGCTCGAGAACCGTGTGAGCTTCCGTCGTGCCATGAAGTCGACGATGTCCCGCACGATGAAGAGCGGCGCGAAGGGTATCAAGACCTGTTGCGCAGGCCGTCTCGGCGGTGCCGATATGGCGCGTATCGAGTTCTACAGCGAGGGCACCATCCCGTTGCAGACGCTCCGTGCGGATATCGACTATGGTTTCGCTGAGGCAAGCACGACGTACGGTAAGGTCGGCGTTAAGGTTTGGATCTACCACGGCGAGGTACTCCCCACAAAGGGAAAAAAGGAAGGGAGCGATAAATAATGTTAATGCCTAAGAGAGTGAAACGGCGTAAGCAGTTTCGTGGAACGATGAGAGGAAAGGCTTTACGAGGCAACACCATTTCTTATGGCGAGTACGGCATTGTTGCTACCGAGCCTTGCTGGATTAAGTCGAATCAGATTGAAGCAGCCCGTATCGCTATGACGCGTTACATTAAGCGTGGCGGTCAGGTTTGGATTAAGATTTTCCCGGACAAGCCTGTTACGGCTAAGCCCGCTGAGACTCGAATGGGTTCCGGTAAGGGATCCACGGAATTCTGGGTAGCTGTTGTTAAGCCCGGCCGTGTAATGTTTGAGATTGCCGGCGTTTCGGAGGAAATTGCAAAGGAGGCTCTCCGCCTCGCGACTCACAAGCTGCCTTGCAAGTGCAAGATTGTGTCTCGTGAAGATTTAGAAGGAGGTAAGGGCAGTGAAAACTAAGAAGTTTGTCGATGATCTTAAGTCGAAGTCCGTGTCTGAACTGAATAGTGATCTGGTTGCTGCCAAGAAGGAGCTCTTCAACCTGCGCTTCCAGAACGCAACGAATCAGCTGGACAATACTAGCAGAATCAAAGAGGTAAGACGTAATATTGCACGCATCCAGACGGTGATTTCCGCGAAGGAAACGGAGCAGAACTAATTCGGATGCCCGGAAAGGAGAATTCACGTGGAAAGAAACTTGAGAAAAGTACGTACCGGTAAGGTCGTAAGCGATAAGATGGACAAGACCATCGTGGTTGCGGTTGTCGATAACGTCAAGCATCCTCTCTACAACAAGATTGTGAAGAGAACTTACAAGCTGAAGGCACACGATGAGAACAACGAGTGCAAGATCGGCGATCGTGTAAAGGTTATGGAGACGAGACCGCTCTCTAAGGATAAGAGATGGAGACTCGTTGAGATCGTAGAAAGAGCGAAGTAATTCGACAGTTTTTACGAGCTAAGCGAAAGGAGTAAAGCACTATGATTCAAACAGAAACCAGATTGAAGGTTGCTGACAATACCGGTGCGAAGGAACTTCTCTGCATCCGCGTTATGGGCGGTTCCGTGAGAAGATATGCCGGCATCGGCGATATCATCGTTGCCTCCGTAAAGGACGCCACCCCCGGCGGCGTTGTGAAGAAGGGCGATGTTGTAAAGGCTGTCGTAGTTCGCACGGTTAAGAGCGTTCGTCGTAAGGACGGCTCCTACATCCGTTTCGACGAGAACGCAGCTGTGATTATTAAGGACGACTTGAATCCCAGAGGTACCCGTATCTTTGGACCGGTTGCGAGAGAGCTTCGTGACAAGAAGTTTATGAAGATCGTGTCTCTGGCACCGGAAGTACTGTAAGGAGGTGTCAGCATGGCTACGAATAAGATTAAAAAAGGCGACACTGTCAAGATCATTACCGGTAAGGATAAGGGTAGTGAGGGCAAGGTACTCCGCGTTGAGGACGGCAAGGTTCTCGTGCAGGGTTGCAACATGGTAAAGAAGCACCAGAAGGCATCGCAGTCGAATCCTAAGGGCGGCATCGAGAACCGTGAGGCATTGATCGATGTTTCGAATGTAATGCTTGTATTTAACGGCAAGCCCACGAGAGTCGGCTTCAAGACGGTAGCGGACAAGGATAAGACCAAGAAGGTTCGTATCGCAAAGTCGACCGGCGATGTCATTGACTAATTCTAAGAGAGGAGGTCTATTTCGGTGACTAGATTAAAAGAAACCTATTTGAACGAGATTGCGGCTGCAATGCAGAAGAAGTTCGGTTACAAGAATGTAATGCAGATTCCGAAGCTCGATAAGATCGTGATCAACATGGGCGTAGGCGAGGCTAAGGAAAATGCGAAAGCGCTTGAGTCCGCATGCAAGGACATGGAGATCATTTCCGGACAGAAGCCGATCATCACGAAGGCTAAGAAGTCCGTGGCTAACTTCAAAATCAGAGAGGGTCTTGCAATCGGCTGCAAAGTAACGCTTCGCGGCGACAAGATGTACGAGTTTGCAGATCGTCTGATCAACCTTGCTCTTCCCCGAGTACGTGACTTCCGCGGCGTTAACCCGAACGCATTTGACGGACGCGGTAACTATGCGGTTGGTATCAAGGAGCAGTTGATCTTCCCTGAGATCGAGTATGACAAGGTGGACAAGGTTCGCGGTATGGATGTCATCTTCGTTACTACGGCGAAGACCGACGAGGAAGCTCGTGAACTGTTAAGACTGTTTGGCATGCCTTTTGCCAAGTAATAGGAGGTTAATACATGGCTAAGTTATCTATGAAGCTGAAGCAGCAGCGCACTCCGAAGTTCTCCACCAGAGCGTACACCCGCTGCAGACTGTGCGGTCGTCCGCACGCGGTGCTGAGAAAGTACGGCATCTGCCGCGTTTGCTTCCGTGAGTTGGCATACAAGGGACAGATCCCGGGTGTAAAGAAGGCGAGCTGGTAAGCGTTGCATCTGCATGCTTGCACGAAAATAGGAGGTTACAATTATGACTATGAGCGATCCGATTGCAGATATGCTTACGAGAATCCGTAACGCCAATACTGCAAAGCACGATACGGTGGATGTTCCCGCTTCCAAGATCAAGGTTGCAATTGCGGACATTCTTGTTAAGGAAGGATTTGTTTCCGGCTACAAGATGATCGATGTAGGGAATTTCCAGGACATTCAGATTACCCTTAAGTACGGTAAGGATAAGAATGTCAAGGCTATCACCGGTTTGAAGAGAATCTCGAAGCCCGGTCTTCGCGTTTACGCGAGCAAGGAAGAGCTTCCCCGCGTTCTCGGCGGTCTCGGTGTAGCAATCATTTCCACGAACAAAGGTATCATTACAGACAAAGAAGCACGTCAGCTTAATGTAGGTGGCGAAGTGCTTGCTTATGTCTGGTAATCAGAGTAAGGAGGTACGGGCATGTCACGTATAGGAAAAATGCCAATCGCCATTCCTGCCGGTGTTACGGTAGATGTGGCAGAAAATAATAAAGTGACGGTTAAGGGACCTAAGGGAACCCTTGAGAGAGTACTTGCACCGGAGCTCAGCATCAAGGTTGAGGCCGGTCAGGTAGTTGTGGAGAGACCCAATGACCTGAAGAGAATCAAGTCCCTTCACGGTCTTACCAGAACGCTCATCAACAACATGGTTGTTGGTGTTACGAACGGTTATGAGAAGGTTCTCGAGGTAAACGGTGTCGGTTACCGTGCAGCTAAGCAGGGCAAGACCCTTACGCTTACGCTCGGCTACTCGCATCCGGTTATCATGGAGGATCCGGACGGTATCGAGACAATCCTCGACGGTCAGAACAAGATTACCGTTAAGGGTATCGATAAGGAAAAAGTCGGACAGTACGCTGCCGAAATCAGAGACAAGAGAAGACCTGAGCCTTACAAGGGCAAGGGTATCAAGTACGCTGACGAGGTTATCAGACGTAAGGTCGGCAAGACTGGTAAGAAGTAGAAAGGAGAATAAATCATGGTAAGTAAAGACTGCAGATCGGAAATTCGTGTTAAGAAGCACATGAAGATTCGTAATCGTTTCTCCGGCACTGCTGAAAGACCCAGACTGGCTGTCTTCCGTAGTAATAATCATATGTATTGCCAGATCATCGACGATGTCGCAGGCAATACCCTCGTAGCTGCTTCCACCCTCGAGAAGGATGTGAAGGCACAGTGCGAAAAGACCAACGATGTGGCTGCAGCGAAGGTTCTCGGAACTGCAATCGCTAAGAAGGCCCTTGAAAAAGGAATCGACACGGTTGTCTTTGACAGAGGCGGTTTCATATACGCAGGCAAGATTCAGGCTTTAGCTGACGCGGCTCGCGAGGCCGGTCTGAACTTTTAGTCAAGGAGGAAAGACATGAAACGTACTAATGTTGATACTAATCAGGTCGAGATGGAAGACAAGGTTGTCGAAATCAAGCGTGTCACCAAGGTTGTCAAGGGCGGTCGTACCATGCGCATCAGCGCGCTGGTTGTTGTCGGCGACAAGAAGGGTCATGTTGGCGTAGGTCTCGGCAAGGCTGCCGAGGTTCCGGAGGCAATCCGCAAGGCTAAGGAAGATGCCATGAAGCACATGGTAACGCTTCCGATTGATGACAACGGTTCTGTTCCTCACGACTTCATCGGTGAATACGGCAGCGCTGAGATTCTTCTCAAGAGAGCTTCCCAAGGTACCGGTATTATCGCAGGCGGCCCGGCTCGTATCGTGCTTGAGCTTGCAGGTTACAAGAATATTCGTACGAAGTCCCTCGGCTCGAACAACAAGCGCAACGTTGTTTTGGCAACGCTTGCAGGTCTCGGCGAGCTGAAGACTCCGGAGCAGGTTGCTGCACTTCGCGGCATTTCCGTAAGCGACTTATAGGAGGTAGCGAAATGGCAGAGTTAAAAGTAACATTGGTGAAATCCACCATCGGTGCAATTCCGAAGCATAAGAAAACGGTTGCCGCTCTCGGCCTTCATAAGCTGAACAGCAGCAACACCCTTCCCGATAATGCTGCAACCAAGGGCATGATCGCGCAGGTTAAGCATTTGGTTAAGGTTGAAGAAATCCAGGATTAAGGAGGTGCATACGATGAATTTGGCAGAGTTAAAGCCGGCTGAAGGTTCGAAGCACAGCGCGAATTTCCGCAGAGGTCGCGGACACGGTTCGGGCAACGGCAAGACCGCCGGCAAGGGTCATAAAGGTCAGAAGGCTCGTTCGGGAGCACCGAGAATCGGTTTCGAAGGTGGTCAGATGCCTTTGTACCGTCGCCTTCCCAAGAGAGGCTTCAAGAACATCAATTCGAAGAACATCATCGCAATCAATGTTTCGATGTTGAATCGTTTCGAGGACGGTGCGTCCGTAACTGTGGAATCTCTCATGGAAATCGGCTTGGTGAGCAATCCCAGAGACGGCGTTAAGATTCTCGGCAACGGTGAGCTTACCAAGAAACTGAATGTTGCGGTCAATGCGTACAGCGCATCCGCAATCGAGAAAATTCAGGCTCTTGGGGGAAGTGCCGAGGTGATCTGACATGTTTACGATGTTCATCAACGCATTTAAAGTCAAGGATATTCGGAAGAAGCTGTTCTTCACATTCATCTGCATGATCGTCATCCGTCTCGGCTGCCAGGTGGCATGCCCCGGCATGGGCGAGGGTGTAAGAGATTTGATCAACAGAGCCAACCTGGGCTTTCTGGATGTTCTGAGCGGCGGTTCGCTTGAGCGGATGTCGATTTTTGCGCTGAATGTTTCTCCGTACATTACGGCATCCATTATCATGCAGCTGTTGACGATTGCAATTCCGAGTCTTGCCGAACTTCAGAAGGACGGCGAGACCGGTCGCAAGAAGATTGCGGAAATTTCCCGTTACATGACGGTTGCACTTGCTCTTATCGAGGGCGGCGCCATGGCTATCGGTTTCCACAATGCAGGATACCTTCAGGATGACAAGATTATCACAATCTTCATTATCACGGCAGCATTTACCGCTGGTTCCGCCTTCCTTATGTGGCTCGGCGAGAACATCACGGAGCACGGTGTCGGCAACGGTATCTCGATTATCCTTTTGATCAACATCGTTTCCGGTTTGCCTACGACCTTCAAGGGTCTGCACGACCAGTTCGTGTCCGGCAAGCCGATTGCCAAGGCTGTTCTGGCCGCAGCAATCATTATCGTAACGGTTTTGGTCACATTGGTTCTGATCATCCTTCTTCAGGATGCGGAGCGCAAGATTGCGGTTCAGTATTCGAAGAAGATGCAGGGCAGAAGAATGGTCGGCGGAAACTCCTCCTTTATTCCGGTTAAGGTAAACACGGCAGGCGTTATTCCGGTCATCTTCGCAGTATCGATTTTCCAGTTCCCTACCGTAATTTCGAGTTTCTTTGGAGTCGAGGGGAGCGCTACCGGTACGGCTTGGCAGCGTGTGCTTTATGCATGCGATACCAGACACTGGTTTGATGTATCCAGCTGGGGCAAGTTTGCGTTCACGATCGGTGCATTGTTCTATGTGGCAATGATTCTGTTCTTCGCATATTTCTATACCAGCATTACATTTAACCCGATTGAGATTTCGAACAACATGAAGAAAGACGGCGGTTTTATCCCGGGTATTCGTCCCGGTAAGCCGACGACGGACTACCTGGTTAAGGTTCTGAACTACATTGTTTTGATCGGTGCCATCGGTCTTGCGATCGTTGCACTTATCCCGATTATCTGCGGCGGCGTGTTCAAGGCGCAGCTCGGATTCGGCGGAACTTCTTTGATCATCGTTGTCGGTGTCGTTTTGGAGACCATGAAGCAGATCGAATCTCAGCTCTTGGTACGTCATTACAAGGGATTCCTGAATGACTAAAACGTATGTGGGCGGAGCGTTCGTCGTTCCGCCCGCTTTTTTTCAAGGAGGCAGTCATGAAAATTGTTATGTTGGGTGCGCCCGGCGCCGGTAAGGGCACGCAGGCGAAGATGATTTCCGCAAAATACGGCGTTCCTCACATCTCGACGGGTGACATTTTCCGTGCGAACATCAAGAACGGCACGGAGCTCGGTGAGAAGGCCAAGAAATATATGGATCAGGGATTGCTCGTTCCGGATGAGCTGACGCTTGCGCTCATCATGAACCGCTTTGCGCAGGACGATTGCAAGAACGGTTATGTTCTCGACGGTTTCCCGCGCACGATTGCTCAGGCCGAGGCTCTCACCGCAAGCCTGAAGGCAAACGGCGATGCTCTTGATTACGCTATCGATGTGGATGTTCCGGATGCCGATATTGTGGAGCGCATGGGCGGAAGACGCGCCTGCGTAAACTGCGGCGGAACCTATCACATTTTGTTTAATCCCCCTCATCGCGCAGGCTTCTGCGATTTGTGCGGCGGTGAGCTCAGCATCCGCAAGGACGATCTCCCGGAGACGGTTCAGAAGCGTCTTACGGTATACCATGAGCAGACGCAGCCGCTGATCGACTACTACACCGGCGAGGGAATTCTCCGCACGGTGGACGGTACGAAGGATGTCAACGAGGTGTTCGCGGCAATCACGGAGCTTCTCGGCTGATTGCGGTGACGGCAAATGGGCGCAGCACAGGGAATCCCGTTCCGGTGGGCGTTCGTTGCGCGGCAGAATAGGGAGGCCTAAAATGGCAATTACAATTAAATCCAAAAGCGAAATCGATAAGATGCGTGAGGCGGGAAGACTGCTCTCCCTGGTTCACGATGAGATGGCGAAGCATGTTCGGCCGGGAATCTCCACGATGGAGCTGAACCGGATCGGCGAGGATATGATTCGCAGCTTCGGCTGTATTCCCTCATTCTTGAACTACGAGGGATATCCCGCTTCCATCTGCATCTCCGTGAACGACCGCGTAGTCCACGGAATCCCGAGCAAAAAAGAGATTCTTGCCGAGGGCGATATCGTGAGTTTGGATGCCGGTTTGATTTATCAGGGGTACCACTCGGACGCTGCGAGAACCTGGGCGGTCGGCGAGATTTCGCCGGAGGCGCGGAAACTCGTGGATGTGACGCAGCAGAGCTTCTTTGAGGGCATCAAGCTGGCGAAGGCGGGAAATCATCTCTATGATATTTCCGCTGCAATCGAAGAGTATGTGACGCGATACGGTTTTACCTGCGTGCGCGACCTGGTCGGACACGGAATCGGAACCCATATGCACGAGGATCCGCAGATTCCCAACTTCCGGCAACATCGCCGCGGTGTAAAGCTGCAGGCAGGCATGACCCTCGCCATCGAGCCGATGGTAAATATGGGAAGCTGGGAAGTGCGTGTCCTTGATGACGACTGGACGGTCGTGACTGAGGACGGAAGCCTTTCGTCGCACTACGAAAACACGGTTCTGATCACCGACGGTGAACCCGAGATTCTCTCGCTTCGATAGAATTTCGCAGGGCGGCAGGAGGCGGCGGAATACCGGCAGGGCGGATTCGCCGCAATCGAAAAATCCTGCTTGTATTGCCGGAAACCGCGTGCTATAATGATTGCGGTGCGGCAGAGGACCGCATGGATTAGTTCTGGATTTACGGAGGATGTGTATGTCGAAATCGGATGTTCTTGAGATGGAAGGTACCGTTTTGGAAAAGCTTCCGAATGCCATGTTCCAGGTTCAACTGGAGAACGGCATGAAGGTGCTCGCCCATATCAGCGGTAAGCTTCGCATGAACTACATCAAGATTGTTCCCGGAGACAAAGTTACGCTGGAGCTTTCGCCCTACGATCTGACGAAGGGCAGAATCATTTGGCGTGATAAGTAAACAAAGACGGTAACGCACGGGCCTTCCTTTTTACAGGGAGGCCCGCTTTTTCGCTTCGGGACAGGGCTTTTCCCGGGAAACAGGCCGATTTTGCGAGGTTTCTCAACGGATTTTCGAAAAATACCGAAAAAAGCCGAAAATTGCCGAAAAATCGGGAAAAAGAGGGTTGCATTTTACAAAAGTCATGCTATAATGTTAAACGGACTTTTTTCGAAGAAAGGAGTAAAAAGCTATGAAAGTTAGATCTTCAGTAAAGCCCATTTGCGAAAAATGCAAAATCATCAAAAGAAAAGGGAACATCATGATCATCTGTGAGAACCCGAAGCACAAACAGAGACAAGGCTGATAATCAACAATACTTGATTGGTTTTTTGTGAGTATTGTTGCTACTCATATAAAAACAGCACTTGCTTTTTGTGTTACAATCGTCGCGGCCTGATTTTTCCGGGTGCGACACCGTCGGTCTCTCATCAAGACCGGCACAAATTGTGATAGTGTGGGCAGGGAGCGTCACGCAAGGAGAGACGACTCTGCTTTAGCGATGCTGGTTATCGCTTTCGGTTCCGAAGTAATCGGGCTGTCACATTTTAAAGCGGCTGAGCCGGTTCGTTACCGGCAACGGAGACGGTCAATGACCCGAATCCGATGGGCGATTTGCCCGAACTACATTTTTATTTGGAGGTTCATAGTACATGGCTCGTATCAGTGGTGTAGACCTGCCGAGAGAGAAGCGTGTCGAGATCGGACTTACGTATATCTACGGTATCGGCAGAGTAAGCTCGAACAACATTCTTGCCAAGGCAGAAGTCAATCCGGACACTCGCGTTCGTGACCTGACGGACGATGAGGTAAAGAGAATCGCCGCCGTTATCGACGGTGAGTACACGGTTGAGGGTGATCTCAGAAGAGATGTTGCTCTCAACATTAAGAAGCTGCAGGAAATCGGATGCTATCGCGGAATCCGTCACAGAAAGGGACTTCCCGTTCGCGGACAGAAGACCAAAACCAACGCAAGAACCCGTAAGGGACCGAAGCGTACGGTTGCGAACAAGAAGAAGTAATAGCGGTTTCCAACTTTTATTTTGAGTAAATCTTATAGGAGGTTTCGTGATGGCTAAGAAATTAGTAGCTACGAAAAAGGGAGCGAAGAAGCGCGTCAAGAAGAATATCGATCGCGGACAGGCGCATATTCAGTCTTCCTTCAACAATACAATTGTTACCCTGACCGATACGGAGGGTAACACGATTTCCTGGGCAAGTGCAGGCGGCCTCGGCTTCCGCGGTTCCAGAAAATCCACCCCTTATGCTGCTCAGATGGCAGCGGAGACCGCAGCAAAGGCAGCGGTTGTACACGGTCTGAAGTCCGTTGACGTTATGGTTAAGGGACCCGGTACCGGCAGAGAAGCAGCGATTCGTGCCCTTCAGGCATGCGGCATTAACGTTACAAGCATCAAAGACGTGACTCCGGTTCCGCACAATGGTTGCAGACCGCCGAAGCGCCGCAGAGTTTAATTAGGAGGGTGAAGACATATGGCTAGAGAAATGGGTCCTGTATTAAAGAGATGCAGATCGCTGGGAATTGAGCCCACTGTTCTCGGTATCGACAAGAAGTCCAACCGCAGCAACCCGCGTGCGGGCAAGAAGATCAGTGAGTACGGCATGCAGCTTCGTGAGAAGCAGAAGGCTAAGTTCATCTACGGCGTTTTGGAGAAGCCTTTCCGCAACGACTTCGAGAAGGCTAAGAAGATGAAGATCGGTACCACGGGTGAGAACCTCATGATTCTCCTCGAGACCAGACTTGACAACATCGTTTTCCGTCTCGGCTTTGCGCGTACCCGCGTAGAGGCAAGACAGATTGTTGACCACAAGCACATTCTTGTAAACGGCAAGTGTGTGAATATCCCGTCCTACACCGTTAAGCCCGGTGACGTAATCAGCGTCAGCGAGAAGGCTAAGAACAAGGCCGGACAGAGATTCAAGGACATCCTTGAGGCAAATGCGGGAAGAATGGTTCCGGCATGGCTTGAGGCTGATGCAGAGAATCTGACCGGTACTGTTAAGGAATATCCTACGAGAGATCAGATCGATGTTCCGGTAAACGAAGTGCTTATCGTCGAGTTGTACTCCAAGTAATCCGAGGCGAAAGGCAGACGCTGATAAGGAGGGTCGCAAATGTTTGATTTTGAAAAACCGGGAATCACGATTGCCGAGATTTCCGATGATAAGAAATACGGACGCTTTGTCGTGGAACCGCTTGAGCGCGGTTACGGCACGACGCTTGGCAATTCGCTTCGCAGAATCATGCTCTCTTCCTTGCCGGGTGCGGCTGTCAGTCAGGTAAAGATTGACGGCGTTGTCCATGAGCTCAGCACTATCCCCGGAGTAGCCGAGGATGTTACCGAGATTATCATGAACATTAAGAGCCTTGCGATTAAGGACAGCAGCGAGTCTGAGGAGCCGAAGAAGGCCTACATCGAGTTCAACGGTGAAGGCGTTGTTACGGCTGCGGATATTCACGCAGACAGCGACATCGAAATCATTAACCGGGATCAGGTTATCGCAACGCTGAACGGCGGTGCGGACAGCAAGCTTTACATGGAACTGACGATCACCAAGGGTCGCGGCTATGTGAGCGCTGACAAGAATAAGAGAGATGACATGCCGATCGGTGTGATTGCCGTCGATTCGATTTATACGCCCGTAGAGCGCGTAAATCTTACCGTTACGAACACCCGTGTCGGACAGATGACCGATTATGACAAGCTGATCCTTGACATCTACACCAACGGGACGTTGGCTCCGGATGATGCCGTAAGTCTTGCGGCGAAGGTTCTGAGCGAGCACCTGAATACCTTTATCGATTTGTCCGAGAGCGCACAGAGGGCAGAGATCATGGCTGAGCCCGTGAACAACGAGCATGACCGTGTTCTTGAGATGAACATTGACGAGCTGGAGCTTTCCGTTCGTTCGTTCAACTGCCTGAAGAGAGCCGGAATCAATACGGTTGAGGAATTGACGAATAAGACTGCTGAGGACATGATGAAGGTAAGAAATCTTGGAAAGAAGTCTCTGGAAGAGGTTACGCAGAAGCTTCATGAGCTCGGCTTGGAATTCAAGTCCGCGGATGAGTAGAATCCTGCTCATTTTACGGATTATCAAAACGCCGCAGCCATGCGGCAGAGTGGAGGAAACATATGGCAGGATATAGAAAACTCGGCAGAACTTCCAGCCAGAGAAAAGCTCTGTTGAGAAACCAGGTTACCAGCCTTTTGTTCAACGGTAAGATGGTGACGACGGAGCAGAAAGCGAAGGAAGTTCGCAGCATTGCAGAGAAGTTCATCACCCTCGCCGTTAAGGAGAAGGACAACTACGAGACGGTTACCGTTAAGAGCAAGGTTGCCCGCAAGGACAAGGACGGCAAGAGAATCAAGGAAGTTGTTGACGGCAAGAAGGTTACCGTTTTCGATGAAGTTGAGAAGACCATTAAGAAGGACAATCCTTCCCGTCTTCATGCAAGAAGACAGATGATGGCATTCTTCTACCCGGTTAAGAAGTATGATGCTTCTGTTAAGGGCAGAAAAGCAGTTAAGGAATATGACCTGATTGCGAAGATGTTCGATGAGATTGCGCCCAAGTATGAGAAGCGCAACGGCGGCTACACGAGAATCGTGAAGATCGGTCAGCGCAAGGGCGACGCAGCCATGGAAGTGCTGATTGAGCTCGTATAAGGACCGTGATCGAATGAGACACAAGGGCAGTGTAGTTAAGGCTACGCTGCCTTTCCTGTAATTTGACGCAGGATGCGGAAAATGGCGGAGGATACATGAAGCCGGTAGTTACCAGACAATTGGTTCATGATTATGTGACGAGAGACGAGGAGGGGAATCCCTCGGAAACCAAGCGGGCGCTCGACCATGTGGATATCACGGTCGGGGAAGGCCGCTTTGTTGCCGTTCTCGGTGCAAACGGTTCCGGCAAATCCACACTTGCAAAGCACCTGAATGCGCTTTTGCTTCCTACGGACGGTTCCGTTCTGGTGTGCGACATGGACACCGCGGATGATCAGTATCTGTGGGAGATTCGCAAGAGCGCCGGCATGGTGTTTCAAAATCCGGACAATCAAATTGTTGCCTCTGTCGTCGAGGAGGATGTCGGCTTCGGACCGGAAAATCTCGGGGTTCCGACGGAGGAAATACTCACGCGTGTCGATGCGAGCCTTCGCGCGGTCGGAATGCAGAAGTATCGCGAAAGCTCTCCGAACAAGCTTTCGGGAGGCCAGAAGCAGCGCGTGGCAATCGCGGGAGTTCTCGCGATGGAGCCGAAGTGCATTTTGCTTGACGAGCCTACGGCGATGCTTGACCCGATTGGTCGCCGCGAGGTGCTTGAGACGGTTCGGCGATTAAACCGTGAGAAGGGGATTACCGTCATTCTGATTACGCACTACATGGAGGAAGTGACGGAGGCCGATGAGGTGATTGTAATGCGCCACGGGCGCGTTGCGATGCAGGGAACTCCGCGGGAGGTGTTTTCCCGTGTGGAGGAATTGCGCGAGCTTCGTCTCGAGGTTCCGCAGGTGACCGAGCTCGCGTATGAGCTGTCGCGGCGGGGCGTGCCGTTTACCGGAGCAATCCTTACGCCGCAGGAGTTTGTGGATGCATACCTTTCGCTGAAGCCGGAGACGGACGCCGAGAACGGCGGGGCCGGCGCGGAGACCGTAAGTGCGGAAGTCGGAAGCGAAAGGAACGAAAGTGTTGAGACCGGAAGCGCAGGGAAGCCTGTACGGATGCAGGACGAACAGCCGATTTTGTCGCTTCGCAATGTTGATTATGTATACGGCGCGGGCACGGCGTTTGAGAAGAAGGCGCTCGAACATGTGAATCTCGACATTTTCCGCGGAGAATACATCGGCCTGATCGGGCATACGGGCTCCGGAAAATCGACTCTGATTCAATTGTTTAACGGCCTGGAGAAGCCGACCTCGGGCACGGTCTGCTACGAGGGCGTCGATATTTTCAGCGAAAAATACGACCGCCGAAAGCTGCGCAGCAATGTCGGACTTGTTTTCCAGTATCCCGACCATCAGTTGTTTGAGACAACGGTCCGTCTGGATGTGGCCTACGGCCCGAAAAATCAGGGCCTGAGCGGAGCGGAGCTTGAGGAGCGTGTCGAATGGGCGCTTCGCCTCGCGGGAGTCGCGGAGGAGCTGTGGCAGTCGGCTCCGTTGGAACTCTCCGGCGGACAGAAGCGAAGAGTGGCAATCGCCGGCGTGCTGGCGATGAAGCCGAAGGTTCTTGTGCTTGACGAGCCGACCGCAGGGCTGGATCCGTGCGGTCGTGATGAGATTCTTTCCGAGGTTGAGCGAATCTGTCGCGAGACCGGCATGACTGTCGTTCTGGTGTCGCATCGCATGGAGGATGTGGCGCGGTTTGCCGACCGGCTGATTGTTATGAACGACGGGCACATTTTGCAGGATGCGCCGCCGAAGGAAGTGTTCCGGCATCGGGAGGAGCTGACTGCGGTCGGGCTTGAGGTTCCGCAGGTGACAGCGGTTCTGCAGATGCTTCGCGAGCGCGGGCGGAAAGTTCCCGCGGATATCGTCACTACGGCAGAGGCTGTCAGGGCGTTGATGTAAAAAGCACGGAAAATGTGCGGAAAGGAGGTCCGAATGCTTCGCGATATTACCATCGGTCAATATTATCCGGCGGATTCCGTCATTCACCGGCTGGATCCGAGAACAAAGATTGTCGGCACGATGCTTTATATTCTCAGCTTGTTTTTAGTTCGGGAGTTCCCGGGATTTATCGTGGTAATCACGGCCTTTGCGGGCGTTTGGATTCTGTCGCATGTTCCGTTTACTTATATGCTTCGGGGACTTCGGCCGATTTTGTTTATCCTGTTTATCACAGCCGGCTTCAATGTGTTCCTGACGAAGGGAACCGTGCTGTGGCAATGGTGGATTTTCACGGTGACGAAGGAAGGACTTCTCCGCGGTGCATTTATGGCAATCCGCCTGATTCTGCTGATTCTCGGAACATCCATGATGACCTACACAACGACGCCGAACCAGCTGACGGACGGCTTGGAGAAGTTGATGAAACCGCTTAAGGTGATCCATTTTCCGGTGCATGAGATAGCGATGATGATGTCGATTGCGCTTCGGTTTATCCCGATTCTCACGGAGGAGGCAACGCGAATCCGCAAGGCGCAGATGGCGCGCGGCGCGGACATGGAGAGCGGAGGTATCATTCGCAGGGCGAAGGCGCTCGTGCCGGTGTTCATCCCGCTTCTTGTCGCGGCGTTTCACCGGGCGTTTGATTTGGCGATGGCGATGGAAGCCCGCTGTTATCACGGCGGGGACGGGCGAACCAAAATGAAGCCGCTGCGGTACCACGCGAGAGACCGGTTTGCATACGCATACCTGCTCTGCTTCTTTGCAACGGTGATTTTGCTTCGGGTCTGGCTTAAAATTTGACGGAGGAAACATGCGGAGAATTGCGCTGACAATCGCATATGACGGAACCGCCTATTCGGGCTGGCAGGCGCAAAATAATGCCGTGACGGTGGAGGGAACCCTTCGCAGGGCGCTTGCGCGTCTGTGCGGCGGGGAGGTTGTGACAATCGGCGCAAGCCGGACCGACGCCGGAGTCCATGCGCTCGGCAATGTGGCCGTCTTCGATACGGAACTGCCGATTCCCGCTGAGCGTGTTGCGACGGCTGTCAATTCGTTCCTGCCCGAGGATATCCGGATAGTCCGCTCATGGGAGGTGCCTTCGGGTTTTCATCCGCGGTTTGATGCGCACAGCAAACGCTACGAATACCGTATCACGACAGAGCCCGTGGTCAGTCCGCTGCGATGCCGCTTTGTGTACGGTGTGCACGGGGAGCTTGACCTTGCGGCCATGCAGCGCGGGGCGGCGCAATTTACGGGGACGCACGATTTTTCGTCGTTTTGCAGCGCCGGCGCGCAGAGCGAGAGCAAGGTCCGCACGGTCACGCGGTGTGAAGTGTACCGGGACGGTGCGGAGATTGTCATCGGCGTTGAGGGCGACGGCTTTTTGTACAACATGATTCGGATTCTGGCCGGAACATTGATTGCCATGGGAAGCGGCAGCATGGATCCGGAGAGCATGGGAGATATCATCTCGGCGCTCGATCGCACCAAAGCGGGGCCGACCGCACCGCCGCAGGGGTTGACATTAATGCAAATACGGTACAAAAGCGACAATATATAAATATGATATTGACTAAATGTCAGTTAAAACCATTTTTCGCGCAAAATAATTGTTGACACACCGGATGGCTCCGTGTATACTACAACAAGTGACGCGCGAAAAGCGCGAATATCCGGAAATAAGGAGGTTAATCCTATGAAGACTTATATGGCAACGGCAGACGTTGAAAGAAAATGGTACGTTGTCGATGCGGAAGGTCAGACGCTCGGCCGTCTTGCTTCCCAGATTGCAAGCGTACTTCGCGGCAAGAACAAGCCGATTTTCACCACCCACATTGACACCGGTGATTATGTAATCGTAATCAATGCTGAGAAGGTCAAGGTGACCGGCAAGAAGCTCGATCAGAAAGTTTACTTCAGCCATTCCGATTATCCGGGCGGCGTTCGTGAGACGACGCTTCGCGAGATGCTCGCTAAGAAGCCTGCAGATGTAATCACATTTGCGGTTAAGGGTATGCTCCCGAAGGGACCTCTCGGTCGCAGCATGGCAGACAAGCTTCATGTATACGCAGGTGCTGAGCATCCTCATGCTGCTCAGAAGCCTGAGGTACTGACATTCTAATCCGTCGGAAAGGAGATTTCAAACATGGCTAAGGCAGCGAAAATTAAGTTCTATGGAACCGGAAGACGCAAGAGCAGTGTTGCCAGAGTATATCTGTTCCCCGGCAAGGGCAACATCACGATTAACAAGAGAGGCATCGATGAGTACTTCGGTCTTGAGACCCTGAAGACGATTGTTCGTCAGCCTCTTGCTCTCACCGAGAACACCGAGAAGTTTGACGCGATCATCACCGTTCGCGGCGGCGGTTTCTCCGGTCAGGCAGGCGCTATCCGTCACGGTATCGCCCGCGCTCTTTGCAAGTCCGATATTGAGCTTCGTCCTACTCTTAAGAAGGCAGGCTTCCTCACCAGAGATGCCCGCATGAAGGAGAGAAAGAAGTACGGTCTCAAAGCGGCACGTCGTGCACCGCAGTTCAGCAAGCGCTGATCGAGACCAATCAACATGCGAAAAAGCCCGGAAATACGCCATTTCCGGGCTCTTTCTTTACCCAAAACTTTTTGATTTGTTTTCGCGAATTTGTGGAGCTTTCAGAGGATATCGGTGATAGGGCTATGACAATAGATTATATGGAAAAGACAACAAGAAAACATCTGGCAGAGGTCGCCGGGAAAGCGGCTCAAATCCATTTTCACGGCTACATTGAGGGGAAAGAATCAAATCTTGAGCCGATCATTCGTTTTTTCCCAAAGTGGACGTTGAAAGAAGCCGACGGATTATGGTGCGCAGCATTTGTTTATTACTGCTGCCGGGAAGCAGGATTTGAGATTCCCATCAGGCCGGATGAATGTAAAACCTGCCATCTGGCAGGCTGTATCGCATGGGAAGAGTTTGCGCAGGGTGATGCTCGGATAGAGTACCACGAAGGCAAAGAAAGCTTCGTTTCAGAAGCTGGCGATATCGTTATTTATGACAGAGTTTTCGAGAACCGGGAGCATGACCATATGGGCATTGTCCTGCAAAGCACCAGAAACACGATCATCGTTGCGGAAGGAAATCTGAATAATACATCAGGGATCATCGAGCGCCCGAACGATGAGCATATCAGGGGCTATATCAGAATTCCGGACGGATACAGATATTGATAAAGGAGTGATGGTTTTGAATACTTCGGAAAACAGGAATCAGAGGATAGTTTACTGCTCGGATGAAAAGTGCCGGAACGAACTGGAAGCGCTGTGCGGACAGGTACAGAAAAAACTGGTGGAACCACTCATCAAAGCAGATTATATGAAGCAGCCGGGCTTTGAAACAGAACAGTTGCTTCTGCGTTTTGTCACGGAGGACGATCAGACCGAAGTTGCCAGAACATGGCCTTCCGACCATCATCCGCTTACCCACGCGGAGGCGCGGGAAGCCATCGCCTATATGCGCGAGAATTACGGAAGAAATACGAAAGGCTGTATCTGTCACCTTTGCCTCGCAGTGTGCGGGAAGGATCATCCCGGAACGATCATGGGCTGGTGCGGGCTGGACGGCACGAGGAATCATGCGAAACCTGAAATCTTCATTCTGCTGGATGAAGAATACCGAAACCGTGGATACGGAACCCAATGTGTAAAGGAACTGCTGCGGATCGCTGTTGAGGATTATGCGCTGTCCGGCGTGCACGGCGGCTGCACCAAAGAGAATATCGCCTCCGCCCGAGCCATGGAAAAGGGCGGCATGGTGCAGTATGGCACAGAAGAAAACGGCGATCCGTTGTTCAGATTTACAGCAAAGGAAAAAGCCGGGCGATGAAAAAGAGCATCTCCCGAAACAGCCGGGGGGTACCGGACGGTGGGAGGGATGTGTTCGGTTAGCGGGGTTGGAGAGCGGCAATCGCTTGCGATTTATGCAACTTTCGGTATTTGCTGGGAGAGATTCCGGTTATTTTTTGGAAGGTGCGGAAAAAGAAGGCGTAGCTGGAGAAGCCCAGAATTTCCTGCGCTTCGGCGACGGTCTTGCCTTCGCGGAGGAGTGACTCGGCGGCACTTATGCGCTGGAGGGTTATGTAGTGGCCGAGGGAGACGTGCATGTGGCTTTTGAAAAGCCGCCCGAGATAGTCGGGGTGTAAGTAAAAATGCTTGGCAAGGTCGGAAATTCCCGGGTTCTCCTGCAAGTGGTCGGACAGATAAGATATGATGTCGTTGACCTTTTGCTGGGAAGCCGAAATGGCGAGAGTGCGGGGCTTCTTTTGCGCCTTTTTGAGAACATGAATATCGGAGAGCAGGGCGAAAAATGCCATCAGCGACTCCGACGTGATCCGACCGTTATGAGAGAGCAATTCATCAAAATGATGGATGAGCTCTCTTTTTTGCGCGACATCCGGAAAAAGAAAGAGCGGCGCGCTGCTTTCTTCAAGGTAATAAAACTCGGAGACGCCTTCGCATAAGACTTCCGTCAGCCATTTGTCCTGGACGGTCAGAATGTAGCGCTCATAATTCACACCCGCCTCATGATAAAGCTGGTGCACGCAGAACGGCGGGATGATTATCAGTGTGCCCGCGGGGACTGCCTGGACGGTGTCGTTTGTCAGCACATCGGGGAGCTCGGTCAGGGTGAAATAGAACTCGGTAGCGTTGTGCGAATGGGGTCGGACGGGCGCGAGGGTAGCGGAATTCCGATACGCCACGTCAAAGGGCGGGGCTACATGGAATGTGGGTGTTGCATTGTTCGCGGTTTCGTTTGGCATGTGATTTCCTTTCCTGACAGGCATTTCCGACAGCTGATTTCAGGGCTTGTGGACAGCGTAGTTCAAAAGTCGGAATAATATATAAAATTAGTATTCTATATACATATTAATACTTACGCCGATAAATTACAATAGTCTCAAACAACACAACTCCGACGAGGCAACTCTGACGAGGGAAGGAAGAAGGCAATGAATGAGGTCAGAATTGGAATCATAGGAATCGGGGGCATGGGAAGCAACCATGCGAAGATGATACTAAGCGGACAGGTGCCGAGACTGCGCCTTACCGCCGTGGCTGACGTAAGTCAGAGCAGACTGGATTGGGCAAAAGAAAACCTGCCGGAGGACATGGCCCTTTTCTCCGACGGCAGAGCACTGATCGATTCCGGAAAATGCGACGCTGTTCTCATAGCGACACCCCATTATTTTCACCCGGAATATGTTGTCTATGCGTTGGAGCACGGAGTTCATGCTCTGAGCGAAAAGCCTGCGGGAGTTTATACCAAGCAGGTTCGTGCCATGAACGAAGCGGCTGAAAAAAGTGACAAGGTTTTCGCAATCATGTTCAACCAACGCACCAACTGCGTGTATCGCAAACTTCATGAGATGATAGAGAGCGGTGAACTCGGGCAGCTCAGGCGCGTGAACTGGATTATTACGGACTGGTATCGCACCCAGGCGTACTACGATGCTGCGGGCTGGAAGGCGACGTGGGACGGCGAAGGCGGCGGAGTCTTGTTGAACCAGTGCCCTCACCAGCTGGATTTGCTGCAGTGGCTCTGCGGATTGCCCGTAAAAGTTCGCGCGTTTTGCCATGAGGCGAAGTGGCACGACATCGAAGTGGAAGATGACGTGACAGCGTACATGGAGTTTGGGAATGGCGCAACGGGCGTGTTCGTGACCACTACCGGGGACGCTCCCGGCACCAATCGTTTGGAGCTGACTTTTGAAAAAGCTAAGATCGTTTGTGAGTACGACCGGCTGACTTACGACCGCCTCACTGTCAACGAAAGAGACTTCTGCCGGACCGAAAAAAACGGCTTCGCCAAGCCCCAAACAGAGCGCATCACCGTGGAAACCGACGGCAGGAACGAGCAGCATGCAGGCGTCCTTAAAGCGTTTACGGCACGAATTCTGGACGGCACTCCGCTTATCGCGGACGGCACCGAGGGAATCCGCGCGCTGATGCTTTCGAATGCCATGTTTCTTTCGTCATGGCTCGACAGGACCGTTACGTTACCGATCGATGAGGATCTGTTCCTTGCGGAGCTTAACAAAAGAAGAAGCACATCCAAAAAGAAAGAAGCCACCGGCATTGTTTTTGATACCACGGGAACATATTAGGAGGAAGCCATGAAGATTTACGAGAAAATCAGCGGATTTGCAGACGAGATTGCGCAGGAACTCGACGTTCAGATTGAAGCCGTAAGCCGGCTTGGCATACAATACATCGAGATGCGCGGAGTTGACGGAAACAATCTTATTTATCACCCCGATGAAAAGGTTAAGGAAATTAAGCAGAAGCTGGAGGATGCCGGAATAAAGCTCTCCGCACTGGGTTCGCCCCTTGGGAAAATCGGCATCGAAGATCCTTTCGAGCCGCATTTTGAGGAGTTCAAGCGCGCTTGCGAAATCGCGCACAGGATGGATACGAAGAACATCCGTATGTTCAGCTTCTACATCCCGGAGGGAAAGGAAAAGGAGTATAAGGGCAAAGTCTTCGACCGGCTCGGGAGATTTGCGGATTACGCCGGCCGGAACGACATCGTCCTTCTTCATGAAAACGAAAAGGGGATATACGGCGCAAAAGCACCTGAGTGTCTTGAAATCATGAAGAAGCTCGGCAGCGATCATTTCCGCGCCATCTTTGACTTCGCCAATTTTGTGCAATGCGGCCAGGATACGCTTGAGGCCTACGATCTGCTGAAGGACTACGTGGATTACATTCATGTCAAGGACGCCCGCAAGGAGAACGGTACCGTTGTGCCTGTGGGCTATGGCGACGGAAATGTGGAAGCGATTCTCAAAAAGCTGTTTGCAAGCGGATTTGACGGCTTTCTTTCGCTGGAGCCTCACCTCTTTGATTTCAAGGGATTCGAGGGGCTTGAGCGGGGACGGACGGCGTCTCTTTCGCAGAGCGGGCAGGCGTTAAGCGGTGCGGAAGCATTTGCCGTTGCACACAGGGCTTTGTGCGAGGTGCTTGACAGGATTTAAAAACTGCCTACCGAAATTGATATGTACCCTCTTTACTGGACAACCAGTAAGGAGGGTATTTTCATGCGTTATAGCTACGAGTTTAAAAGAAAATGTGTTGAGTTGTTTCGCGAGGGAAAAGAGGTGACTGCGGGCACTTCTTTTTCTGCATTTTTTGCGGTATAGTATAGGAGCGGAAAAAGTTGAAAAAAGTTGAAAAAAAGTTGAAAAAAAGTAAAAAAAGTTTGTAACAAATCGGTGATTGCTCCGTCTAATCGACGAGATCAAAAGAAAGGGAAGCTCGAACGCATGGACAAGAACACCGCGGAAAAATTGTATGAAGCTTTTTACATGAAGGTGTTTTCCTATGTTATGACTCTTACGAGCAACCAGAATGACGCCATGGAGATTACGCAGGAAACATTTTACAGGGCAATCTCCACAACACATGAATTTCGAGGGGAGAGCGAGAGCTACACATGGCTGTGCGCAATCGCGAAGAATCTCTTTATCGATGAGAAACGGCGCCATTCGAGGTTTGAGGATGTACCGCTCGAAGAGCTGCAGGACAGGGAAAAGAGTATAGAGCAGAGAACGGCAGACGCCGACTCCTCCATACGAATCCACCGGATATTACACACGATGGAGGAACCGTACAAGGAAGTGTTCCAGCTGCGGGTGTTCGGCGAATTGTCCTTCCGGGAGATCGGATCGATCTTCGGAAAAACGGAAACCTGGGCCCGGGTAACCTACCATCGAGCAAAGATAACGATTAAAGAAAGGATGGATAAATCATGAAATACGAATGCGATGTCATAGAAGATCTCCTTCCGTTGTATAAAGACGGAGCCTGCAGTCCGGCGAGTGCAAAGGCTGTGGAAGAGCATTTGACGGAATGCCCGCGGTGCAGCGAGATGCTTGCCCGCATGAATGACATCACCATCGATGAGATGATGATCAGCGAGAAGGAAAATGTAATCGGTTCGCAGACGCGATATTTCAAGAGAAGAAGCACGCTGGTCGGCAGCGTGTTTGCGGGAATTTTCGCACTTCCGATTCTGGTTTGTCTGATTGTCAATCTTGCGACAGGGCACGGCCTCAGCTGGTTCTTTATCGTGCTTGCCGCAATGCTTATACCGGCGTCACTCACGGTGGTTCCGATGCTTGCAAGGGAGAATCGATTCTTCCTTTCGATTACATCATTCGCGGTGAGCTTGCTCACTTTGCTCGGTGTGGTCTGCCTCTACACCGGCGGAAAATGGTTCTTCGTTGCGGCATCCGCGTGCCTGTTCGGACTGACCGTTTTGTTCGGCCCGATGCTTGCCGCAAAATCCCCGCTGCGCGAACGCCTGGGGCGTTCGAAGGGGCTCACGGTTATGGCGGCCTCCACGGTGACATTTTTCGTGATGATGCTCTGCATCGGTCTGTTCGCAAAGGCGGCCGGCTATTATCGACTGGCGTTCGGAATCTCGGTTCCGGTCGTAGCGATGGTCTGGGTTTTGTTCCTGCTCATCCGCTACCTGCCGGTCGGAAAAACGGCGAAGACCGGCCTCGTGATTGCCGCAGTCTTCGGCGCGGTGCGCCTGTGCAACGAACTGATAGTTTTCGTTATGGAGAAAACGCTGGCGAAAGGCGAGGTTATGCTTTACACGCAGACGCCGGATTTGTATCTGTACATCGGAATCGGTGTCGGGGCGGTTATTGCGCTGCTCGGACTGCTCGGAAAGAAAAGGAGATAACGGACGATGACGAAGATTAAATATCTGATTTATGCAGCGGTGTTCGCCGCGGTGCTTCTGTGCCTTGTGGGCTGTGCATTCGGAATCCGGACGCACTATCTGTATAAGGACGGCGAAAAATTCACGGCGGGAGACCGTGTGATTACCGAAAAAATCGAGACAATCGATATCGACTATGTCAAAGGTGATGTAAGGCTGACGGCAGGGGAGACCGGGGAGATTACAATCCGGGAGACCTCGGAGAAGGCGATTGAGGACAAGCTCAAAGTCCATACCTATGTGGACGGAACGACTCTGTATATTCGTTTTGCCGCGTCCGAGAAGCGGTTGGATTTTTACGATCTTGAGAAGCAGCTTGAAATTACCGTTCCGAACAATATTACCTTCGACAGGATTAAAATCAATATGTCCTCCGGCGATGTGGCCTGCACCGGTATCAAGGCGGAAACAGTCGAGGCCGAAGCTTCGTCGGGATGTCTTGCCGTGAACGGTGAGGCGAAGAAGATTGAGATGAAAGCTTCGTCGGGAAATCTCACGCTCACCCAGACCGGTGAAAGCGACTCCGTTGTGCTTGAGACTTCCTCGGGCAAGATTCGCGCGGAGCTCGGCAATGTCCGCAAACTGAGCGCCGGAGCAAGTTCCGGAACCGTTCGCATCTACGCAAACGCGGTTGAAGAGCTTACGGCGGAGACCTCCAGCGGCGATCAGGAATACCGCCTTGTGAATGTGCCGAAGAAGAGCAGGGTAAATGCGTCCTCCGGCGATGTTACGATGTATCTTCCGATGGAGGCGAATCTGACGGCAGCGCTTGAGGTGTCGAGCGGGGATATTTCCTATGAGCAGCAGTTTGCCAAGAGGGGCGACAGCTATGTGTGCGGCGACGGCAGCAGTCAGATGTCAATCGAGACTTCCTCGGGAGACATCACCTTCCGACAATACAGCGACGGGGAGTAAACGGTCGGGATTGAATTTACGGTGAAATAACACCGCAGGATATTTTTCATGGTTGCTTCGGGCCGCGGAGTGTGAACATTCAGCTCCGCGGTCCGTCTTGTCCGGCGATTTACAATCGGAGAAAGAAGACCGAAAAAAGCGGAACGAATTTGTGCAAAAAAACGAACAGAAAATGGTTGCATTTTTCGGGGAGGCTGTGATATACTATGCAAGGTTCAGACAACGGACCGTTTGCGGAGGTGAAAGATGTTTAAGCATACCCAGCAAAATCGAACCGTATTTAAAATTGATTGCTTGTTGTATTGACGGAATATTTATCGTTTTAAATATTCCGCTTTTTTTAAATCAGGAGGGTGAAGACAATGGCAAAGAGAACAGACATCGACAAGGTATTGATCATCGGCTCCGGCCCGATTATCATCGGTCAGGCGTGCGAGTTCGACTACTCCGGAACGCAGGCGTGCAAGGCGCTTCGCAAGCTCGGATACAAGATTGTTCTTGTAAACTCGAACCCGGCGACAATCATGACCGACCCGGAAGTGGCGGATGTGACTTATATCGAGCCGCTCAATGTGGATCGCCTTGAGCGCATTATCGCGAAGGAGCGCCCGGATGCGCTGCTGCCGAACCTCGGCGGTCAGTCCGGATTGAACCTCTGCGCAGAGCTCAACAAGGCAGGCGTTTTGGATAAATACAATGTGAAGGTTATCGGCGTGCAGGTGGATGCCATCGAGCGCGGTGAGGACCGAATCGAGTTTAAGAATACAATGAACGAGCTCGGCATCGAGATGGCGAGAAGCGAGGTTGCCTACAGCGTTGACGAGGCGCTTGCGATTGCCGACAAGCTCGGTTACCCGGTAGTTCTTCGTCCGGCTTATACGATGGGCGGCGCCGGCGGCGGCCTTGTATATAACAAGGAGGAGCTCAGCACGGTTTGCGCGAGAGGTCTTCAGGCCAGCCTCGTAGGCCAGGTTCTGGTTGAGGAGTCCGTCCTCGGCTGGGAGGAGCTCGAGCTTGAGGTTGTCCGCGACTGCGAAGGCAACATGATTACGGTTTGCTTCATCGAGAACATCGACCCGATGGGCGTTCACACCGGAGACTCCTTCTGCGCGGCGCCGATGCTTACAATTTCCAAGGAAGTTCAGAAGCGTCTGCAGGAGCAGGCTTACAAGATTGTAGACCGCGTGCAGGTTATCGGCGGAACCAACGTACAGTTCGCTCATGACCCGAAGAGCGACCGTATCGTTGTAATCGAGATCAACCCGAGAACATCCCGTTCCTCGGCTCTGGCTTCGAAGGCTACGGGCTTCCCGATCGCTCTTGTTTCCGCAATGCTTGCAACGGGCCTTACGCTTAAGGACCTTCCCTGCGGAAAATGCGGCACCCTCGATCAGTATGTTCCGAGCGGTGACTATGTAGTAATCAAGTTCGCCCGCTGGGCATTTGAGAAGTTCAAAGGCGTTCAGGACAAGCTCGGCACGCAGATGCGCGCTGTTGGCGAGGTCATGAGCATCGGTAAGACCTACAAGGAAGCCTTCCAGAAGGCAATCCGCAGCCTGGAGACCGGACGCTACGGCCTCGGCTTTGTGAAGAATTTCCATGACCTTTCCAAGGAGGAGCTGCTGCAGAAGCTGGCAACGCCTTCCAGCGAGCGTCATTTCGAGATGTACGAGGCGCTTCGCAAGGGCGCTACTGTGGATGAAATCCATGACAAGACACATGTAAAGAAGTGGTTCATCGAGCAGATGAAGGAGCTCGTAGAGGAAGAGGAGGCGCTTCTTGCAAAGAAGGGCAGCGTTCCTTCGGACGAGGTGCTTACCAAAGCGAAGAAGGACGGATTTTCCGATCGCTACCTCGCGAAGCTTTTGGAGGTTTCCGAGGATGATATCCGCAACCGTCGTCTGCAGATCGGCCTCGAGGAGGCCTGGGAGGGCGTACATGTAAGCGGCACCGAGAACAGCGCTTACTATTACTCGAGCTACAACATCGCTAAGGATGAGAGCCCTGTAAGCAACAATAGGAAGATTATGATTCTGGGCGGCGGCCCGAACCGTATCGGTCAGGGTATCGAGTTTGACTACTGCTGCGTACATGCGGCAATGGCTCTGAAGAAGCTCGGCTTCGAGACGATTATCGTCAACTGCAACCCCGAGACCGTTTCCACTGACTACGATACCTCCGACAAGCTCTATTTTGAGCCTCTGACGCTTGAGGATGTTCTGAGCATTTACAAGAAGGAGAAGCCTCTCGGCGTAATCGCTCAGTTCGGCGGCCAGACGCCTCTGAACCTTGCGGCTTCGCTTGAGAAGAACGGCGTGAAGATTCTCGGAACTTCGCCTGCCGTCATCGACCTCGCCGAGGACCGCGACCTCTTCCGCGCGATGATGGACAAGCTCGGCATCCCGATGCCGGAGTCCGGAATGGCAGTTACGGTTGAGGATGCCATCGGCCTCGCGAAGAAGATCGGTTACCCTGTCATGGTTCGCCCGTCCTATGTGCTCGGCGGCCGCGGCATGGAGGTTGTGTACGATGACGACCAGATGACCGAATACATGAATGCGGCAGTCGGCGTAACGCCTGACCGTCCGATTCTGATTGACCGTTTCTTAAACCATGCGCTTGAGTGCGAGGCGGATGCCATCGCCGACGGTGCGCATGCATTTGTTCCGGCGGTTATGGAGCATATCGAGCTTGCGGGCGTACACTCCGGCGACTCGGCGTGCATCATTCCTTCGGTTCACATCTCCGCGGAAAATGTTGCCACCATCAAGGAATACACCAGAAAGATTGCCGAGGAGATGCATGTCAAGGGCCTTATGAACATGCAGTACGCAATCGAGAACGGCAAGGTATTTGTCCTCGAGGCAAATCCCCGTGCATCCCGTACGGTGCCGCTTGTTTCCAAGGTTTGCAACATCCGCATGGTACCGCTTGCAACCGAGATTATCACGGCAGAGCTCACGGGCCGCAAGTCGCCCGTGCCGGAGCTTAAGGAGCAGCACATCCCGAACTACGGCGTGAAGGAGGCTGCATTCCCGTTCAATATGTTCCCTGAGGTTGACCCGATTCTCGGACCGGAGATGCGTTCCACCGGTGAGGTTTTGGGACTCTCGCCTTCCTACGGCGAGGCGTTTGTAAAGGCTCAGGAGGCCATCCAGTCGAAGCTTCCGACCGAGGGCGCCGTGCTGATTTCCGTAAAGAACAAGGACAAGGCGGAGATGATCGATGTCGCGAAATCCTTCGCTGCCGACGGCTTCAAGATTTACGCGACCGGCGGAACCTACGATGCCATTGCTGCTGAGGGAATCCCTGCGGAGAAGGTGCTCAAACTCTACGAGGGACGCCCGAACTGCTACGACCTGATTACCAACGGAAGCGTTCAGCTCGTCATCAATTCGCCCATCGGCAAGAGCAGCGTTCACGATGACAGCTACCTCCGCAAGGCGGCCATCAAGGCGAAGGTTCCGTATGTGACCACCATTGCGGCTGCCAAGGCTACCGCAGAGGGTATCCACTATGTGAAGACGCACAAGGACAGCCCGGTGAAGTCGCTGCAGGAGATTCATGCGGAGATTACGCCCCTCGCATAATCGCCCCGCGCGAAAACGATGAAATAACGGCGGGACAGTTGCAATTATATCTTGCGGCTGTCCTGCTTTTTTCGCAGGAGGTGCATTGCGGTATTGATTTGTTTCCGCTTTCGGAAAATAACCGCTTGCAAATGTGCTTTCTTGTTGTACAATGAATATGTGCCGCCGGATTTCATTGACAATTCGGTTGCGACAGATCGGAGGATATGTATGAAGAAGAAAAAATTGTCGTTTGTCAGAGCATTTTTCGCGGTGTTTTTCGGCATTCCGCTGTTGGCGGCAATTGTTGCATGGATTTTGACATCCGATGTCAGCAGCCTGCTTGAGCCGAAAGAGTTGGTTTCCAGGGTTGTGGAAAATATCGATGTCTCCACGCTGAAAGCCTCCGATTTGACGGAGGAGGCCGAGGAAGGGCAGACTGTCGCGGAGTTTATCACGGAGCAGATTGTGGTTGCGACCGGCGAGAAGCTGAAGTTCAGCGATGCGGACCTGGAGAATTTGCTGAGCAACAAGGCGGTTCGCAATTTCCTTTCGGATAAGATGGAGGGATATATCGATTATCTCTCCGGCGACGACCAGGCCAAACCCCGCATTACCGCCAATGAAGTATATGATTTAATCGATGATAACCGCGATGTAATCGAGGAGATTACCGGGGAAAAGATTAACAATCGGACCATGCGAATCGTCCGTGAGAATCTGGAAAAGGTCGATTTTGAAAAAGTGGATTTGCGGAAAATGGAGGACAAGAAGATCGAGGAAGCCCGCGATGTGTTCTCTACGGTCAAGTCGGTTTTGCGTTGGGCTCCGTGGGCGGCGCTCGGTGCAATCGCTCTCTTCGTCCTGATTATCGCGCTTCTGCGCGGCCGGTTTATCAGCGGAACATTTGCGGAGGTCGGTATTGTCGGATTGCTCGCGGGCGGTCTTGTATTCGTAGCAGGCATGAGCGGCCTGATGGAGAAAATTCTTCCGGATGATATTTCGGGGTTGCCGGTTGTGACAACCGTGTCGGCTATTTTCCGTGACACATCGATTACCGTGATGCTGGTTTCCGGCGCGCTGATTATTGTTTCAATCGTTCTCAAGATTGTTTTCACGGCGGTCGGCGGCAGGGAGATGACGAATCAGCAGCGGTACGCGGCGGCATACGCCCAGCAGGCGGCCTATGCACAACAGCAGATATACGCCCAGCAGCAGGCGGCCTATGCGCAGCAGCAGGCGGCTTATGCACAACAGCAGGCGTATGCGCAGCAGCAGGCAGCGTACGCACAGCAGCCGGCATATACGCAGCAACAGACGACCTATGCACAGCAGAATTACTACGAGCAGCCGAGCTATTCCCAGCAGCAGTCTTATGCGATGCAGGCAGCCTATGCGCAGCAGATACATGCGCAGCCTTCCTTTTCGCAGGAGGTTTTCGCACAGCAGGCTGCAGCTTCCGATGCGGTGACGGATGTGCCCCGTGCTGCGGCAGAAACTGCGAACACAACGGTGCAGACAGTTGCGGAAACTGTCGATGTGACGGCGCAGACGGCGGCTGAAACAATCGGAGAAGCGACGCAGGCAGCGGAGGCGACAATGAAGGAGGTCGCGGAGGCTGAGCTGCCTAAGGAATGATGAAATTTCAGAGGAAATAAGAGATGCCCGATCGGCGGAGATCACCCGCCGGTCGGGCATTTTTCGCTGTCGCGGTTCGGATGGTTTCTGCGGCGGCAGTGAATCCGGCGGCCGGTCAGTCGTTGCGCGGCTTTCGGCGGATGACATTTCGCTGCGGCCGGATTGTGATGTCGGTAACAACAAGCCCGTCTCTTGCGGCATATGCCTCCCAGACAGCCTGCGCAATTTCCTCCGGCTGCAGGCAGCAGTCGGGCGCCGGATCCGGCGCAAAATCAGCGGAGCGGTAGAGGGCAGTGTCCGTCAGATCCGGGTGGATTGTAATCATGCGGACGCCGCTCTTGCGACATTCCTCAAAGAGGCTTTCCGAGAAGCTCGTGAGCGCAGCCTTCGTCGCGCCGTATGCGCACCCGTGGGTGTTGCCGGTACGCCTGGCGGTTACCGAGGAGATGTTTATGACGGTTCCCTTTGACTTGCGGAGCGTGGGAAGCAGAAGGTTGCACAGAAGCATCGGCGCCGTGACATTGACTGCGACCATGGCGGCGATATCCTCCGGAGAGAGCGTGTCGTGCGGCCCGTAAAATGCGAGCCCCGCGCTGTTTACAAGCAAATCGACGGCTTCGGGAATCGCGCGGATTGCCGGCGCAATTGCCGCGGAGTCCGCGAGGTCAACCGGAAGAAAACGAAACTGCCGATGCGTCGGCGCCGTCTGCGCGTTTCGCCCGATTCCGAAGACGAGAAAGCCTTCGTCGAGAAGCCGTAAGGCGACAGCCCGGCCGATACCGGAGGAAGCTCCGGTCACAAGGGCAACGCGGGCGGATTTATTGCTCGAAGATTCCATCATGGGATACTCCTTTGTCGGAAAATGAGGTCAACGCGCGGTTTCGGATTCCTCCGAACCGCTCCAGAAGAACAGGCGGTCTTCCGGAAAATACTGCAGGAGGTGTTCGCGCGCGACGGTAAGAAGCCGGCTTGCGATTTCCTCCGGGTAGCCGTAGACATTGTCCGTCAGGACATACGGATAATAGGTGACTGCGCAGGGACGTCTGCGGCGCATCAGACGAAGGTATTCGCCGGAGATGCGGAAGACCCCGACGCTTGCGTCGCGGATTTGCGACATCGGAAGCGCATCGGCCACGGTCTCAAACATTGTGCGATACACGGACTCCGCATCGGGCACGGCGAGCATGGGGTCAAAGCAAAGCCGTACCGGCCAGCCGAGCGCAAGAGCCTCCGAGGCGAAAGCAAGGCGTGCCGCGAGGGAGGGAGTGTGATGCTCGTATGCGCGAATCACAGACTCCGGCGAGAGCGTCAATGCAAGAATGACATTGTCAAGCGCCGGCAACGCGCGAAGCATCGGGACGGCCGCGCATTTTGTGCGGAGCTCAAGCGTAAGCCCCGGGCGGGACGCCGCAAAATGCATCCAGTCGGCAGTCGTCGCCAGAAGCGGCTCCAGTGCGAGAAGGTCGGTGTCGTAGCTGATGCAGACATACGCCTCGTGCTCTGCCAAAACCGCATCGAGCGCGGCGAAAGTGTCCTCCAGGTTCACGAAGACGACGATATGGCCGCAGGGATACATCCCCTGCAGGTAGCAATATTCGCAGTCGAAAATGCAGTTCATGACGCAGGAGGTGTAATAAAAATGGCGATTGCCGAAATCCTGACAGACCGGCGCGCCGTCATAGATTGCGGCGTCTGCGGAAACCGCGAGAATCAGGGCCTGTGACTGCTTCTGACGCGTCGGCGCCTGTCGCGGCCTTGCGAAAATCTCCCTGTAGTTTCTGCAGGGGATTACCTCTGCGCGCGGGAGCCTCGAAAGAATCGCCTTTGTGCGGGGGTGTTCCATCGCGGCTTCCTCGACATAAACAACGGAAAATGCAGGCGCATACTCCGGACGCGAGGGCTCCTCAGAGGCAGGAGCGGCGGAATTGTTCCAAAACATCCTTGCCCTCCTTTCGCGAACCGAGGATGACATTTTCCTCGAATTTCAGTCCGTGCTCCGCGAAAAATGCCCGAAGCCGGGGAGCGACATCCCCGTACGCCATCTCGCAGTAGTCAATCAGGCGGCGAAGCTCAAGCTCCATCGTGACGGAACAGCGGAGGCTTCGGCAGAAGTAATCGATGATATCCCGGTTCGATTCCGAATCGGCGGGAGCCGTGCGGTAATTGTCCGCAAAGCGGCGAAGAGTATCCGCGATACAATCGGCATTTTGCTCCGTGAGAGCGGAGACTGTCTGCGGAGTAACCGACGAGGCGTCCTCGCCGGAATCGGAGACGATTTTGAGAAACAGCAGACGGTCCGTCGAAAAGAAAGGAAGGGCAGCCTGGTACAGGCCGGCGGCCTCCGTGTCAAAAAGCGAACCGGAAGGGATATCCTTTGCGGATTCTACAACGGTAGAATATGTGATGAGCGGAGCGAGCGCACAGGTCCTTCGGAAGAGCAGATCCGGGAAAAACCGCCTTCCGGTTGCCTGCTCCGTGATGCTTTTCGCAAGGCACACCGTGCCCACGGAAAATGCTCCTCCGGAGCAACCGCACAATCCGACATTGGCGAATACATCCGATTCCCCGGGCTCGCGCAGAGCCAGCACACCGGCAAGGGCTGCGGCGGCGGGGACGGGCGAGGTGCCCGTAACGATGATGAGCGCGTCTTCTCCGGAGAAAACCTGCTGCCGGCGGAACGACGGATCTGTTTTGCATTCGAAACGCCGAATCAACGGTTCGGCTTCCCTGTACATGGCGCACGCGATGTAAATCATTGCGGAATCTCTCCTGAAACCTTCGGGCAGATGAGAAAACAAACAGTAAATGCCGGTGGGGCTGCTGCCCGGGATGCCTTAATAATAGCATATTCCGCGGAAATTGGAAAGTGTCGGGCGAAGACGGCGCTTCATGAAAACTTTTTTTAATGCCGCAGCGGGCTTTTTGCGGGCGCCTGCACTGCGAAAACGCGAAAAGTAGCGAAAAGTGCCGTAAAACGCGTCAAAACGAAAGTGGAAACATTTTGTTTACAAATATTCACAAAAAATTCATTTGTTTTGGTTTCGCTATCGTATTGACTTGAATCACCGAAAATGGTACCATTGTCTGCGGGTGCGCCGTGGGGGGAGCTTCCGCGTATCAGAAGAGAGGTTTTTATGGGCTATCAGAGTTGGGAGCAGATGGAGCGCAGAAAAAAGATTCGAAGGGTCATTTGGATTGTCCTGCTTCTTTTATTCTTATGCAGCGCCGCATACTGCGGATATCATTTCTACTGCAAATGGAAGGAAGGAAAGCAGCAGCAGAATTACGAGGACCTTCATAACCGTGCGTTCACCACTCCGAGTGCAACGCCGACCGATGTTCCGTCTACAGCCACGCCGACGCCGACACACGCGCCGACGCAGGAAGAGCTTTTGTACAAGGCGCTTCGGGCGGAATATGCGGATTTCTTTACCATCCAACCGGATTTTGACATTTTGCGTTCGGAAAATGAAGACATTTTTGCATACATAGCGATTCCCGGCACGATTGTGGATTACCCCATTCTGTCGCATGAGGTTGAGGACTATTACCTGGACCATAATCTGGACCATTCCAAGGGGTATCCGGGATGTCTGTATATTCAGAACTGCAACGACGAGTCGCTTGACGATGCGGTTACAATCGTATACGGTCACAACATGAAGAACGGGACGATGTTCGGAAGCCTGAAGGATTACAATGATGCGGAATTCCTTGGGACCCATCCGTATTTCTTCGTCTACGGAGAACATCGTGTGATGGTCTATGAGATTGTCATTGTTTCGCACATTTCCGAGGAGCATCTGTTCTCGGATGACTATGTGAAGCGCGACGGAAAATGGGTATTTACCGAGTTTGACGGTTATGAAACCGCGCGCATGTTGGAGCGTGTGCGTAAGGAGGACGGTGACAGGGCGTATATTGCCGCGCCGGAACCGACCGCCGAGGACAACCTCATGGTGTTGTCGACCTGCGGGGAGGGAAGGCGGTTTATTATCGTAGGCAAGCGCGTTTTGGACATCCCCCGGGATTTTCAGCACGACGACAATACGGACGGGGCAGAATGAGAGGACAGGTCCTCTGCAGGGGTAAAAACGGATGAAACCGGCTTCGGCCGATTCATGATACAGAAGTGATTTCAGGGCGGCGAATCCGCGCCGGCCGGCGCAAAGACCGGAAAAGAGCTTCGGAATGCCGCGCCCGGAATATGTGCATCAGCACGATTGCCCGACAGTGTGGGGCATAGGAGAAGGGAGAGAAAAATGAGAGTCTTTCAGAAAGGACGTTTGGTAAGTGTGCTGCTTACCATTGTTCTTGTGCTCGGCCTGCTCGGAAACGGCAGAGCCGAGGCTGCAACAGCGAGCGATCGCTACACTTATTACAATGCATCGAGCATTCTCAAGCGGTATCAGGTGTTTGTCCGCAATGATTTTACGGCATATAACCATCTCATCGGAGCTATCGCTGTCGGCGGTACCTACAAGGGGAGCAACTTCTTCGGAGATGTTGCGACGGCTCCGTCCTTTATCAAAAACTGGCAGTCCGGCGGCCTCGGAACAGGCGCCGTGAACAGCGGTCTTGTAAGTTATCTCTCGAACAACGGATTTTCCGTGAACCGTGTGATTCACTACGGCGGAAACGCTCCCGTCTCGGCTGCGACCGGATGGGAAATCGTCAAAAACCCGAATTATATCGATATGGAAGCGGCATTTTCCAGCCTTCGTTCACAGTCGAAGGCTCTCGCGGAGCGCGGCTCCGGAATCTCCGGCAATACCGTCGATCTGACAAATGCGAATTCCGATGTCTATATCACGATTCCTGCTTCAAAACTGAACTCTCTCAACATCCGGGTTCCGAGTTATTCCTGGTTCCGTTCGCATACCCTCGTGATTTCGGTAAGCGACGGCGGCACCGTGAGCTTCAACGGATGGAGCATCAAGGTTAACGGGTCCGATATCGGCAACAATTTCCGAAGCTCGTTCCCGGGCAAATCCGGACAGTACGATGTGCAGCTCAACTGCACGGGTATGAATCTGTTCTGGAATTTCCCGAACGCAACGCGCGTGAATGTCCAGGGTATGGGCGGCCATCTGATTGCTCCGAATGCACATGTGGAAAATAATTCCGGCAACTATGAGGGCGGTATTATCGCGAAGTCGCTTACCACTTCGAGCGAGGGTCATTTCTACCCCTGCAACCGGCAACTCCCGCGGGATAACAGCGACTTAAAACCGTCGCCTACCGTGACCGCGAAGCCGACTGAGAAGGTAACGCCTTCGCTGACCCCGGAGGTTCCTACGCCTACGAAGGAGATAACGAAGACGCCGGACAGGAAAGTCACGCCGACGCAGGCGCCGGAGAAGAAAAATACGCCTTCGCCGACTCCCGAGGCGCCTACGCCTACGAAGGAGATAACGAAGACGCCGGATAGGAAAGTCACGCCGACGCAGGCGCCAGTAACACCGACGCAGGCGCCGGTAACACCGACTCCCGGGCCGCAGGGAGAGTCCACTCCGACACCTGAGGTAACGGAGACTCCGACAACGCCTTCGCCGACACCTTACCGCAGACCGACAGCTACGCCGACACCGGTCGGTCAATCCGACGATATTTCGATTCGAAGAGGCGCCGACGGGGATGCGAGCGGAGACACCTACGGCGAAGAGGGACAGAACGGCCGCGGTGTCTTCTCCAAGGAAACAGTGGACGGAAGTGAGCTTGCGGGAGCGCTTCTCATGCTTACCTCTGTCAACCGGGAAAATGATTTGAGCAAAATAACGAGGACGAAGGAGTCCGGCGGCCGCGATTACAAGCCGACAAGAAACCGTATTACCTGGACCAGCACGGAGGAGCCGACGGTCCTGCAGGATCTTCCCAACGGCGTATATCGTCTCCACGAGAACTGTGCGCCGGCAGGTTATGATGTCGCCTCGGATATGTATTTCCGGATGATTGACGGTGTGATTTGCGATCTGGACGGCGTTCCGTTCAAAAACGGCGTGCTTGTCATGGTCGATACGACGCTCTCCGACCCCGGACACTCAAGCTCGCAGCAGGCGCAGGTTCCCCCTGCGAAGAACGCCGCGGGAAGTCAGGTGCACTCTCCGCAGACCTCGGAGCAGACCCCGGCAGCCCCTGTATTTGCAGCGCTTGTCGTAATGATTCTCCTTACGGGAATCGGAGTAATTATAACAATCTCAAAAAAAGAGAAAAAAAGGTGTTGACAAAAGAGAGCTTATCGTGTAAAATCACCATTGTGCTTGCGGAAAGCACATTTTGCACGAGTGGCTCAGTGGTGGAGTATCGCCTTGCCAAGGCGAGGGTCGCGGGTTCGAATCCCGTCTCGTGCTTCTTTTTATGCCCGGAATCCGGCACAGGCGAATTGCATCATCGGTAAACAAATACGACTGCGGCACACAGGTTGTCGCAGTCGTTTTTTGTCGTTGCCGATTGGCCGTACATCAGAGAACATAGAAGAGAATTCCGAAGAACTGAAGCACGCAGCCGCCGATGACGAACACATGAAAAATGCTGTGGATGTACCGGTGCTTTGCGCCGATGAGATATAGGATTGCGCCGATTGTGAAGGCGATACCGCCGAGGAGAATCCACAGAAAGCCCGTGAAAGTCATGGCGGCAATCGTGATCTTCGCGCACACGATGATGGCCCAGCCCATCACAAGGTAGCACAGGAAGGTGAAGCCCCGGTAGGCGCGAAGGTCGATGGCGTTGACTGCCGCGGCGATGAAGGCGCATCCCCATTCGATTCCGAAGATGGTCCAGGCAAGTCCGGGATGGTCGGTCCGCACGGCGGAGAGAAGAATCGGCGTATAGGTACCGGCGATCAGGAAGTATATGTCACAGTGATCGATGATGCGCATCACCTGCTTGCCGGTGTTTTTGCGAAGCCCGTGATACACGGAGGAGACAGTGAACATCACAATCATCGTTCCGCCGTAAATCGGCGAGGTGACGACGCCCCATGTGTTGTGATGCGAGGCCGCCATGATGATGCAGAGCACCGTGATTGCGATGGCCAGAGCGCCGCCCACAATGTGCGTCACCATGTTGGCAATCTCTTCCCCGCGCGTATAATTCGGAAAATCCCGCTCCCTGAGCGGCGTTCTTTTTTTCATGAAATCAAATCCCCCTTTGTCTTCAGCATGCCTTCTTCAATGTATCTTGCGGAAAATGAAAGCCGCGTGATGTAGTTTTTAAAACTACATGTACAGTATAGCACGAAAAGGGGAGGAGTGCAACCCCGGGGGAAGACATTTTCAAAAGTCAGTCTTCCTGCGGAACTGCCGCGGATTTCCGGAGAAAGCGAATAAACTCGGAGGCTGCGACGCCGGGGGTGCGGGCGTTGCCGGTAATCAGAATAACGGCGCGCTCCGGAACCGATTCGACAAGCGGAACCTCGAAAATCCGGCCTGCGGTAAGCGCGGCCTCCGCCCAGGGGCGGGGGACGAAGCCGAGCCCAAGATTGTGTTCGACCATGGAGAGCACATGGTCCGCCGTAGCGGCTTCCGTGGCAATCTCAAGGCGCGCGCCGTGGCGGAGGAACCACTCGTTGTAGAAGCCGTAGGTCATGGTGTCGCGGCTGAGCATTACGAGGGGGTAGTCGGCCAGATCGCGAAGGCGGTGTTTTGTCTTGGCCTGCGCGAGATTGCGGTAGTCGGTTCCGCACACGAGAAGCTCCTGAAACGGCAGAAGCGTCGTAACATTCAGGGCGGCGTCGGGCGTGACCGGCGTCGTCACGACCGAAAAATCAATCTGCCCCTGCTTGAGGGCGGAGACTGTCTGCGGCGTGACATGATTGAGAATGCGAAGCCGGATTCCGGGGTGGAGATTCCGGAACTCGCGAAGGCGGGAGAGAAGAAAGAGGTTGAGAGCGGTCTCACTCGTTCCTATGGTTACGGTACCGGTGCGGAGCGAGGTGGAGTCCGCAAGCTCTGCCTCCGCAAGCTGCAGCTGCTCGTGCGCGATGCTTACATGCGAGTAGAGAAGTTCTCCCTCCGGGGTGAGCGTGACGCCGTGCCGGTTTCGCATGAAAAGACGGCATCCGAGCATGTTCTCGAGCCGGAGAACGGTTCTTGTAACATTCGGCTGGTTCGCAAAAAGCGCCTCGGCAGCCTTGGTGAAACTGCCGTAGCGGGCGACATAGTAAAAGGTGCGATAGTATTCGTAATTGACATTCATGGCAAAGCCCTCCGAAGGGAGTATATCATATATCAAAATGATATACAAGCATGCGAAATATACATTTTACGGAATGAAAGAACAGGAGTATACTCACAATCGAAACAGGGAACTGCTTAACCCCTGCGCGAATGAATACGCCGTATACATACCAGAGTCTTGTTCCGCCCGGTGCGTCTGACGCACCGGCGGAGCAACACACCCTTGTTATTTTACCCATATCGAAACGCCGGCACATCCTCGGATGTGCCGGTGCTTTGTTTTTCGCGGAATTCGGAACCGCCGCGGCATTGCAATGAAGTCCGGTTCGTGTTACAATCAAGCGGACGGTTTTCGCGGGAGTCGTTGCAGCAGTTTCCCGGGAGGAAACCGCCGTGAAAGGGGAAAATGATGATTCGTCTGGCATTTTTCGATATGGACGGCACGCTGTGCGCGCCGCGCTTTTATGTGAACGGAACGATGGTTGTCGGCATGTCCGATGAGGCCTGGATTTCCTTCTGCCGCGCGAACGGCGAGAACACTTACCGCTTCTGCAAACCGGTGCCGGCTGTCGCGGAGTATGCGGAGGAACTGCATGCAAAGGGGGCTTCCCTGTATGTGCTCTCGACCGTGCAGACAGGGGAGGAGGCAGCCGCCAAACAGAAGTTTACAAAGCAGAATTTTCCGGGGTTGTTCGCGGATGTTCTGACGGTTCAAAACGATGCCGATAAGTTCGCCGTGATGCGACAGCTGATGGAGGAGAAGGGCGTTCGTCCGGAGGAGTGCGAACTGGTTGAGGATACCTACGCGACTGTGCTCGCGGCGGCGGTCGCCGGCATGCGCGCGACGCATGTTTCCCATCTGTATTGTAAACGGGATTGACACTGCCGCGGGAGCAATTTCGGACTACAATTGTCTTTTTGTATATTTGTATAATTTGGCCGCTTCAATTGCACCTTTTTTCGTAAGATTGTCAATAGTATCCAAAAGGCCGCTGTGGTACAATCATTGACAGCATGGTACGATAGTTTTCGTGACTGCATTTTCCGGGTAAATAACAAAGGCAAGAAACAACGGCGCGAAAGCGCGGAAAGAGGTATGTATGAAGGTTACTATCATTGGCGCAGGCAGCGTCGGATCGACAATCGCATTCACACTTGCTACGAACGGAACCGCTTCGGACATCGTATTGATCGATGTGAACGAAGAGAAGGCCAAGGGCGAGGCTATGGATATTCTCCAGGGCGCTCCGTTCTTCGGTTCCCTGAGCATTATCGCAGGTGATTACAGCGACGCCGTCGGTTCGGACATCGTCATCATCACATCCGGTATCCCGAGAAAAGTGGGTCAGTCCAGACTCGAGCTTGCGCAGACCAATGTGAATATTATGAAGGACATCGCCTCCAAGATTACGGTGTATGCTCCGAAGGCAATTTATATCATCGTAAGCAACCCTGTGGATGTTATGACCTACGCATTCCACAAGTTCTCCGGCATTCCGGAGAATCAGATCATCGGTTCCGGTACGATTCTCGACACCTCGAGACTTCGTTCCCGTCTTTCCGAGCTGTATGATATCAGCCAGAGCAATGTTCACGCATATGTATTCGGCGAGCACGGAGATTCCTCGTTTATCACATGGTCTCTTGCCAATATCTCCAATGTTCCGCTCAGCCAGTACAAGGAGCGTGTACACAACTCCATCAAGGAGTTCCCCGAGCTCGACAAGCAGGAGGTCGAGGATTATGTTAAGAAGTCCGGCGGCATCGTAATCAGCCGCAAGGGTGCTACTTATTATGCGATTGCTGTTTCCGTTGCGTTTATCGTTAAGACGATTGCAACGGGTATCGATACGACCATGACCGTATCCACGATGATGCACGGCGAGTACGGCATCAGCGATGTGTGCCTCAGCACGCTCGCAATCGTAGGTAAGAGCGGTATCATCGGCAATGTGGAGACTCCTCTGACCGAGGAAGAAATCGGACTCCTTCGCAAGAGCGCCGACAGCCTCAAGGAAGTAATTCACAACATCAATATCGATTGATAATGTTTCGCAAGAAAGCAGCATTCTCTGCGGAGAGTGCTGCTTTTATTGCCTGATGCGGCGGTTTCGCCGTTTTGAGTTTTTCAGCCTGCGGCGGCAGCGCTTTCCGGCGCGGCGGACAACGGCTGTATCCGGGGAAGGAGTAGGACGATGGAGTATCGCATCGAACATGATTCCATGGGCGAAGTACAGGTGCCTGCCGACTCGTACTGGGGCGCGCAGACGGAGCGGAGCCGCGGTAATTTTCCGATCGGTGTCGGCCTGGAAACCATGCCCCGGGAGATTACGCATGCATTCGGAATTCTGAAGAAGGCAGCGGCGCGCGCGAACCGAGAACTGGTTCCCGGGCGCATGACGGCGGAGAAGCTTGCGGCGATTGAAACCGCATGCGACGAGGTTGCGAACGGAACGCTGGATTCCCATTTTCCGCTTGTCGTGTGGCAGACCGGCAGCGGCACGCAGTCGAACATGAACGCCAACGAGGTGATTGCGAACCGCGGCAACGAGATTGCCGGCGCAAAATTGCTTCATCCCAACGATGATGTCAATATGTCGCAGTCCTCGAACGATACATTTCCGACCGCAATGCACATTGCGGCGGTTACGGAGATTGAGAAGAAACTGCTCCCCGCGCTCACCTCTTTGATCGAGGCGTTTCGCAAACTTGCAAAAGAGCACGAGGGCATCGTAAAATGCGGAAGAACGCACCTTCAGGACGCGACCCCAATCCGGTTTTCCCAGGAGATTTCCGGATGGAGCGAGAGCCTCGCAACGGACCGCGAGATGATTCTCGCGACACTCCCGATGCTTCGCAGACTCGCTTTGGGCGGAACTGCCGTCGGAACGGGATTGAATGCGCCCGAAGGATTTGATATAATGGTGGCGAAAAAGGTTTCGGAATTGACGGGAACGGAGTTCGTGACCGCGCCGAACAAATTCCATGCGCTGTCCTCCAAGGATGAGCTGGTGTTTGCCCACGGTGCGCTGAAGGCGCTTGCCTCGGATCTCATGAAGATTGCGAACGACATCCGTTGGCTTGCAAGCGGTCCGAGAAACGGTCTTGCGGAGATTACCATCCCCGCGAATGAACCCGGTTCCTCGATTATGCCGGGCAAAGTCAACCCGACCCAGTGCGAGGCGGTCACGATGGTCGCCGTGCAGGTAATCGGCAACGACACCGCAGTCGGTATGGCTGCGAGCCAGGGCAATTTCGAACTCAATGTATTTATGCCGGTCTGCGCTTACAATTTCTTGCAGTCCGTGCGGTTGCTCGCGGAGGCGATGCGTTCGTTCGAGCAGCACTGTGTTGTCGGTATCCGGGCCGATGAGGCGAAGATGCATGACAACCTGATGAAGTCCCTGATGCTGGTTACAGCATTAAATCCCTACATCGGCTACGAGAAGGCAGCGGAGACAGCCAAGAAGGCTTACCGCGAGAACATTTCCCTGAAGGAGGCCTGCGTGGCGCTCGGCTATCTTACGCCCGAGCGGTTCGACGAGGTGTTCCGGCCGGAAACGATGTGCTGATGTAAGGTAAAAACCGCGAAAGCGTTGATAAAGGAAAGGAATGCCAAGTATGAACTATGCAGAAGAATCTCTGAAGAAGCACTATGAGTGGAAAGGTAAGGTTGAGATGATCGTTCGTGCTCCCCTGGAGACGAAAGAGGACCTCTCGCTTGCATACACCCCCGGTGTAGCACAGCCCTGCCTTGAGATCCAGAAGAATGTAGATTTGAGTTATGACCTTACCCGTCGCTCCAACCTTGTTGCGGTTGTTACCGACGGTACCGCAGTTCTCGGCCTCGGCGATATCGGTCCGGAGGCAGGTATGCCCGTTATGGAAGGCAAATGCGCCCTCTTCAAGGCGTTCGGCGATGTGGATGCGATTCCGCTTTGCATCCGTTCGAAGGAAGTTGACGATATCGTTAATACTGTTCGTCTCCTTGCAGGTTCGTTCGGCGGCGTAAACCTTGAGGATATTTCCGCTCCCCGCTGCTTCGAGATCGAGAGAAAGCTGAAGGAGTGCTGCGATATTCCGATTTTCCATGACGACCAGCACGGCACCGCAGTTGTTTGCCTTGCAGCTATGCTCAACGCATTGAAGGTTGTTAACAAGAAGATTGATGAGATCCGCGTTGTAACGAGCGGCGCAGGCGCTGCAGGAATCGCCATCATCAAGCTCCTCATCTCGATGGGCCTTAAGGATGTTGTTATGTGCGACCGCAAGGGCGCTATCTACAAGGGTCGTGACGGCCTGAATCCGGAGAAGGAGATCATCGCCGAGATGACCAACCAGCAGATGCGCAAGGGCAGCCTTGAGGAAGTAATCAAGGGCGCTGATGTATTTATCGGTGTTTCCGCTCCCGGCTGCGTAACGCCTGAGATGGTTAAGAGCATGGCTCCGAACCCGATTTTGTTCCCGATGGCTAACCCGACTCCCGAGATTATGCCTGACGAGGCTAAGGCAGCAGGCGCTGCAGTTGTCGGTACTGGCAGAAGCGATTTCCCGAACCAGATTAACAATGTTCTCGCATTCCCGGGCATTTTCCGCGGCGCGTTGGATGTTCGCGCGCGCGATATCAACGACGAGATGAAGATCGCGGCTGCGAAGGCCATTGCGGCATTCGTTACCGACGACAAGCTCTCCGCTGATTACATCATCCCGAGCGCTCTGGATAAGACGGTTGCTCAGGCAGTGGCAAAAGCCGTTGCCGAGGCTGCACGCAAGACCGGTGTTGCCCGTCTGTAAATCAAAAAGCATGCGACGGCTCTTCCGTTTTTTCGGAGGAGCCGTTTTTTATTCGCATTTTTGACGGAAAATGCAATTTTCGACAATTCCGGATATTTACTTTGCGTCCGCAATCTATTACAATGTGGATGTAGCTGCAATGTCAACGGTGTTCCGTGACGATAAGGAGGAAACAAGATGAAGAAGAGATGGCTTCGTTACCTTGCGCTCATGCTTGTGCTGATTCTTTCAATCGGCATGCTTGCTGCCTGCGGTGACGATGATGACGATGACGACGATGATTCGGGGAAGAAGAAAGATCCGGATTACACAGTCAACGAGGTATTGCCGGTGTCCGAGGACATGGTGCCGGTAGGATATTGGAATTGGCATGATCCGGGGCTGAATCTCTCCTGCTGGTATCCGGGCGCTGCTACGCCGGGATTGCGCGGCAGTGAGTATTTTACCTTCGAAGATTACGGCAAATATAAGATTTATGTCGCTCCGAAATCGACGAAGAAGATTTCCTCTCTGGAGGACGCCGTGAACGGCGCTGTCAAGTTTGTCGGCAGAATCGATGAAAATATGGATGACGAAGGCGACTTCGGCGATGTCAAGGCGGGAAAGGCCGAGAAGATAACAATCGGCGGCAAGACCCTGTACAAGACCGAAATCACATACACGGCGGACGGCGCGGAGAAGAAGAGCGACGCCTTCCTTGAGATGTATGAGGATGTGTATGTCATTTATTTTGCGAATGAGACGGAGAAAGGCTCCGCTGCGCAGCCGATGGAATTGATTGCGACTACGATTCGCCCTTCGGATAATGCGTATGAAGGCATTGAGGGCAATTCTCTCGGCGTTCCGACACCTACGCCGGAGGGACCGGTTCCTACGGACGAACCCGGGAATCCGACGCCGACGCCTGCCGATGAGCCGACGGATACTCCGACGCCCACGCCGGAGGAGACTCCTACGCCCACGCTGACGGAGGCTGTTGCCGCTGGAACGGAAAATTATGTATGCGAGGATTACAATTTCTCGATTGATTTTCCGGCGGACGCCTATGTGGAAGAGTTCGAGGGCGGTTTCTATGCCGAGACGGACGATGGTATTTTGTATATCGAATATGTGCTTGACTACGACGACGGAGTGGTAGAGGGCTTTGATGATTTCTGGAGCGGCGTGGTTTTGACGCCGGCCGATCTGTACAGTATTTTGTATCTCCATAAGGCAACCTATGTGGCCGGTGCCGACGCAAAGACATTTACGGTCAACGGTGCGAAGACATATTCCGACAAACTGAAGGACATGGTCTGGGATTCCGACGAGGAGTTCGGGCGCGGAGCCGGTCAATTCTATGTCTATGAGTGTAAGGAATCGTTCGGTGTGTTTGTCGGCTGGTACCTGATCGACGGTTCGCAGTACGACAATTTTACGGAGCAGCAGAAGGCGTTGGCCGAGGAGTATGACAAGTGCATGCGCTCCTTAAAGCAGACCGGGCCGCAGATCATATCGACGGTCAAAATGTATGAGGGTAAGCTTCCGGCCGGGGATAAGTTCACCTTCCTTTACACGGACGGCGATTTTGCTACCGTGGAAGAAGACGCAAACAACAATGCGCTTCGTTTCTGGTTCAATGAGGCCGCGGAGGGGTATGTGCAGGTTTCGCTTCTGCACCCGCATATGACCTTGGAAAAATACTTTGAAACCTTAAAGAGTTACTTCGATTCTTCGGTATATCATTTTTCGGATCTGGAGAGTTATCCGGGCCGGTTGCCGTATCAGCATTCGACGGTGACATACACGATTGACGAAGTCGATTACCGCGATGAGATTTATTTATCCATGGAGGATACGGACGACGGGGATCAGAAGCTGTGGTTCGTCGAGATCTACGGAACGAAGGACAGCGTGGAGGAGCATGAGGACTTCATCGATGAAGTGCTTTGGTCGCTGCACGGTGTGAATTGATTCGAGCGCGGACAATAAGAAAAACGACAAAAAAATCCGTGGGGTGAAAACCTCACGGATTTTTGTCTGTGCATTGTCGAGCGGCAGGCGGCTGCAGGGATTATGCCCCGAGGCCGTCAATCTCTTCCTGCGTAGCAACCGTAAAACCGTTGTCAATCAGAAGCTTGGCGCCGGCGTCGCGATCCGCGAGGCGGAAGATAATCAATGCGTTATTGTCGTTCGAGTAGTTGAATGAGTACAGATATTCGATGCTGTTGCCTGCATTTTCCAACAGCTGAAGCGCGCGGTGAAGTCCGCCCGGCTCGTTCGGAATCTTGACGCAGACGACATGATTCTTGCGCGCTGAGTAGCCGGCCTCCTTGAGCATGTCAAGACAAGGATGAATGTCCTCGTTCTTCACGATAAATCGAACAATACCGAACTCCGTGGTGTCTGCAATCATCAGCGCGAGAATATCGACATTGTGCTCCTTGAGAAGCCCGGTCAACTTGCACAAAGCTCCGTTTTGGTTGGTTAAATAGACAGAAACCTGGTGTACAAACATATTGCCTCCTTCTCCCTGACGGGATGGTAAACCCTGCCCCTTTTTTCAAGTATATCATATCGAAAAGGGGATGTAAATGTCACGCAAAATCAATTGTTGCGCAGGTTGCGGTTGTCGATGATTCTCTTGGCCTTGCCTTCGGAACGAGGCAGGGACTTCGGAGGCACGAGAGTAACCTTTGCTGCGATGCCGACGATGGATTTGATGCGCTCGGCGATGGTGTTGCGAAGCGTTTCGATTTCGCTGACCTTATCGGTGAACATCTCCTCGGACATCTCAATCTGGACCTCGAGCTTGTCGGTGGAGTTGACGCGGTCGACAATGAGCATGTAGAACGGTGCAACGCCCTCGAGACCTACGAGGCATGCCTCAATCTGGCTCGGGAATACGTTGACGCCGCGGATAACGAGCATATCGTCGGTACGGCCCGTAAGACGGCTCATGCGGATGAGCGTGCGCCCGCAGGGGCAGGGCTCGGCGATGAGACGCGTAATGTCGTGGGTGCGGTAGCGAAGCATCGGCATACCGGTCTTGGTGATGGTCGTGAACACGAGCTCACCGGATTCGCCGTAGGGCAGCGGCTCGCCTGTTTCGGGGTTGATAATCTCAACGATGACATGGTCCTCGTTGACATGCATTCCTTTCTTCTCCAGGCACTCGAACGCAACGCCGGGGCCGCCGATCTCGGTGAGACCGTAGATGTCGCAGGCGTCGAAATCAAGAATGCTCTCAAGGTGCTCGCGCATTTCCTCGGTCCAGGGCTCTGCACCGAAAATGCCGGCCTTTAACTTAACCTTGTCAAGAAGTCCGCGGTCGCGAAGCGTCTCCGCAAGATATGTTGCATAGGACGGAGTGCAGCAGAGCATGGTGGCTCCGAGCTCCGTCATCATCATCATTTGCCGCTCCGTATTGCCTGCCGACATCGGGATAACCGTAGCACCGATGCGCTGTGCGCCCTGATGTGCGCCCAAGCCGCCGGTGAAGAGGCCGTAGCCGTAGCAGATCTGGATTACATCGTCCTCGTTTCCGCCGGCAGCGGTGAGAGCGCGGGCAACCATCTCGGTCCAGACTTCAATGTCATTTTCCGTGTATCCGGTGACAATCGGCTTGCCCGTCGTTCCGGACGAGCCCTGAATGCGGACAATGTCCGTCAGCTTCTGCGCCAAAAGTCCGTACGGGAACTGGTCGCGCAGGTCGGTCTTCTCCATGAAAGGCAGCTTCTTCAGGTCGTCCACCGAGTTGATGTCCTCGGGCTTGACGCCCATAGCGTCCATGCGCTCACGGTAGAGCGGTACATTTGCATACTCGAGCTCTACGGTCTCACGCAGGCGTTTTCCCTGGAGCTCGCGCAGCTTCGTGCGCTCCATGCACTCCATGACGGGGTTGTAAATTCTGTGAATCTTCGGTTGTTTCATAGGAACCTCCCGGGTGAAAAATGGTTTGTTCTGTCGAACAAGATTTCCCTGAGGACGAGTTAGTGTTTTGCGAAAGATACATCACTCGCAAATCGTTCCGCTCACTGTGTTCGCGTAACTTTTTTTCTCGTTTCCGTAGCCCGTTCGCATCTTTGCAAAATCAAAACCCTTCGGCTTTTGTTTCGCAGAGATGCTCACTTAGCTTTCGCTAAAAAAATAAGCTCGTCCTCTGCTACACCAGAGGACGAGCGATTAACCCGTGGTACCACCTCTATTCAGTATGCGGAAAATGCATACCCTCATTCAGGTACATGTTCATACCCTATCGCGATAACGGACGCATCCGGCGATGCCTACTTAGCTGGCGCTGTTCAACATGCTGCTCTCGGGAGGAATTCGGAAGTTCTTCGATGCCGGCTTTCACCATGCCCGGCTCGCTGCGAGGGAAGAATGGTTCGTACTGGTTCCCGGTCGTTGCATTTGCCCAAACTATACTATAGCGATTTCCGCTTGTCAAGCATTTTTTTTCGTGAGAGTGGTGAGCGCGGGAGGGGCGAGGTCCGAAGGCGCAGGAGCGGGGTGTAGGGAATCTGTGCATGTTCTACACTCGCATGGGCAAGGTGTACATCATCATCGAAACCGACGGCAAATGTGAAAACGGCAAACGGTCCTTCGAAAAAGCGCGGGGCAGCGCGCGCATAAAGGGGAATCGGAATGAAGAAGCGGATTTTACGAAGTGTTCTGACTGCGGCGGTAATCGCATGGATGGCCGTTATTTACAGCTTCTCCGCGGAGAACGGTGAGGAATCGTCCCACACCTCGGAGGCAGTGGTGGACGCTGTGATTACGGCGGCGGAAAGCATACATCTGGTGGGCGAAGGAGGCGTGAGTGAAAGCGCCAGGGAGAGGATGACATTTGTCGTGCGAAAGACCGCACATGCGACGGAATACGCGATTCTTGCCGTGCTGTTCGCAGTGTGCCTGCTGTCCTGGGGCGTGCAAAAAGCGTGGCTTCTCGCGGCGCTTTCATGGGTGTGCGCGACCGTTTACGCAGTGACCGACGAGTACCACCAGAGATCGGTGGCCGGCCGCGCGGGGCAGTGGAGCGATGTGTGCGTGGATGCTTTCGGAGCGGCAATCGGCATCGGAATCGTTCTCCTCGTGCTTGTGAGAAGGCGCAGGAAGGCTGCGCGGAACGCATGATTTTGCATAAAGACCATTGTTATTTTCAACAAAACAAGGCTCGGAAAGCCCGCTATTGTCGCTAAAACATAGAAAATGTGCACAAAGTATTGCATATTCCTGTTTTTGTATGTATGATGACACCGTGAAGTATATTGGACCAGCGGGATGCCCGTGGCATCGCTGAGAGAGGAGACGGTTCCCGCGTCATAATAAGGAGGATATGTAAAATGGCACTCAAGAAGTTGAAGGACATTGTTGAGATCAAGGCGGATGCTGCAGCAGTAGAGAAGGCTGTTAAGGAGACCGCGAAGAAGGCAGAAAAGAAGGCTGAAAAGAAGGTCGAGAAGGCTGCTAAGGCAGAGAAGCCTGCCGAGACAAAGGTTGTAAAGGCCGCCAAGAAGGTTGCAAAGAAGGCGGAGGCTGCTGTTGCTGAGGTTTCCAAGAAGACCGCGAAGGCAGCTGCCAAGGAAGCTAAGGCAGAGGTTATTCTTCAGTTCGCCGGTAACGAGATTAAGATGGTCGACGTTCTCGACGCCGCCAAGAAGGACTTCGCTGCTAACAACAAGGCAGCTCTCAAGTCCATCACGCTCTATGTTAAGCCTGAGGACGGCGCTGCTTACTATGTTGCAAACGGCGACATCACCGGCAAGGTAAATCTGTAATTTTCTCTCCTTAGGAAGAATACAGCAATAATCGGGACCGTCCCGCACCGATGTGCGGGGCGGTTTTTTGTGAGAAAAGACATCGTTTCTTTCTTTCGAAAAATGCGTTACATCCGATTGACAGCGAATGCGTCTCGCTGTACAATATTCGTATGCATGAAACGGTTTTGAAAATAACTTGAGGAGAGACGGTTATGCAGAAGATTGTGCTTTCGATTCTTGTGAATAATACGGCCGGTGTGCTGGCCCGCATTTCCGGGCTGTTCGGCCGGAGAGGATACAATATCGCAAGTCTTACGGTGGGTGAGACCGAGAGGCCGGACATCAGTCGCATGACGGTGGTTGCTCTTGGGGATGAGCAGACGCTGACGCAGATCGGAAAGCAGCTGGAGAAGCTTCAGGAAGTGATTTCCGTTAAGGAACTGAAGCCCGAGCAGTCGGTATGCAGTGAGCTTATCCTGCTCAAGGTGCGCACGAAGACGGATGCGAAGCGCCAGAGCGCAATCAGCATCGCAGATGTGTTCCGCGCGAAGGTGGTGGATGTCGCCGTGGATTCTCTGATGATGCAGCTCACGGGGGAGACGGCGAAGATCGATGCCTTCATCAAAATGTTCTATGAATTCGAAATTCTCGAACTTGTGCGGACCGGTCTGACCGGCCTTGAGCGGGCGTGAGAATTTTGAAAATAAAAACAAAGGAGAAGTACTATGTTTAAGGAATTCAAGAAGTTTATCATGCGTGGGAACATGATTGACATGGCTGTTGCCGTTATCATCGGCGGTGCGTTCAGCGCTATCATCAATTCTCTCGTAAACAACATTCTGATGCCGCTGATCGGCCTTGCATTGGGCGGAAGCGCAGATTTTTCGAATGCGTTTATTGTCCTCAAGGATGCTCCGGCGGTTGACGGCGTTGTACCGGCAGTTCCGGAGACCCTGGCTGAGGCACAGGAATTGGGCTTCACCTGCCTGGGTTACGGTGCGTTTATTTCCGCAATCATCACCTTCCTGATTATTGCTCTCTGCCTGTTCCTGGTAGTCAAGTTGTTCAACAAGGCGAAGGATCTCACCAAGAAGGAAGAGGTGGAGAAGGCGCCTACGACCAAGAAGTGCCCGTTCTGCAAGACCGAAATCGATATCGAGGCAACGCGTTGCCCGCATTGTACTTCGGAGCTTCCGGCGGAAGAGGCTGCTGAGTAATCGGCAGAGTATTATTTTGCGTGGTATCAGGCGGCGATGTATCGAAGATGCATTGCGGTCGAAAGGAGGAGTACAACAATGGATATTGCAGCTACGATTAAGGATGCCGTTTCGAAGATTACCGGAGATGCGGATCTGACGAAGGCGTTTAAGAGCGATCCTACGGCGACGGTTAAGAAGGTTGCCGGGGATAAGCTTCCCGCAGAGGCGGTCGATAAGATTGTCGAGGGCGTCAAAGCGAAAATCAGCCTGGATAAGGCCGGTGACGCGCTCGGTGCAATCAAGAAATTGTTCTGAGGCAAATGCGGAATTTTCCGACAGTGCGACAGCAGAGTCCGGGGCGGTGCGCCCCGGACTTTTTCGCGTCTGAGGGAGACCTTTTCCGGAGAAAACGATGGGATGTATTTCGAGAAAAACTTCTTGTGCGGATTGAAAAAAAGTGGTATATTATTTATTTGGAACACTGTGCCGCGACGCGGCATGATATGATATGAAAGGAGTCAGTAGTCATGGGATTTATTGACAGCATCAAAGAGAGAGCAAAACAGAACAAGAAGACAATCGTTCTGCCGGAGTCCATGGACAGAAGAACATGGGAAGCGGTGGAGATTATTCTGAAGGAAGGAATCGCAAATGTAATTGTGCTCGGTACTCCCGAGGAGGTTGCGGAGAACAGCAAGGGTCTTGATGTGGCCGGCGCTACCGTAATCGATCCGAACACGGCGGCAGAGCTTCCTGCATATATCGACAAGCTGGTTGAGCTTCGCCAGGCAAAGGGTATGACCCCCGAGGAGGCTAAGAAGCTTCTCACGACCGACTATATGTACTATGCATGCATGATGGTTAAGATGGGCGCTGCAGACGGCGTTGTTTCCGGTGCATGCCACTCGACGGCCAACACCCTTCGTCCGTCCCTTCAGATCATCAAGACGAAGCCCGGCACCAAGCTTGTGTCCGCGTTCTTCATGATGGTTGTTCCGAACTGCGAGTACGGTGCAGACGGCACCTTCCTCTTCGCAGATTCCGGCCTTGAGCAGAATCCCGATCCGGAGAAGCTTGCGGCTATCGCAATTTCTTCCGCAGAGTCCTTCGAGCTTCTGGTTCAGAAGCAGGCTAAGGTTGCCATGCTTTCCCACTCCACGAAGGGCAGTGCAAAGCATGCTGATGTCGACAAGGTTTTGGCAGCTACCGCTATCGCGAAGGAGCTTCGCCCCGACATCCTTCTCGACGGCGAGCTTCAGGCTGACGCCGCTATGGTTCCTTCCGTAGGCGCTTTCAAGGCTCCGGGCAGCAGCGTGGCAGGTCAGGCAAATGTATTGGTATTCCCGGATCTCGACGCCGGCAACATCGGTTACAAGTTGGTTGAGCGTCTTGCGAAGGCTGAGGCTTACGGCCCGGTTACGCAGGGTATCGCCGCTCCGGTCAACGACCTTTCCAGAGGCTGCATCGCCGAGGATATCGTAGGTGTTGTTGCCATCACGGCAGTACAGGCGCAGGCAAATGACTGAGTAACGGAGGATTTTCATGAAAGTATTGGTAGTTAACTGCGGCAGCAGTTCTTTGAAGTATCAGCTGATCGATTCCGAGACCGAGCAGGCTCTCGCAGTCGGTCTTTGCGAGCGTATCGGTATCGACGGTCGTCTGAAGCACACGCCGGCAGGCGGCGAGAAGGTTGTTCTCGAGGATGCGCTTCCGAACCATGAGGTAGCGATCAAGAATGTACTTGCGGCCCTCACGAATCCGACCTACGGCGTAATCAAGGATCTCTCCGAGATCGGTGCGGTAGGACACCGTGTCGTTCACGGCGGCGAGAAGTTCACGAAGTCCGTGCTGATCGACGACGCTGTTATCGCCGGCATCAAGGAGTGCTGCGACCTCGCACCTCTTCACAATCCGGCGAACCTGATCGGTATCGACGCGTGCATGAAGCTCATGCCCGGCGTACCGGAGGTCGCTGTATTTGACACCGCATTCCATCAGACGATGCCCAAGGAGGCATATCTGTACGCGGTTCCTTACGAGTATTACGAAAAATACGGCGTTCGCCGTTACGGCTTCCACGGCACCAGCCACAGCTATGTTTCGAAGCGTACGATTGCCGTTGCCGGCCTTGATCCGAACAACTCGAAGGTTGTCGTTTGCCACCTCGGCAACGGCGCTTCCTGCTCGGCGGTTCTGAACGGCCGTTCCGTTGACACCTCCATGGGTCTCACGCCTCTTGAAGGTCTCATCATGGGAACCCGCTCCGGCGACATCGATCCTGCGGTTATCGAGTTTGTAGCAAAGAAGGAGAACAAGTCCCTCGCGGAGATGATGACGGTTCTCAATAAGAAGTCCGGTGTGGACGGCCTTTCGGGCGTCGGCTCCGACTTCCGCGACCTCGATGCGGCAGCAAAAGAGGGCAACGAGAGAGCACAGGTAGCGGTTGAGGCATTCGCCTACAGAGTGGCGAAGTATGTCGGCGCCTACACGGCAGCAATGAACGGCGTTGACGCCATCGCATTCACGGCCGGTATCGGCGAGAACGACGGCAAGGTTCGCAAGAAGATTTGCGACCGCCTCGGGTTCCTCGGCATCACCATCGATGATGCGAAAAATGCAATCCGCGGCGAGGAGATTGTTATCTCCACTCCCGATTCGAAGGTTAAGGTTCTCGTAATCCCAACCAACGAGGAGCTTGCAATCTGCCGCGAGACGGTAGCGTTGATTTAAGCATTCGCATCGGCGGAAAAAAAACAATGAATTTCATGCGGGCTTCCGATAATCCGGAGGTCCGCATTTTTCGTTGCCGAAAGGATTGCAAGAAATATGCGAGCGATGGTATAATAGGACATCAACAACAGTTTGGGGGATTCCCCGGGGAGGAAGACATATGGAAGGAAAGAAGTTCAAGAAGGTTGTTTTGAAGGTTTTGAAGGTGTTCGGCGTCTTGTTCGCGGCCATGGCCGGCGTGACAGCGCTTTTGATGCGCCGCGGAACAAAGTTTATCAAAAAGCACGGAAGCAACATGAATACCATGGTTTGCGCTACAGGCTCCGGCAATTCGAGCGAAATCGCGAAGGACATCGAAGTCGGGTTCTTTTCCTGCCTGGTCGGTTGCCATAATATCTACTGGGCGGAGGCGCCGACGAAACAGTTCGACCTCGATGTGTGCAGCATCCTCAGCGTGATGAGCATTACGGTTCCCGCAAATATGCGTGTCGTGTGCGACATTAAGGCTGTGGGCGGCATGGTAACCAACCGTGCATTGGATCCCGAGGATGAGAACGCGCCGGTATTGAATATTACCGGAAAGGCGATTTGCGGTATGATTACCATTCGCAGCGAAGAAGCGTAAAGACAAATGGAGAAGGAATCAAACCCGGGCGACAACGGAAGTAAAAGCCGGAAGATGTCGTCGAAGGTAATTCGCGCGCTGTTAATTGCAGAGATTGCAGTTGCGGCGCTGGTTATTTTCGTGATTTGCGCAGCGGGGAAAATGTTCAGCCGTTCCACGGAGGATCTGAAGAAGCGATATTTTGCGCAATGTGAGACCGCATTGCGGTCTTGGCTTGCGGAAAAAGAGCCGGATGCAACCTGGGACGGTACGCTTTCGCTGATAACCTGTGACAGCAAAACGGCCATGGCAGCGGAGGGAACCTTCCTGCGGGGCGATAAAAACATCAGTTTTTTGTGTGTTCCGGGCGGACAGTACGGTACGGACGGATGCCGAGTCTATGTCAGCGCGCTGCGCGAGGAGCAGGAGTCGGAGATTTTCGATGTGCTGTGTCGGGATTTTCCGCTTTCCCATCACGCGGAGAGGCTGTATGCCGGTCATGCGATTCTGATTCCCGCAGAGTACGCGCTTAGCGGGGGAAGTCTTGTGGAACTTACGGACTTCCGTCTTGAGGAAACAGATCCGCGGCGTATGGAATACCGGTTCGAACGAAGACTGCTTCCGGATTGCCTGAATGCCGAAATGCTGGATCGACAGGTCACGCAGGTGCATACCGTAGATTTGGATACGGAGACCGGAGTGTCGGAAAATGAGTTTCTGCGGTATGAACGCAAAAACTATCTGGCGTCCGCATGGAGGGAAAATCTCGGAGCGGAGATTACACTGCCGGAGGACAGTCCCTCGGAACATGTGAAAGAACTTCTCGCGTGGATGCGCGATGTGGATATCCGCGAGGCGGTTTTTCACGGAAGGAATGCGGAAACCCTGACGATTACGAAGGCAAACATTTTGAAAATCGACGGCGCTGCGGATGTCTCGGAGCAGGTCTGGGCAGAGCACTGGACAGTGACTTCGGGGGATTCTTCTGCTGCGGCGACAGCGGAAAAGCAGAAACATTACGATGCGACACTTCGCCGGATTGAGGCGCGCATGGATGAGGACGGCAGATGCAAAGCGTATTATACGGAGAGCGGAGAAGAGCTTGATTCCTACGGTTTTCCGCCGGCGAATTGACCCAAGCAGGCCGGAACCAGTTCGTATACGGCTGCGTCTCGGGTAGTCGGCGCAGAGAGGCTCACGGCGCATGTGAAATTCGATGGAAAAATCGAAAAATAGTCGTTGACAAACGCCCGTCGGTTCGATATAATACTGTCATGCGTGTGCCGAACAATGCAGGTTCGGCCGAATAGTGGTCAAGGAGGTGGAGACGATGGGTGCTATTTGTCCTAAGAATAAACATTCCAAGGCGAGAAGAGACAGTCGCAGAGCAAACTGGAAGATGACTGCTCCGAATCTTGTAAAGTGCAGCAAGTGCGGCGCGCTTATGATGCCTCACAGAGTTTGCAAGGCTTGCGGATCTTATAACAAGAAAGAGATCATTCCGCAGGAGGCATAATCGAACGGAATACTAATGAGGGCTGAACCGATACGGTTCAGCCCTTTTGCGTTGTGAAAATCAATGTAATGTGCCGAAGAGTTTGAGCAGGGAGGCCGCATATTCTGCGATGAGGTCCGGGTGTCTTGCGAGCTCCCGCGCCGGGAAGAGCGTGGTCACATCCTTAGCGCCGTAGGTAAAACCGGGGGCGAAGATTTCTTCCGCCTGCGGAAGCAAATCCCCACGGGACCATTCGAAGGCTTCCTCGCGCTTGGCGGGGCGGCGGTAAGCGCGGTCCACATGTGAGGCGATGCTCTTGTGAATCACGCGGTTTTCCAGGGGGAGATAGTAATAATCCCGGTAGTTGCCGTAGAAATGTTTCGCCGGTTGTGTAAGAAGCGGAATGCGAAGCAAAACCGAGGCATCCGTTCCGGCGGCTGACAGTGTCACAGAAGGGGATACCGAAGCGCCCGGGAGGGACATCAGCCGATCGTAGGCTCTGCGAAGGGTAAGTCCGACCGGCCATGCAAACGGGAGCGTGAGGCGAATTACAACCTCGCGGCCTGTGCCCGCGGAACCAGCTGTTGCGGAGGCGCCGGAGACGGTCGGGGCAGGAGCTTCGGCGGAAGCCGCCTGCGGCGAAGAGACTGACTCCTCCGGGGAAACGATATCCGCGGAGAGAATGCCGGTGTCGGCCGGCGAAAGGCAGGGAAGGAGCCTGCAAAGCGTCACGAGCCCGAGCAGATCCTCACGGTTGTGCCTTGCGAGGTCGGCATAGCGTTCCTCTGCCGCGACCTTGTTGAATTTGGACATTCCGACATAATCGGTGTAAAAACGAATCA
>CADBXF010000005.1:0-150609 GCA_902798585.1 uncultured Lachnospiraceae bacterium
GTTAACAACGGTACCGTCATATGTGACGCCGTCTCTGTTAAACAGGATGGGTTTGATTCCGAGTGATGCCGCGACTTGAAGATTATTAACACTGTTGTCGATAAAAACGCAATCTTCCGCCCGACATCCCAGACGAGACAGCGTGAGTTCAAAAATCTCGGAATCGGGCTTTTTAAGTCCGACATCACCGCTTACAATCTTTTCGTAAAAATACTTGTTAATACCATGGATATCCGTAAGATATTCGCTCCATTCGGAAACGTCGTTGGAAAGCAGCACAAGCTTATACTCACTGCCGATTTTCTCAGCAAAAGTTTTGAATCCCACATCCAAGGTAAGATAGTTACTAAGATAATCCTTCATGGCGGCAAAAGGATCATCGTATCCGAGATACTCCAGAAACTCATTTGATGAAAGTACGCCTATCTGTGCTTTACTGAATATCTTTTCCTCGCGAAAAGCTTTTGTAATTCTTTCATATTCAGACTCGGCAAAGTGTTCATATGTATATGGGATAAAGTATCCCTTACTTTCCTCTATTATCACCCCGTACAGATCAATTAAAATATACTGCGAACCATTCTTCATTCTCACCCATCCCCCTATCGAATTTTATCTCTTTATAAATCATCGTGACATATAAACAATACTTTTATCATCGACTTTTTTGTTTGTTGAGGAAACCGGTCTATTCGTTTATATCCCTATAATACTCATCCAGCATTTCCTTAGGTATAGGCACACTGCATCCTTCCAGCTCTTTATAAATTAAATCCGTCAATTTCATTAGGCATGTCCATAATGTCTCTTGGCTGTCATCTGTAATATACGTACTCTTTATGGCTTCCTTTTCATGATCGGGCAGCTTATCAATTTCACGGTTCACAGCGCTCTCGAGTCTGTATCGGTCTCCTAAAAGATCAATATATATTTTTCTGACAAATTCAAGTTCACCTACTGTACGAAAATAGTTGTTTCGCTTAATAGCCACTGCAGCATGCATCAAGTGTAAACATGCATAATTACAGGCGGTTTCCAGATCTTTTTGCTGCTTACTCCCATATATTTGATCATCCATAGTGGTTCTTGATTGAACCATTTTATCTTCTACGATACCCGAATTATCAAAAAGAACCTTAAATGCCGGTTTTAAAGCGGCTGCATGCTCATAGCATCCATACCCTATATCTATCTCCAAAAGATTATCCAGAACATAAGCCTGAAGATGCCTCTCTGCAGATTGCGTAAAGAATAAAACACTGTATTCCTCAGAAATCATTTTACGCATATAATCCATCACTTCAGCCATGGATTCATTGGAATCATATGCTATTACAAAATCCAAATCAGACTTTTCATCATGGAAACCTTCAGCTCCGGATCCTACCTGAACCAAAGAAACTATCTTAGGACAATCTTTGGATGTTGAAAGTATATAATCCAATGTACTCTTTCTGTCTTCTACATTAAAAACTTTTACCATTTACAACTCCTTTTGTTCCCGGGGAATCATCCCATCTGTTTTATGATGCATTTATTAAATGTATTTTATCAGAAAATACTTGGTTAGATTCTCATCTTTGTTCTTACGCACATATTCCACTTCGTAACCGAGTTTTTTATAAAACTCAAGAGCCTGGAATCCGTAAGTCGTAAGATTAATCTGTTCTCTGTTATCGTCTTTGAAAGCCTCTTCCACTGCCCTGACAAGCATGGAGCCGACACCGGATTTCCGATATTCTTCCATGACAATCAGATCTCCGATATGAACCTCTTTGTAATAAGCGTGTCCCTGAATTACACCCGCGATCTTTCCCTCGTCTTTTGCCACAAAGCAGTATTCGACATATGCAGTATCTATGCCTTTTTTCAAGGCATATTTCGTGAACTCTTCACCTACAAGTTCACCGATTGCTCCGTCCTCGTCTTCGGTTCGTTCAATTATGATGGACATTTTAGTATCCCCCTTACTCTCGCAATAACGGATGGCTTCCTCATAGGAAACCGTACTTCAGCAACGCCTTAACAAACGCGCTCCCACTTTATTGATTGGGGCAGCTCTTTACACTGAAAGAAATCCATCAGCCCGGCCAACGCCTCGTCCTTTTTGATAATCTGATAGTTCCAGACTTCATATTGTCCGGCGGAAAATGCCACGATGCCGTCATCTCGTTTCTCATCTCCGACAGACACATAGCTTTCACCGTCATTATTGAAATACGTCAGCATAGCCATGTCATTTTCCAGCAATACGGCAATGCAGGGAGTCTCTTCCCGCGTGCCGTTCTCCGAAACCCAAATCTCAGCGGATGCTGACGCCATCCTTAATGAAAGCTCTTTCTCGAAAGTTTCTCTTGTATCACAGCAGATGTTTTCGTGCCCGATTGAAATTACCATTTTGCACCCTTCTTATATTTCTGAATGCGTTTCATTTAACATCATTATCACAGCGGAGTGTTTTCTTCGCGTATTTCTGAAGATACTCTTCGGCTTCCGTACCCAAAGACTATCTCCTATCACTGTTGCACTTTTCTTTTCCGCAATATCAGGCATATCAACTTTGCACATGCAACAGATAAAAATCATCCGCATATATACGCTCTCCCTGCACATACGGCTTCAGGTTTTCCTCATGCCACCGTTGCATTCTGGGCGCAAACCACTCTTGTTTACTCCACTGCACAAAATGAATACCGAGGCAATCCAACAACGTCATTATAAAGCAGGCATCCAACACATCGTAGCGGATTGTTCCGCCGGCATTCCGATACCCTTCTGCCATTTGTTGTCTGCGTACCAATGATCCGCCGATATTCCCAAACAGAACCGCAAGATCGTACATCGGATGTCCCATTCCGAAAAATGAAAAATCAATAGGCACCAGTCCTTCCGGTGTTTGCAAAATGTTCGACGCAGATAAATCACCGTGGATCATCTGAAATTCATCCCGAGCATTTTCCAAAACTGCCCCGACGCAATCACAGCTGCGTTGCATGATTGCAGAATACTCAGCGCTTAGCCCATGGTTTTCCAACGCTTGAATTCGTCTTTTCGTACAATCACAATGATGCTTATCGTAAAACTTTACCGGTGATGTGTGAAATCCCTTTGCTTTCTGATGCAAATGTGCAAGCATCTCGCCGATCTGATAACAAACCGCATCATTCAATTCAAGTTTGTCCAACGATTCGCCTTCGAGCCATTTCGAAGTCGTGACATACGTCCCATCCTGTAACTTTGTAATGCGTTCACCGTAGCAATTCTCAATTGCTTCACGGATCTGCATACCCTGTTTCTTTAAGTACGCTTGAAACGCAATTTCCGCCTTATATATCTCGATACGATCAACACCTTCATAGAAAAAATCCGTGGAGAACCCTTCTACCGGCTCATGAATCTGCAACAAATACTCGTTTCCAACACGATAAGTCAGATTCTCATTGTGTCTCAGCAATTCTATTTCCGACGCGGTGATATTGTAAAAGGCCAGCGCTTCCTGTATGTAGTTGTGTTCCATTTTTCCCCCTGCAGCATATCATATTCCGGTTTTCCCATATCCACCGATAATTGTTTTAACGCTATATTCATAGTCGTCTTTCCTTTTGTTTTTGTGCTCCAACATCTAGCGATGCGGTAATACTCCTTCGGCAATGAGCAATTCAACAACTCTAGCCTCCCGTTCAAACATCATCGTGTTATACGGACTCTTTCCGACACTTCGGTTTTTTACAATGACAGCAGCCGGATCGACATACTCCAGCTCGTAGGATTCTTTTTCCTCGTATTCATCCAATTGCTGAGAAACCGGAGTTCCGTCAGTATCGCAAAGATAATAATAGTTATCCTGGACAAAACATTCTGTTTTATCACCATCGCTTCTTTGAATCCGATGGACATATCCGTACTCCCGGACGGATTCCGGCAGAACGACCAATCCGGCCTCTTCTCGCGTTTCACGAATCATCGCATCAATCGGATTTTCCGTGCCCTCAATGCCGCCTCCGGGGAACTTATAATAATCATATTCTTTACTGTGAATCATCGCAAGTTTCCCATCACGAATGATAATGCTTCTGGCCGAATTACGCACAAAAGTGTGTGTACAATCGTCATAGTCTTTTAAGTCCATATCAAATAACAGTCTCATGCTTCCCCCATACCTCAATCTGCTTTGTTAATCTGAAATATAATCGTTGTTGCACTTAACTTTTCTTTTGTGGTCTATCGCTCTTCCTATTTTCATTTGGCGCCTCTGACTCGTCAAGGTTTTCCTTCGTGACCGGGCCCCGAATGAATACTATCGGTATGTCGCATTTTTCTGTTTCTCCTCACCGAGAATTTCCTCAAGCACATCGACCGCGGCTGCTACCATTTTGGGACACAACTCCGTAAAGAGATGATGGTCTCTGGCGTACTGAATGCCCTGTTCGGTTCTGACATCGCACCCAAGCAGCTCATTGCAGATATAGGATCCGCATTTTTCGGAAAAGCGTTCCATCATGGCTTCATTGACTCTGTTGGCCTGCATGCGGCTCTCTAAATCTTCTTTGTTCGACTGCCCGTACAGCAGTCCCAACACCATCAGAGCTCCCGTACAGGCGCCGCAGACTTCCCCTTTTCTCATTCCCGAGCCGAAGCATGCCCCGAGCTTCAAGGCCTGTTCCTCCGTTATCCCGCACTCTTCGGAAAATGCGGCAAGCACAGCCTGCGAGCAATGGAAATGCTCAGAAAACAACTGCAGCGCCTTTTCTTTGTGACAACTCTTTATCCCGCTTGCCATGATATTCACCTTTCTCTCTGTTATGTTTAGAGAAACAATGTCTTCCCCTTCTCGTACGCCTTTTGGAGATTCGCATCCCAGTTCTTCTCCCTGAGCTCATTCTCTCGGGAAGTGTTGTCAAAAACGACAAACTCCGTTTGCTTCACACGCCCGAAAAGCCTGTCACCGAACATGACTCTTTTCATACTGTCCAGAAGACCGAACTGCCTAAGGCGCTCAACCGGATTCCCTGCAGAGCACAGAATTATTGCTTTATCAAGCAGCTTCATGGTCTTTTCCCCATAGGCAAATCCATAGGACCAGACCCTGTCAAACCAGCCCACCAGCTTAGCCGGCGCCTCCGTCCAAAACACCGGATAAATAAAGGCTATCGCATCCGAGGAATTAATCTTCTCCTGCTCCGCCCGTACATCCTCTGCCACTTCCGGCGTATCTCTGTAATTCGCGTCTCTGAGGTATTCTTCCTCAGATATATCTGTCGTGAATCCCATTTTGTACAGGTCTGACAGAATATACTCATTTCCGGAATCGGTCACGCCCCTAAGAAAGGCGTCGCACATATTCTTCGTAAAAGAATTCTCTGACGGATGGCAGTAAACGACGAACACCTTCATAGCCTAAAACCTCATTTCTTTATTCGTCTTTGTGTCTCTCCGAGTTCTACCGCGCCGCCCGGGAATCCCCACAAATTGGTATCCCCGCGCCTCTGCAGAAGCACCTCGCCTTTGTCATTAAAGACGCATCCTCCGGCAAATGTGAGTATAATCTTGTCATGTCCCACTTTGCTTCGAATCCCTTGAATATAGTTCTTGTTCTGCCCCATTCTGTCGCTCCCCTCAGCAAGTTTTTCTTTTTGGTTTTACTTTTTCAGCTCCCAGTACAAATACAACGGTATTTTTTGCAGCCATGCTATTCCCACAGAAATCTTTGCCTGTTCATCGGTAGCTCCGGGCTCATTTAAATCAACAATTGTCAACCCCGCGCCCACAAAGGTTTTAACATAATCTTCGAGAGTACGATGTCGCCGTATAACCGGAATTGTCCCCTGATAAAGAGGTGCTTCCCACTCCCTGGGCTCAAAATAATTCTTAACAACAACCTCACGGTCTATCCCCAAGCCTTGCCTTCCTATACCGGTATCATGATTTCCATCAAAACAGGGATGCAGAACACTCGCAAAAAGACGTCCGCCCGGCTTTAAAACCCTCACTACTTCCCGAATAGTCCCCTCAAAATCCTCACAATCCATAAGCATCATATCCGCCCTCGCCACACCCAAGATCAAGTACTTTTTTACCTTTTACATCACCTAAAAATTTAAGCATATTAGGCATGATGAAGAAGTTCCGTGCTTCACCTGTCTGAGCAAGTTCAAACCACTCATCTCCCATGGCATTCCAAGCTATAGTGGAACTATCTTGTTTCATTTCTTTCAATGTAATATTCTCCTTAACCATCCACTTGATATTTCACACAACTTTTGTTTTTGTGTAGCAAGCCATTTGTGAGATTATACCACACGGAGGGGCTGCTTGTCACTCGTAAACCCATAACGAGGACGACTGTTTTCGCGCGTCGCCCACATAAATCTTAATCTTCTTGTTCCCGTACCTATTCTTATCCTCCGAACAAAAAACGGGAAGCCGCATATCAAAAGCAGGGGCTTCCCGTGGTTTTTTATTATTCAAACTCAATCGTTCCCGGCGGCTTGCTCGTGAGGTCGAAAAATACGCGGTTGACTCCGCGAACCTCCTTGATGATTCGGTTCATAACCACATCGAGCACCTCGTACGGGATGTGCGCCGAATCAGCCGTCATAAAGTCGGTGGTTCGCACTGCGCGAAGCGCAACAGCATAGTCGTAGGTGCGCTCATCGCCCATGACACCGACGGAACGGACATTCGTGAGCGCCGCATAGTACTGGTCGGGCTTCCAGGGCGCCGCCGTGCCGTTCTCCGCAGCGTAGGCGGCCAGCGCCTGATCGACTTCCTCACGGAAAATGTAGTCCGCGTCCTGCACGATGCGAATCTTGTCCTCGGTCACATCGCCGATGATGCGGATGCCGAGGCCCGGGCCCGGGAACGGCTGGCGCATGACAAGCTTCTCCGGAATTCCGAGTTCAAGACCCGCCTTGCGAACCTCGTCCTTGAAGAGATTGCGAAGCGGCTCGATAATCTCCTTGAAATTTACATAGCTCGGCAATCCGCCGACATTGTGATGCGATTTAATCACCGCGGACTCGCCGCCGAGGCCGGATTCCACGACATCCGGATAAATCGTACCCTGTGCGAGGAACTCAACCGCACCGATTTTGCGGGCTTCCTCCTCGAACACGCGGATAAATTCCTCTCCGATAATCTTGCGCTTCCGCTCCGGCTCGGTCTCGCCGGCCAGTTTGACATAGAAGCGATGCTGCGCGTTGACGCGCACGAAATTGAGATCGAAAATGCCGTTCTTGCCGAACACCGCCTCAACCTCGTCGCCCTCATTCTTGCGAAGAAGACCGTGATCAACGAACACGCAGGTGAGCTGCTTTCCGATGGCGCGTGCAAGAAGTCCCGCCGCCACCGACGAGTCCACGCCGCCCGACAGTCCGAGCAGCACTCTGCCGTTACCGACTTTTTCGCGGATTTCGCGGATGGTTCTCTCGACGAAGGCATCCATTTTCCAGGAGCCGTCGCAGCCGCAAATCGTGCGCACGAAATTGCGAATCATCACAGTTCCCTCCGGCGTGTGAAGCACTTCGGGGTGGAACTGGATTCCGTAAAGATTCTTCCCGCGGTTCTCGCAGGCCGCCACGGGGCAGTCCTTCGAGTGCGCGATGGAGACAAAGCCGGGCGCCATTTTGCTTATGTAATCAAAATGGCTCATCCAGCACACGGTCGTCTGCGGAACCTCTGCAAAAAGAGGCGACGCCGTATCGGTTTCAATCTCTGTACGACCGTATTCCTGCACCGATGCGCGCTCCACCCTGCCGCCGAGCACCTGCTGCATCAGCTGCGCGCCGTAGCAAAGCCCTAACACCGGAATGCCGAGTTCAAAGAGCTCCTTCCGATAGGTCGGCGCACCCGGCTCATAGCAGCTGTTCGGTCCGCCGGTCAGGATGATGCCCTTTAAATCCATCGCCTTAATCTTCTCAAGATCGGTTCGGTAGGATGCAATTTCACAGTAAACATTGCACTCGCGCACGCGTCTGGCGACAAGCTGATTGTACTGTCCTCCGAAGTCCAAAACCAGGATTTTGTCCATAGGTATGTATCCTTTCACTGTAATCATATGTGAACCGACATTTGCTCACACTGCGGTTCACCACAGTTACTCTTTTTACACATTTATTACTGAAGTCACACCCAGCTCCTCGCGGTTTGCTTCGAGAATCGGGGCAACCACATCGGCGAGAAATGCCTCGGTCTGCTCCGCGGAGCGACCCACATAATTTGCGGGTACCATGTAGCTCTCAAGCTCCTCGCGGGTTACATCGAACACATCGTCCGCTGCGATGAGATCGAGAAGATTGTTCTCAAGGCCCTTCTGCTTAACCGTAGCGCCGGCCTCCATCGAGAGCTTGCGAATCTCCTCATGCAGCTCCTGACGGTTGCCGCCCTGTTTTACCGCATCCATCATGATATTTTCCGTAGCCATGAAAGGAAGCTCGCTGCGGAGGTGCTTCTCGATGACCTTCTCGTTCACAACAAGGCCGTCCACAACATTTAAGCAGAGATCGAGGATTCCGTCGATTGCAAGGAAGCCTTCGGAGATAGCCACGCGCTTGTTCGCGGAGTCGTCGAGCGTGCGCTCAAACCACTGCGTCGCTGAGGTGATGGCGGGATTTAACGCGTCGATGATGACATAGCGGGACAGCGAAGCGATACGCTCGGAGCGCATCGGATTTCTCTTGTATGCCATTGCGGACGAGCCGATCTGGTTCTTCTCGAAGGGCTCCTCCACTTCCTTTAAGTGCTGCAGCAGACGAATGTCGTTGCTCATCTTGTGCGCCGAAGCGGCAATGCCTGCCACAACATTCATAACGCGCGTATCTACCTTGCGGGAGTAGGTCTGGCCGGATACCGGATAGCATCCGTCAAAGCCCATTTTCTGTGCAATCTTCGGATCGAGCTGATCAAGCTTCGTCTTATCGTTGTTGAAGAGCTCCTTGAACGACGCCTGCGTGCCGGTCGTTCCCTTGCAGCCGAGAAGCTTCAAGGTCGAAATCACATAGTCGACATCCGCCAAATCCATGCAAAATTCCTGAAGCCACAGCGTCGCGCGCTTGCCCACGGTCGTAGGCTGCGCCGGCTGAAAATGCGTAAACGCCAGCGTCGGAAGGCTCTTGTATTTGTCCGCAAACTGCGAGAGTTTATCAATCACATTCACAAGCTTCCTGCGCACAAGCGTAAGCGCATCGCGCATCACGATGATGTCGGTGTTGTCGCCGACATAGCAGCTTGTAGCTCCGAGATGGATGATGCCGGCCGCCTTCGGGCACTGCAGACCGTATGCGTACACATGGCTCATGACATCGTGGCGCACGAGCTTCTCGCGCTCCTTCGCAACCGCATAATCGATGTCATCGATGTGACTCTTCATCTCATCGATCATTTCCTGTGTGATGACGGGCTTGCCGTCCTGCGAAAGGCCGAGCTCCATCTCGGTCTCCGCCAGCGCAATCCAGAGTTTTCTCCATGTGGAAAATTTCTTGTCCTGGCTGAAAATGTACTGCATCTCCGCGGAGGCGTAGCGCTCCGAGAACGGGCTTGTGTAACGGTTGGTGTCGCTCATTTTGTTTCTCCTGTTAATGGTGTGTTTCTGCGGGCATTTTCCGTGGAATTCCTTCCGCGCGCATCTCGCAAAATGAAACCATGAGCCCCCGAAATTCAGGCGCTCATGGTGCGTGTTCCGTATGTTAATTCAACTTGCTGCCGGTCAGCTTCTCATAGCCTTCCAGATAAATCGCGATGGTCTTGTCCACAACCTCCTGCGGAAGCGTCCAGTCATCGTGCGGGTTTGCCTTGAGCCAGTCGCGCGCGAACTGCTTGTCGTAGGAAGGCTCTGCATGGCCGACCTCGTAGGAAGCCAGCGGCCAGAAGCGCGAGGAATCGGGCGTCAGCATCTCGTCGCCGACCACAATCTCACCGTTCTCATCAAGGCCGAACTCAAACTTTGTATCCGCAATGATGATGCCCTTCGTAAGCGCGTAATCGGCGCACTTCTTGTAGAGAGCAATCGTGTAATCGCGAAGCTTGGTCGCGTACTCAAGTCCCTTGCCCGGGAACTGCTTCTCAAGATATTCAATCGACTGCTCGAACGAGATGTTCTCGTCGTGATCGCCGATCTCCGCCTTCGTGGAAGGCGTGTAGATAGGCTCAGGGAGCTTTTCGGACTCCTGCAGCCCCTCGGGAAGCTTGATGCCGCATACGGTGCCGTTCTCGCAGTAGCTCTTCCAGCCCGAACCGGTGATGTAGCCGCGAACGATACACTCCACAGGGAGCATCGTGAGCTTCTTAACGAGCATGCTGTTGCCCTCGAAACGGGCCTGGCGGAAGTACTCCGGCATGTCCTTCGTATCCACGGAAATCATGTGGTTTTTCACGATATCCTTCGTAAAATCAAACCAGAACTTCGACATCTGCGTAAGCACGGTGCCCTTCTTCGTAACCGTGTTGTTCAGAATTACATCGAAGCAGCTGATGCGATCCGTCGCAACGAGAATCATATTCTCACCGATGTCATAAATCTCTCTGACTTTTCCTTCCTTTACGGGACGATACTCTTTCACTTCACAAGCTCCTTTCGGTTCTCTTTCGATATATGCATCACGCTCCGGTCCCACCGAAACATACCGGATGTGACAGCCGATCTCCTTCTCGATGTACTCGACATACTCCTGCGCAGCCTTCGGCAAATCCTCCCACTTGCGGACGCCGCTGATATCGCACTTCCAGCCGTCCATGTAAGTGATCACCGGCTTGCATGCCTCAAGCGCCGCCGGGAACGGAAAATCATCGATAATCTCGCCGTTCAACTCGTAATGAGCGCAAATCGGAATCCTGTCCATGTAGCTCATGACATCCATCTTCGTAAGCGCGATGTCCGTCGCGCCCTGGCACTCGACGCCATAGCGCGTCGCAACGATATCGATCGGTCCGACTCTTCTCGGGCGGCCGGTCTTCGCACCGTACTCGCCGCCGGCCTCACGAAGCTTCTCCGCCTCCGGTCCGAACCACTCACAAACGAACGGTCCCTCGCCGACGCAGGTCGAGTATGCCTTAACAACGCCGACAACCTCGTCCACCTTCGCGGACGGCAGACCGGAACCGACCGGTGCAAATGCGGCAATCGCATTGGACGATGTCGTGTAAGGATAGATACCGTAATCGAGGTCTCGCAGCGAACCGAGCTGCGCCTCAAAGAGAATGCTCTTGCCGGCCTTCGTCGCCTGCTTCAGGACCTTACCGGTGTCGCAGATGAACGGGCGGAAGATCTCGCCGTACTTGTCAAACCATGCCTTGAGCTCCTCGTAGCTGACCGGCTCCGCGCCGTACACGCCCGTAAGCGTCAGGTTCTTCCAGGTCAGCAAATCTCTGATATGCTCCTCAAGCTTCTCCGGGTAGAACAACTCTCCCGCAAGAATCGTCTTCTTTTGATATTTATCAGAATAGAACGGCGCGATGCCCTGCTTCGTGGAACCGTACTTCTTGTCGGCAAGTCTTGCCTCCTCGAGTCCGTCCAGCTGCCGATGCCACGGCAGCACCAGCGAGGCGCGCTCGCTGATTTTCAGGTTCTCCGGCGTAATCGAAACGCCCTGCCCGACGACGGTCTGAATCTCAGCATCCAGGTTCTCCAAATCAAGCGCCACACCGTTTCCGAGGATGTTCACAACGCCCTTTCGGAAAATGCCCGACGGCAGCAGATGCAATGCAAATTTGCCGTACTCGTTGACCACGGTATGCCCGGCGTTGCCGCCGCCCTGATAGCGTACGACATAATCAAACCGCTCCGTCAGAAGGTCGACCATCCGACCCTTTCCTTCATCGCCCCAATTGATACCTACAATCGCGCAATTACTCATAAACTCCCAACCTCTCTTTGGTTGACTTCGTGCACAAAACACAAAGTATACTATACAGATTTTTCGCCCGGATTACAACAAAAATCTTCTCCGGGCATTACGAAAATCTATATTATTACACTTACATAAGAATATTACAACTCCGCAAAATTCATGTCAATTTCTTTCCGTTTTTTCATGTGAGAAATATCGGGCGGCAAGTGGCCCGTTTTCCGTCAATAGTGCTAAACGGGACACAAAAAACCCCGGGCGGAATTGTGCCCAATATATGGGGAATTGTCAATGTGTAGAACAGGGAGTATCATTTACGCAGGATAACACACGATGAAATGCAAAGAGATTTGGCAAAAATGATAACCTACGCACCGTTTTTTCAAACCTTAAAAGAGAAAAACATCTCTTCCTACCGGTTGATAAACTATTACAATGTCAGCCGCGGGATGCTGGATCGGATTCGCCACAACCGACCGATTACAACAACGACAATCGAAACTCTTTGCAAGATACTGGACTGTCCGGTGGAAAACATTTTGCAATACTATCCGGACAAAAACACAACCGAAGACAGCACGAAAAGATGAAAGCCCGAAGCATCCGACGCTTTGGGCTTTGTTGTTTGGTTAAGTATCGGACATTATTTTGCGGCTAATACCGCCCGGCAGAGTCAGCGGAGCTTTTCGGCTGCTCGAAGCTCCTACCACGCCCGATACCGTCCGCTGAGCGCCAGGAGCGCGAAAATGTACAGGCAGTTGTCGTAGTAGCGGCGAACGCCCCTGCGAAGCGGCTGGTTCCAGAACCACAAAACCCATTTGCGGGCAATCGCAAAATCGCTGTCCGGGTCGTCGCTGTACGGAATCGCGAGCGCACTCTGGGCGATGGTTGCCACCAGTCCGACCGGGTGCAGAACCGGGCGCTGGATAGGTGTTCCGTCAACCTCGTACGCGCAGCGCACAGCCTCAAGGTCCGTGCCGAAGAATTTCATCATGCGAAGCGGCGCGGCGTAATGCCCATGGTCCTCCCCGTACCAGACGGCATCGAGACCGATATTGGCGGCGGTGCGATATGCATCGCTGAAAAATGTCCCCATGTTGCCCCACGGAAGCTGCTTGTTGAAAGGCGTTCCGTCAAAATTCGCATACTCGGGATTTAAGCCGGTCACCGGATGACACGCCTTCGCCAAATACTCGCGGCTCGCCTGCGCGGCGCGCTTCCAAAACGGCCGGTCCTCCTCATACGCCCACAGCGCAAACAGGTCGTAAAAATGCGGCAAATGGTACGACGGGTCGGTGTGCGGGCACCCCGGCACAAACAGAATCTGCGCGTTGTCGCGGTTCCACATAGCAGCGCCGGGCCGTCCGTTCTCGCCCTTGTGAAGCGCCGCCCGAAGGATTTCCTTCGCCTCGCGGCTGTACGCAAAAATCCCCTCGCCGTCGCCCCAGCGGTGCGATGCGAAGAACAGCGCCATCGCGTAGAATTCCTCGCCGTCCGGCGCAGGGCCGTAGGCATTTTTCGTGCCGTCGGTCTTGCACGACCACGCAAAATACCCTTCGTTCTCGCCCTCGTCCATGTACATGTAGGTCTTCGACCACTTCCAGATGCGGTCGAACTCTTCCTTCCTGTCCATCTGCACGCACATCATCATGCCGTAGGACATGCCCTCCGTGCGGGCGTCGTTGTTGCCCGTGTCCTCGAGGTATCCGAGATCATCCCCGACCGCATGGTAGATGCGCTCGTTCTCATCATAGAAAAATGTATCCCGGACGCTCTTGATACGCGCCTCAATCTCCTCCTCGCCGATTCCGATTTCCGCGAGAAGGTTTCTGTATTTTTTGCTTTCGACTGCTCCCATAATTGCTCCGTATTCAGAAAATTTTCAAAGCAGAAGTTCCGCATCTGCCGAATCATTCTGCACCGCAGACTCGCCGGACTCCGCCGCTGTTTCGTCAGACTCCCCGTCCGACTTGCCGCGGACGCGTCCCTCCTCGTCCACCTTCTTAAACTGTGTGTTGTACAGCTCGGTGTACACGCCGCCGAGCTTCACAAGATCTTTGTGCTGGCCGCGCTCGACAATCTCGCCGTCCCTGACAACCAGAATTTCATCTGCCGCGAGAATCGTCGAAAGACGATGCGCAATCAAAATGCTCGTGCGCTCCTCGATAATCGGGTCGATTGCCTCCTGAATTTTGCTCTCCGAGATGGAGTCAAGCGCCGAGGTCGCCTCATCGAAAATCAGCAGCGCCGGGTTCTTAAGAAGCACGCGCGCGATGGAAATTCGCTGTTTTTCACCGCCCGAAAGTTTCAATCCGCGGTTGCCGACCATCGTGTCGAGGCCGGTCTCCTGCGATTCGATGAAATCGTACATAAATATTTGCCTTCCTGCACGCCTCAATCATCTCCTCCTCGGTCGCATCCTCCTTCGCATACAGGAGGTTCTCGCGAATCGTTCCGTTAAAGAGGTAGGTCTCCTGCGACACAACGCCGATGCTCTTCCGAAGGAAGGTGAGATCGATTTTCCGTACATCGATTCCGCCGAAGAGCACCTCGCCCTTCTGCACATCATACAATCGCGGAATCAGGTTGATAATCGTGCTCTTGCCCGAGCCCGACGGCCCGACAATCGCAATGCTGTGCCCGGCCTCGAGGCGGAACGACACATTTTTGAGGATTTGCCGCTCGGGATCATATGCAAAATCAACCCCCTTGAATTCCACTTCGCCCGTCGTGCTCTCGGGCGTAACGGCGTCAGGCGCATTTTCAATCTCCACGGGCATGTCGAAGTACTCGAAAATTCGCGTGAAGAGCGCCATCGAACGCATCCAGTCGACCTGGATGTTCAGAAGGTTGTTGACCGGCATGTAGGTGCGTCCGAGGAGCGCCACCATGACGGTGATATCGCCGGGCGTCAGGTTGCTGTCGTACTTCATAATCAGGATACCGCCCACAAGATAGAGAAGCATCGGGCCGATATTTGTAACCGTATTCAGCACTACGAAGAACCAGCGGCCGGCCATGCGCTCACGAATGTTGAGCTTAATCATGCGGCCGTTCGCGTCTTTGTAGCGGCTGTACTCCTGCTCCTCCTTGCCGAAGAGCTTCACCAGAAGCTGGCCGCTCACGGACATCGTCTCGTTGAGAATGCCGTTAATCTCATCGTTACACTCCTGCGCCTCGCCGGTCAGCTTCCATCTCGTCTTGCCGGCCTTTCGCGTCGGAATGACGAAGAGCGGAATGATACAGATGCCGAGCACCGCAAGAACCCAGCTCTTCTGGAACATCATGATCAGCGCCACAATCAGCGTGATAGAGTTCGACAGGATGTTTCGGAATGTGTTGGTAATAACCGACTCCACGCCCGAAATATCGCTGGTCATGCGCGTGATGATATCTCCCTGGTTATTGGTCGTAAAAAACCGCTGCGACATGCGCTGCAGATGAGCAAACATCTGATTTCGCATATCGTAGGTGATGTGCTGCGCAATCCAGGTGTTGATGTAACCTTCCACAACGCCGATCAGATTGGACATCAATGTCAACCCGAACGAGGCAACAATGAAGATAATCAACAACTTAAGATTCCTTCCGATGATACCTTCATCGAGAATCTTACCGGTCAGCACCGAAGGGTACAGCGACATCGCAGACGAAATCGCGATGCAGATAAGCACCAGCGTCAGCTGCTTCCAGTACGGCGTCAAATACGAGAAGACACGCTTTAACAAAGCCGTCGTTATCTTCGGCTGGTTTGCCTTCTCCTCTTCGGTCATGAAGCCTCTTTGAAACGGACCTCCCATTCTTCCTCCGGGTGGCATGGTTACCTCCTTTGTTCTACGCGTGTAGAATCATGTGTATGCTTGCTGAAGTGTGATGTTCTCTTCCCGGTATTTCTATTGATTTCGGCTGTCGGTTTCGGTGTTCGCTTTTGGTGGTGTTTTGCGTCGGCCTCTTTGGGAATTCTCTTTTTGGCAGTATCTTGCAGCTGCCGCTTCGGGAATTCTCGTTTGGTGATATTTTGTGTCAGCCTCTTCGGGAAATCTCTTTCAGTATCTTGCAGCTGCCGCTTTGGGAATTCTCGTTTGGTGATATTTTGCGGTTGCCGCTTCTGATTGTCTCTTTAGTTTTTCCCGTCTTTGAGTGCAACCGTCGGAATCTCCCCGACTGTGCCTGCTATGTAAGTCGCGCCGGCTTCGCGAAGCTCCGCCTCGCTGCCGTATCCGTATAAAACGCCGAGCGAGTCGATGCCGACCTCTCTTGCGGCCTGAATGTCATAAAAGCGGTCCCCGACCATAAGAATGTCACGGCAATCCGCATCGGTAAGACCGAGTTCCTCCATCGCTCTCCGAATCAGCCCCGCCTTATTCGGATCGCGTCCCTCCAGAGCCGGCCCTGCAATCCCTTCAAAGTATTCACGAACACCTTCGTGTTTCGCCACAATCTCTGCCATATTTTGCGGCTTGGCGGTGACAATCATAAGCTTGCAGCCCGCGTCGCGAAGCGCCTCAAGCGCTTCCTTCACTCCCTGAAAGAGCGGCGCCAGATATACTCCTTCGCTCTCGTAGTATTCACGGTACACGCGAATGGCCTCAAAGCTGTCCTCATCCGACATGCCGTAGAACTCATGGAACGAAACATACAACGGCGGTCCGATAAAACGCTTCAACAATTCACGGTCGGGTGTCTCGATTCCGAAATGTGCAAGCGCTCTGCCTGCCGCCTCAACAATTCCGAACTCCGACTGCGTCAGCGTTCCGTCCAAATCAAAGAAAACATACTTGTACATAGAAAAACCTTTCCAACCCCGGTATTGTTTCCTTCTCGTAAACCCTTTCTCCCCTGAAGATCCGCGCCCCGCTGTCAGGACAGCCGCTTGCTGAAGTTCTTCTGCATCTTCCCGAACACATAGCCCCGCGATTCGTAGAAGGCATGCGCCCCGGTCCGGGTAGCCCCGGAAATCACACGCATCAATGTGATTCCCTGTTCCTTCGCCCAGCCTTCCGCGGCGCTCAAAAGCGCCGTGCCGGCGCCGCCGGCCTGACAGTTCTTTCGCACCGCTATTCCAAGTATATTCGCCATCGTTTCAAAATACAATGTATCATATCGTTCAACATGGATGTATCCGATGCATTTGTTGTCGGAAAGAGCAACAAAAACAGCTTCTCTCCCCGAATCCAGCCTCTCAATCTTGCTTCTTACCAATTCTGCGGTACAAGGATACCCGAGATCCTCGCTGCAAATTTCGCAGATTTCTTCTGCATCGCCCGCTGCAAGCGGGCGCACTTTCCAATTGTTCGCCATAGTCTTCCCCCTGTTGTTCTGTGGTTGTTTTGATTCTTCCTGCGGTTGTCTTGATTCTTTCTCAGGTTCTTCCGCGGGTGCCCGACAGTTGTCTTGATTCTTTCTCAGGTTCTTCCGCGGGTGCCCGACAGTTGTCTTGATTCTTTCTCAGGTTCTTCCGCGGGTGGTCTGATTCTATCTTTCCTTTGTTCGGGACAAGCCTCCGTCTTCCTGTTGTGTGTAAGGCTGCCCCGGTCCCTCAAGCTTGTTTATACGAGCTTTTGTGACATTCTCATTATAACGAATCCGGAACATTATGTCACGAAAAAACGCTTTTTGAAGAAATTGCGGTTGAATTCATTAGAGCAGCCAATTTCCACCGCTTTTGTACCTGTCTCTTCATCTCGGAATTCAACGGTCTTATCCAACTTGCGGTAGTTTTCGGTTTTTTATCGGAATCCCACCGCACAAAACGCAACCGCCAAGCAAGCCGCTTGACTTCAGACGGATCAAGATGCGGTGGCTTCTGCCGATTTCAATCGTTTCCACCGCAAAGTGTCAAAAACATGCTTTTTGAGACAGGTACAAAAATGAAACAATGCGGTGGTTTTCGCCCACTCGGGCGAAACCACCGCAATTCTTGCTAAACGGCTGAAAAAAAGCTTCTTCTCACACAATCTACTCCCGGATTTCAGCTAAACCACCGTGATTCCCGGGCAAAAACACCCCGGAATCGCTCCGAAATCCAAAGCAGGACACTGAACACCCCGCCATCAGGAATCAAACATAGTACACATAGTTTTCTTTGCGCGGCGCGGCTGCCTGCAGCGGCGCTGCGGCGTAGCCGAGCGCGCAGTGGCCGATGCCCTCGTAGTTGCCCTCGATACCGAGCTTGGCAAGAAGATTCTTGCCGAAATCGGACTCGAACTCCTCCTTCGCGCGGTGAATCCAGATGCTGTCTACGCCGACGCTCTTCGCTGCGTTCATCAGGTTTCCGAGAACAAGCGCGCCGTCATAAATGTGCGTCACAACATCCTTGTTTGCAAGGACAATCAGGATGACCGGAGCACCGTAGAAAGGATCTCCCATCCCCGGCCATGCAGCGATTCTTGCATTCTCCGCCGAGAGCGCGTCGCGCGTTGCCTTGTCGGTCACGGCGATGATAATCGGGCTCTGCTTGCCCATGCCGGTTGCGGCATAGGTGCCGGCCTTCAGAATTGCCTCAAGGTCTTCTCTGGGAATCATCTTGTCCGGAATGAAATTCCGGCAACTGCGTCTCTCTTCCAACACTTTCAAAGTTTCATTCATACTTGCTACCTCCGTAAGTATTATTGTTTCTGTCGGCCCAATCCCCGACAGGTACAGCTCATTACATCGCGCTGAAGGCCCGCAGCAAAGTTCAGGGAGACATCCTTGCGTTTCGGTTGATTATCGATGCTGTGTCCGGGATTCCGGGCAGATGCCAACCTGCAGAGGGCTGTGTAATTCAACAAAAAGCATATGCTTTGTCAGCAGTATCGTCTTCGCATTCAGCGGCGCACAAATACCTGCCCGCTTACAAAAGCGTCTTCACGGCATCCTTCCAGCCGCGGATGTGGCGGGCGCGCTCGTCGGCATCCATCTTCGGACGGAAGACGGTCTCCTCCGCGCCGTTTGCGAGGTCGGCCTCGTCCTCCCAGAAGCCGGTTGCAAGACCGGCGAGATATGCTGCGCCGAGCGCCGTCGTCTCCACGCACGGAGGCCTCACAACGCAGGTGTTGCTGATGTCGGCCTGCGTCTGCATCAGATAGTTGTTCACGCTCGCACCGCCGTCGACACGAAGCGTCCCGACCGGGCTCTTTGCATCCTGTTCCATCGCGGTCACGATGTCGTTCACCTGATAAACGATGGCGTCAAGCGCCGCACGGATGATGTGGAATCGACCGACCCCGCGCGTCAGACCCGTGATGATACCCTGAGCCTCCGGCTTCCAGTACGGAGCGCCGAGGCCGGTAAATGCCGGCACGATGTAGCAGCCGTTCGTGTCCTTCACCTTCTGTGCAAGCTCCTCCGTCTCGGCGGCTGTCGCAATCAGGCCGACCTCGTCGCGGAGCCATTGAACGACAGCTCCGCCCATGAAAACCGAGCCCTCCAGCGCGTAGGTCACTTTGCCGCCGCGCCCCCAGGCGATGGTAGTCACAAGGCCGTTCTCCGAGGAAATCGGCGTCTCTCCGGTGTTCATCAAAAGAAAGCATCCCGTGCCGTAGGTGTTCTTAATGTCGCCCGCGGCAAATGCCCTCTGCCCGAACAGCGCGGACTGCTGGTCACCCGCGGCGCCCGCGATGCGGATGCGTCCGCCCAGAAACTCCGCGGCCGACTCGCCGTAAACCTCGCTGTTGCCGACCGGCTGCGGGAGCATCCCCATGGGAATATTCAGCCACTCGCAAATCTCCCGATCCCAGGTGAGCGTGTGAATATTGAAAAGCATCGTGCGCGACGCATTGCTCAGGTCCGTCACATGGCGCCGGCCCTTTGTGAGTTTCCAAATCAGCCATGTCTCCACGGTTCCGAAGAGAAGCTCGCCCCGTTCGGCGCGCTCCCTCACCCCCTCGACATGGTCGAGAATCCACGCAAGCTTGGTTGCCGAAAAATAGGGGTCCAGCACAAGCCCGGTCTTCTCACGGACAGCGTCCGCATGCGGCGCAAGACGGTCACAGTAATCGACGGTCCGGCGGCACTGCCACACGATGGCGCGATACACCGGGCGACCGGTCTTGCGGTCCCATACAATCGTCGTCTCACGCTGGTTCGTGATTCCGATGGCGTCAATCTCCTCCGCCGTGATTCCGGCCTTGCTCATCGCCTCAACCGCAACGCCGAGCTGCGCCGACCAAAGTTCCATCGGATCGTGCTCAACCCAGCCCGCCTGCGGATAATACTGCGTAATCTCCTTCTGCGCGACGCTCACAATCTCGCTGTTATGATTGAAAATGATAGCCCGCTCCGATGTGGTTCCCGCATCGAACGACATGATAAACTTTTCCATAAACCTATTTTCCTTCTTCCGGAATCTTATAGTTGTGCGCAACCGGCGCCGTCCCGCATAAATGCAAGGATATCACGGTGCACACCGGTCTTCGCGGATTCACGCAAAATCTCGTGGCGCATGCCGGGATAAACCTTGCCCTTCGTATCCCGATAGCCCTGCTTCCGAAGCAGCGCAATCGCTTTGCCGAGCTTCTTTTCGGAGATGGCACACGGGTCGTCCGCGCCCGAGAAGAAACGAATCGGAAGCCCCGGTTTACTCATTTTGTAACCACCGTCCCGGTAGGTCAGCATCGTCATCCGGATCAGCGTCTCGTAGGCGTCCAGCGTAAAGCTGAAGCCGCACAGCGGATCCTCATTGTACACGGCCACCTCGGCGGGGTCGGAATTAATCCATGCGTGAATCGTCTTCTCCTTCGCAAACCTCTTCTCGTACCCGCCGCACACGATGACATCGACGATGCGCGAGCGCGCCTTGCTTCCGCGGAGCCTGCGAAGCAGTCGGACAAACCAAAGCCCCGGGCGCATCCCGGTCGGTTTCGAGGGGCATCCGCAGAGCACAAGCCGGTCAATCACATCGTCATGTTCGCGCAGCCAGCACCGCGCAATCAAGGTGCCCATGCTGTGGGCGACGATTGTGACCGGAAGCCGCCTGCCGACGGCGCTCATTGTATAATTCTCCGCCATCGCGACAACCGCGCTCAGGTCCTCCGTGAGCGACGCAACCCCGCCGCCGTAGAAATAACCGAGGTCTCCCGCGTCGCGCACGCTCTCTCCGTGTCCGCGCAGATCGAAAATCGTCACGATACAGCCGTTCTGTGCAAGAAAACGCACGAACTCTTCGTAGCGCCCCTTGTGCTCGCACATTCCGTGGACAATCACCACCGTGTCGACTGCATCTGCCGGATTAACAGGCTCCGTGCGAAGCACTGCAAGAGGAAGATTATCGACCGGGGAGATGCATTTTTCGATTGTAGTCCGAATCTCCATGCGCTGCTCCCTTCTCCGTCCGTACCGTCGGGAATGTACCGATATCCCGCAAAATCCGTTCCCGCCGAATGTTTCATGAGTATCCCGCCGGGCCGTCCGTACTCCCGGAATTGTTCTATCAGTATACCACAAAAGCCCCTCCGGACGCAACGACCCGAAGCGTCCGAAAGGGCATTCTTTTTTTGCCGGATGAAACAGGATTTGTCATTTGTCCGCGATACGGATTGCCGCGGCGACCGGCGCTCTCAGTTCATATCCGTGAGCGCTGTCCCGAGGTTTTTCCGGTGCAAAAGCCATGCGGCGGCAAGAAGTAAGGTCAGAACAGCGAAGCCCGTAATGTGCGCATACGCCTTCGGCACGATGCACATTGCGGCGGCGGGAATGACAGCCGCAACGGCGCCGAGCATGGTCAGGCCGACCGCAGCGCTCTGCTTTACAACCTCGGTCGGAGTCTCCCAGCGGAACTTCGGAAAATGAAGATTGCAAAACAGTCCCCATACCGACGAGAATACGATGTAAGCGGCAGGCGCCGCCAGAAGCAGCTGCCTCCCGGCGAATCCGGCCCCGAGGGTAAACCACAAAATGATTTCCGTTGCGAGATAGAACGGCGCCCAGACGAGAAGGCTGAACAACAGCTTGGCGTTGATGATGTCCCTCTCCCTCACCGGCAGGGATTTCACAATCCACCAGTTTTTCCCCTCCATGGAGACGGCCGACGATGTGATGCTCATCGTGCTGATTACGATGCCGAAGAGGAACGGAACCGCCGACTCCGGATGCAGCTCAACCGGGAGTTTGCCGACTTTCTCGACAAGCTTCGCCGGCTCGAAAAATCCGAACGCAACCGCAAGCGCTACCGTCAGAACCGCGCCGATTATCGTGTTGCTCACATAGATTCCGCACGAAAAATACCGTTTTGCCTCCTTCGAGACAAGCGCTGTCATCGAAGAGCGCGAGGCGAGCCGTTCCATCCGGTATTCCCTGTGGACGGCCGTCGGCGCAAGCTTCGCGGTGATTGCGAAGAAGCGAAAGCCGACCGCAAGCACCGTAAGAGACAGCAGTGCGACCGAACCCAGGCCGAACAGAAGCAGTCCCGCAAGATTGCCCCTCGCGATTCCGCCCCATGTCTTCAGAGCAGGTATCGACGACTCCGTCTTCTGCATCGCCTCCGACACTGCCTTCGCCATCGCCTCGTTCATCTCCGCGCGCGTCTTCGCCCCGGCTTCCGTCATATCGGCGAACGGCAGCGAACTCATTTTCCCTCCGGAGAGAATCACCGGCAGAACGAGCATTCCGACGACCACGAGAATCGCAATCGCCACTTCCGCTAACACTTTGTGCCGCATCCGCGCAAGAATCGCCGTAACCGCGATTCCGATCCACACGGTCAAAACCACGGGAAGCACCGGAACCGTCAGGATGACGGGCAGCGTGCAGAGATACGAAATCGCACCGGGCCGCTCGAAAGCAAAATAAACTCCGTAAGCGGGCACGAGAACAAGCGCGGCGATAAACACGCCGTACAAATACAGGCGGGCAATTCTGGCCGCGGCAATCGGAAGTCCCCGCACCGGCATCGCGGCAAGCAATTCCCTATCCTTCTCGCGGTACAGATTCCCGCGCACCGTAATCAGTCCGAAAAGCAGGACGATTGCGGCCGCTGACACGGAATACAGCATCGGGATATAACGGGCTGCACCGAAACCTGCGAGGGCATAGGAAGCCCCGCCGATGTATCCGGCAGCCAGCGCCAAAAGCACTATCACGGTCACCCGCAGCATTTTCCTTCGCTTACGGTCTGCGGGGTCCTTTGTGTGGCGATAGACATTTTTGCCGAAGCAGTTCAACATCTCCGCCCGGAACAATGCGGAAAATTCTCTCATGCCATCACTCCCCTTCCGTCACGGTTTCCATGAAGAGCGACTCCAGCGACTCCCCGTCTCCGACCACCTCGCCCATGAGGCCGTCGGCAATAAGGCGTCCCTCCTTGATGATTGCCACTTTGTTGCAAAGCTTTTCCGCCACATCGAGAACATGTGTAGAGAAGAAAATGGCGCTCCCCTGCTCGGTCAGCTTGCGCATGCAATCTTTGAGAAGGTACGCAGCCTTCGGGTCGAGTCCGACAAACGGTTCGTCCATAATCAGAAGCTTCGGCTCGTGCAAAAGCGCCGAAATCAGAACAAGCTTCTGCTTCATTCCGTGGGAATATCCGGAGATCAGATCGCCGAGCGAGCCGGTGATTTCGAAGAGGTCGGCGTAGGTTCCGATTCGCTCCTCGCGCTCCGCCGCCGACACACCGAAAATGTCCGCGACGAAATTCAGATACTGGATTCCGGTCATGAACTCGTAGATGTCCGGATTGTCCGGCACATACGCGATACGCTGCTTCGCGGCGACCGGCTGCTTCCGGATGTCAATTCCGTCGATTTCAACCGTTCCCGCATCAAAGCCGTGGATTCCGGTGACCGCTTTCAACAGCGTCGTCTTCCCCGCGCCGTTGTGGCCGATGAAGGCGTAAATATCGCCCTTCTCCACGCGGAGCGAGATGTCCGTGATTCCTTTGTCGGTTCCCTTATATATTTTCGTCAGATTTTTGATAACAAGCATTTTCGTCCACTCCCTTTCCCTGTTTTTCCCCGTAATAAAACAATAATGCGCAGTCCCCTGCAATGCCGGTGACTGCGCAACTTCTCCTTCCGTGCTCCGACAGTCCGGCGTTTCCGTTCGCGGGCTGTGTCGCATCACTCCGCAGTCCTGTCCACGCTGCTCGGCAGGCGGATTTCCACGGCAAATACGCCTTCGCGAAGCGTCGCTCCGATGCTTCCGCCGAGTCTCTCCGTGAACTCCTTCGCTATGGCAAGTCCCAGTCCGCTCGATGCGTTGCGGTGGAACCGGTCTGCAGTGTAAAACTGCTCGAAAACGCGCTCAATCTCAATCTCCTCCGGATGCTCCACCGGGTTGGCGATTGTCACAAGCGCGGTCTGCGCGTCCTCTCGTGCAAGACTCACGGAGAGTCTCTTTCGACCGTGGAGGACCGCATTTTTCGTAATATTCTGGAGGATGCGCTTGATTGCCGTCACATTGCCCTCCATCGGAAAGGCCTCCTCGGCAATCGCGATCTCCGGCTCAATGCCGGCTTCCTTCCAAACATCGTAGTAGGAAAGCACCGTGTCGGACACAATGCTTCGCAGCGATACCGTCTCGGTCTTAAGCTCATACGCCTCGTTCTTGAGCTTTGTGAAGGTAAACAAATCCTCGAGAAGCTCTTTCATCGTGCCGATACGCTCACCGATGATTGCCGTGTAGCGCTCGCGGTCGGCCTCGGTCTTCGCATCGCGGAGCAGCTGGACATAACCGTCCAGCGATGTAAGCGGCGTGCGGATATCGTGCGAAAGGTTGGCATACGCATCCGCAATCAGCTTCTCCCGCTCGCTCATGGCGTGCTTCCGGTCCCGGACATCATCCAGGGTTTTGTTGATCTCCGTCGCAAGAGCAAGCTCACCGAGCATCTCCTCGTTCACGGAGACCCGCATCGCGGAGTCGTGCTCCCGGATGAACGCAAGCTGCCCGCAGATTGCAAGGTTCTGCCTCCACAGAAGCCAAAGCCATACCGTCTCCGCCGCTGCAATTGTAGCGAGAATTATGATTGCAATCCCCATGACAAGCCTCCGTTCACCGGTATTATCGATATCGCATACGCGCTTTCCGTACGCGCCTTAGGCGAGATCCTTCTTCGACATGCAGACGCTTCCGATCAGGAAGGAAGCCACTGTGAACGCCGCTATTACTACAAGTGTAGAACCGAGCATTTTCGCGTCATCCGCGCCGTATTTCAGGATGCGTCCGCTGACGGTGTAATTCTCAATTGCAGCCTTTTTCCAGCCGAGCTTCTTAAGTCCTTTGTCAATCAGGGAATACAGCACGAGAAACACATTTGCCGAAATGCAGACCGAAATAATCATGCTGATCAGATTGTTTCTCACAACCAGACAAAGCGCCATGATAACCAGTCCGAATGTCATGTGAAGCAGAAGCTGCATTCCGATAATTTCGATTGTCTTTGCGGCGGAGGCAAACACCAATCTGCGTCCTGCGATAACGGCCCCAAGGCATGAGCTTCCGATAAATACCGCAAAGAAGAAGAGGGTGTATGCAAGCACGCCGGTAGCCTTGGAAAACACCATGTGATACCGGTGCTTCACCCCGCCTCCGTAGTTTTTGATATATCCGGTGCTGAAATCCGCCGTCGCATAGAGGACGGTAAAAATTCCGACAAACAATGCGCAGAGCATGCCGCGCGCCGCTGCCCCGATCAATTCCAGAAAGTCATAGCTGCCGTCGCTGTTTCTCTTGACGGAGACATTCATTCCGATATTGGCCGCCGGGGAATCCTTCGAGCCCTCCGCGGCCGCAATGGCCTGCTGAATCTCTTCATTGTCCATGATTGCATCGTTCATGGCAACGGTAATCACATTCATGAAGCCGACGATAATCATTATTACCCAAAAGCTCTTCATCCGCACCATGCGGTACAGCTCCATACGAATCATATTTAACATATGCTCACCATTCCTTTCAGTCGGCCGTTCTGCTTAAGAAGAACGACTCCAAGCTCTCGTTGTTCACCGAAATTCTCGAGACCAGAACGCCCGCTGCGTTCAGCTCGCGGTTGATGTACGCCACATCCTCAAGTCTCTCCGTAATCTGAATCGTCTCGCGGTCCGTCACCTTGTACTCGGTGATGCCCAGGCCGTCCAGAACCGTGCTTGCGAACTCCGGACGGTCCACAACCGCCTCGATTCGCAGGCTGCATTTTTCGGCGAGTTCCTCCGCCGTAAGCTGCTCCACAAGGCGACCCTTGCTCATGATGCCGTAGTGTGTCGCAACCTTGGAAAGCTCCTCCAGAATGTGGCTGGAGATTAAAATGGTGATACCTTTTTCCTTGCTGACCTGCGTAAGCATATCGCGGATTTCCACGATGCCCTCCGGATCAAGGCCGTTGATCGGCTCGTCCAGAACAAGCAAATCCGGCTCGCCTACCATCGCAAGCGCAATGCCCAGACGCTGTCTCATACCGAGCGAAAAATGCTTTGCTTTCTTCCTGCCGACTTCCGCCAGCCCTACCAGATTCAGCAATCTCTTGATATAATCATCGTCCTTAATGCCGTAGCAAAGACATTTGGCTTTCAAATTCTCGAAGGCCGTCATGTTTCCGTACAGCCCGGGATCCTCAATCAGGCAGCTGACGCGCCCCCGCACATCCGCCAGTTCCGCGCCGCTCTTGCCGAACAGTGTGAAGCTGCCGCTTGTCGGCGCCGAAAGTCCTCCGATCATCTTGAGTGTCGTGGTTTTGCCCGCGCCGTTTTTGCCGATCAGACCATAGATGGAGCCTCTCTCGACCTTCAAATCGATGCCGTCCACCGCAGCCTGTGTGCCGTAAACCTTCCGCAAATCGTGTGTCTGCAGAATGTAGTCGCTCATTTTGCGTACCTCCGTTCGCTTTGTTTATGGCCTTATCATAACCGGCGTCCCCTAAGACATCGTCAACAAATTCTAAAGAAAAAGTAAATCATTTCGGGGAAGATTGGGCGGGATACGGACCGGCCGGCCTCTCGCCGCGGCGTATGGTCCGGTCAATCAAAAACATGGTCTCCTCGGCCACCTCGCACTCCCATTTGCGCTTGAACAGCGCAAAAACCAGCAGCAGGCCCCCCGTCAGTATAATCCCGAAGAGGAAAAAGAAAATCAGAAAGAGCGGAAACACGAAAATCCGCGCAACAACATCAAGCTCGCCCCCGCCTTCGAAGCCTGCGGACAGGAACAGTTTATAAAATATACCGCCGAGAAGAGCCGCCTGAATCACGCAGAGGAGCAGAACGGCTACAATGTACTTCTTCCGCAGATTGAGCCAGCGGGTTCCGCCTCCCGCAGCGATATCCTCCGACATGCGGTTCATGCAGGTATAATACGAAATCGTGCGGACAATCGCGATAACCGCGATAATCACCGGCATGATGTAGATTACCGCGGTGAGCACACGGACCGAATCCCCGGCAATCCGTATTATAACCAGCGCGATACCGATCATCGCCCAGCATGCAAACAAAACGACAGTCAGCCAGTAGGAGAGCCGGAAGCCCTTCCAAAGGCGACTCAGTTCTCGCCGATATCCCGCGCCGAAGACCAACTGACATCCCATCGCCAAGGTCAGCGCAAGGTACATCGGGAAAAATTCGTTCTCGGTTACGGCACCGACCACGGCGACGATTACGATAAGCGCAATCGGAATCCGGGGTGAAATCGTCCGATGATACCTCTCCCCCAACAGCTGTTGAATTGTCTGCAGCTCCTGTTTGCCCATTGTTTTTCTCCTTCTCTCTTCTTTGGTTTCTCTATGATTTCATGCGATAGCCGATGCCCCAGATCGTCTCGATATACTCCTTCTCGCTCACCTGCTTCAGTTTCTTCCGCAGATTGCTCATATGCACATCGAGCGTCTTCGTCTCGCCTACATACGGCTCCTGCCATGCGTATTCATAGATGGCATCCTTGGAGTATACCCGCGTCGGATGCTGCACGAGAAGCTCCAGAATCCGGTACTCCTGCCGGGTCAGCTTCGGCACCTCCGCGCCGTCCGCCATCACCGTAAAATGCTCCCGGTCCATGAAGATTCCGCCAAATGACAGCGTGTCCGCCGCCGCTGCCGTGCGCTTCCGCAGCTGTACCCGCATGCGGGCGACAACCTCCTTGATTTCAAACGGTTTCGTCACATAATCGTCGGCGCCGATGCTCAGCACATCGACCTTGGAATCCAAATCGTCCTTCGCGCTTACGACAATCACGGGAACTCCGCTGCCTTTCTGCCGAATCTCCTGCAGCACCTGCTCGCCGTCGATTCCCGGCAGCATCAAATCGAGAAGCACCAGGTCGTATTTTTCGAGCGACAGTCGAAGCAGGCACTCCGATCCGGAAAATGCCTGCCCGCAGGCGAAGCCCTCCTTCTCCAGCGACTCCCGAAGCATCATGCTGATGTTCTCGTCGTCATCCACAATTAAAACCCGCTCCATATCGATTTCCTCTCCCGCCTTTCAGGCAATAATCCCGCCGACCGCGCGGCGCGATGTGTCGTCTTCCGCAATCCCCGCCGTCCTATTCCTGCGGGAGCTTCATGACATTGTCGCCGTAGCGAATCACAAATTCCGCAAGCTCGTCGAAGCTTGCCATGTCCGGCAGCTCGAAGGTGCGCTTCGCATGCTGCAAAACGGGCCTGCGCGAGGAGGTGTAAAATTTGCCGCCGAGCGGATGACGATCGCGCCCCAGAATGCGGAACGCGTAGTATTTCGTGTTCTTCTCCTCCCCGGTTCGCACGGTGATGTATCCGACATCGCTCAGTTTCCAGACCTTATAGCCGATCTCCCGGCCGCTTGTCGACTCCCAAATCAGCTCGTTGTTTTTCGAGACATGCATTCCGCCGCAGGATGCGACGAACGGATGCTCGAGGCTGAATTTGGTGATAAATTTTTCGCTGTTGTCGCGCCGGTCCGCAATTACGCAAATCACAAACGACAGCGTGACCGCGGAAATCGCAATCCACGCTCCCAAAGTAGGCATACGCACAATACCCCCTGAATCCGATAGTGTTATAATTATACCACACGCGCACGCAAAATGCCATTGCGAAAAGAATCCGGCCTGCACGGTCGGTGCAAGCCGGATTCCTCTTCCGTCGAATATTTGCGAATCGCCGGAGCAGGCTGTGCTCCGGTTTATTTTGCGGCGAACGAAGCCGGCTCGATGACATCATAGCGAACCGCTTTGCCGCTTAAGGTGTACGCCGGTTTTCTGCCGGCGAGAAGCGCTCCCTTCACGGGACGCTTGATTATGATTCTTCTTGGCGCTGCCGCCAGTGCCGCCGCAAACAGCTCCTCCTCGTTCTCACAGGGACGCTCGAGAAGGTGAAGCAGCTGGAACTTCTTGCCGACCGCCGCGCTCTTGGTGCGCTTCGGAAACATGGGGTCGAGGTAAACAATGTCCGGCGGCGTCGCCATGGTGCGAAGCGCCTCGATGCTGTCACCGCAAATCAGCTCCATCCGCGCGGCAACCGGCGCAAGACGGGAGTCCTCCGAAGCTCTTCGCAGCGCGTCCGAGAGAAGCTCCGCGATATACGGATTGCACTCATACATTTTCACGCGGAATCCGGCAGCCGCAAGAAGCAGCGAATCCTCGCCGAAGCCGGCGGTCGCATCCACAACCGTCATCGAACTCCGGTCTCCCTTCAACCTGGCTGCACGCACCAAAAGCTCCTGCGCGAGATTTCTCTGCGTAAGCCGGGGAATCATCCCCGCAAAATCGGCGCGAAGCCCGGCGTCTCCCGCACAAAGCGAAAGCCCCCGCTCCCCGATAAGAAGTACCGGGAAATCGCCCGGGTCCGCGGCATTGTCGGGATTGTTCCCTCCTGCGGCACAGTCGATTCCCAGCCGGGCCGCAAGCCGCTCCGCCGCTTCCGCAAAGTCCTCAGACTGCGCAAGCACGCGGATTGACGCCTGCCCTGCCTCCGGCTTCCCGGATGGTTCGCTCAGTTTCTGTTTTTGCATTTTCTCAGGCATGAATTCCTCCATCCCTTTCCGGGCTGCAGCACCCTCGGAACAACATTTTACGCTTCGTACCGGCCTGCCTGAACACGCCACATCTGCGCATAACGGCCGTTCCTGCGAAGGAGACTCTCGTGGGTTCCCTCCTCGACAATCTGTCCCTGCTCAAGCATCAGGATGCGGTCGGCATCCCGGGTTGTGGACAGACGGTGCGAAATGTAGAACACGGTCTTGCCCTTCGCTGCGTGGCGCATGGCGCGGTTCAGTTCGTACTCGGCAATCGGATCGAGCGCGCTGCTCGGCTCATCCATAATCAGGATATCCGAATTCATGTAAAATGCTCTCGAGATGGCAATCTTCTGGCTCTCGCCGCCGGAGAAGTTGACTCCCTCGCGGTCGAACTCGGTTGTCACCTGCGTATCGAGGCCCTTCGGAAGACTTTGCAGTCTCTCGCCGAAGCCGGCCCTTGTGAGCGCCGATACAATCTCCGGCTCATGACCCTTCGCAGCCTCGCTGCAGTTCATGATGACATTTTCCGCCAGAGACGCGCCGTACATCTGATAGTCCTGGAATACAACGCCGATGCGCTCGCGGTAATCGCTCGCCCGATACTCGCGGATATCCTTTCCGTTGTATGATATCACACCGGTTGTAGGGTCGTAAAGACGCATCAGAAGTTTGATCAGCGTCGTCTTGCCGGCACCGTTGTATCCGACGATTGCAATCTTCTCTCCCGGCTTGACCGAAAGGTTGATGCCGCGCAGTGTGTCGGGAAGATCCCCGCGATAACGGAAGCTCACATCGCTGAGCTCCATCGCAGCATTGCCCGCGCGGACCGGCTCGCCCTCGTTGACCTTCATCTTCGGCTCGTAGGCCAAAAATGCGCGGATTTTGTCGATATAGAGGCTGTTCTCCTGCGCCTGCGGGACGATGTCCGCAAGATTCATCATACCTCTTCGCAGGCTTCCCGTGCGATTGAACAGTACGACGGCATTGCTGTAGTCGATTGTGTGAAGAACCGCCGCCTGATATACGAGGTAAGTGATATACAGTCCGTCCAGGATAAATTCTCCCACGACATAGTCGTTGAGGAAGCCCAAAATCGACCGTTTGGCGCCGACCTTCTTCTGCTCCGCGATAATCTCGTCGTTGGCCTCTAAGAATTCCTGTTCAAGCGAATCCCCGACCTCCGGATGCAGACGAAGCTCCTTGGCGTAATCGTTTAAGTAAAATACGCGGCTCACATAATTTCTCTTGCGCTCGAGCGGATTGACGCGGAGGCGAACCCGGTAATTAAGCTTGTTCAGCACGCGCGACACCAAGAACCGCAGCACAAACGAGGCAAGCACGAAAAGGATTCCCGCGGCGTCCGTCATCAGGTAGAAGACGCCGGTTGTGAACAAAATCGTCAGGGCCTGCACAAGCAGATTGGTCATGGAGAGGAACCGATCGATGGAGCTCTCCGCCTCCGCAACCGCCAGCACAAAATCGTTGTAGTACTTCGGGTCGTCGTAGCAGGAGAGATCGATCTCCGCCGCCTTTTTGTACATCTGCTCCTTGAGCGCGCGGTACAGCTTCGGCTTGCAGCGATAACTCCACCCGTGGATGAAGAAACCGTCGGGAATAATCTGAATCAGGTTGATGGCCAAAATGATTCCGATGACCAGGAGCGCCTTCCAGAACGGCTCGTGGTACTCCGCGCAGTGAAGCACATAGCGGATTCCCAGAACATGCTCAAGGAAAATGATTCCCTGGTAGCGGAAGCCGTCGTACAGGTGGTAGAGCATGTATCCCGGACAGGTCCGGAAGCACAGTCTCCACAAAAAAATCTGGTTTTGAATTACATGACTCATACGGCTGCACCTCCTTCCGCAGATACCGGTTTGGAGATTGCAAGGTAATTTTTCGCCTGCTTCGTGTACATATCCGCATACAAACCGCCCTGCTCCATCAGCATGCGGTGTGTGCCGGCCTCCTTCACGGTGCCGTCGGAGAGAAGGTACACCCAGTCGGCATTTTGCACGGAGGAAAGACGGTGCGAGATAAATACAAGCGTGTTGTCGCGGCACGACTCGTAGATGTTGTCGAACAGCTGCGCCTCGGCAATCGGGTCGAGCGCACTGCTGGGCTCGTCAAACACCTTGAACGGGCATTCGCGCACGAACGCTCTGGCGACGACAATCTTCTGGAACTCGCCGCCGGAGAGCATTGCGCCCTCGTCGTCGAACTCGCGTGTCAAAATCGTCTGCATCCCGGCGGGAAGCGACATTACCTTGTCGTAAGCGCCCGCAAGGCGAAGCGCCTGCGTAACGCGCTCCTCCCGCTCCTCCTCGGGAATCTCCGTCCCCATCGTGACATTGTCCGCCACCGACATGGAGAACATGCGGTGATCCTGAAATGCGGTTGCAAAAAGCGCGCGGTATTTCCGCAGATTGTACTCGCGGATATCGCGGCCGTTCAAAAGAATCTGTCCCTCCGACGGGTCGTAGAACCGGAGCAGAAGCTTGATTAAAGTCGTCTTGCCCGCGCCGTTATGCCCTACAAGAGCGTAGGTTTTACCGCCGCGGAACTCCATCGAGAGATGCGAGATGATCTCCTTGTCCTTATAAGAAAAGGAAACATCGCGGAACTCGACGGAACGAATCTCCGTGCCGGGATCGGCGCCGTCCGTATCCTCGGGAATCCGCTCCTTATACTCCATAAACGAGCGCAGATACTCGATGAAAAGGCCGTTTTTAAACAATTCCGTCAGCGCTTCGGTAAATCCGATGAGAATCCATGTCGTGGACACCATCATGCTTGTGATGACCGAAAGCTGCGCGAGGCTCATCGTCCGGCTGACCAGGGTCCGGTAGGAACCGTAAATCAGAAGCCCCTCGAAAATGAAGGTGAAGGTGAACATGACATACAGCCAGTGCAGAATCGCCGCCTTCTTCGTATACTTCTTCGTCACATCCGCTACGCCGGTGATGGCTTCGCGGTACTGCTTCTTCATCAGCGCAAACACGCCGGTGAGCCGCATTTCCTTCGCATAGTCCGGAAGATACATAACGCGGTTGATGTATGCAATCCGGCGGTTATGCGGCGCCATATCGAGATTTCGCGCGTAGTCGAGCCGACTGATGCGCCGGTTGAACACAAAATTGCCGATGACCGGAAGAATCACGAACAGCACCGAGATTTTATCGATCTGATACATAAATACGAACGCGCACACGCTCGCAATCGCCCCGAAAAATGCCTTGAAGGCCGACTCCACTGTCGAAATCAGGCGCGTATCCGCCTTCTCCATCGCCAGCGTATACCGGTCGTAGAAATCGCTGTCCTCAAAGCATGCCAGCTCCACATTCCGGGATTTGCGGAACAACCGCTGATAGAGGCCGCGGTTGACTCTCGCCTGCGCCACCGGATACACCGCCCCGTTTAAGAACCGGTCGTAGAAGGTCATCGCCCCCTCGACCAAAGCAACAATGACAACGAATGTCATAATGGTGCGGAAGGTGTCGCCCCGCTCCAGGGAGTTGATCACATAGCGCATGAAAAATGCGCTGTAGAACAGCCACTCGAAATACCCGAGAAAACGGCTGATTCCCTTGTGAACAACAAGCGACGGACAAATCTTCCACAGAAGCCGCATGGCGAAAAGATTGTTCGCAACGGCACGCCTGCGCCGCAGCTTATTTTTCTTCTCATCCGTACTCACATACATCCCCCCTTTTCGAATAAAATAAGGCTTATTCTATCGCGAAGTCCGGTTGTTGTCAAGGGCGAATTTTTAGCACGATTTGTGATGTTCTTCGCAATTTTTACCTTGCATTCCCCTCGGCAAATGCCTTATTCTGTTGGTGATGACCGAAATCGCAATTTTTGACGGTTCATCGGCAGAATATACACGCTCCCGGGACAATTTTCCGATCGGGGCTTGAGGAGGGCAGAAAACCATGAAGAAAGTGAAGCTCGCAAGAGCCAACGAGAGAACTCCTCTCGTGCGCAGTATCTACACCGCGGACCCTTCCGCACATGTTTTCGACGGCAGGATTTACATCTATCCGTCGCACGATTTCGAACACGATTGCCCGGATGACGACAACGGCGATCAGTACATCATGAAGGATTACCATGTTCTGTCCATGGACAGCCTTGACGCCGAATGTGTCGACAACGGCCTTGCGCTTTCCGAGGACGATATCCCGTGGGTTAAGAATCAGATGTGGGCGCCGGACTGCGTCAGAAAGAACGGCAAATACTATCTGGTATTCCCGGCCAAGGATTACAACGGCCAGTTCCATATCGGCGTTGCCGTTTCGGACTCTCCCGTAGGTCCGTTCAAGCCGCAGGACAACTTCATCAAGGGAAGCTACAGCATCGACCCCGCCGTTTTGGTGGATGACGACGGTCGCACCTACTGCTACTACGGCGGTCTGTGGGGCGGTCAGCTCGAGATGTGGCAGTCCGGCGAATTCGATCCCGACGCTCATCGCCCGGAGGGTGACGAGCCTGCACTCGGACCGATGTTTGCCGAGTTCAACGATGAGATGGACGCATTTATCACCGAGCCGAAGCACCTCGTAATTCTCGACGAGAACGGGGAGCCGATCAAGGCCGGCGACGAGGACCGCAGATATTTCGAGGGTCCCTGGATGCATAAGTTCAACGGTAAGTACTACCTTTCCTATTCCACCGGCACCACGCACTACCTCTGCTACGCCGAGGGTGAGAAGCCGGACGGTCCCTTCACCTACAAGGGCCGCATCATGGAGCCCGTGCTCGGCTGGACGACGCACCACTCCGTTGTCAAAATCGGCGATGACTGGTATCTCTTCTACCATGACTGTGAGCTCTCCGGCGGCGTAACGCACGAGCGCTGCGTCAAGTACACGAAGCTCAACATTCATGAGGACGGAACGATTGACACCATCTTCCCGTACGAATTCGAGCGCTGATTGTTCCGACGCGGAATTTCTTACAGAATCCTATAATGAACAAAACGGACGGCAGCTGCCCCGGACCTTCGCGTCTGCGGCGGCTGCCGTTCTTCTTTTATTTCGCAAAATATGCTTTCTTTTGACAGTAAATACGGCATTTTTTCACTTTTCTTATTTCCGCAGAACCCCTTTTCCGTATTTCTGCAACTTTCGGCATTTTGCCTGTGGCATTTTCCGCGCTGCGGTCGTATAATGAACTGTACAAGAAAGGGGGTGCATGGCATGAAGAACCGTAAAAAAAGAGTTGCCGTTTTCGTCAACGGCTGGAACGCCGAAAATGTCTGCCGCTATCTGACCGGTCTGTCCGCGCAGACGCCGGACGGGACTATCGATTACTGTGTCTTCGTCTGCCATGCCATCTATTCCTGCTCCGAGACGGAGATCAAGAGTATGAGTACCATCTTCGATCTCCCCGATTTAACGACCTTTGACGCGGCGATTATGTTCACGCCGGGTCTGAATTTTACGAATGTCATCAACCAGCTGATTATCAAGCTGGAGAAATCCGGAATCCCGATTATCAGCATCGGTCTGAAACACCCCGGCTTCTACTATATCGGCATCGACAACTTTGTCGGAATGAGTCAATTGTGCGACCATATTATCGAGAAGCACGGGGCGAAGGACATTATGTTCATCGCGGGCTCGAAGGAAAATGAGGATTCCAACGACCGTCTCCGCGCCGTCCGCGACTCCATGGAGAAGCACGGTCTTACGCTTGCCGAGGACCGCATCTACTACTCCAACTGGGAAGTCGGACAGGTGATGTCCGAGTTTCTCGGAAGACTCCGGAACGGCTGGAAGCTGCCGGATGCCTTCGTATGTGCGAACGACCAGCTTGCAGAGGTCGTAAGCTATGTCCTTACGGACAGCGGTCACAATGTGGACGATGTCATCGTGACCGGCTTCGATTTTCTCGACGAAGGACAGAATTTCTACCCTTCCATCGCCTCCGTCGATCAGGGCTACGCAGAGACCGGTCGGATTACCGCAGGTCTATTGGACAGGCTCTTCCGCGGTGAGGCGGTTTCGCAGGAGACAACTGTCGCCTGCGAGTTCCATCCCGGAGAAAGCTGCGGGTGTGCCGACAGCCGTGACGACGACAACCGGCGTCGTATGTTTGCCCGCGGAATCCCGCGCCACACCATGTCCTCCGATATGGTCGAAGGTCGCTTCCACGCGATGGAGAAAGAGATTATCCAGTCTGTGGATTACGACGATCTCAAGGAGAAGCTGAACCGCCTTTTCTGCTACACCACGGGGCTTGAGGGTCAGACATTCTTCGTCATGATGGATCCTCATGTCGTCGATTTTTCGCTCTCGGATCTCGCCAGCTATCCGCAGTTTCATTATGCGGACACCATGGATGTCTTCGTCGCCAAACGCGACGGCAAACCGATTGAACGCGGGCTGATTCCCACCTCGCAGCTCCTTCCCGACGAGGGCAACAGCGAGCGGAATTATATGTATTTCTTCGTTCCCGTTTACTATGAGAGTTATGTCTGCGGCTATATCGTCATGACCGACCAGCTCGCATGGCTGCCCGACAAGTTCTTCCATATGTGCGAGAACCGTTTCAACCGCGCGCTCGTCTCGTACCGCCGCAACATGCAGTTGACTGCGTTGAACTCGAAGCTCTCCATGCTGATGGAGAAAGACTCGCTCACCTTTGTCAAGAACCGCACGGCATACGACCGTTATGTCAAGCGCATGGAGGCCTCGATGCAGGCCGGCGATTGCGATCCTTTCGCGGTTGTCTGCTTCGACATCAACTACTTAAAGCAGGTCAACGACGAGCTCGGCCATGAGGCCGGCGACGAATATATCAAGAAGTGCTGCAAGTTGATTTGTAACACCTTCAAGCACAGTCCGGTCTTCCGAATCGGCGGCGACGAATTTGTCGCAATCGCGGTACACGATGACTACACCAACCGCGACACCCTGCTCCGGACGATGCGCGAGCATATGAGGTCGCTTGACGCCGACACGACGCTCTCGCCGATTGACAGAATTTCGGTCGCCTCGGGAATCTCCGATTGCACCGAGACAACCGGCGATGACTACAGCGCCGTATTCCGCCGCGCCGACACACGAATGTACGAAAACAAGCGCGAGATGAAGGGCGGCCGCTGGCGTACCATCTGATTCAGAACAACAAAAAACGACCCGGTTCCGAAGAATCGGGTCATTTTCATGCTCTTTAATCACTGTCTCACTCTTCCGCTTCTTTGCAGAATAATACCGTTCCCGCGACGAAAACCACCACCGCGACGATATATACATAAAATCCCAGGCCCATGGAGTAGCGGAAAATGCTGTCGTTCTCCATAATCTCCGGGTGGGACCCAGCGAACAAAACCTCCGACTCGCGGGCATTGGTCACGCAAAATACAAAATTAATCACCCAGTATACGCAGCAGGCAATCAGCAGGCTTCCGTATTGCTTCCAGATTCCCGCAACCGCCAGCAGGCAGAACACAAGGAAAAGATATTTGTTTAAAAATCCGATCTGCGATACCTCGCAGACATCCCATGACGTAAAAACAGAACTTCTCGCGCCGTTGGCGCCCGGTCTCGTCGTCACATAGGGGAGAAATACCGACGCAACAATACCGGCAATACCGGCAATCGTGAGCGGCATGCCGAGGTTCTTAATGCCTTCTCCCTTGGGAATTTCCACATTGCGAATGACGATCGGCTCTTCGTTAAAGTAATCCATACACTCTCCTCCTCGAAGCCAACGGGGCTTCGACCTCTCTCAAACCAATTCACCGCATCGTGTATGTAAGCAACACTTACCACAACATATAGCATTTTTTCGCCGCAAAGTCAAGCGTTTTTGTGTTTTTACATAGTATTTGTCTTTTCCCGGCTTTTTTTGCACATTTTTTGTTTTTTACCGCCGGAAAATGCCGCGTATCAGCGGTCAATCAGCGGAAAATAAACCTGATACCGCTCATAGCCGATCTTATACAGGGGAAGGAATCGCGTGCCGATCATCTGATTCCGCGTCTTGAATTCGTCGTTCCAGGTTCCCCATTCTCTCTCGTTGTCGTGCACCAACAGTTCAGCCGCGTCGCGGTGAGCATTGCACACAAGCGCCCTCTCCTCGCTGCTTAAGCCTGCCAGAACGCAGGGACCGTATGCAAAGGCGACCGTATTTTCCGCACCACTCAACGGAATCGAATATACCGACAGAGGCATCTTCAGTGCAATCGTGTCGCCGTCGAGCCACAGCTTCTGCACGATGACGAAATCGTTCTGGCGGTCAATGACCGTTCGCTTGTCCGCAGCTACGGAAATGTCGCCGTTCGACCAATCGGGGATTCGAAGCACAAGCCGCATATTGACCGGCTCGTCCGTATGCACCGTAAACTCCTGCACCCACAGATCGGGATGAGTTCTGTAAACACGCGTATTTTCCGACAGCGCCTGAACGGACGCGGCATCTCCTGCCGCCTGAATGCTTCCGCTGAGCGTATTTCTGCGCTGCGTCACCGTAACCTTTACGCCGTCAATCTCCGTCGTAACCTCGGAATCCGCATAGATTCCGACATACAGAAGATCCCGATCCTGATACCAGAGATAGCGGTTCAAGGCGGCATTTGCCTGAACAAGCGTCCCGTGGCAACAGAAGAAATCGTTGAATTTGCTCGCCCATCCCTTCTTCGCACCGGCGCGAAGCGGAAGGTAGTATGTAATCAGGCCCTCGCCCGGCGTATCCTCTCCGTTCCGGTTTGCCCCCTCAAAATATCCCTGCGCAAGAATTCCGTTCCAGAGATTGCGCTCGATATACGAGAGCACGGACACATCACCGGTCTGTCGGAACACGAAATCGGCGAGACGCATCATGTTGTACACCGTGCAGTGCTCCTGGTTCCGATCCCCTAGCCGCGAGCCCATGGCGTTTTGCGGCGTCCAAATCTCGCCGAGCGTCTGTCCGCCCGTGGCAAATGCCCCTCTTGTGACAACCGCTGCCTTCCAGTAGGCGAGCGCAACATCACGGTACTGTGTATCGCCTGTAACCTCATAGACTCTCGCTGCGCCGAGCACCTCGGGAATCGTCGTGTTCGCATGCATGTTCGTCAGGACATCCACGCCCGCAAGCAACGGTTCGAACAGACGGTTTCTGGTGTACCGCGCAATCAGCTTGCGGTATTTTTCGTTGCCCGTTGCCTCCAGAAGATCCGCCCAGATCTCCAGCATTCCGCCGGTCTCGAAATCGAGGATGTCGTCCATCTCCTCGCGGGATTTGTCGTCGGTATAGCGCACGAACCAGTCCGCAAACCGGTCCGCCACGGCAAGCGCCTCCTCATTGCCGGCCATGCGGTACATATCGACGAGGCCCATGAAGGTCTTGTGCACGGTGTAATGCGGCGCCCAAACCTGCTTTCCGCGTGCAATCCATGCAAAATACTTCTCCGGAATCGAGGCTGCCCACTCCCCGCCGTTCTCCGTCTGGCAGACTGCAAGCTCATGGACAATCGCATCGGCCTTCGCCTTCAGCTCCGCATCGCCGGTCTCCGCATAACGCATCGCGCAGGCGCTTAAGAAATGCCCCGTAAAATGTCCCCGCAGCTGGCACGAAGGGTCCTCCCATCCGCGGTGCGCCATCGCCTTGGCACCGAAGTTCTGCGCAAGCCCCGCCTCCTGATAGTAATTCTGCAGCAACCCGGCGTTCGTAAGCTCCGTCAGATAAGCGCGGTTTCGAAGCTCCCTTGAAAGGAACAAACCGTCCGTCAGTTTACAATTCCGCCCGTTAATCGCCTTCATACCGGACCTCCCGATTCTGTTTGTTTTGAATCATCCTTTTACGCTTAGACGCGACCCCGCGTATTTCCGCAGAAAATAGCCCAAAACCGCCCAAGTCGCGAGCGAGAAGAAATTCCCGTAGCGGTCGCGCCCCGTGGAAAACAGCCGCTCCGCCTCCGTCTCGTCGACCATCTCGAAGCCCGCGAAAAGCTCTGTCCCGACGCACCCGTCCTGGGATACCTCGGCGAGATCGTCCACGCGGATTTCGGCACACAGAAACGCGTTGCTCTCATCGGTCATTCCCGGCGTCGACAGGGCGCACGGATTGATTACCGTCACCGTGTCCGTCGGCTTCACGATCAGCCCGCATTCCTCGTGAATCTCGCGGATTGCGGCGGTCACAAGCGGAGCCTCCGCGTCCCGGTCCTCGGGATCGATCAGCCCTGCCACCGGGCTCAACAGATACTGTCCGACCGGATACCGGTACTCATAGTTGAGAAGCAGACGCGGCTTCCCGTCCGGCAAAATCACAACGACCGCAATCGTCACGGCATCGGGCAGCATCGCGCGAAACTCCTCGTCCGACTTGAGCGCAACGAGATCCTCCCGCACCCTCCTTGAGGCATCGCAGTAATGCTTTCCCTCCGCATAGCGAAGGTCGTACAGCCGGACATATTTTGCGTCGCAAAGCGTGTCCACCTCATCCTTTGTATATCGCGGCTTGTCCGTCCGCGGGTCAGTCTCGTACATTGTCATATCGACTGCCTTCTCTCTGTCTACCATGGTCTTCTCCTTCTGCTCCCAACGGTTACTTCTGGCGTTTCTGCGGCCTTTTTCCGGCGGCCGACTCATCCGTTCCTCTTCTCTTCCGCAGCCTCTGCAAGCCTCGTATGGCGAAGGTACAATGCGATTCCCGTCCCGACGAAAGAATTGCAGAATTCCCCGCTTCCGAACGACGCAATCACCTCGTCAACCGGCAGCTCCACGGGCTCCAGATACTCATCCTCGTCGGTGTGAAGCTCGTTCGTCGGCGTCAAATCCTCTGCCAGCACAAATGTGATGGTATTGTCGTAAATCGCGGGATTCGGGTTACAACGCCCGATTACCGTAATCCTGCCGGCGCGGTATCCGGTCTCCTCGAAAAGCTCCCTCGCGGCGCCGCTCTCCGGCGTCTCATCCCGCTCCTGAACTCCGCCCGGAAACTCCACGGTGATGCCTTCCATCCCATGGCGCCACTGGCGAACCATCACGAATTTACCGTCGCGCACCGGAACCGCAATCACCCAGTCCTTCGTCTTTATGGAGACATAGCGCCCGTTCAGTCCGTCCGGGGCGACCTCCTCCTTCTCCACAAAATCCATGATTCTGTGATGCAAAATGGTTTTCTCCGAAAGCACCTTCCAGCAAAGCGCCTCGTCTGACTCCCGACTCATGTCTGTCACCTCCTGATTGGCAAGCGCCCGGGCTCAGTAAACACGGCGGTTCACATACTCCGACCACACGCTGCCGTCGTCATTGATTGAAAATTTCGAGACGGAGCCGCTTCTTCCGCTCATGCGGAAGCGCCCGCGGTCCTCGACCTTCCTGCCCATAAACATATCCTGCAGAAAGCTGAGCGCACATCCGTGGGATACAACGAGAATATTTTCCGCCGGACAGGTAAGAAGCTCGAGATAGAACGGATGCAGTCTCTCCCACAGATCACGATCCGATTCCGCATCCGGAAACGGTCGGTAATCCGGGTCGAAGACTGCGGGTCTCGGCGCCTGGTTCGCACGGTACCAATCATAGGGCATGCCGTTGCCGGCGCCGGCGTTCACCTCGCGGATATCGTCGCGGGGAATCGGCGTAATTCCGAGCGAGAGATTGATTCCCTCCGCCGTCTGCCACGCACGCTTAAGCGTCGAGACGAACATTGTCCAGGTGTTGTCGCAACCGTTCTCCGCAAGCCATCTGCCGATAATCGCCGCCTGTTCGCGCCCGCGCTCCGTCAGATCCCAGTCGCCCCATGCGCCCGCGTGGCCGTTTGTGTGGTGGACGGATTCCGTGTGCTGTACCATAAGAACTGTCTTCATACTTATCCCCCCTTGAAGTCAGTGACTTTTTGCCGTTCTACTTGCGTAGAACGGCGCTGTTTCCCCACCGCCGCCGTCCGCCGCGGAGCCGTGTTTTCGCACCGTGCCGCAGCAAGGACATCCGCGGTTTCTCCGGACAGTTGCTGTATGCTTCATTATACCACAAGAGATGGACTCTGTCACACTCATTTTCACGCAAAAGAGACTGCCGTCACCATCGACGACAGTCTCTGCATCCGGCCACCGCCGGCTCATGCTCAAATCTTTTTTACGGGGCGGAGAACCTGATAGCCGAGTTTCTCCGGATTGTGTCTCTGATAATCGGGGCAGCTTTCCTCGTTCCAGGCAAATCCGAGCGCTGCAGGGTCAAAATTCCGCGCAAGCTTCTCCACAGCCGGCATGACATCGACATTTTCCGCCATATAGTCAAAGGCCGGGTAGGAGAACACCAAGTAGTAGCTCCCCGGAATCTCGCGAAGTTCAAAGCCCTCCGGAACCGGACCGTCGTAGTCAAGCGGCACGCCCGTTCCGTAAAAATATGTGCGCTTCCCGTCCGCAACTTTCCATCCCGCGGTGTGCGGTGTCACAATCGGGTCCGCCGATTTTTCCATACTGGTCACATATCCGCAGACGGTATCGCAGTCGTGATACTTCCAGAAATCGCAGTAATTTTCCGCTCTTTCCTCCCAGATTCCGAGATATTTATGCGCCGGAACAAACTCTGTATGAACGCCCAATCTTGCTTCTTCCATCTTCTTAATCCTTTCTGTCTGTGTGATGTCGGGAAACAGAACATTTTTCTTCGGCAGAAGCGGTATCGGAATCGGTCTCCGTCGGTATGCAGCCGGTGTACATCCGAACTGCTCTTTGAACAATCTGGTCAGCGCCTCCTGGGAAGAGTAGCCGTTCTTCACGGCGATATCCAGTATGCGCTCCTCCGTGTCCCGAATTTCCTCCGCGGCGCGGGCCAGGCGCCTTCCGGACGCATACGATTTCATGGTCATCCCGGTCACATCGTGAAACACCACGGAACAATACCACGGCGAGTACCCAATCTCGTCAGACAGGTCCTCCAAAATCCTGTTCCGGTCCGGATGCAACTCCATCCATTCAATCATCTGCTGAACAACTTCCGCCCATTCTTTCATCTCTTCCACCTCCTGCACGATGAGCATATCACACTCGCAGTCCGGTATTCTTGATGTTTTTTGCGGATTTCACGCAAAATGGTATTCCATCTCGATGCACTCCCAGTTTCCGAGGGGCAATGCACAGTTCTTCCGGTCAAACTCCCGGAATCCTGCGGCCTGATAGCAATATCTCGCCCGGTCATTGTTCGCAAACACGCCGAGCGTAACTCTCGTCGCCTGCAGGCGCTCCTTTGCGTATGCAAGTCCGAGCGCAAGCATCTGCTTTCCGAGCCCCCTGCCGCGGATTTCAGGGTCAACGACAATGAATCCGAAGCGGTAAACGGTCGCATCCTCATGCCCGGGATGACGGATGATGAAATGTCCGACGGGCTTGCCCTGCTCATCGGTCATAACAAGCGGAAAATAATTCCCCTCCGCCGCGCGCGGTGCATAATACGCCTCCATGTCCTCCGCCTGCAGCGGAAACTTATTGAACTGGTCCGCCGACCAGCGGTACAGCTCCTCCTCGCTGCGAACCCACGAACAGATGATTTTCGCGTCCTCTTTCGTATAAGCTCTCAATTGCATAGCTTCTCCCCTCCTGCTGCGGCGGCCGCTTCGCCGAGCTCCTTAATCATATAACCCACATCCTCCGGACGATGTGCGTCCGACGAGGTGACAATCCTAACATTGTGCCTTGCCAAAGCCCGCAAAAGCCCGGGGTTCATGCCGAGCTCTCCGGCCTCCGGACATCTGCGGTATGCGCCGCTGTTGTGGTCTGCGTACATGCCGGCCTCAGCAAGCGCTGCGGCCAGCCTTTCGTAGTATTCCGCAAGCGAAAACGACGGCCGGTGCCCGAACAGTTTGATGTGGTCCGGATGCCCGATTCCCGTGAACAGTCCGCTCTTTGCAAGAGAAAGGGAATCCTCGAAATAAGTCCGGAAGATTGCATCCACATCCAGACCTTCCCAATGCTCTGCCGTGTGGTCAAACGCAAAATTCCCCGCGAAATGCACGCTTCCCAGAAGGAAATCAAAGCCCCTGTCCTTCGTAAGCTCCGCCGTGAGAGCCTCGAAATCCCTGAAGTAGCACACCTCAAGCCCGAACAGAATCTTCACCGGAAAATGCTCCCTCCGCACCCTCTCGATGAGCCGAAGATACTCCTCATAGTCCTTCGTTCCGCCGACCCTTTGAAACCAGGCGTCCGCGAAATCGCTGTGAGCCCGCACGGAATCGTACATGGGTGCAAACTCCGGGAAAAGGAAATTGTGCTCCAAGAGGCGAATCTCCGTAAGTCCCGTCTCCACGGCGCGGTCAACAAAGTGCCGGATCCAGTCAAGGGAATACTCACCCCGCTCAATATGAATATGTCCGTCAATCATTCTTTTTTCCATAGCCTACTCCACCGTGACAATAAGCACGCCCTCGGTATCGAAGGGAAAGGGAATCAAAGCCCTGCAAAAAGGCTTCGCCGAAGCACAGAAGGTCCGCCTTTCCCTGCACTTTTCGCATCGCCCGTTCGATCCGACGGATATTAAATTCAATGTTTTTGTTTTCGCATCGATAGGATGCGAGTCCGATTTTCACAGTTTCACCCTCCCAATGTTCTACATCTGTAGAACATTGGATTGTTTTCCTAATGAGTCCGGTATGTTCTGTCAACCTCGTACGCCGGATACTCGTGGCTGAATCGATAGCCAAGCGTCTCCGCCAAATGTACCGAAATCGGATTGTGCGCATCCCAGCTCGGATACAGCCCTTCCGAAAGGCACTGCAAAATAAGCGCGGCGCAGCAGACTCTCGCCAAACCCTTCTGCCGCTCCTCCTTCACGGTGTCCATCCCGGAGAATCACAAAACCGCGGCCGAGCTCAAGGAACTGCTCCTTGCTCTCAAAGCAGGCGACGAAGCTTGCCGTCTCCGGGTCGGCGAGGCACAAATCATAGAGCTCGCCGTCGATTTTCCGAAGCTCACAGCCGTCCGGAAGCGTGTTACGATACTGCTCCAAAACGGCCCGGTCAAACTTCGTATCCTTCCGAATGGCATACCGCGTAACCCGCTTGCAATCCGGGAAGCACTCCTCAAGCAAAGCGCTCCAGGCTTCATTTTCCGGAACCATGACAAAAAAGCCCGCGGGCTTTCCCATCAAAAGCTCCCGGTCGGGCTCTCCCGCGCAAAACGCAAAACACCCGACGACCGCGATTGCGGACTTCGGCGCTTCCGTATCGGTCACGAGTATCGTCCCCATGACCTTCTGCTGACAGGACCACACGCAGGTGTCCTCCCAGCCGTCGAAGATATCCCGCACCTTCGAGGTGTCTTCCAAACGATAAATCATAATACCTGCCTCATCTGTGAATATATACTCTCGACAGCTCCGGTTCGCCGTCCCCCTGTGCCATGCAAAGGAACTCCCAGCCATAACGCTCGTAGAATCCCGTGTGATTCGTCAACAGATACACAGGCGAGATGCCGTGCGCCCGCAAATCTTCCACGGCCATCGTGAGAAGTTTTCCCGCAATGCCGCGTCTGCGATACGCCTCGTCCGTATAGACCGCGCACACATTCGGCGCCAGGTCCTTCCGGTCGTGGAAATCGTTCTCGATCACGCCGAGCCCGCCGACGAATTTCTCACCGTCCATGCAGATATACCAGCCGTACTCCGTCTCGCCCGAGAGGTACGCTTCCATACACTCCAGATACGCTTCCTTCGGCACATCCCAGCACTCGTGAAACCACTGAGCCGCGTCATCTGCCCGCTCCGGGATTTCCCTGAGGGTCTTATATTGCAATTCCACTATCAATCTCCCTTTCGAAAAATGATGCTGCGAAGATCCCTTGTCTCCGCAATCTCGTAAGTCGCAAAATGCTCCGTGTCCTTCTCGCCCTTCCGGTTAATCCAGGCCACTTTGAGCCCGGCGTCGTGAGCGCCGAGGACATCGGTCTCATACATATCGCCGACGAAGAGAATATCTTCGCGGCTCTGCTCCGGATTCTCCCGGAGAATCACATCAACCGCCGATTCATAAAAATCGCGGTTCGGCTTGATTTTCCCGAAATCCGCGCTCGACCACACCTGCGCAAAATACTGCCCGATTCCCATTCGGTCGAGAGAGGTCCAAAGCGCCCCCGCAGTGAAACTGCTGTTGCTTAAGACATACATGGGAATTCCCGCTTCCTCACAGTCCGCAAGCAATTCCGCAATGCCCGGAGCCGGCGCCATACCGTTGCAAAGCATCAAAAATTCAGCCTCCTCCGAAGCATCCATCGCAACGACTTCCCCGCCGTAACGCTCGGCGTACAGCGGAAGTTCCTCCCGCACGAAGGCAAACTCCTTTCCCTCGCCGTGAGCTTTCTGAAGCAGAACGAAGAGCTCTTCGCCGTACTTTTTGATATCTTCGAAGGTGCATTTGCCGCGGTAATGCTTCTCCCAGAACGGGAGAAGTCCCCGGTTAAAATCGATGAAGCGTTTGTTTACAAGCGTTTCAAACAGATCAAACATCAAAATCATGCGGTTTCACCTCTCAGAAATTGTCCAGCACTCCCCGGCCTAACCCGTAGCCTTCCCCGGTCACCACAAAGACAAATTCCCCCGCCTTTCGGAAGCCCTCCTCATAATACCGGTTATCGGCCTTCAGCCGCTCCGGCGTGCAGCCGGAATCGTCTTTCCTGTTCTCGATGTCGGACGCATGTGCCAAAATATCCCCGAAGCGCTCGTCGATATAATCATCCCGCATCACAAGACACAGGAACTTGATTTTCGAGAGGTACTCCTCCGTAAAATCCTTCCGCCACTCGAAGGGAATGTAGCACCCCTCCACGATCAGGTTCTGGTCGTTCTCGACGGCGGTTTTGATAATCTCGCGGACAATCGGCCAAAGATAGTCCGTCAGCTTATCGTCGTCCTCCGGCGTAAGGTCGGTATTGCCGCTTCGAATCAGGCCCATCTTCAGATGGTCGATGGACAGATAGGGGTATTTGTATTCCTCAAGCAGCATCTGTGCCAGCACTGTTTTTCCGGTGTGGGATGCACCGGCTATCATAAAAATCATAGTCTCTCTCTTTCTGCACCGTCTCGTCCGGACAGTGCGCAGAAGTACTTGCTCAACAATCGACATCGCCGAAGCGCCGTGCCTCCGGCTCCGCCTGCATTTTCCGCCTGCTGCGCTCCTACGAAATCCAGTAGGTTCCGTCCGGCGACTGCGTGATTGCTCCGACCTCCTCGGACAAGGTCCGGCCGTTCCAATCCTTCACGATTACCCTGTGATAAAACCGGTAGTTTTCGCCGGCGCAATCGCGCTCCTCATCCCAGCCTTCCTCAACCCATTCCTCGAGATAGACACGCCCGTCTGCAATCAGCGCAAGCGTCTGATGCGGCGTGAGTTCCAATGAAAAATGCTCCGGGTAGTAACAGGTCGCCTTCTCCCCGTTCTGGCTCACGATGTGCACTTTCTCGCCGACGATTTGCAGGTTGTAAAGACTGATGTTCTCCATATCTGTCTCCGTCACAACCTTCGGCTTTTCCTCCGGCTGATACGAAAACAGCGTCACCTTCTTCTTCGCGTAATCCGCCTGCAAAATCCAGTAGGAACCGTCCGCGAACGCCGGATCGGAATAAAGCACATTCCTGCGCTTGCGGAACGGTTTGTATACCTTGCCGTTCGTATAATCGTAAAATATCGGAACGGAGCCCGGGTGACCGCCGCGCGCCTCCCACTCGACCAGATCGTACAGATCGGAACTGTCCGAACAGGCATACGCAAGCCGCTCCTGTCCGTAGATTTTCACGACGGAACGGCCCTCAATTCTGTCAAATCGCTTTATCATAAGCCACTTCTCCTGTTTTCTCACGGCACTTCACCACGGCGGGGAACTCCTAAAGATCAAACCGGAACACCTTCACCTGCCGTTCGCCTCTTTCGTACATGTCGTGATCCTCGGGGATATCCGCGGTCTCCAGGTACGTTCCGCCGGCCAGCTCGCAGGTGCGCGCAGACGCATCGTTCGTCGGAATGCAGGTAATGAGCACGTACGTAAGGCCGTGTTTCCGCGCCTGACGGAACAACAGCTCGCACGCCTTCGCCGCATAGTGATGCCCGCGGTACGGCTCGTCAATCCCGTAGCCGATGTTGCCGCCGATATAGAGCTTGTCATTGTGGCCGATGCGCAGGTCGCATTTTCCAATCTTCGTTCCGTCCGAAAGGCAGATGTCAAAATGGTATGCAGGCACAAACTGTTTCTCCGGCTGCGCCTCGCAAAGGCGCACCAGCCGCAGGAAGATCTCGTCCGACCGAAGGTCACTCACGTCGTAAAATGTAGACTGCTCCGGAAGCTGCCGTACCGTATCCCGGAACATCTCAAACCGCTGTCCCAGGGAGTACACAAACTCCTGGTTTGCGATCAGCTGCAGAATGTCCTCCTCCGTCGCCCAGCGCGCGTCAACCGCCTCATCCGGCTGAAGCACGATGTCCTTGATGTCAACATCCCTGCGCAGCAGATAGATGTCCTGGAAGTAGTTCTTGCGCTGATATGTCGTAAAGAGCGTAAACTCATGCTCTTTCGCCGCAATGCCGGTCTCCTCCGCAATCTCGCGCACGGCCGACTGCAGCGTGGTCTCGCCCGCGAGCGTACCGCCGCCCACGAACTCCCACTGGTTGCCCGCCTTCTTGGCCGGATGGCGCTTCTGGATCAAAAACTCGCCCTTCGAATTCCGTACCCACACCTCAACGCACACATAGTACTCGCCCTCGCCGAATGCCTCGCCGCGCACATGCGTGCGCCCGAGCGGCTTTCTCTCGCTGTCATACAGATCCCACAGTTCCATTTTTTGTCTCCTTCCCGGAAAATGAGGTTCCGCCACCGCAATGTCGAAGCAAACCTCAATCCCGTATCAAAATTTATTTTTCAAAAATCAAAGCGCCTTCGCAAAAAACAACAGCAGATCGTCATCGTTGACGCAGGGCTCATACTGTCCCAGCTGCTTTCCCTGATACCACACGCCGCTACCGTCCGGAATATATCCGCGCTTTACATAGATGCGCTGCGCCGGGCCGTACCCGGAGTGCACGCCGACGGCAAGGAACACATGGTCCGTGATCTTCGCGGCCTCGCCTTCTGCAACATCCAGAAGCTTGTTGCCGATGCCCTTGTTGTGGATGTGGAAGAACACGCACAAATCCACAATCTCCGGCCATCCGTTGCCGGCATACGGCCCCTCCGTCGGGTGTAGCACAAGGGTGCAGATACCCGCAACCTCCCCCTCATATTCGGGGATGAACACAAGGCGCTCACCTGCCTCCTGTTCCCGAAGATATCCTTCGTACGTCTCCATCTGCGGATGCCAGCCGTACGACTGGTAGGTATCGAAAATGGCCTTCGCATCCGCGGGAACCATGCTCCGAATCCGGATGGTCCCGTCATCATAATAAACCGTCATTGGTAATTCCTCCGTCTTTCGTTTTTAATCCTTCAGGTACCTGCGCAACAGCGGCACTTCCTGCAGTTCCGCGCCCTCGAACGCACGGTAGAAACGGTCCGCCTCGGGGTTCGTCGCCCGAATCAGATAGTATTGGTTGATTCCGCTGCGCTCGCAATCCTCCTGCATTTTCCGAAACAGCGCCTGCGCGACACCCTTGTGACGCGCCTTCGGAAGCACATAGACCCAGTCCACATACGCCATCCGATAACCGTCCTGCAGGCAGCCGTAGAAGTGGTACTCAATCCTCCCTACGACCTCGTCGCCTTCGATTGCAAGCAGCGATGTTGTTTTCCCGTAAAATGCATCCCGCATCCTCGCGCGGATGCCTTCCTCGTCCACCGCCTCCGCCGTCATCATCTGCGGCTCCAGCGCCATCGCCTTGTGCAGGTAGCGAAGATAACTCCCGACATTGTTCTCACCGAGTCTCTCAATTCGAAGCATAGCCCCTCCGAAACGCCCTTATCCGGGCAAACTCCTTATTTATCACTCCCGGATTCCGACTGTCCCGCAGGCCGCAGCCATCTCCTCATACTCCGGATGCTCCGCAAGCGCCCTATCGGTATCGATGTGGTAGACCACAACCATGCCGTGGGAATCCTCATCGTCATAATACTCGCGAACCCGCACGCCGCCGAGCGCCTCCATCGTCCGCCACGACGCCGGATTGTTCAGGTCGGCGTCCAGCATCACGGTTTTGATGCCGTATCGGCTGCACACCTTCAGACCGAGGTAGAGGTTAATCTTGTTGTAACCCTTTCCCCGCTCCGTCGGTCGGATACTGTAGCCGATGTGACCGCCGTGCTTTCTCATTTTCCCGTTGAGCGCGAGGCGGATGTTAATCATCCCGATGATTCGGTTATCATTCTCGCGCACCAGAAAGAACTCCCTCGCGGGAACCCGCTCCTCGGTGAGCTCCGCCACGGCCCGCTCCGCTGTCATGCGAAGCCATCCATCATAATCCGTGAGAAAATGATTCAGACCGCCGGCGCCGTTAATCTGCGAACCGTACTCCCGAAACTCCCGGATGTACGCTATGGCTTCCTCTTTCCGGCTGACGCCGGGCGCTTCCAGGTAAAATTTCTCCATAGTTTTCTCCCTGCAATCAACTCTTAAGAATCGCCTGCACCGCACCCTCCGCAAGCTCGGAAAAGGGAATCACTTCCTTCGGCGGAACGCTGTGCTCGTTGATGATCTTCTCCATCCAAAGGAGGTTGTACCACCGGCCGAATTTGCTGCCGCAGCCGTGATAGCGCGCCACCGGCTTGTACCCGATCGCCTCATGAAAATGCTCGCTGTTTCTGGTGAGGTACGGGTCTTCCTCCTCCATCGGATCCGCAGCTCCGGCATAGAGGTTGGTGATGTTTTGAAGCTTTAAGATCGCCTCAAGCTTCTCGTACAAAAGCTTCCCGATGCCTCGTCTGTGGTAGTCCCGGTCGATGTAGATGGAAGTGCCTGCCGCCCAGCCGTAAGCCGCTCTCTGCGCAAAACGCGACGCATAGATGTAGCCGACGATCCGACCTTCCTCCTCCGCCACAATGTACGGATACTTCACAAGCGTGCTCCGGATGCGCTCCGTAAACTCCGCAAGGGTCGGCACATCGTACTCGTACGACACCGCCGTATTCTCCACATAGTAGGCGTAAATCTCAAGAATTCGCGAGGCGTCCTCCACCTTCGCAATTCGAAAAGTGATCACTGTTTTGTTCTCCTTACTTCAGTCCTGCAGCTCCGGCACGAACTGCCACATGCGATGCGTCAGAAGTTCGCCCTTCATAGCCAGCAAAGTCTCCCGGTCGATCCAGCGGTACGCAACGGTCTCGCCCTCCTGCAGGATTACGCTGTCCTTTTCGCAGGACGTCTCCGCAAAATACTCCGCGTACACCGAATGCGTCGGCGGATTCACAACCCTGCCGACCTCGGTTATCCGGTCCGCTGTGATCCCGGTCTCCTCCCGAAGCTCGCGGATTGCGCCCGCAAGCGGACTCTCGCCTTTAAGCGCCGAGCCGCCGGCCGTCGCCTCCCACATGCTGCCGTAGGCCTTGCGCGGGTCGCGCTGCATGATCAGATAGGTTCCGTCCGCATGCTTCAGAATGATCTCGCACACGAGGTGGAACACGCCTTCGGCAAATGTCGCCTCCTCGCCGCGCACGAGTGTCACGCCCGGTATGATGTTAAAGTCGCTGTCATAAGCGTCCCAGAGTTCCATTTTCCGTTCCTTGTTCCGATTACTTTTTGCCGTATTTGCGCTGCAGCTTCTTCGACATTGTCTGCGTGTTCTTCTTCGGCTTTTCCACGCGCGCCGCGCGCTTCTCACTGAGGAAAATGAAATAGTCCTCCGCCTCGAACACCTTCACGCCGCCGAAAACCGATGTCAGCTTGTTTTTGTACCATTCAAGCCGCTTGGTCACCATGACCATCCGGCCGCCCACCGCAAGTTTGCGAAAGCCGTCCTCGAGGATATCACACATCACGACATGCTCGCCGCCGAGCTGCTTCGCCGCATAGATTCCGACAACGCCGTAGCCGCACCCGAGGTCAAGCACCTTGTCGCCCTCGCGGACAGGCACGGTCTCCAACATAAGGCGCGTGCCGCGGTCCACACGGTTCGGCGAAAAATAGTACTCGCCGGTCTCGCATGTGATATCGATTCCGTTGATTTCTTCCTTTACCGTCATAGTTTCCATCGCTCCCTGACGAATTCTTCTTACACATACCGCCAAATGGTGATGCCCGTCTTTCCTTTTCTCGTGGCATGCTCCTCGCCGCGGTATTCGAATTTACCGAATCCCCGTATGGAGACCTTACTGTCCGCTTTCAACACGGTCTCCGGGTTTGTGCATACTCTCCCGTTCACAGTCACCTTCTCAGCCTCGAACAGGCTCTTAGCCTCTCCGCGGGAGAGATGATATGCCTTCGCTAAGACAGCGTCCAGCCGCGGCGATGCGACCGTAACCGTCTCCTCCGAAAGCTTCGGAAGGCACCCCTCTGGGACTTCCCTGACCGACTCGCATTTGACGGCTGTGCGCCGCACGCGCTCCAGCTCGAGGCACACAAAATCGGCCAGCTCCTCCAACACGAAAAGATAGGCTGTATTTTCCGAGATCAGAATATCCCCGATTACATCCCGCTCAATCCCGAGATTCAGCACGGCACCCAGAAAATCGCGATGCGTCAGCGAATCTGCGAACTTTTCCTGCTTCGGCTTAATGCACACAATGCGAATCGGAAAATCCTCCTCGTATCCGAGCTCCTCCGGATCACCGAAGCGCACCATTACGCGCTCGGAATTGTCCGTGCCGCCCCACATAGTGACTTCCGTTTCCTCCGCCACCCGGTAGGCCAGGCTTGCAGTCTCCGCGGAATGGAAGCTTGAGTAGGTATAAACCCCGCTTCGCCTCGCCCGCTCCGCCAGCTCTTCGAACCGTTTTCGATTTTTCTCCGCATGCTCGTCCATCGATTCCTTCCCGCCGGATTCTACCGAAGCTGCCGGACCGTGTCCCGGTACCTTGTAAACCGGATACCGACAGACGGCACGAATTCACCGGTCTCCATCAACCGCAGAATATCCTCCTCCGCTGCCCACCGCGCATCGATACCTTCGCCGGGCTGAAGCACGATATCCTTGATGTCGACATCCCTGCGAAGCAGATACAGGTCTCCGAAATAGTTCTTATTCCGGTAAGTCGCAAAGAATGTAAACTCCTGCTCCGCCGCCGAAATCCCGGTCTCCTCTGCAACTTCGCGCACTGCCGACTGTCGCGTGGTTTCCCCGGCGAGCGTTCCGCCGCCGACGAATTCCCATAGATTGCCGTTCTTCTTGGCGGGATGGCGCTTCTGAATCAGAAACTCCCCTTTCGAGTTCCGAATCCACGCCTCTACCCAGACATAGTATTCGCCCTCGGCGAAAGCCTCTCCCCGCACATGGGTGCGTCCGAGAGGCTTTCTGTCGCTGTCAAACAGATCCCAGAGTTCCATTTTCCGCTCCTTTATGCACTTCCACTCCGAGACGAGCCGCTCCGTGTTCCACGCCGCATTTGCGGGGCTTGTGGACGGAAGGCAGGTCGCCGGCCGGTGGATTGTCGGTTGTATGTAGCGCTCGTAGTACCGAAGCGCGGTTTTGCCGTTGACGTAGATTGCCTCGATTGTCGCTGTGTCCAGAATCACCCGAAGGTCGTTCGCCACGACGTTTCGTATGCTCGCGTCCGAGGAGCCCTCGATCTCGCACGAGTGGATCACATCCCAGACCGCAACACGGTTTCTGAGCAAAAACGCCCGTTTTTCTTCGATTGTCCGCGGCACGTCCTCTCCGAACACCGCTGCCGTCACCTTCCAGAAACGGTTCTGCGGATGTCCGTAGAAAAAACCTGCCTCCCGCGATTTAACCGACGGAAAGCTGCCGAGGATCAACACTCGGGAATCCCTGTCAAACACAGGGGAAATCGGATGAATGATCATCTTTGCTCCTTACTTCTTTCCGTACTTGCGCTGCAGCTTCTTCGACATTGTCTGCGTGTTCTTCTTCGGCTTTTCCACGCGCGCCGCGCGCTTCTCGCTGAGGAAGATGTAATAATCCTCCGCCTCGAACACCTTCACTCCGCCGAACACGGTCTTCAGTTTGTTTTTGTACCACTCGAGCCGCTTGGTCACCATGACCATCCGCCCGCCGACCGACAGCTTGCGAAATCCGTCCTCGATGAACTCCCTCGCCACCGAAAAGTCCGTATGGTACGGGGGATTTGAGTAGATCAGCGTAAAATCCCGCTCTTCCACGCCCTTCAGGCCGTCGCTTTGCAGCACCTTCACGCCTTCAATACCGTTCCTAGCGAGATTCTCCATCGAGAGCGCCACCGCGTCCTCGAGGATATCGCACATCACGACATGGTCTCCTCCGAGCAGCTTCGCCGCATAAATCCCGACAACGCCATAGCCGCAGCCTAAATCGAGCACCTTGTCGCCCTCGCGGACGGGCACCGTCTCCAGCATAAGCCTCGTGCCGCGGTCCACACCCTTCGGCGAAAAAAAATACTCCCCGGTCTCGCAGACGATCTCGGTTCCGTTGATTTCTTCCTTAACAATCATGATTCCAAGGCTCCATGTTCACTGTATTGATACCCGTCGGGAACACCCCCAACATTTTAAGTAATCGAACAAAAGTATCCTGTCCATCACGACAGGTGTCCAACAGCCAGCCCTTCTCGTTTTTCCATTCAGCCAGCCCCCTGTAATAGTAATTCTTCTTGGCATCCTCAATAAGAAAGGGAATCACATTATGCCGCAAACACTCCTTCAGCGCCACAAGACGTCCGACTCTGCCGTTTCCGTCCTGGAAAGGATGAATGAACTCAAACTCGGCATGGAGTTCTACGATATCTTCAAGCGTCACATCATCCTTCGCATTATACCTATGTAGCAGATCTTTCATATGCTCATGTACTTCCGAAGGTTTCGATGTTTCCCGACCTCCGACCGTGTTGGCGCGCTTCTTATAAGCCCCGACCGCAAACCAGGAAAGCGAGGCGTCCTTGGTATCGTGCTTTAAAATATAGTGCAAATGCTTGATAATATCTTCTGTCAGTTCATCCTCTGCAATATCAATCACATAATCGATTGCACGAAAATGATGGACCGTTTCCAGCACATCATCGACCTGAATACCGTCCCCCGCATCAAGAGTATTTGTTTCGAAAATCAGCCTTGTCTGGTCCTCGGAAAGTTTGCTCCCTTCGATATGATTGGAATTATAGGTCATCCTGACCTGCAGTTCATGATACAAACCGCCGGAAAGTTTTACTTCTTTCTCCTCCCGCAGCACCTGCAGTATCCTGTTATCGGAAACTTCTCTCATGAGATCTTCCGATTCAACGCCCAACCAGTCGGCAATCTTTTGTATGCTTCGGTTGGATAATCTTTCCCCTTTTCCAATCTTCGCGACTGTGCGTGTCGACAGTCCTAACCGCACAGAGAGTTCCGTCTTTCCGATGCCTTTATCCTTAAGCGCCTTCTCAAGGCCTTCATAAGAAATCATGAATCCACCTCCCGAAATCTTTACATATTTTACCACACTCCGCACTAAAAGTAAAGATTATGGAGCTGTTTCAGCGTAAAATGTAAAGATTTTCGGTTTCTTTTTCCGAATCACTCCATGTCAATTCCACCCGCGCCTGGTTTTTTCCAGTATCGCAAAGCCCTCATCCAGGTCGTTCCCGAGAACCTCCTGAATCTTTTCAAAATCATGCTCTTTGTGGAGCCTGTCCATCGTCTTCAAAAGTTCCGCTTTTCCGTACTTACGGATGAACAAAGCCATCGCCTTGATGGCGTTCACATCATCGTATTCGTAGAAGCCTTTCCGGCAGCTCACAAGCGCGTCGCACTCGTAGCAGCCGTCGATACCCTTTTCCATGCAGCAGGCAGTGTTGGGGCATACCTTATCCGGATGGTTCATTGCATCGGAGCAGGTGTTGTAAGCGGTTCTGCACCCTCCGCACCAACTCTTCAAAAAGCAATGGTTGCAGGACAGACCGCATCGGGCAATCGGGTCCGCTCCTTTTCTCGCATTCTGACACAACTTATTGCTGATCCGGCACATGGCTTCGATATGCATAATCCAATGTCTGGAAAACGGCATTTTCAGAAGTCCGCGTACATCCTTGTCGCACCAGTAATCAATCAGCCAGACAGCATCCTCGTCCGTGCTAACGCATTGGCTGTCAATCACCCGCTTCTTATCCTCGTCAGAAAATTTGCGCTTCAAATCCTTATAGGCGAGGCTTCGCAGCAACTCGTCGGTGGAATCCTTCACCGCTTTGCAATACTCAAACAGGACCTTGACATTCAGTTTCTTCGAGAACTCCGCGATTTCCTCGCCCTTAAGTTCATTGCCTGTGGTGATGATGGGACTGCCCGTTTTCTGCTGCCATTTGCCGGCGAAAAGAATCTGCTCGTCCCCCTTGATCAGCGTGTGCGCCACGATATCCTCAATGCGGAAAATGTGCCACATGGAATACGCAAGTGTCTTGCTGTGATACCCGTCCGCCCCCGCAAACGGCATTTGGTAAAAGGCCTCCTCCGGATACGGATTCACGATATACGAAACCTGCGTAAGCAGATCGTTTCGTAAGTCGATCAGCGCTTCGATTCCCTCGGCGAAGGCCGCTTCCCTGCCGATGAGCGATTGCATCTTTTTGTTTTTCTCTGACCAGTCCTTATTCATATTTCGGATTCTCCTTATGATGCTTGTTTGTCATTTTTCAAGGGACACCGCCACTTGCTTTTGTCATTTTTAAGAGGTTGCCGGTCGTCTTTGTTGACGTTTTAGCATCACAGTTTCACCGCTTTCGTCGCAATCGAGCCGCTCATAAAGTTGTCGAGCGGGGTGCCGCCGCGGTCCTCGTAGAACCCGACGATTGCAAAGCCGGCGTCAATCTGTCCGCCGATCTGGTCCGTGAGCGTGTGCCCCCAGATGTAACCTTCGGCCTCCGCAATCCGCTTTATGTCCGGATTGTCCAGATGGTCAACATCCGCGTAAGGCAGCTTGTACGCCACGCTGAGTTCGCCCTGCTCGAGTTTCACCGGGTCGAAGATACTCTCGACCCCGTTGCTGAAGCCGGCGATGAGAATACCACCCTTCTTGAGTATCCGGGCGCATTCCTTCCATACCGGAAGTACGTTGTCGATGTAACTGTTAGACCACGGGTTGATCACAAGGTCAAAACTTTCGTTGGCAAATTCGGAAAGATCCTGCATATTTCCCTGCGCCGTCGCGATCGTCAGTCCATCTCTCTGTGCGACGTACAAGTCCTTATCTAACTGTGTTCTACTATTGTCGAATACCGTCACGTTCGCGCCCGTTGCGGCGAGGATCGGGCCCTGCTGGCCGCCTCCGCTCGCGAGACACAGAACATGTTTCCCGGCCAACTCCTGCGGAAACCAGTCGTGCGGGACCTGCTTCGTCGGCGTCAGCAAAATGCTCCATTCGCCCTGTCTCGCCAGCGCAACTTCCTCGCTCGAGACCGGGACGGACCACCGGTCCGCGTTGGCGGACCGGTCATCCCATATTTTACTGTTTTCTTTCAGGTAATCCATATCGCTCCTCATTTCTTTTGATGATGCCCGGTAATGGACCACTAACCCCGTCCCACGTAGTGCCCGTACACATGGACGCCCTGATATCCGATCTTCCGATAGAAGTCGTTGCCGCCCCCGGTCATAACCTCGGCGCCCAACGGCCTGAGGTTCTTCTCATGGTGCGCAAGCGCTGCCGCTGCCAGTCCCTTGTGCTGATGCTCCGGCACTGTGCAAAGAGGCTCCATGTAGGCAAGTTTATTTTCCGGTACCCACCACATCCCGGAGAAGCAGACATAGTTGTCGTTCTCATCCGCAATGACGGTAGTGTACTCATAGGTTGCATGGGGTGCGGGCGCGATGGTCGCGCCGAGCACATTGTGGTAAAGCTCGTGCGGGCTGATGCCGCCGTTTTTGACAGGCTTCTCCCAGTCCGTAAACTCGCCGTGCTCCGATTTGTTAAAGCCGTCCCAAAGGCATTTTGCGACCTTCAGCGGGTCGTTGTCCGCCGGATTCGTAAAATGATACCCCTCCGGCAGCGGATAATCAAGCGTCCCGGTCCGAAAATCAAAATACAGATCCGAGTCCTCGTACGCGAGCTGATATCCGCGCTTTTTCGCCGCATCAATCAGCGCCGTCTGCCGGCTTCCGATTACGAACTCCGTGGGCTCCTCAAACTTCGGAAATGCATTCTCCGCATACCCGACCATTTCGTCTGCAAGCGCCTCATAGCCCGGGCGCAGCACGAAATAAATCTCATCCGCGGATGTCTCGTAAAACACGAACGCAACCGGCACATCGCCGTCCATCCAGAAGCGGTCCAGACGGTCGTAATCGCGGTCGTGCCACGGCGACGTAATAGCGTACTCAAAGAAAGGTGCCGCAGGTCCGTTGCTCTCTTCGTGATCATAGACCTCCGTCATCAGCTTCCACACCAGATTGATGTCCGTCAATATCTGAAATTGTTTTGTCGTAATCATAGTGTCTCCGTTCTTTCCGGGCCGTTACCAGCGTCCGTCACGGTCATCCATATAGTACACCAGGTTGATGCGGACTTCATGTCTTTTTATGTCACGATTTGTGTAGCAGCAGGTGTCAAACCCTAACAGCTGAAAGCCCTGGCTTCGATAAAACGCGATGGCTCTCACATTGCAGGACTGGGTCTCTAAGATGATTGCTCTGCGCCCCTGGGCCTTCGCAACCTCCTTCGCCTTGTTCATAAGCGCCGTGCCGACGCCCTGTCTGTGCAGGGAATCGTCCACCCACAGCTCCGTCACCATCAGGCGGTTGCTCCACTCCTCAGGACACACCTCGATGCAGGCGAGCATTTTCCGCTCCCCGTTCTCCTCGGTGTACATGCCGTAGGCCTCGGCCTTCTCCCAGTGATCCTGATACAGACTGTCCGGAAAATCATACTCCTCCGGTGAATGTGTCACCGGCGTGTCAAACTTCTTCTTTACAAGCTTCGCCTCGAAAGCGTCCGGGCACTCCGAAATCTCCACATCGAAGTACTCCTCCGTGGTGTATCTCATCATGATCGGAGTGCCTTTCCATTCCACCTTCGGAAGCGCAACTATTGTGTGCTCCTTTTTCATTCCTCTACCTCAAATGCCTCTTCAATGCTGACTACATCCGCGAAACTCTCCCAGATGTCCTCGTTGTAGTAGCGAACCGTGGTCTCGCCGTCCATGTAGTCGTTGTCAAATGTGGAATTGCAGCCCTCGGGCACAATCACGCCGTAGTCGCGGTCAAATGCGGACTTGATGGACGCGTCGATGCAGTAGTTGGTCTGAAGACCGGCGATAATCACCGTCTCCTCGCCCTTGTCCTCGAGGTATTTGCAAAGCTCCTTGTTGCTGAAACAGCTGTTAACCTTCTTCACGAACACCTTCTCGCCGGGCAGGGGCGCAAGCTCATCATAGAACTCAAAATCCCAGTCGCCCTCGCTCATTCCGCTTCCCTCGCCGGCGTCGTGCCGCACGTAGATGACCTCCACGCCGCGCTCTCTCGCCTCCGCAAGAAGCTTCTTCATGTTCGCAACAAAACCTTCGTAGTTGTAAAGATCTTCAACAAGCAAGCCTCTCTGAAGATCGATTGCTAACAAAACCATAGTTTGATTCCTCCGTTTTTAACTCATACTAAATCCGTTTGATGAAGAAATACTCGGAAAAGCCGTCCTCCTCGCAGGTGTACCGGCCCGCAAGCTCGTACCCCATCGCAAGATAGAAGTCCTTCCCCTGCCAGTCAAAGGTGTCGACGCGGATGAGGTTTACGCCCATCTCCTTCGCACGCTTCTCCAGCTCGGTGATCAGCTGTTTACCGAGGCCCGTTCTGCGATACTCCTCCTGCACGAACAACGTCTCGATATACAGGATTTTAAAGCATGTCACACACGAATTCACGCCGGCGATCAGCTCGCCGTCCTTCTGAATTCCGAGGCAAATGCTGCCCTCCATGCGGTATGTGATATATTCGGTATCGAACTCCTCCAAAGCCTCGTCGAGCTCTTCCGATTGCTCCTCTGTTAATTCTATAATCTTATACATGTTACATTAACTCCTTTAGTCTTTCGTCGGTAATCGGCCCGATTTGACCCTTGTCAAACAGGTGCATCTCGCCGACCTTCCAAATGGCGTCGCCCTTCACAAAGATGGCGCTCCGGTCCTCCATCGCAACGATCGGATGTGTCATGGACATTTCCTTCAAAAGCGGAACGAACCACTCCCCTTCCTCATAGTGGGCCTTGATTGTAATGTCCGTGAAGCCGAGAGCCTCATAAAACTCCGGATTGTCCCAGACATAAGCGACCAGGCGTCCGAGGTTCATGGAACCCGCGCTCACGCCGAGAATCACCGCCTTGCTCCTGTGAAGTTCCGTATCAATCCCGAGGTCGCGAATCAGCTGAATCTGCCATGTCGGTTCGCCGCCCATAAGCCAGATGCAATCCGCTTCTCTTATAAGCCTTACTGCCTCTTCCGCTCCGGTACGCCGGTCGATCACATGCTTTGCGGCAAATGCCAGGCCAAGCTCCGCGAACATCTCATGCATACCGTCACGGTCATCATCATTTTGCGCAAAATTCTCCGGGTCGGCGCTGATAAATACAATCAGCTCCCGCCTGGGCAGGTTTTCCCGCAAAACCGCCGCAAGAGCATCGGTGAAATGATGCTCCGGAAAACCGCTGAACAGCCCGAGAAGGCGCGCGTTTATACTCTTGTTTGTGTTCATTTTTTACTCCGTGAGTATTACTGAACCGCTGGACGGTCACACTGTCATTTCCCGGTTCCAGGCCTCGTAGCCCTTCTCCCAGGTTTCAACCATGTACGGTCGGCGCTCATCACCGATACTCTGCGCATACGCTTCCACACGCATCAAAAACGGCAGCATATGCTCGCGCCCCGTGAGGATTTCCTTTTGAATGACCTTCGTCCATACCGGCGCCTGCTGAAACTGCTCCGAACGAAGAAGTTCCCCGACATAGCGCTCTACATCAAATTCGACTCTCCGTTCATCGACGAGAATCCCGCCCTGTTCCGTTATCTCAAGCAAAATGTACGGAACCGTACCGGGCAGGCAGTCCAGCGGCAGTCCGCAGGAACCCGGGTTCATCAAAACAACTCGCCCGTCCTTCGAACGATAACTCCACTGTACATGCGTGTGTCCGAAGATGTATACGCCGTCGGACAGCTCCCGGATCCTCTCCTGAAGCACTTCATCGGAATCATTTTCCGCATGAATCTCTCTGCGCATCATCTCTTTTGTTACCGCACGACCGCCGTATTTCGCGCCGAAAGCCGACGAACGCCAATGCGTTCCCTCCAGCGGGCCGAGAAAATCGGCTTTGTTATGGGTGATGTGAATGTTCACGCCGTTGCACTCGAGATCGATCCGGCGCGGCAGAGCCGCGAGATACTCCCGATTTTCTTTCCGAACGCTCCGAAAGCAATAATAGGAAATCTGCATCTGCCCGTCCGTCCAGGTATCGGGATCCGCGCCCTCCAGATTTTCCAGATAGGCCTCCTCGTTTCCCCACAGAACATAAGCTCCCGGGATGGCACGCATCGCGTCGATGCACTCATCCGGATACGGTCCGCTTAAGCAGTAATCGCCGGCAAACAGATAACCGTCTGCCCCCTGCTCCCTCGCGTCCTGAAGAACCGCCTCAAGAGCCGGGAGATTGCCGTGAATGTCCGAAATTACAGCATACTTCATTCAACATCTCCTTTTTGGAAATCTTTCGACACTTTGTCTGTTCCTTTTCGAAATCCGCATCGCGTGCTCGTAACACGCGGGAGTCATGCTCTCCTGTCGTTACTGCGGTTGCATATTATTTCCGATCAGACGCAGCATCTCATTTGCATAGTCTTTGGCTATGCTTATATCATACCCCGGCGTTTCGCCGCGATATTCCGAAAGTGCTTCCCGAAGAAGTCCGTGGTACTTCTCCGGCAGATTCTTAAGCCCCCACTCGCCGCCCTCTTTCTTGGAGAGGACGCTTCCGTCCTGCAAAAACGCAAGAACTCTGGCTAAGTTGAGCGTAAGATACATGGTGTCTTCGGCGACATCGTCCTCTGCATCGGCGATATCGTGCCAAAGCGAATCGATATAGTCCTGCTTCGGGACTTCCCCGAAGACTTCATCTATGGGTGCTCCGCACAGACATACGCCCCTTGCGCGGATCACCGTAATGTGCGCCGCCAGATCCCTGTCGGTGCCCTTCATCTTCGCAATATAATCCTCCGGATTGCTCCGATACCAATCAAGGTGCATCTTCGAAAAATGCAGCTCAAAAGGCGTCGGGTATACGAACGGTTTACATACCCCGCGCCTCACGACGCTCATCTCGATGCCCTTCGCGGGACCGTTTTCATTGAGGGATACAACCATATCCAGAAAGGCACGTTTCACGGTATCCGTGGGTTCCTCATTCACAACAACCAGTAGGTCAACATCGCTTTTTTCGGGATTGAAGCACCCCATCACCGCCGATCCGTGGAGGTAAACGCCCACCAAGTTGTCGACGAGAATCCGCTTGGATTCCTCCGCAAAAATCTTCGCAACCCGGTCAGCAACATCTGCATTCAGATCGCACACCATGATGTACTCTTCTGCATTTTCCGAGACGGAGTGAAAGCCGACCTTCTCGTACATCCGCTCGGCTATGTTGGCCTTCTGAACCGCAAGAGATGCGCGGGCAAAGCCTTTTTCCCGGAGCTTGTTAAGCATCGCAAGCATCAGCTTTGTGCCGATGCCCTGCCCCCGGTATTCCCGGTAAAGAGAAATAGCAAAGGAGGGCGTCTGGTCATCCACATACCCGTAGTCCTTCATCAGGCGCGTCCAGGCCGCGCCGACAATCCGGCCGCCTTCCTCCGCGACCATGCAGCAGTCGGCCTTTCCCGTGCCGAAGCCCTCGTAATAGATTCGAAGTTCCGGAAGCTCCACGATGGAGCGCTCCGGCGGCGTCACGCCCTCCGGAAGGAAAATGGCCTCGTACAGGAAGTCCTTTAATACACCGGCCTCATTCGGTTGTAACTCGCGTATCAACATCTGCTCATGCCTGTTATTTCAAGTATTTCTCAAGTCCTCGGTCAGTCCACATCTGAACCTCCACATAGCATTCCGGGCCGAACCTGAAATCCGGATTCCAGTGTTGGGGAAGGCCGTATTTGTCGATAATTTCCTGAATCTCCCCGTAGGTATAAAGGCGGTTTCGGTATTCCTTTCCGTCCTTCACATTTCCGCTGAAGGTCGGGTGCGAATCGCCGTAGGTAAAGGACAGCGTGCGCACATCGCCGCTTCTGCACATAATCCTCCGGCCGCTTCGAAATGAAGGCATCCGGCTTCTCCTCCCGAATCCGCGCCAGCACCTCTTCCGCCTTCGCATCCGAAAGCTCCGAAATGCTTCGAAACGGCCCGTTTTTCTCTTCGTAGTAGTGGTATAAAAGCATCGGAGCGCTCCTTTCCTGTGTCAATTAAAAATGCTCTCCGACATATATTTTCTTCGGGATGAACACGCGGCGGAGCATCTCCTCCTTCGCGTTTACGGTCACATCCGTGCGAAGCAGTGCCTCGTCCATGGTAAGCCCGCCGATTGCGAGCTGTCCGAGGGCGCGCACATTGATCTCAAGGTCCGCCTTGGGCGCAGTGTCCGCGGCGCCGGCGTCGTCCGCTGCGAACCGCTCGCCCACCGTCTCGACGCGGTCGGAAAGCACGCGGTAAGTGCGGTTATTTTCCGAAATCATCTCGTCCGTAATCTTGAGCGTGAAATCGCAATCCCCGGGCTTTTTGATGGTTTCCAGAAGCTTCTTCGCGTTGATTACACGCACCATGAAATTCGGGAAAACCGTCTCCTTAACAGCGTACGCATTCGGCGTCACGATGACGCGCAAAAGGTCGATTCCCGCGGGAAGCCGCAACTCAATCGTGCCGTAGTCCGCCTCGAATCTTGCGAGGAACCCAAGCACGGCGCGGAAGCCCTCGCGGCATGTCCATGCGCACTCCTCCACCTGAAGAATCGCGGCCGGATCGTTTTTGATGTCCCTGAAGATCACATAGGCAACGGGCTCGCCGTTTTCCTTCAGTACATACGAGAAGCGCCGGTCGATGTACTCCTTCTCGACCTTCATGTGCTCAAGCATCTCCTCTTCCGTGCGCGCATGCGCCAGGTTATACTGCGGCGCGAAGGCGTTGTACACGGTCATAAAGTCCGTAACCGGGCTGCCCGGCTTCCATTTTACGACCTCGCCGTCAAAACGGTAGCGGCACAGAAGCTCCGGCGTAAGGCTGTACTGACTCCAGCCGATGACCGTCTCGTAGCCGAATTTGCGGTAAAACTCATGCTTGAACGGATAGAGCGCCGAGATCACCTCGCCGTTTGCGTACGCCTCCGGCAGCAAATTCCTAAAGATTGCCCGGATTGCGCCCGAGTTGCGGTACTCCGGCAATGTCGCAACGGCGCCGATTCCGCCGGCCTTCACAGCCGTTCCGTCCACATAGAAATTAAAGTGATTGTTGATGACGCGGGCCATCAGCGTATTGTTGTCGTCAAATGCACCCCAGTCCTCAATCGTGACATTCAACTGGTGCTCATGCCTCGCTTCCACGTCCTCCACGCGCGAGTGAAAGCAGTACACCGCCGTCAGATATGCGGCATATCGCTCTTCCCCTGCCAACTTTCGTACTTCCATAGGCTCTCCTTCGTATTGTCATTCTTAGGCGGAATAATTCTGAAAATCCCCCGGCACAAGCTCATAATCCACCGACGACTGCAGCTCGCCGAGCTGATCCTCCCACGAATCGATGTTCACCCGCAGCCTGCGGAATCCGAGCATCTCATAAACATGCTGTGCGCGCTCGTTTTTCAGGTTGGTGTCGAGCACAATCTTCTCGTAGCCTCTTTGAAACAGCTCCGCGATCAGCATGCTCAGGATCGTCCGCCCGAGGCCCTTCTCCTGATAGTCCGTGTTGCAGATCTTGATGCCCATCTCCGCAACATGGCGGCCAAGATTGTAATAGCTCATCTCGCCGATGGGCGTGCCCTTGTACTCAATGATGAGCCGGCGCTTCGTATCGTCGGCGTCGTCCGCGATCTCCTCGCGGATATGCGCCGGCGTCGTGCCGAGTCCGTTCGGAAAACCGGCGTGCGCCATTATCTTCCCGTCATTCCACCACGCGGCCAGCTGCTCACAATCGGCAGCGCCGGCGTTGCGGATGCGGATATCATTTTTCGAAATATCCATTCGTTATACCGATCCCCGCGAATCCCCCTCCGCGAGGCCTTTCTCTTACAATTTGTACTGCATGAAATTCCCGTTGTGGGTAAATCCGTAGGCGGTGTAAAGCTTCACGCCCATGTTCGACGCCGTGATCTGCACTGCGCCGCAGCCGTAGGCTCTCGCCTCCTCCACCACACGGTGAAGAAGCTCCTTCGCAATGCCCATGCGGCGGTACGCCGGATCCGTGAACATGCTTGAAAGAAGCCCCAGCCGCCCTGTCGGGCAACTGAAATACGGCGGCTTTTCGACAAATGACATGCCGCTGGTTCCGATGATCTTCTCCCCGTCCAGCGCAAGCCACGAAACGAATGTCCCGTCCGCCATGTGGCGATGATAGAAATCCCAAAGCGCCGCCTCAAGGTCCACTTCCGGAGGCACCTTGCCTTCCGAGGTGTACTCTTCCTTTAGCTGCGTAATCCTCATTTTGATAAAGGCTCCGAGCTCCGCTTCCGTCATTTTCTTATACGTGATTTCCATGCATTTGTCCCCCCTGTCTGAATATTTTCCGAAGTTGTCGGCTACACTGCCGTTCAAAACAGCTCGTCAAGTAAAATGTAATACCTGATCTTCTCCCAATCCGGCTCGATGCCGAGCTTTGCAAACAGTTCGTCCGGATTGACACCCTCATAGAGCTTTCCGTAGGTTCCGTCGGCGTTGTGCTTTAAGCTCCGGTAGCCGAGCGCAATGTCGTACCAACGGTCCGCAATTCCGGCATCGCCGAGATCGATGAAACCGCTCACCCTGCCGTCCTCGAAGAAGACGTTCGGCAGGCAGAAGTCACCGTGGGCAAACACCGGCTCCGGCACCGGCTGGTTGTCATACAGCCACTGCCAAAGCTCCTTCGTGTCCTTGAAACCGCCCTCACCGAAGGTCTCCGGCTCCAAGTCGTCAAGGTCCACGAGATTATGCTCGACGCGGTACTTCGCCTCCTCGAGTTCCGCCGAAAGATCGAAGGTCTTCGGGCAGTCCGAGATGTCAATGCTCCACAGCATACGAAGAGCCTCCGCAAGAAGTGTCGTCAGCTCCTCCGGCCGGTTCATGTAGTACTCATCGCAGGCCATGCGGCCCTGTACTTTGCTCATCAGAAGATACCGATACCCGTCCTTCACTTCGGTCGCAAGAATCTTCGGTACCGGCAGTTTGCCCTCAAGCCACCGCATAACCTCCGCCATCTGCGCAAGCTGCGGGCGCTCCTTCTCAACCTTCAAAACGAAGTCGTCGTAGATTCGCACAAGCGAACCCGATTTACCGAAGTCATCGGTTTCATAGGGCTTGCCCTCTGTTAAACTCCGGATGGACTCCGGAAGATTGTCTGTTATGTCCATATTCCGCTCCTGTATTTTCAGCGGTCGCTACTCCTCGAAATACCCCGCGTAAGGAATTCCGTTTATAAGGCATTCCGCCTCATCCTCGATGTCCTCGGGATCCACATCCTCGCCCTCGCGGGCTGCACATTCGAACTCGTCGACGACGGACTCGATGAGCGTCATGTCGATATACAGCGGGAGTTTCGACAACTCCTCCTCTGACACATCCGTTTCACTGCGGTAGCCGTTCAGGATGTGGCTGAAGTACCACTCCATGCCCTCCCTTCGTTTCGCGACATCGCGCTCCTGCATAAACCAGCCGATGCCGTGCGTCCACAGATGCGCCAGGTCGAACATGTACCAGCAATAGCAGCAATTGTCAAAATCAAACGCCGTGACATCGCCGTTGCTCAGATCCACATGATAGTTGCCATCGCAAAAATCAAAATGCACCAATCCATAGTTATCCGGTGTCTTCGGAAGCTCCCCAAACTGCCGGATCCGATCGGCGATTGCCGCCTTTAGCTCCGTGTATTCGTCCGGAATCAGCTGTCCGATGTAGTCCATGTTGAATTTGTCAAAATAGTCTGCCCGGCGGTGCTTCGGCGTAAAATTCTTCGCCAGCCGGTGGATCGCTCCGAGCGTCTTTCCGGTGTTATAAAAGTACTCCGTAAGCGGCGCTCCCTCGCGGTAACGATAACCGTTATCGCACAGAAGCATCCCCTTTGCAAACTCGAAAAGGCTCGCGAAGACAGCCGCTTTGTCAGTATCATTTTCCGAAGCGATGCGCTCCACCAGTCGCCCGTTCTTCGACGGGATCACATCCGCGACAGGCGCCCCGCCCTCCGCCAGGTAATGCACGAACTCAGTCTCCGCGAGGTAATCCTCCTCTGTGCGGTCTCCCGTCGCCGAGATGCGAAGCACATATTTTTTCTCTCCGTTCGACGAGCAGATGTAAATGTCGTTTCGGCCGCCCTCGTGTCCGGTGACCGCCTGCAACTCACAGTCGTTCAGTTGATATAAATCTTTTGCCTGATTAAGAATATTCGTCTTTTTGTCCTCCAAATCCTGCGGGCGGCTCAAAGATCGGCCGGCACCGCATTCAAATCATAATGTTTAGATTTCAGTATCACCGCCTGCTCCGGAAACACCTCCGTTAAGATTCGCTTCTCCAGAGCCTTGCGATGTTCCAAATGTTTTACAAGTCCTTCAAATCCTTTCAATCCGTGGCGCACGCCGTGGGGACTCTCCTCGAGGAATCCGACCATCAGCGGAAACCACATTTCGGCGCCGTTTTGGTCGACGCGCTCTTTACGGATGACCTGAAGAGACCCGGCAATGTCATCTGCCTCCAGATACAGAATCCGGAAGTCCCGCCCCGCGAGAACGGCCTTAAGCCGCAGGAAAAAATCCTGGATCTCTTCGTCTGTCATCTCGTAAAACAGAATCTGATTTTCTACGATGTTTTGAAAAACGGAACACTCAAAAATCGATCGGTCTCTACGATGTTTTGAAAAACGGAACACTCAAAAATCGATCGGTCGCCGCTCCACCGCGCGTAGCGCCCGAGGATAATCTCCTCAAACTCCGCGCGGCTTATGCGGCCATTGTAAATCTCATACCGCTCCAAGTCCTTGTGGAACCCCGGAACGTCCGTGATAATTCTTGTGTAGGTGACGATCTTTCGGTCGTCTTCCGTGTGCGTGTTAGCGATGATTTCCTCACGAATGCTTTCATACCGCGCAAGCACTTCTCCGTACTGCGCTTCGGTCATATATGCGCACCACGCAAGCTCCACCGGGTTGTAGTCACCCTCGCGAAACACCCGATACTTCGGAAAATGCTCCGCCAGACGGCTCACAAGCGTGCTCTTGCCGGCACCCTGCACGCCTTCCACGAAATAATTCATGTCAGAACACCTCGCTCTCCTGCAACCGGGCTTTGGACGATATCGCCGCTCCCGTTGTACTACACGCGTAGAATCATTGATTCTTCAGCTTTTTACAGTTCTTTAACATATAGCCTGTCCGTGCCACCGCCGTAATTGACGATGTCCTTTATGTAGGTGTAGCCGTACCGCTCATACAGCCCCGTGTACTCCGTCGGAATGTAGGTCTTCGTAAAGCCCTGCTCCTTCGCATAACGGTTGGCTGCATCAATCAACGCTCCGCTAATCCGGTCGCCGCGGTGCTCCTTCTCGACAAACACGCACGACACCCACGGAAAGATTTCCGGAAGCGGATAGTAGTCGGTCTTAAGAAGCGAAGCCATGCCGATAATCTTACCGTCCTTTACCGCCGCGAACATCGTCTCCCAGTCCGTGAACTCCCAGCTTCGGACCAGGCCCGCGATGTGGTCGCGAACCTCCGTCCAGGAGCAGTTTTCCACGAACTTAAGAAATTCCGCCGCGAATGGCGTGTCCTTCTCAACTCTGAAAACCTGCGTCAGCCGGTCGAACCCGAAATGCTTCGCTGTAAGCGCCACGGTTTCCTCGACGCTTAAGCCGTCCGCACGGTCAACACAGAAATACCCGCTCGCCTTCACATCCTCATAGTATTTGGCGTTGAGCGAAAGAAGCGTTTCGTTGCAGGTCGCCTTCGCCTTTTCAAAGTCCGTCGCGCTGTGAATGAAATCGCTGAAGCCCTGATGATCCGGACGGTTGCAATACTCATCCACAAGATTTTCCGGCTTTTTCAGCATAAACGCCACATGGGACGGATCCGTAATCTGCGCCGCCTGCTCCAGCGTCAGATGGCAGTCGCACAGCACAATCCGATCCTTCGAAATCCGCATCAGATCCAACAGCACAAAATCCAGCTGCTCCCTTGTGTTCTTAAGAAGCCACGCCTTGTACTCCGCAACACTCCGTCCGAAAAACTCGTCGGCGTCGCGAAAACTTTTGTTCATCGCCGGCTGCGAGGCCGGGTCGGACATTGCCTGATGCTCCGGGAACCGCTCGTCGATGTCGTACACCGGAATCCCGTATTGCTTTGCGAGCGCCCGCGACACGGTGGTCTTGCCGCCGCAGGGCGTGCCCGCGATAAAGTACACATTTTTCAAATACTGTTTGATAATATTATCCTGGAATATCATGATAGTTCTCCTTTTTGATTCAATAGTTTCGCCTGTTGTTTCCAAGCGTGAAACCATCGATCAACGGTCTCACGCAATCAGATATTCCGAAGTCTTAAAAACATTACCATTTTTCATCATCCTTTCTGTAATGACACCGCAGCTAAGGCGTCAGCTCTGCGCCCGTTCCACCGACCCGGTCATACCTTCCCTGAACACGCTCAGGTGCCTTGCATCCACCGAGTACTCGAGCAAGGGCATCGCAAGGGCTCCCGGGTTACGGTCAAACCGAAGCGATGTGATGCAGGTGTGCGGAATATGTCCGAACATCACGCACATGTGCGGGAACGGAATGTTAAGCACCCGCGACAGAAGCGCCGTCGAGGAGCCTCCGTGGCTGAACAGAACATATGTCTTCTTCTCATCAGTCTCATTGGTACAGCGGTAGTACAGCCCCTCACGCCGGTAACCGAGTGTCGCCAGCCACCCGTCGACGCCGGCCTGCACCGCGTTGACATCCGCCGTCGCCGTATTTTCCGCAAAATCAGGGAAACTCTGCCAGTCCGGATCCTGCAGGTTCACACCCTCGTGCATCAACCCGAAGGAACACACCCAGGGATTCCCCTCCATGTACAGTTTGTCCGCCTTTCCGAACCGAATCTCCCGCATGAAATCAAGCGTCTCGATCTCCTTAAGCCCCGACAGCTCGGCAAACGGCTTCGCGGTCTGCTGCGCGCGCCCCTGCGGAGAGCAGAAGATCTTCTGAATCCCCTCCTCCATTAGGCGCTCTGCAACCACCTCCGCCTGTCTGTGCCCGAGCTCCGTCAGGCAGTCAAGCTCATAGTTCGGATCTCCGTGACGCACCAGAATCAGTCTCATCGCATACCCCTCGCAATTCTTTATTTTTCGAAAATGCCGCCGTACATCGATCTTACGAACAGCATTTTCCCGTCCCGCACCAGTATCGCACCGGCGCGGTAACGAAACCAGTCGTTGTCTTTTGAAAAACCGCAGTCGTTTGCCATTGTTTCACCCTTCTTTCCCCTCGCCGCGGATAAAACCGCTTCCGTTCCACCGCAGCACCGTCTTATATCCCAAAAGCCCGTACCACTGCGGCTCGTAGGTATAGTGAATGTAGCTGTAGTCGAAAAACTCATCCCGCAAAATCTCCGTCACGTTGCGAATCATGGACAGCCCGATTCCGCGGTTGCGGTACTCCGCAAGCGTACCCACGCATCCCGGTCCGCCGATTCTGCAGCGAACGCCGTTTACGACATGCTCTCCGAAGTCCTCCACCAGGCAGAAGCTCGCGACTCTGCCGTCCACATAACCGCAGTATATGCGGCTCTTCTCCGTGAAATACTGCGGCCAGTGCCCGACCACTGTCGCTACATCCCTTCGAAGCTCCTCCGTGTCGCCGTTAAAATATCCGAAGGTCACATTTTTCGGAAAATCCTTCTCGTAACAGCCGGGATCAAACTCCTGCAGCCGCAGAATCTGCTCCGAGGCAACCTCATCCTCCGGGATGTTCCGCACATAGTCGTTCTCAAAGAAGTCCGGATACATCTGCGCAAACAACTCCTCATACTGCGCCTGCGTCAGGCAGTCGCTGCGAAGCACCGAGTAGTACGCCGTGTCATGGATTCCGTGGTTGTTTTTCTTCGAACCGCGGAGCACGCCGTCAAAGCGCATGCCTGCTTTCTGCATAACGCGCCCGGATTTTTTGTTGCGCAAATCGTGGGTCGCATAAATTCGCTGCAGGTCGCTCTCGCCGTCGAAGAGGTACCGGATTACGGCCCGGAGCGCCTCCGGCATGATACCCCTGCCCCAGTACGCCCTGCCGAGGCAGTACCCGAGTTCGTACGAGCAGGTCCGCTCATCGCGCTCGACAACCGCAATGTTGCCGATGACATGGTCCGACCCCTTCAGGGTGATTCCCCAGTTGTAGGTCTTCCCCTCCTCATAGTACGAAACCCACTGCGTCAGAAGGCTTCTCGTAAAATCAACGCTTGTGTGCGTCGGCCAGCTTAAAAACTTTGTGACCTCCGGGTCGGAAGCCCAGTTGTTGTACATGTCTTCGGCATCCTCAACCGTGTATCTCCGAAGAATCAGCCGCTCTGTCTCGATTGTTTTCGTCCCGATAGTATTCATCGCATTTCCCTCATCCTTTCCACTCTCCCGGGCCCGATTTGCCCATTTGATTTATTATACCGCAGAAAGGCTTCGGAGGGAATGAAAAACTGTCAGATTTCGGTCTTTTTTGTTTCCTCACTCGGCGGTCGGCGGTTGCTCTTCCGCAAGCCCTCCGGGAGTGAGCCGGTAGATCCGGTCGCAAACCTCCGAAAGGTACTTCCGGTCGTGTGAAACGCTGATGATTGCCCCCGGAAAATCGCGAAGCATCCGCCGTATCACCGGCCCTGACAACGGCGAAAAATTCCGCGTCGGCTCGTCGAGGATAAGCACATTTGCGCCGGACATGCTGAGTTTCAGCAGCAACACCTTCGCCTTCTGTCCGCCCGAGAGTTCCCGGATCGGATGATCCATCTCGTCAAATGTGTACCGAAGCGAACCGAGGTAGGTTCGGATTCTCGTCCGCTCCTCCCTGTCGCCGGTCTTATCCAGAAAATCGACGGGCGTCATATCCGAATCGAGAAGTTCCTCGTAGTTCTGCGGCATGTACTCCGCGCGGATGTCCGTTCTCGCCGTCAGCTCCTCCGCAAGCTTCGAAAGGAGCGTCGTCTTTCCGCAGCCGTTCTTCCCGACGATGGCAATCTTCTCGGAGCCGCGAAGTTTGAGGGAAATATTTTCCGCCAAAACACGGCTACCGTCCGCGGTGCGAAGTTCCGGCAGTTCACACTGCACGACCCATTTTCCGGCAGGAATCGCACTGTCCTTATCGCCTAAGCGGAAGTAGATCGCCTCCTCCTGCTCGGGCATCTCCGTCATGTTCGCATCCTCGCGCTCAAAGCGGTGCTCAAGCGATTTGACGGCCTTCATCTTCTTTTTGAGAAGACGCCCTATGGAGTTGTGGAAGCTGAAGTGCGCCATGCTGAGCTGCGAGTTCACGGTCTGCTCGAGCTTGCGAATCTTCTCATCGCGGATACGCTTCTCGCGGCGCTCGCCCTGCTCCTGCTTTTCAAAGGCGTTCAGTCGCTCGGAGACATACTGCCGGTACGGCACATTTGCGACCGTGTGACGGCACATCGTCTTTCTCCGCAGCTGCTCAAAATGAATCACGCGGTTGGCGGTCCGCTCTATCAGCGTCTCGTCGTGCGAGATAAACAAAACTGCATGCGGCCAGCCGTTGATGAACGATTCCATCCATGTGAGCGTCTCGATATCGATGTCGTTCGAGGGCTCGTCGAGCAGGAGAATCGTCGGCTTCCCGCACAAAATGCGCATCATCTGCGCCTTCACGCGCTCTCCGCCCGAGAGCGTTTCCATCGCCTGATCGCGGTAGTAAAATTCCGGTTCCACTCGGAAGTCGCCGGCCGTCTTCGAAAGCTCCTTCGGGGACATCTCCGCAAACTCCGGGCAGTCCGTAAAATACTCATAGACGCTCTTCGTCTTCTCCGATTCCGGCAACTCCTGCGGCAGATACGCAAGCCTCTCGCCGCCCGTGCTCTTCTCGCCCCTGTACTCGATGTAATCCTCCACGAGCTCCGGGTTGTAAATCCACTTTATCAGCGTCGATTTTCCGTTGCCCTCCTCACCGATCAGCACGGCGCGGTCGCCGTCATTCAGGACAAGCGAAAAATCGGATACGATGGTGTGTAAGTCTTTTTTATGTGTCAATGTAACGTTTCTGATCTGGAACATGAAGCCACCTCCTTTGCCCCATATGTCGGTCGCTTCCCGGAAACGAATAAAGCCCCGACACCTTCCGGTGTCGGGGCATAAAATCAGCTTAAACGCATAGTATGACCTATCTGCAGGATATACTTACAGCTGCACTATTCCGCATGTCTCCGGGAGGCATTATTCACAAAAAGATACGATGTGTACTTAGACCGAATTATCATTGCGTTACCTCCCTTTCCCGCCTTGCAGCGTATTTTTCTTTTTTGTCAGCGGTCTCTGACATTTGCAGATTATACAGGGTCATTCGGAAAATGTCAACCCCTCATTTTCGACAGTTACCGCGTGAAGTTCGTCCACACGCGATTTTCCGTCTCCGGAAGGCCTATCTGCTCCTTTCCCATGGCGATGCTTCGCATAAGGAAAACCATGTTTCTTGCGAGCACACGCATGACCTGCCGACCCTCGTCGTCAACGCTTCCCTCGCCCGGTTCCCAGCCGTAGATGTTGTTCCAGTACTGGCTCGTCGCAACCGGCATGCTGCAAAGCGTGAAGAATTTGTTGAGCTCGTCGAATGTCGCGGTGCAGCCCGACCGTCTGGCGCTCACAACGCTCGCACCGACCTTCAGGCTCTTATCAAAATGCGTGCTGTAGAAGAGGCGCTGAAGCGCCGCCATCAGCGTTCCGTTGGCGGAGCCGTAGTATACCGGCGAACCGATTACGAGGCCGTCCGCCGCCTCGAACTTCGTCGCAAGCTCATTCACAACATCATCGAAGACACATTTTCCGGTCTTTCGGCACGACTCGCATGCGATGCAGCCGCGGATGTCCATCCGTCCGATCTGAACGGTCTCAAAATCGACATCGCACTCCCGGAACACGCCCTCCATCTCGGACAGCGCCAGCGCAATATTGCCGTTTTTTCTCGGGCTTCCGTTAATCATCAATACTTTCAATCGTCTGTCCATCGGTAACCTCCTGATTGTGCGTTCCGCGCCTTCCGAAAAGCCGCGGCATGGAAAATGTGCGCATCGCCGCCGCGAATACGATAAGCATCACTGCGAAGCATGCGAGCAGGTAATACGGGAAAATCCACATTCCGAGCGCCTGTCCGCAGATACCGCACAAAACCGGCAGCGTGACAATCGAGACATTGGCCGCAACCATCTGTGTTCCGATGATTGCGGGGGATTTTTCCTCCCCGAAATTTTCCGGGGTGACATAGTTGAAATTCGGGAACATCGGCCCGTTGCCGAGCCCGATTGCGGCCAGGGCGACCATCACGACAATTCCGCTTTCGGTCAAAAGCAGCAGCAAAAGCGCCGCGCCCATCACACACAGGCCGAGCTTTACAATCTGCCAGCTGTGAAGCTTCCTTGCCAGAATTCCCGAAAAGAACCGCCCCGCCGTCATTCCCAGGTAGTAAACCGTCATCGAACGGGCGGCGAATTCCTGGCTGCGCCCGAGGTGTTCCACGAGATATGTACTGCTCCAGCTGCCCACCGACATCTCAATCGCGCAGGTGCAGGCAAAGAGAAGCCACATGATTTTGACGCCCTTGATTGACGCCGCCTCCCGAAGTGTCAGCGTCTGAAAATTCTCCTCGGAAACCTTCTCGCCGCCGTGCACCTTTCTCCAGATCGGGACGGAGAGAAACAGCGCCGCCGCCAGCGCAAGCTGAATTCCCGCCGCAGCCCGGTAGCCCGCTCTCCAGTTCATTCCGTTTCGAAAAACCATCGCCAGAATAAACGGGCTCACGGTTACGCCGATGCCGTAAAAGCAATGGAGAAAGCTCATCCTCGAGGCGCTGTAGTGAAGCGCCACATAGTTGTTGAGAGCCGTGTCCACGGACCCCGCACCGAGCCCAAGAGGCACCGCCAGCGCGAGCATCACGGGAAAGCTCCCCGCCCAGCCGTATCCGACAAGCGAAACTGCGGTGAGGAGCGTGCACCCCGCCGTCAGTCTCGCGGTTCCGAAACGCCGGATCAGCCTCGCGCTCAGCAGACTCGACAGAATTGTGCCGAGAAAGCAGATTGCGCTCTCCAGGGATCCGAAGGCAATCGGAAGTCCGAACTCCCTGTAAATGGACGGCCATGCGGTTCCGAACAAGGAATCCGGAAGCCCCAGACCGATAAATGCGGCGTAAATCACCGCAATCAACACAGTTGCCATGCAAACCTCAGTTCAACGACATTTTGCGGCGGTACCGCCGCTATGCTCTACTGTACCATGTCTTTCCGCGCTTTCCAATGGCGAAAACAATAATCCGGCTGCCGAAATGACAGCCGGATTAAAAAAACATCGTTTTTCAGTTATCTCTGCGGAAAATCATTTTTCGGCATCGAAGTATCCCGTGGAAAAGCTCTTGGACATATCCTCGGGAACCTTGAATGAGAACGACATCTGCAGGGTATCGTCGCTGTTCTCCTGGAAGACCCTCTCCCTGCCGGAAATGAAAGTGTATCCCGCAGGGATATCACACCCGGAAATGACATATGCTCTGACTTCTTTGCCGCCGAGCCTGCATCCTTCGTTCGAAAAATTCAAGGTCGTTTCGGTCTTATTGACAATACTGAATGTATACTTCGGTATGTCATCGTACGGATTCTCGACACGCCCGAAATAAATATCCACCGAATCGTTGGTGAACACAATCCTGCCGTCCGGCTTCGCCTGCTCCGGCAAATCCTCCGCCGTAGTCTTAATCACTATCGGCTTCTCAATCTTTCCGATTCGATTATAGTCCGAGTCCCGGACCTCAAGCTCGGTAATTACCATCTCCGAAATCTTTCCCGCCGGAACCGAATAAAACTCTTCGTAAATCTGTGTCTCGCTCTTGCTCTTAAACCGGTTTGAAAAAAAGATGCCGGAATAGAAGGACGAAACGCCGTTTATCGAGGAGCATTCCAGGATGACATCAATCTTCTCATTCCGCCGGTTCTCCACAATGAGACCTACCTTGACTCTTTCCGCCGAAGCCGAATCGCCCGCGGGAAGCTTCGGTAAATCCTGCACATAAAAACCGTTGATAGTCACACGGACATCGCCCTGATTGAAAATCACACCGTCACCGTCGAGCCGGTAATCCGCCTCGACATAGCGGGATGTTGCATCCTTGTTTAGTTTTTCATCGGTTCGGTAATCGAACACTCGGTTAATCACCATCGTTCCGATCAGCAGGCACAGCGCCGCAGCAAGCGGAATCGCCGAAATGATAATGCCCAGGCGAAGTTTCCGAAGCTCCGGCTCCTTTCGAAGAAGGTAGTTTCCCTTAAGCTTCGAAAAAATGCCGCCGGACATCTTCTCCATCTTCTTCGAATCGATATCGTGCCGCGCAAGCCATTCGGAATCCTTGTCGTAGGAAGCGCCGCATTTCGGGCATGTCTTCTCCCTGCGCGTGTCAATCTTCGCACCGCAGTAATCGCAGGTGATCATCGGATCCTTAAGCTTGATTTTGGACGCCTCTTTCTCCGCCTCGGAGCGAACCTCCGCCCGGTCGAGGAGCGCGTTTCGAACCTTAACATACTTGACGCTGTGGTAAATCAGACTGACAAAAGCCGCAACTAAAACAGCAACAATCAGCCAGAAAATGACCTCGTCCATCTCTCTTCCCCCCCGTACTTGTGTATCGTCGGCCGGGCGCTTTCTCCTGCGCCCGTAAATAATAATACACTTTCTAAGCCCCGAAGGCAAGCAGTTTTTCTGCGATGTCAATTTTTTACATAAACCGAATTATTGTCTCTGGAGAGCAATCCTTCGCTCACCATATCCTTGCGCAGGGTGCAGTAATCCTCATGAAATCCAAGCAAAATATCATTTACCTCGGATTCCGCATACTCCCTTCCGCTTTCGAAAGCTTTGGCGATTTCCTCCAAAACAATTCGCTCCTTCTTGCTCTGGCAGGGAATCGAACGCAGCTTTCCGTACTCGAAAAATGCGGCAATCACTTTCCGCCGGTACGCTTCCTCCCGCTCCGTCTGGGCATCGCTCTCCGATGTTTTCTCACGCAAAATGTCGAGGATGCTGACCTCGAACGCCTCCTTGTTGACACGGTACATCATGTAATACTGGTCCTTGTATGAGCAGACCGCACCCGCCTCCTCCAGTTTCTTCAGGTGGAACGAAACCGTCGCCGAGGTGACGCCGAGCCGCTCGGCGAGCCGCTCGACATACATATCCTCCTCCATCAGCGACTTCAGGATGGTGAGTCTCGATTTGTCCGCCAGACACTTGAAAAATACTATGGCCTCCTGATCCGTCATGGTAACCTCCGTCAAAACAGGCTGTCGAACTTTTTCGTAATCTCCGCCGCCGTCGTAAGCTTTGCTTCTTCAATCATGACCTTCTCCGCATCGTCGTGCAGCCGTGCCGCTGCAAGCGACTGCCGCCACGATTCCGGAATCTTCTCCGCAAGCTTGTGAAAGGCCTCCTTCATACGGTTCTCATCCCCTCCGGAGGTCTTGACCGCCGCATTCAGCAGCGCGGCGAACACATCGTAAATATTGAAGCTTGCGCGGTATGCCCTGGCCTCATCCGCGCGGCCGTCCGCCGTCAGGGCATTGATTTTCTCCGTCGCTGCAGCCTTCGCCTGCTGCATATACAGGTTCATTTCTTCCATCTGCTTCATCATTTTTCGTCACCCGTGATTTCCCCTTCTGTCACAAAATCCATGTGGAACCGGCACGCGTTGGTACCGCCGAACATCACATTCATTCCGAGCCCGATGTGGAATGTCCCCTCGGCGTCTTCATCGAGGGACGCCCCCGTTCCGGAGCAGGTCACCGCGGGATTCATGCCGATTCCGAGCTCCGCAACGACGGAAGCGCCGTCCTCCTGACCCTTTAAAAACTCATTGAACGCCTCGCAGTCGGAGCCCGTGACTCTGCCGTTCTCCACAGTCAGCGTGACATCCGTAAACACGCCGACTCCCTCCAGCGGGAACTTCGCAAAATAAAGATTTCCGTTCGTCTCGTCCTCAAGCGGTGCGATATAAACTTCTCCGCACGGAAAAGCACCCTCTCCGGCGTCGACAATCCACTCTCTCCCCGTAAGGTTCATCGTGAGCTCGCACGCGCTCCCCGTGCGGATTCGTATCTGCCCGCAGGCGAGGCTGTTCGCCTTCTCCCGGCATCTTGTTTCGAGCGCCTCGTAATCGATGTCAAGCGCCTGCGTAAGTCTCCGCTCGTAAGTTTCGAAGTCCTCCCCCGCCAGAGCTGCGTTGTAAATCGAAGGCATCGTAATCTGAATCAGTTTGCCGTGCCGGACCATGAATCCGAACAGGCTTTGAAGCACGGCTCCGAAAGCCTCGATGCTCTCCGCCCCCAGATCTGCCGGCGGCATTCCGGCGGGCTTGTCCATCACATCAATCACCACGGTGGTGTCCGAATACTCCGCAAACCAGGCGTCATCCAGCCCGTCCCTGAATTCCGTAGAGAGCCCGGTGAGATATTCGTCGGAAAATACCGTCGCATGGCAGCGGATTCCCCGCTCCGCAAGCACCTTCGTAAACGCCGTAAAATCCGGCTTCTCCGAATCGCACCAGTAATTCACCATAACCACATCGTCGCTGCCGATGTGCATGGCGTCTACCATCTTGCCGATCAATCTTTCTTCCATCTGTCTGTCTCCTGACTGTCTCATTTTAATTAGATGGCCATCTAATCATTTGAGCGCATCTTATCACGGAGATGACGAAATGTCAATATCTGTTTTGATATTTATCTAATTGGATTATTTTGCAAGTCTCTCATCGGTTACAATATGCTCGATTCCCTCGTGCTCTCTGCCGAGAAAATCCTTGAGAAAAGTCGGATACGCTTTGTATCGGTCGAGTTCCTCCACGGGAATCCAGTACACATTTTCCTTCACGCCCTGCGTATGACTGTCGCTGTGCAGCTCTTTCGTTCCCCGGGGCTTCATCAGAAAATAAAACGAGAGCTCGTGGCAGTCCTTTCCCTTCAGAGACCCCGTGCTTTCGTCGAAGAAATTCTCATGAATTACCGCCAGCCGGTCCACTTCATAGGGCACTCCGGTCTCCTCGAGCACCTCTCTTCTCACCGCATCCTCCGCGGTTTCCCCCATATGAACCCCGCCGCCGATGGAATAGTAATAATCGTCGAGCTCGTTGCCCGCGAAGAGCGCGCATCCGTCCTCGACAATGATTGCCGCCGCGCGGTACCGAAACCACTTGTTTTCCTTCGTAAATCCGCAATCGTACTCCATGGTTTGCATCCTCCCGTTTTTCGTAATTAGGAGCAATTATACCACTCCCCGCAGCTTCTGTCATCCCCGAAAGAAAAACCCGCTCATTTTGCGTGAAGCAAAACAAGCGGGTCGGCATTCTCATCCCGGAATCGCCGTGATAAACGCTTTAATCAGGGCTGCCGTCTCAGCGACGGATTGGTTCGTGTTGTCGATGACCAGGGGGAATTTGCCGCGGTTTCTCCGAAACCACTGATTGTACCCGATGTGCGGCAGAATCTTCTCGTCCGATGTAAAGCCACGCTCCGCCGGTCTGGCGCGAAGCCTTTCCCAAATCGCCTCGTCAGTGGGATTTAAGATGATATAAATCGTGGAATCCACCTCGTCCGGAAGCACATGCTTCTCAATAAAATCCAGAGGATTTGTGCAGGATACAAAAATCAGATCCCGCCCCGCAGCTCTTCTTACAGCCTCCGCAATGCAGTCATCATGGTATTTTGATTCATGGTCTGTTCCGGCGTAATCCCACCAGTTAAAGCCGGTTTCATCACAGTCGATGCAAGCGTATCTCTCGGAATCCATAATCTCCGAAAGGGCATCCTTCATCGTTGATTTGCCGGAGCCGCAGCATCCGCTGATCATAAACAGTCTCATGTCGTCTCTCCTATCTTCGTACGACCGTACAATCCTTCACATACTCGCCGTACCTGCTCATAAAGTCGTTGTACTCGGTCTCCTCGGTAATCCATATAATCGCCCACACCGTGTCGATGCCGAGATTCTCGTAAACCTTGTGACGGTGGTTTCCGTCGTTGAGCTCGAACTCACCGTCCGCATAGTGAACGATAATCGGCGGCATCTCGGTGCCGGCCTCAATCACCTTCGTAAGTGCCTCAATCTTATGGTTCCACCAGCCCTCGTCGATCCGGTATTTCATGGTCTCCTCAGGTCCGGCGCACCGGTGAAAGAACGAGAGCGGGAACTGCGCCGGACTGATAAAATACCGGTCGAACAGTTTCAAACCGTCGGAGAACGGAATGTTCCGTCCCTCCTCGTTCAGATACAAATGAACCCACGCGTCCGTCTTCTCGGCCTTGCCGTACTCCAATGCGGACGTGAGCGTAGCGCTGTACTTTAACATAGCTGCCTCCTTCTTACTGTAAACAATTCGTTTGATGGTATCGTAAGAAAGCGCATACTGCTCCGCCAGCTCGTCAATCGATTTGCCCCCTTGGAATGCCTCTTTAATCCCGGCATTCCGTTCGCGGATGTAACTCTGATACCCCGAGGTCTCGCCCCAGTCTTTTTTCTCCACGCCTGCAGGTACGTAGATGGTCTCCCCCGAAACATACTTCTGAATCTGCTTCAGAAGATTTTCCGGAAAAATGTCTTTCGCATTTCGGTATCCCATATCCATCGCCTCCTTACAGGCACCACTTTACCGTACTTCCCCGGAAAATGCTATGCCGCAAACGCTTCTCAGGCGTTCTTGACACACGCGGCTGATTTCCTCTGCCTTCCGCTCAATCTCGCGGCAGATTGCGGTGCGCCAGAACGCAAACCGCAACAGGTCGTCTTTATTTTCCGTCTTCGTAACCAGAAACTCCTTGTAGCCGTAGGAACTGCGGGACAGCTGGAAGAGATAGACATACGGCATCGCCGCAAGGTCCCGCTCCGTCAGCGGCGCATATTTCATATACTCCCGCACATAGTTGACGAAATCCGCGGTGTCAAACGGCGCTCCGCCTTTGCAGGCACCGCCGGACTGGATATAGGAGCGCATAATCTCCCAAACCGCCGGGAGACATTTACAGGCGGCGAAATCGATAACCGCTCTGACACGGTTTCCGTCGCACACCAGCTGACAGGCGGTATAATCGCCGTGGGACGGCGTGTAGGTGATTCCCTCAAACCAGTGTTTCCACTGCGGAAGCCTGCGAACCAGCTCTTTCTTGTAGAGAAGATCCGCGCGGATGCGGGCAAGCGTATCCGCGTCCCCGGGGAGCTCTTCGGAGGCTCCTCCGTCCGTTTCCACCGCCTTGAGAAGCGCATCGAACTTAACGGCCGCATCCTCCGCGGCGAAGCTCTCCGCCCACGCCTCATCCATGCCCTTCTCCATCGGATAGTCGCGGAGAAGCGCATGAAGCATTCCGAGATATTTCGCGCACTCCGGCAGGAGTTCCTTCGGCAGATCATTCAGATAGGTCCGGCCCTCAATGTACTCCTGCACGCTGATAATATGTCCGTTCTCACTGACGCAGACATCCCCTGCGGCAGTCTTTCGAAACCGTGCCGCCGGAAAATTCCTCTTTGCAAGATATTCCGTGACCGCAACTTCCCGCTCTGCCTCCCCGCGGGAAATATCGCTCTGATACTCCTTGAGGAAAAAGCGGCCTTCCGCACAGCGTATCTCGAAGCAGTTGGCCGACCCGAACGGCAGTCTGCGGACTGCAAGCAGCGTGAGTCCGTACTGTTGCAGGATTTCGCGGATTCGATTGTCTGTCAGCACACTCTTCTCAAGAGCCATCGTTTTCTCCCGTCAAATCAAAAATGCTCATCTGCGGAAACCTCTCCGGCAGCTCGTTCATGTAGGCGAAACAGTCGTCCGCCTTCCACAGCATGCCGTTGTCCGTGCAGATTTTCCGTAAGATTGCCCGAAGCTCCCTCGCATTCGGGCTGGACAATTCATACGCATTACCGTACCGCTCGATATACCGCTCCTTCATCCCCGGAAAATGCTTATCCAACGCCGCATAGTAATACTCCCGGTCGCCCTCCCGGAGCGTCAGGCCCATGCCGAAATCGATGATGCCGCGAACGCCGACGCGCGCACATTCCGTGAGGATGGCGGTGACATTTTCCGCGGTATCGTTGATAAACGGCAGAATCGGGGTGAGCCACACGACGGTGGGAATCCCGCGCTTCTGCATCTCCGCAAGGACTTCGATGCGTCGCTTTGTGTTGCAGACGTTCGGCTCGAGAATCCGGCACAGCTTGTCATCGTAGGTGGTGAGCGTCATCTGGACGACGCATTTGGCGGATTCGTTGATCTCCGCAAGCAGGTCGATGTCCCGAAGAATCCGGTCGGACTTGGTCTGGATGGCCAGCCCAAATTCGTACTTGCGGACAATCTCAAGACAGCGCCTCGTCAGCTGAAGCTGCTCCTCACAGTGCATATACGGGTCGGACATAGAGCCCGTGCCGATCATGCATCGACTACGCTTTGCGCGAAGCGCCTTCTCAAGAAGCTCCGGCGCGTTCCGCTTCACTTCAATGTCCTCAAACGCATGCGTAAACTGATAGCAGCGGCTCCGGCTGTCACAGTAAATACAGCCGTGTGTGCACCCGCGGTAAATGTTCATCCCGGTGTGTCCGCCGCTGCCGCTCAGGATTCCTTTGGCATCAACAAAATGCATAGCTTCCTATTTGCCGTCCTTGCGGACCGAATAGCCGAATGTTCCGAGCTTCTCGCCGAGCGCATGGTACGCACCGTGCGAATACGCGACAAGCTTCGCCGCCTCCAAATCGAAGCGACCCTTCGCATCCATGTAGCGGTCGTCAACCGTCACGCCGACAACTTCCGCGATATACATATCGTGCGAACCGAGGCGCTCCGTCTTTCTCACCTTGCAATAGAGATTGACCGGGCTTTCCGCAATCGCCGGAGTCTCCATGTAATCGGAGGTGTAAGCCGACAGCCCGTTCTCCGCGAATTTGTCGAAGTCGCGGCCGGAGCGAACGCCGCACCAATCGCACGCCTTCACCAGGTCTTCGTTCACCAGATTGACAACAAACTCCCCGCTCTCCTCGATAAGCTCGTGCGAGTAACGCTCCGGGCGCACCGACACGGAGAGCATCACGGGATCCGAGCAGATCGTACCCGCCCATGCGAGCGTCACGATGTTCGGCTTCTCGTCCGCACCCTTTTTCTTACAACTCACCATCACAACCGGCACCGGATAGAGCATGTTCCCTGCCTTCCAATTCTGTTTTCCCATGGATTAATCCTCCTTCTTTTATGACAAAACCGCCGCGCGGTCGTTGCGCGCTGCGGGCGTCGCATTTGTATCCGCTGTTTACAGCACAATCGTCTCCGTCACATCGCTGCTCTCGCGAAGCGAAAGCGCTGCCGTCAGAGCGCCGTCCGTGAGCTCATAATCGCCCTTGAAGCCGGTCAGCGTCACATAGCCCTCCTCATCGGTGGTCACATCGGAAACCGTCCACCACTCGTTGTGAATCAGATCCTTAAGCATCTCATACGAAGGCTTCGGCGAGCCGTCCTTCCGAAGCACGCCGCTCGGTGCGCCGAGCCATGCGCCGTCCGTAAAATCCCATCCCGTAACGGCCTCGACAAGCGGATGCTCGAAGAGGATGCGATACATCTCCTCCATCTCGCGGCGCTGTCTCTCCTCGCCCTCGGGCGTCGACGGCCAATCCGGAACCTGCCAGTCGTTGAGGTCCACGATATGCGCGGGCATCAAATCCCCCGAGATCAAAGTATTTTCCGTAAAATGAATCGGCTTTCCGAAATGCTCAAACCGGCGAAGCACTTCCTCCACCTTCGCTGCGCCCCAGTAGCCCTGGTGCTGGTGGGACTGGATGCCGATGGCGTCGATGGTAACGCCTGCGTTCAGACAGCCGTCCACCAGAATCTCGTAGGAGATTGAGGTGTTGAAATCGTGCAAAAGAAGCGTCGCGTCCGGGTTGGCCTCGCGCGCCTGCGCGAACACCTTGCGAATCAGACCGACGCGGCCGTGGTCGTTGCAAATGCGCGTGATGGCGTTGTCGTATTTGTCGAAGATCGGCATGATGACAACCTCGTTGATGACGTCCCAGAAGTCGATGACTCCCTTGAATTCCGTCACATCGCGCGTGATGCGCGCAAGCTGCTTCTGCATTATCGTCTCGTTGTCATACTTCATGAGCCAGTCCGCGCAGACCGTATGCCAGCAAAGGGGATGCCCCTTCACCGTCACTCCCCGGCTGCGCATTAATTCCGCAGTCTTCTTCATGTTGGCGGTGTTCGGCTTCCCTTCCTCGCGCTCGAACATTCCCCAGTAAAACGGGAGCGTGCCGTAGTTATATACGGCAAGCCACTGCTCGATTTTCTTCCGAAGCTGTTCCGGATTCGGCCGGAACCGCTCCGGCATATCCGCCGGAAAATCTCCCGAGAGACTCATCGCATAGGGCAAAAAGTCAAACGCACCGCAGCCGAACAAAAACTTGTGGTTCGTCTGGCGAAGCGTAAGCTTCGTGTTCGTCATGGCCGTCCCCGCAGCATTTACCACCTTCACCCGTTTCGTCGCTTTTCTGTGTTCTATACTCATTTTCCTCATCCTTTCGCAAAATCCCTATACTGTACTCCTGTATTGAAAATCCGTAAAGCAGGCCGAGCCGCCGGCCTCCTTCTCCGACCAGACGCAGAGCCCGAATCTCGCCCCCGTAAAATGGTCGAGCCGGAAATACAACCTGTGCTCCCCGCCGACTGCTCTCCTTCTTCCGCCTTCTCTTACGAAAAATGTGATTGTATCCTTCATGTTCGTAAAATCCGCCGCAATCCCGAGGGTAACCTTACCCGCGGTCTCCGCGGAAGCCTCTCCCGCGGGAAGCTCTTCGCGATATGTCACGGTCCCCGGCTCGCTGTCGCTGCTGCCGATGGCAAATCCCTTCGTCGGCTCGACCCGCCGCACGACCTCAAGATACCGTCGGCCGCCCTCATTTGCAACGCAGATTGCCGCATAGCAGCCCTGCATCGCCGCAAGGCCTGCCCGGTCACCGTCCTTAAGCCCCGCAAATGCAACCGTCACCTCGGCCTCGCACTGCGGGTAGCACATGCGCTGCGTCAGGGTGTTTCGCGCCTGCGTAAGATTCGCGCTCACCGCTCCGGTTGTGATTCTCAGCCCGCCCTCCGGCAAAATTACCCACAGCGCGTCATCCGGAACATGGTTCCATTGCCACTGCGGTGAGAGAAGCTGCCGCGTTTTGCTCTTCCGAAGAGTCCCCGCTGGATTTTCCGGGGTTACTTCCTCCGTGTTACGCGGCAGAAACCGGTCTGAGACAAAGAGCGGTTCGTACACATGCCGCGGCCTCGTGCTCACGATTTCGATATCCTCGGGAAGCCGTCCGTCAACGCCGAAGACAGGCCTGTCGCCCTCCCATGTGACCGGCACAAGCACCGGAATCCGGCCGATTGCGCCCGAGTCGCGGAACAGCACGGCGAACCACCGCCCGTCCGGCGTATCGACGAGACCGCCCTGCGCGATTCCCTGACCGCAGTATCCTCCGTCGTCCCAGAACACATCGCCGCCCTCGTAGGGTCCCGCAACCGACTCCGCGGAAAATATGGCCTCCGTACGCCGCGCCTTGTCCTTCGGCCAGTGAATGAGCGTGAGGTAATACCTTCCCCGGATTTTGTACAGGTGCGACCCCTCATAGCCGAGGAACACCGCCTCACGGTCATCCCGTACAATCACCGTATCAACGCCGCCCTCCTTCGGCCCGGACAAATCCGGCGCAAGCTCCGTCAGGCGGATTTCCGTGTTGCCGGAAACCAGAAATACACGACCGTCCTCCTCGAAATACAGCGAGCAGTCGTGAAAGTATCCGCGTATTTTCCGATGCTCCCACGGACCCTCTATCGACTCCGCCGTAAAGAGGTGCGTATCCTCCTGTCCGTGGCTTACGAAAGCCGCATAGAAGCGCCCTTCGTGATACCGAAGGCTCGCCGCCCACATGCCCTTGCCGTAGCTGTTCTGCCCGTCCTCAAGCCGTTCCGCGGGCGTCCCGTCCAGCTCGTCGAAGAGATATGCCGCAATCTCCCAATGTGCCAAATCGTATGAACGCAGGATGACGCCGCCCGGCATGTAGTACATCGTCGTGCTGATCAGATAGTAAGTATCGTCCACACGGATGACATCCGGATCCGGGTAATCCATGCGGGTCAGCGGATTGACATTTTTCATATCGCTTTCCTCCTACTGCGATACGCGAAAATGTCCGACCGGCTCGCCCCAGCTCACCAGCGCATCCTCCTCATATCGCGCCTGCCACACGCCGCTGTGATGAATCAGGTACGGAATCCCCTCCTCGTTTCTGCGGTCCGAAACAATCCCGATATGGCTCTTGTAAATGACGATATCGCCGCCCTGCCACTCCGAAATCTCGGATGGGTCCGTCGTCAGCGAAATCGCGGTATGCCGGAAATACACAATCAGATTGCGCACCCGGCGAAAATCAATCATCGAATCCGGCTTCTCAATGTCGTAGTCGCCCGGATGGGCTTCGATGTCCGCCGCAACCAGCTCCTGCAGATTGTACCCCGCAGCCAGCATCGCATTGGCCACAACATCCGTGCACACGCCGTACTCGTCGTTTGACCAGCCGGTATCCGCATAGTATACGCTCTTGTATTTCGGGTGTTTGGCGTTCAGATACGCCCAGGCGCCGTCCAGAATGTCCGTCTGGTCGTCCACGCCGTCACCGTCCTTATCGACAGAGCTCCGCACACGCTCAATCTTGCCGTCATACCGGTCGGGCAGCCGCTTCGTCGATGTGTGCTGATACTGAAAATATACATAGGTGCCGATTCCCGCGCCGCAAACCAGCAGCGCAATCAACACCGCAACAACAACCTTCACATGCTTTTTCATGATATTTCCCCCAATCACCGCAGCTTTCTACAGCTGCTCCAGAAGTGCCGAAAGGCCTCCTTCTTTGTAAACCTTGCGGTAGTGTTCTACCTCTTCGCGAATCAGGTCGTCAATCATCCGCATCCCGAGAAGCTCAACCGGCGCGCGGTCGTCCGTGAGAATCCGATTGCCGCCCTCATAGCGCACAAGCGATTTCGCGACCTCCTGCATCATCGCCGCAAGCTCCGCATCCTTTTCCTTCGAAACCTGCTCTGCGAGCATCTCCTTTAAGCCCGTGCCGCAGGAAGCGAACAGCTCCTGATTCGTCGATCCCTTCACATCCACCGTGCACACTTCGGAGAAGACGCTCGCGATGGTGTCCGAGAGATATCGGTTGATTCCGTCCTCACGGTCGGCCTTCATATTCATGTTCACAACCATCACGCCGCCATTTGCAAGGTGATCCCGAACAAGCGTAAAGAACTCCTTCGAAGACATTTGAAACGGTATCGTGATGTCCTGGTAGGCATCCACCATGATGACATCGTACTTCGTGTCCACGGCGTTCAGAAATGCACGCCCGTCGTAGGTCGTGACCTTCACATTTTCCGGGAGCTCAAAATACTTCTTTGCAAGCTCCGTAATCTTCTCATCGATCTCAACGCCCTCGACGGTCACATTCGTAAAATACCGCCCGCATTGCGTCGCATATGTCCCCGAGCCGTTGCCGAGCACCAGGACGGAAAGCTCCTCGCGGTCGTTCACGCCGGCCATAAACGGCGCCGCCATCGCATAGTCGTAATACATGCCCGTGAGACCGCGTTCCTTCAGATACACCGACTGTACACCGAAGAGGACGTTGGTCGAAAGCACCACTCGCTCGTCGTCCTCATACACCTGCAGATAGTTGTAAACCGACTCGCCCTCATAGGTCAGGTTTTTCTCCCAGAAGGCGAAGCTGTTATTGTGCCCGAAGATGCAGCACACAAGGAAAATGACCGCCGCTGCCGGAAGCTTCTTCATCTTCCGGACGGCAATTCCCGACGAGATGAAATACACTGCGGCGAGCGCAAGCAAAATGCCCGAAAAAATCAGGAAGGTGATTGCCGTTCCAACAGCAGGGATGCTGATAAATGTCGGGACGAAGGTTCCGATGATGCTGCCGATTGTATTGGACGCATTGAGATTTCCCACAAGCCGCCCGTTGTCCTCGAGATTGTCCGTGGCGAATTTTACGAGCGACGGCGTGACGGTTCCGAGAAGGAAGAGCGGGAACACGAAACTCACCATGCATGCGGCAAAACCCGCAATCACCAGGAAATTGCTGCTGACCGAGAAAATCAGAAGCCCCGAGATCCCGAGGATGATGTATTTGCCGAGCACCGGAATCAAAGCAATCCAGATTGCCGCAACTATCACCCTCGCATACAGCCGGTCGGGGTCGGGCTTTTTGTCCGCGCTCCGCCCGCCGTAGATGTTGCCGAGCGCCATCGCAATCATGATGGTGCCGATGATGATTGTCCACACAATCTGCGATGAACTGAAATACGGTGCAAGCAACCGGCTCGCGCCGAGCTCCACCGCCATCACGGACATCCCCGCAAAAAATTCCGTCAGATACAAAAATACGCGCCTGCGCAAAATTGGCCTGCGGTCCGCCAGAGCTGCTATTCTCTCGTTCTCCACTTCCTTCTCCACCTTTGTTTATTTTCCGGCTCAGCCGTTCTGAGCTTTCCTGTTCAATCGTTCTGCGCCGTCCGAAGCATCCACGCACACGCGTCGTTCATATCCTCCGCAACACAGTCCGCAAGCTCACGCATCTCGTCCGTCACCGGCAAAAGGTCCGGCACCATGACGGCCTTCATGCCTGCCGCGTGCGCCGCGCGGATCCCGTTGTGCGAATCCTCCACGGCGATCGCCTGCTCCGGCGCAACACCGAGCGCCTCACAGGCCTTTAAGAAGATCTCCGGGTCGGGCTTTGAGTGCGTCACGGTGTCGCCTCCGACTACCGCCGCAAAATACTTCAATATCCCGGTCGACTCCAGATGTCTCATCACCTTCTCGCGCCTCGTTGAGGAGGCAACCGCAAGCAAAAGCCCCGCCTTCGAGAGCTCCTCCAGCGTCTCGTAAACGCCGTCCTTCACAGGCACGCCCTTCTCCCGCACATACCGGTTGTACATCTCGCTCGTGCGTTTGCAGTACTCAGGATACGGAAAATCCTCCCCGTAGTGATCGTACACGATCCTCTCCGTCGCCTGCGCGTTGACGCCGATGCACAGCGCGTACACATCAGGCATGTTCGGGATGCCGTCCTCCTTCGCGACCTCGTACCAGCAGTCGCGGCAGAGCCGCTCCGTGTCGAACAGCACGCCGTCCATATCAAAAACCACCGCAGTAATCATAGTTTCACCCTTCAAAGTTCGATACGGATCGAAAAAGCCCTCCGCGGTCCATACTACTGAATTCTTCCCTCGCCGCCCATCAACCGCGTCATCTCCTCGATTCGCTCAATCGGGAACGGAGGGTTCGTAAGCGGACGAAGCGCAATCGACATCAGCTTCATCGGATTGTCGTCCGCCGCAACGCGGTTCGAGCTCATCGCTCCGCATACACGGCACCGGTGGATAATCGCCCACTCGCCGTTCTTTCTGACCCAAACCGCAATCGCATCCATATGCCCGCCGCAATCGCTCTCGCGATCTCCCGGCTCAATATCCACATGAAGGCTTGTCAGGCAATTCGGGCAATGGTTGCGGTGGTCGCTCCCCGCGCCCGCCGGGACAACCGTCCTTCCGCACTCCTTGCACACAAAAGTCTCGTCGCACGGATGCGTCTTATAATACCCCTTCTCATAGGATCTCTTCTTGTTCTCTCGATTCATCGTCATTAACTCCTGTCTGTATCCTCCGCAGGCCGCCGAAAACCGCCCGCCGTTTACCCTCACAGTGTACCACACAATCCTTTTCTTCACAATGAAAACCGCTTGTGTTATCCTTTCCTTTTTCGACTGCTGCGGCAGGCCGCCGCCCTTCCGACGACAAATCCGCTCCCGCAGAGGTATACTCCTCCGTTATACGCTACGGCGATGCAGATTACCCGCACAGTGTTTCGGTACAATTATTATGCACCTAAGCACACATTATATGTATCTATATCTGTATTCATATTACATTTTTTGTCAGTTTTTCCATAATTTACTTGCGTTCCGCGGTTTCATGTTCTAATATGTAGATTGGATTACACGAATCCTTCGTTGCTCCGGTAATCCGGGTGATTTGTGTAATCACAAAACATTACACGAGGTGTTATTATGAGAAGAAGGTTGAAAGTGTTACTGTTAGTGGCAGCGATGTTTTTCAGCATGCTGCCGCAGCAAACCCGCGAGGCGCCTGCCGACAACTCCTATCACCCCTTGTCCGAGGGGACTTATTACATCCGAAGCGCATATAACGGCAAAGCTCTGGATGTACAAAGCGGCGCTGATTACAACACCTGCAATGTTGCCACCTATTGGTTTAACGGCAGCAATGCACAGTTATGGGAGATTACAGGTAATTCGAGCAGTTATCGAATCAAGCCCAGATGTACCGTGAGCCGTGTGCTGAACCAGTACGGCGACTATGTTGTAAGCGGCCATAATGTGAATCTGTGGGATGACATCTATGACCCTACACAGCGCTGGGTGTTCACGCAATGCTCTCCGAGCTCTTTTATCATCCGTTGCGCGGGAGATCCGAATTGCGTGTTGGATGTCGCTTCGAACGGCAATGTCTATGTGAGTACATATCAACCCGGAAAGACCTCTCAGGAGTGGTATGTTAATCCCGCAGAAGTCGTTCTTTCCGAAGGCAATTTCCGATTCAAAAGTGTCGGCAACGGAAACTACCTGGATGTTCAGAACGGCGCCGACTATAACGGATGCAATGTCGGAACCTACACCTTTAACGGAAGCGGTGCACAGACATGGCATGTTTCCGGTCCTTCCAACTGGCTGAAAATCAAACCGCTCTGCACGGCAAACCGCGTTTTGAACCAATACGGATATACCGTAGCCAGCGGTAACAATGTAAACATCTGGGACGATGTCTATGACGGAACCGTACGATGGACATTCGAATTTATCGGTTATTGGGGAAACGGCAGCACCCAGAACGGCGGATATGACTGTGTTTTCGCCATTCACTGTGCCGGCAATCCCGCCTGCGTCCTGTCGCTGGACAGCTACGGAAATGTCTGCGTCCAGGAGCAGCAGTTGTTTAACCGTTCACAGCTGTGGGTTTTGGAATATGTCGGAAACTGATTGTCCGGACTTCACAGCCGGCTCAGAGTAGGCTAAAGGCAAATTTGATTTGGTGTTTAAAAACTATAATGAGGTGATAACATGAAAAGGAAATTCAGATCTTTATTATTGGCAGTGGCTTTATTATTCAGTTTACTTCCCGCGATGCCGCAGAAGGCCGAAGCGGCTCCTTGGGCGACAATTGCCGCAGGCAAGTACTATATTAAAAACGAGGCAACCCAGAAGTTCCTGAATGTCTGCGACGCCGGCAACTGGAACAACTGCAATGTCGACACCTGGTATTTTAACGGCTGCGGCGCGCAGGTTTGGACAATCTCCGGCAATTCGAACAGCTATAAGGTGCAGCCCGGTTGCAGCTCCACAAGAGTGCTGAATCAGTGGGGCGACTATGTTGTAAGCGGTCATAATGTATGCCTCTGGGACAACACGAACGACCCTTCGCAGAGATGGGTGTTTCAGGAAGTCGCACCCGGCGAATATGTCATTCGCTGTGCAGGAAACACGAACTGTGTACTGGATGTTAACAATTCCGGCAATGTATATGTAAACAGCTACAACGGCAGTGCCTCTCAGAAATGGCTGCTCTCTCAGGCGGAATATCAGCTTCCTTCCGGATACTATCGGATCAAGAACATTTCGAACGGAAAATATCTCGATGCATCCAACGCAGGAGATTACAACAACTGCGATGTAATTACCTGGACCGGCAACAATTCCAACGCACAGAAATGGAACATTTCCGGAAGCGCAAACTTCCTGAAAATCAAGCCCAAATGCACGGTAAGTCGCGTCCTGAATCAGTGGGGTGACAATGTGGTTGCCGGGCACAATGTATGCCTGTGGGACAACACAAATCACGCCTCGCAGAGATGGACATTGGAATTCCTCGGTGTCTGGGGCGGCGATGCCGGTCCCGCGCTCGTCTTCAGAATTCACTGTGTAGGAAATCCCGCCTGCGTTCTCGATGTAAACTCGAGCGGAAGTGTCTATGTAGATACATTAACGCCGAACTATATGATCGATAAGACGCAGTGCTGGATTATTGAACCGATAAATTAATCAGCGGCAGTCGCACTGTCGTCGGCGCTGCATTTTTCTTCGCAGGAACAAAAATCAGGCGGACACGCTTCCCGCGTGCCCGCCTGTAATTTATCGCAGCAATTTATTATGTGTCTCAGTTCGAGCCGTTGCCGGTATTGTTGCCGTTGTTTCCGGCATCGGAACCTTCGTTTCCGCCCTCGGAAGCGACGCTGATGATTTCGAGGAGCAACCATTTCGGGTTGTCCTTACCGTCGTCCGTATCGTCGGTGTAGATGAAATAGAACACGGAGTTCGTTACATTCTTGATGTCTTCGCCGGTCTTGGTCAGCTTAAGGTGCTTAAGCATATTTACATGAACGGAGAAGCAATTCTCGGTGTATTCCGTATAGTCGCTGATCTCATACTTCTCCAGCCAGTTGTTATTGACATCGTGGAGACTTATGAAGGTGATATCGATACCGGTCGCCCATTCCTTGGCCTTGTCATACAAATAGGTGCCTTTGACGATGTAGGAGCGCATCTCGGCAAGTCCGTGGTTGCTGCCCTTGAGGTCGGAAGTCATGAAATCACTCCACTTCTTCGTCGCCTCCTCGATGCGGGCTCTGCGGTCAGCCGGAATCTCTGCGGGCTTGGCCGGTGCATACTGGATATCCACATTGCCCTTCTCGTCCGCCGTAAATTCGACCGGGTTACCGTTTGCATCGGTGATGGTTACTTCGGGCTTGTGGAGAAGTTTCTCCACGCGGTATGTCACATTCGTGGGAATCGTAACATAGTCGGCCAGCAGCTTCAAATCCTTGTCAAGCGTCGTGTGGCTGAGGATTTTTTCCTCGGTCAGTTCCTTACCGTTGACCGTAATCTTATAATCAGCCGGTACTTTGAAGGTATAGCTGGAAGTCGAGGCGCTGATAATCGGCATAACCTCCTCAATCCTCCAATCGCAAATCGTGAGGATTTTCAGAATTGAGCGGGGGTTATAGGCCTCAAGCTTCATCACGGCAACTTCCTCTCCGTCTGCAAGGATATCGTAGAGCGGATTGGTTGTTCCGTAACTGTTCTTGCTCTTTCTGCAGGTAAATTCCTTCGCATCGGCAAGCTTCTTAAGGTATTCTTTCTTGATGATGTCGGCGTCCTCAAACTCGCCGGGAAGCGCTGCTATCTCCTGGGCGAACCATTTTTCGACCTTGCCTTCCTTGGCCGCAACCGCAAACTCCTGACGGAGGCGTTCGATGTTGTTCTCCACCTGAGACTTCTCGTAGTCCACGAGGCAGCGGTCGGTGTATCTCCACAAAAGGAAACCGCACACGAGAAGGACAATTGCCCAGAATCCGAGGAACACAAAATAAATCCGGCGTCCCTTGCGAATCTTCTTTGCTTCCGATTGTTTCTTTGCGCGCTGTCTGCGAACTGCCTCAGACACCTCGCCCGATTCTTCACCGTTCCGCACGGGTCTCTTCGTCGTTCCCGCGCTCCGTGTGTCCGCCTTCGAAACCGGCTTGCGGGCTTCCGTCGCACGGCTGTCAGCTGCCTGTGCCGCAGTCCTGCGCGCTTCTGCCCGATTGGCCGGGGCTTCCCCGGATGCGGGCTTCGCCGCCTGTCTCACCGGCGCGGTGCCGACGCCCGTTGCGGGACGCTCCGCAGGTCTCGCTGCAGGCTTCGAGGCTTTTGCGACAGTCGGTGCCGCAGCAGCCGAGGCTCCGACCTTCTTATTGATGGAACTCCAGAACTCGTCGTCGTTGCCCTCGTCGAGATATGCGTCGTACATGTCCTGGTAGCGCATTTTGCTGATCGCTTTCGGCGTTTTCCTGATCTTCGCCATAAGTGCTCATTTCCCCCTGTAGGTATTTCTCGTATTGTTCCCTGCATCAACCGCAGGCATTGTTTCGCAAAATTACTGCTGCGGCGGCAGAACAACCATGGCATCCGGCAGACGCCACGATGCATTCTTGTAATAGAATGTCACGCTGGTCATCTCATACTCGCCCTTGTATACCATCGTGGAGGAACTTCCGCCGTCGAGGTTGGCCGCATTTACCGCGCCGTAATCAAGCATGACGGCAATCAGATCGGAGGCCGTTGCACCGAGGTGGTCGTTGGCGCCTCGTCCGTCGGTAACGAACAGAAGAATCGCGCCGTCCCTGCGCTGGCCGATTGCGGTACGGGGGTTGCTTCCGCTTCCCATTCCCTTCATCTCACGACCTTCACCGTTGATGACGAGCGGCACGAAATGGTTGTTCTTATCGCTCGCCTCCTCCTGGAATGTCACGGCATCGCGGATGCGATTTTCCCTGATATACTTTTCGGTCGCCGAAGCGTCCATACCCTTGAGATCCTTGATAACGAGGAGATTATCCTCATCCATGCCGATCAGATAAAGGCCTGTGTATTCCTGCGGCCGGTTGCGCTGGATCTGTCCGCGCGATACGACCACTCCGTAGGGATAACCGCCGTTGTTACCGGAGGATGCGTACAAACCTCCGTTGACACCGCCGACACCGCCGCTCTCGGACACAATCACATCGAGATTCTTACCCTTTTCGCCGAAGGGATATGTGGTTCCCACAATAACCTGTGCGGGATTTTTGACAATCATCATCTTGCCGAAGAAGCCGCGCCCCGAAACCTCCTCGATGCGAACACCGTTCTCGTCGAAGTATTCCTCCTTCTTGGGCTCGTCCGGGTTGTCGGGATTATCCGGATCGTCGCTTCCGATATGAATCAAATCCCGGTCGATATCGGTCTCCATGTCAACCATCTGATTGCGCGACACGATTTCGTCAATCTCCTCCTTGGAGCACACCATGTGCGCGACAAACTTAAGCTGTCCCGACTCCAGAACCGTTGTGACAAATGTCGCCTTTGCCGACTCCGATTTGCCGTGGCAGATTTTGTAAATCGTGCCGTAGAGTATACCGACAAGCAGCAAAGCCGTCACAAACAGGAACAGCAGCAGTCGCAAAAAATACCGCAAAATTCTCTTTCCCATCAGTCTTTATCCCCCTGACTCTTTTTCTCAGCAAAAACCCATCGCTTCTGCACCTGGAAGCTTACGACAAACAGGCACATATCCACGCAGAATTTGACAACCGATTCGAGCACGCCGGCGGTGAGTCCGAACAGGCTCTCCGCGACGAAATGCACCAGCAGAAACGACGCCGTCATCTGACAAATCGCAAGAATGTAATACCGCACGAGCGTTCCGCGAACCGACCTTGTGCTCTTGAAGACCACCTTCCGGTTCAGGCAGAAGTTGACGACCGTGCTGACAACCCGGGCTCCGATTGTCGCAAGCGCGATGCGAAGCTTCCCGTCCTCCGCCCCCATGCCGGCCTTCTGCAGCCCGACATTAATCAGGAAGAACAACAGCGTGTCTACCAGAAACGAAACAAGCGATGCCCCCAGAAACTTCGCAAGAACCGAAGTCCCGACATGCTTGAAAATAATCTTGTAAATTCTCCACGAATCGCGGAACGGATGAAAATGCGACGAGGCGTTGTCGTCGATGTAGACCGTATCGATGACAACCTCATGCAGCGCAATCTTTTTATCCTTCAAAATCAGAAGCTGGTTCGTCTCATACTCATACCGCTCGCCGGCAATCTCGCACATAAGCGGAAGGTATTGTGCGGGGATGGCCCGCAGACCGGTCTGCGTATCGCTGATGCGAATCCCGCACAAAATCCGGAATACCGCCTTCGTAATGTTGTTGCCGTTGCGGCTCTTAAACGGAACCTCGGGCCTGCTGAAATCCCGTACCCCGAGAACCACCTTGTCCTTCTCGGCAATCATCGCCTCGGCGCAGGCGCGAATGTCTTTCGGCAAATGCTGCCCGTCTCCGTCGACCGTCATCACGCCCCGGGAATCGGGGCGATTTTCCGCGATGTAAGCAAACGCCGTCTTCATCGCGCGGCCCTTGCCCTTGTTCACCTCATGCGTTAAGACGGTCACGCCCTCCATGGCCGCCACCGTCGCAAAAGGTTCTTTGTATTCCGCCGCACTTCCGTCATCCACAACCACGATGTCTTTGAAGCCTTCCGCAAGAATGCCCCTTACGGTATTTACCATCTTCTCATCGGGATTGAGGGACGGAACGATAATCGTAACGTTCACACTGCCTCCGTAACATCTATCATTCTACTTGTGTAGAATCCTGATTTTCCGCCTTATCTCCGTCACATATTTCCGCGTACCATGCCCACTTCTTATGCATCTGACTTTCAATCAGACAGCCGAGAATACCGAGCAGGATACCGTCGATCAAACCCACAATCACATCGGTCGGATAATGAATGCCGATATACAGTCGGGAGAAGCCGATCATCAGCGCCAGCACCACCAGCGGAATCGAATACCGCTTCTTGAGGAACCGGCACAGAGCAACCGCCGAGGCAATGCTCGCCGCCGTATGTCCGGACGGGAACGACGGGTCCGTCGCCCTCTTGCCGATGAGCTTAAGCCCCTCGATCACCTCATAGGGCCGGGTGCGCCCGACGAGCGGTTTTAAGAGCATGTTGTTCAAAAGCAACGACCCCAGCAGGGCGAAGAGCGAACAGATTGCCGCGCGGCGCGTCTTCTTAAAACAAAGCAAAACCGCCGTCAGCAAAATCCAGAAAATTCCGGCATTTCCGAGCACCGTGATGTTCGGAAAGATGTAATTCAGAAAATCACACCGCAAATGCTCCTGAATCCAGAGCAAAAAATCGGCATCAAAAGCAAACTGCATAAAAACTGCTCCCTTATACACAACAAGTACGGCATTTTCCGGCACTCCGCAAAACACCTATTGTATTATACTCAGAGCAGGCTGAAAAGGCAAGGAAAAACAGCCCAGTTAACAAAATTGTAGGAATTTCGGATGCGCTTACTTCGCGTATTTCTCCGCGAACTTCTCCGGCTCTAGCGCCCAGGTAAGTCCGGTCACCAGATGCGTGCGCCAGAACGCAAAATCATGGACTCCCGGCGCCGTCACATAGGTTGCGGGGATACCGGTTTCGTCCAGAAACGCCTTGAATGCGCAGTTCGGCTGATACAGGAAGTCCTCGGTCCCGCAGGCCATGAAGACATCCGGAATCCGCGCCCCCGTCTCCTTCAGCTTGCGCGCAAGAACCTCCGGGTTGGCGTCCGTCTGCGCCGCCGTCTTCAGATTGCCGAAAATCCACTCATAATACTCATAGTTCGCCATGCCGTTGTCGCCGGGCTTCATGAATGCGAGTCCGTTCTGAATCAACGCCGATGAGAGCGCAATCACTTTGCCGAAGGTCTCCGGGTACAGAAACGCCGTGTGAAGCGCGCCGAAACCGCCCATGGAGAGTCCGCCGATGAAGGTGTCCTCGCGTCTTTCGGAGAGACGGAAGGTCTTTCTCGTATATTCTACAAACTCCTGCCCGACATAGCTCGCGTATTTGCAGCCGGTCTGCGGCTGATCGAGATAGAAGTTGTTGTCGCCGTTCGGAAGGAAGAAATTGACATTGAACCGGTTAGCAATCTCGGTGAGAGGTGCGTTTGTGAACCAGTCCGTGTTGCATCCGCTGAAGCCGTGAAGCAGGTAGACCGACTTCGCAGGTCTTTTGTAGTGCGGATTCTGCTCGGTTCCCCACGCGTTGTCGTTGCTCAGCACCACCGTAAACGGTACCGGACGGTCCAGCATCTTTGAAAAAAATGTTCCCTGAAAATGTGCCATGAATACTCTCCTTACCGGTTCATTTTTCGCTGCCGCACGTCGCCCGGCAACACTTCTATTATATCCCGTCGGGGGACAGGAATCAATCATTTTGATTGGCCCGTCGAAGCAGGCGCAGCGCTTTTGAGACTGCCCGGGGGCGTTTTGAGGACTGTCCGAAGCGCACCGCCTTCTCCCCGGCTGCCTGCCGCCTCCGGCCCTTTCCGGTCTGCGCCGACAAAAAAGGGCGGAGTCCTCGCGGACTCCGCCCCTATGGGGGTATCTGCTTGTTCGTGGATACGAACTGTCAAACCTGCAATGTAACATTTTTCCCGCGCAGCATACGCTTCTGCGCACTGTGACACTCAGCCTTCAATCGAGATATATTTCTTCTCTTCCACCTTCGGCTGCGGCTCCTTCTTCGGAACCGTGACAATCAGGATACCGTTCTCGAAACGGGCCTTGATATCCTCCTCCGTCACCTGCTTGCCGACATAGAAGCTTCTGCTGCAGGAACCGCAGAAACGCTCGCGACGAATGTAGCGGTCGTTCTTGTCCTTCTCATCGTCCTCCGTCTTCTTGGTGGCGTTGATTGTCAGATAGCCGTTCTTAAGCTCCGCCGTGATATCCTCCTTGCCGTAACCCGGAAGATCGATATCCAGCTCGAAACCGTTCTCATTTTCCTTGACATCCGTCTTCATCAATCCGTTCATAGGACGGGCGCCTGCAAAACCGGGCTTTGCCGGAGCAAGGAAACCGTCAAACAAATCATCAAAAAGGTCTTCACCGAAAACTCTTGGCATAAACATAAGTCATTCCTCCTTTATGTGTTCTTCACACATCCCTCATGAAGTAACTCGGGAATCGGTCCCGTCTCTCTTCCCGGACGCTCCGTCCGCATCGGGTTCCGATACATCTTCCCTTGTTCTGACTCTGTTATACCACTTGTTAGCACTCATGTCAAGCGAGTGCTAACAATTTCTTTGTGAATTTTTTGTGTTTCCAAAAAAAAAATACCGATATTTCTCCGGAAAATACCCGCCCTACGACAATGTCACTGCCGCCAGCGGTCCGGCGCTCCGAAGCACTCCGTCCCGGATTTTCTCGTGGATGGTGAGCGCCGCATGCTGGAGATCGGCGTCACCCGCGCATTCCGGGAACGCCTCCTTCACCGCCGCAAGAACCTCCGCGCACGCCTCCGGAATTGCTTCGTCCGCCTCTCCGGTCAGCGTCTCCTGCAAAAGCGCCTGAAGCGAATCGCCGTCCGCGTAGTCCTCCAGCGAGCGCAGGCACCATTTGTAGTACGGCGCCGGACGATTGTGAAGCCAGCTGAATGCACTCACGGCCGATTTTACGAACTCCGCCGCGGTCAATTGCGCGGTTGCGATGTCATTTCGCGTGAGGCTCCTCGGATAGTTGTACTCTCCCGTCTGGCTCATGCGTATCAGGTATCCGCAAAGTTTCTTCCTCTGCACATCCTCCGGCGGGTTGCTCCAGGCCTCGCGGATTGCGGTAAACTCTCCGAGCCCGTCGTAAAACACTTCCCCGTTGATTGCCTCCGCCAGCGCGTAATCCGGGACGGAGAGATACGCTCTCCATCCGACCGGCGTGCCCGCGATGCCGGTCATGCCCCGGTAGACCTCCGCCGTGCGGAAGACGCCGTGGCGATTGCCTCCCGCCGGCGTGAAAAGGCTTCGCCGAAGCCCCATATACTCCTTCGGAAGCGATTCGTACGCCCGGCCGAGGAGAAACTCGTCCCTGCGGCTTACGCGGTCCTCGTCCGGCAAATAGATGCAAAAGCCGTGCGTGTAATCGTGATCCCGCGATACTTCGTCGTCGTAGCCGTAGCACTCCGACCCCGCGCCGACCAGCCCTGCCGCAAGCAGCGGCATCAGCTCGGGGAACCGCTCCGTAAGCATCGGGCGCCCGTATTCCTCCCAAAACGATCTTGCAATCTCCAATCCCTTCATTGCCCGCTCCTCCCGCCTGCATAGATGTCCGCCGAACGCCGGCGAAGCTCACCCGCGTACAAAAACCAGCCGTGTCGCTCGAAGACCGGGGCACATTTTCCGGCGACAAACGCGTAGTGTCCGTTGCGGGGAACCCCGGGCTTCTCCAGCAGGTCGCGTGCTTCCGCGAGCAGCCCGTCAATCGTCTCCGCGGCGTCCGCACGCGCGGCGATATCCCCGTCGCGGCTCGCCGCCTCCGCGAGGTCGACAAGGTTCAGCTTCGTGACCGCAAGCTCCGGCTCGGAGCCCGGAACCTGTTCCATGACATGAAGCGCTTTTTCATAAGCTTCCGCGGCCTCCCCGTACTGTCCTGCATCGGCCAGCGCGGTCGCCGTATTGTTATAAAGCCCGCCGAGCCTTGCGTCCGTGGGCGGCAGCATTCTCTCGTAAATCGCGGCCGCCTTCGCAAACAGAGGAAGCGCCTCCGCCGCCTTCCCGAACGCCGTCTTAACGGTTCCGCAATTCAGATACACCGTCGCCGCCGAAACGGAATCCCCGATTCCCAGCCGGTCGACAAGCCACAGCGAATCCGCGACACAGGCGAGCGCCTCCTTCCCGCGGCCGCATTTGCGGTACAAGCCCATCAGTTCGCCCGAGAGCGACAACATGCCGCGCTCGTCATTTTCCGCCTTTGCCTCCTCATACCAATACAGAAGCAGCCGCTCCGCCCCTGCCGTGTCGTCGGCCTCGTACAAGCGGTCAAGCTTTCCGATAATCCGGTCCATCGGTATCATATCGTCACCCCCTCCTGCGATTTTTCGCCGGCTTTCCGGCTTCGCCGTTTTCTTCGAACACGGTTTATGTGCCGCTCGAAATCCCCTCTGCGAAGAAGCTCCGCAATCACAATCTGATCGAGCACCGGCACGGTACATGCGTAAAATCCGAGTTTCTCCGTAAACTCCCGCACCATGTGCTCCGGCAGCAGCAGATACCCGACACGGATGGACGGCGCGATTGTTCTGGAAAATGTATTGATGTATATGACATCCGCTCCGTCCGCCATCGCGAAGAGCGGTTCCTCCGGCTTGTGCGAGACCGTCAGCTCCGAATCGTAATTATCCTCGATTATCACGCCGTCGCGCTCCCGCGCCCACTGCAGGTACTCATTTTTCTTGGAGATGTCCGCCGTGATTCCGCTCGGATAGCTGTTAAACGGCGTCACATGCAGCACCCGCGCGCGACTCCGCCGAAGCGCCCCGGAGTCGATTCCGTCGACCGCCATCGGAAGCATTTCGCATCTGTTTCCGAGCGACTCGTACACCTGCCGGATTTTCGAATAGGAAGGGTCCTCGAGCGCGAACACCGCATCCCGCCCGAAGAACTGCGCGACCAGCCCGTAGAGGTACTCCGCGCCGGACCCGACAATCACCTGCGCAGGCGTCACATGAATGCCCCTGCTCCTAGAGAGATACCGTGAGATTTCCTCCCGAAGCTCTGCCATTCCGGGATTGGGCGACCGTTCGAACAGGCGCTCATCCCATTCCGCCAAAACGCGCCGCGTTGTTCCGGCGATAACCGTAAACGGAAAATGCTCCTCCGCATGGGCCGTCTCCTGCCGTGCCGTGCGAGCTGTATTTCCGCTCAAATCGGGCCGCCCCGGAAAATCGGAACTCCGGTAGGCGACATAATTTCCGCTTCGAAGGCGCGACTCTACATATCCCTCGTCGGCCAGAAGCGAAAGCGCATGCTCTGCAGTGATAACACTCACGCCGGTATCGGACGCAATGGTTCTCTTCGAAGGCAGTCTCTCCCCGAACGAATACACGCCGGAAACGATGTCCTTCACAAGGAAACGGTACAGCTGAATATATGCCGGTTCCCTCTTTGTATTGTCAATCGAATAGTTCATCTGGTCTTATAAAATTTCTCGATTCTGGTTATTTTGATACATCCAATTTCATTATATCCTGTAGCAAACATTTGTAAAGAGGTATTTCCCATGAAACAGTACAATTTCAAAAACACAACCCTCCGTATGACGATTACCGCACTTTTTACCGCAATGGTTATCATCATGTGCTCTTTTTCCATACCGGTTCCCGGCGGACACCTGTATCTGTGCGACGCCGTCATCTGCCTGGCCGCACGGCTGCTCTCCCCCTTTGAGGCTTTCGTGGTCGGCGGAATCGGGGCGTTTTTAGGCGATTTGATTTTCTATCCGCTGCCGATGTTCGTCTCCCTGGTCGTACACGGTCTGCAGGCGGTTGTCATCTCGCTCATCGCGCACAAAACCTTCGGCCGTCACCGCATAATCGCTTCGACGATCGGCGTCACCGTCGGCGGCATCATCATGGTGGTCGGATATTTTCTCGGAAAGACATTCATTTACAGCAACTATGCGACCGCGCTCATCAAGCTTCCCTACGAAATCGCGCAGGCGGTTCTCGGTGCAGTCCTCGGCGTAGTGCTGTGCCACCATCTCGGTATCCGCGCTTTATTTCTTCGCATCGTCTCGGAAACGGACGAGCGTGAAGCCCAAAACTGTACCCTTATATAAGCAAAAGCCTCCGGTCTTGACCGGGGGCTTTTGTTTTATCCTTGTGTTCGTTTTTCAATCACAAATCGGTCTCATCGGGCATCTCCGGCGCGACATTTCCTGCATCCGCGGAGTTCACCTGCGCCTGATACGGCTGCGTCGGCATTCCGTCCGCATTGTAGGGTGCCATCGGCGCTCCCGGCATTCCGTAATACGGCTGAGCGGGCATTCCGTTCGCATTATACGGCGCGCTCGGCGCTCCCGGTATTCCGTAGTACGGCTGTGCGGGCATTCCGTTCGCATTGTACGGCGCGGTCGGCGCTCCCGGCATTCCGTAGTACGGCTGCGTCGGCATTCCGTTGTAAGGGTACACCGGCGCTCCCGGCTGCTGAACCGGAGGAACATCGCCTAATACGCTGCTTCCCGGAGTGCTGTAAAAGCTGTTCGGATAACCGTTGTTGCCCGGATACCCGCCGTTATCGCGAAACACATTCGGAGCCGAATTGTCATCTCCGTAGTACCGGTCAAGGAATCCGGCCTCCGGCTCCTTGGGAACAATCAGCGCAAGCAGGATATAGACCCACAAGCCGATGGAACCCGCAAAAAACAAAATAACCGTGATAACCCGGATGACCGAGGAGTCCATACCGAGATATTTTGCAATGCCGCCGCACAATCCCGCAAAGACCGAATCGGTCCTGCTTCGATACAATTTCTTTCCCATAATAAAACCTCCGTTTCCACTTACACCGGGCAATACCGCCATGCATCGCCGCGACTGTGTAAATATTATTTACACATTTGCAATACTACCACATTTTCGAAGCGCTGTCAACAAGTAAGCGGCACTCCGGGCGAAGAAATCGCTGCCGGAATGCCGCCGTGTTTTTTAATCAAGCTCTGTCGCGCCCGTGTACAACTCGTAATAACGGCCCTTCTGTGCAAGAAGATCGTCATGGTCGCCGCGCTCGATAATCTCACCGTGCTCAAGCACCATAATCGCGTTCGCATTGCGGACCGTCGAGAGGCGGTGCGCGATGACAAATGTCGTGCGGTTCTTCATCAGGCGATCCATACCGTGCTCAATATGTCGCTCGGTTCTCGTGTCGACCGAGCTCGTCGCCTCGTCGAGGACGAGAATCGGCGCCTTCGAGAGCGCTGCGCGGGCGATATTCAGAAGCTGGCGCTGACCCTGCGAGAGATTCGCGCCGTCGCCCTCAAGCTTCGTGTTGTAACCGTCCGAAAGACGCATGATAAAGCTGTGTGCCGAGGCGGTCTTGGCGGCCGCGATAACCTCGTCGTCGGTCGCATCCAGACGGCCGTAGCGGATATTTTCCATGACCGTTCCGGAGAAGAGGTGCGTGTCCTGAAGCACCATCGCGATATTTTTGCGAAGCACGTCCCTCTTAATGTTTTTCACATCCACACCGTCGATGGTAATGGTTCCCTCCTCGATATCATAGAAGCGGTTTAAGAGGTTCGTAATCGTCGTCTTGCCCGCGCCGGTGGAACCGACAAAGGCAATCTTCTGACCGGGCTTTGCGTAAAGGTTGATGTCCTTGAGAACCGTTCTGTCGGGGTTGTAGCCGAAGGACACATGGTCCATGATCACATATCCCTTCATCTCGGGCATCGCGTCCGCATCCGCCGCATCCGGAGCCTCCGGAACCTCGTCCATCACCTCAAACACACGCTCCGCACCTGCGAGAGCCGAGAAGATGGTTGCCATTTGCTGCGAGAGCGAGTTGATCGGCATTGCAAACTGCCGCGAGTACCCTGCGAACACCGTGAGACCGCCGGCGGTAATTTTCCCTGCAAGCATCAGCACGCCGCCGATACCGACAGTCGCCGCGAAGGAAATCTGCGATGTGTTGCCCATAATCGGTCCGGTCACGCCGCCCCAGAACTGCGCCTTGAACTGCTTGTCGCGCATATCGTCGTTGAGTGCGGAAAATTCCTCCACACAGCACTGCTCATGATTGAATACCTTAACGATTTTCTGGCCCGTGACCGTCTCCTCGATGTAGCCGTTCACGGCGCCGAGAGCACTCTGCTGCGCTGCATAGTATTTGCGGCTCAGTTTGCCGATGGTCACGCCGCCGAAGAAGAACAGCGGGATAAACACAACCGTAATCAGCGTGAGAATCCAGCTCGTCGTAATCATGAAGACAAAGGTTCCGATCAGCGTCACGGTTCCCGAAATCAACTGCGTAAACGAGTTGTTGATCATGACATCGATATTGTCGATATCGTTGGTGAAGCGGGACATAATCTCGCCGGTCTGATGCGAATCGAAATACCGCACGGGAAGCCGCTGAAGCTTTTCAAAGAGGTCGTTTCGAATGCGCTCAATCATTCCCTGGGAGATGGAGAGCATCAGCCTTGCCTGAACATAGGTCGTGATGATGCCGATGCAGTAGATTGCGCCGAGCATAATCAACGCCGCCAGAACATAGGTCATAACCTTGCCGCCGTCCGAGAACAAGGTGTTCGAGAGGTCGGAAATCCAGCTGTCGGTCAGTTTTTCGAAGACCGACGGCTTCGCGGTCGCCTTGTCCGCAACATTTTTCACGGGCTCGAGCTTGCCCTCGGCAATGAGCCGCGCGATTTTCGACTGCGGCACTGCGCCTGCAATCTTATTGATAATCGGGGCGAGTAAAAATCCGCCCACGAGGCTTGTGACAGTCGTCAGAAGCATACAGCATAAAACAAGTGCGAAACGGAACCGGAAGCCCCTCATGTAAGTGATGAGGCGCGCGATGGTCTTCTTCGCGCTCTTCGGCTTGCCGCCGCCCATTCCGCGGCCGCGGGGACCTCCCTGCGGGCGCTGCTTGAATGCATTTTTCCTTGCGATGCTGTTGTATTGTTCCTGCAGTTTTTCAAGTGATCTTGCCATTTCTCACGCCCCCTTTCCCGTCTGCGATTCATAGATTTCGCGGTACTCGGTATTGTTCGCGAGAAGCTCGTCGTGCGTGCCCATGCCGGTGATGACGCCGTCGTCCATAACGATGATGGTGTCGGCATCCTGCACCGAGCTGATGCGCTGCGCGATAATCAGCTTCGTGGCTCTGCGGAGATTATCCGTGTAGGGATCGGCCTCCTCACCCGCCACGGCCTTCTCGGAAAATGCTCTCCGGATCTGTGCCTCGGTCGCCGTATCGACGGCGCTCGTCGAGTCGTCCAGAATCAGGATTTTCGGCTTCTTCAGAAGCGCTCTCGCGATACACAGACGCTGCTTCTGGCCGCCGGAGACATTGGCTCCGCCCTGCTCAATCTGCGACTCGTAGCCGTCGCTGAAAGCGGAGACGAATTTGTCGGCCTGCGCGTATTCCGCCATGCGGCGGATTTCCTCGTCCGAAGCGTTCTCGTCGCCCCAGCGCAGGTTCTCCGCAACCGTTCCCGAGAAGAGCGTGTTCTTCTGCAAAACCATCGCAACACCCTCGCGGAGGTTGTAAAGCGAGTAGTCACGCACATTCACGCCGTCCACCAAAACCTCTCCCTCGTCGCAGTCATACAGTCTCGGAATCATCGAAACGAGCGTCGTCTTACCGCAGCCCGTGGAGCCGATAATGCCGACAGTGGAGCCGGCCTTTATGTCGAGGTTAATGTTGTTTAAGACCTTTTCCTCACTGTTTTTGTAATAGCGGAAGGAGACATTCCGGAAGGAGATGTTGCCCTCCGACACAGCCAAATCCTTATATGCCGCATCATCGTCCGTAAGGTCGAGCGGCTCCTCCATAATCTCGCGGATACGCTTTGCGGATGCAAGCGCACGGGACGAGAACATCAGCATGAATGTAACCATGACGAGCGACATCAGAATCTGCGTCACATAAGTGAGGAACGCCGAGAGGTCGCCAATCATGAAATCGTTCGCCTCATCGAGAACCATCGGCCCGCCGAGAAGCACAACGGCGATGATGGTGCCGTTCATAAACAAAGTCATCACGGGCGACATGAAAATCATGACCTTCGCCGCGGAGATGCCCGCCGCCTTTAAATCGGCGTTCGAGGCATGGAACTTCTCCGTCTCGAAATCCTCACGGACAAAGCTCTTCACAACACGGACATTCGTGACATTTTCCTGCACGGCTGAGTTCAGCGCATCGACCTTCTTCTGCACGCGGCCGAACCGCGGGAACCCGGTGAGGATAATGCCTCCGACCGCCACGAGCATCACGGGGATGGACACCGCAAATACCACCGAGAGCGGAGGATTCATGATGATTGCCATAATCAGCGCGCCGATCATCATGCCGGGCGCACGAAGCGCCATGCGGAGCCCCATGTTGATCATGTTCTGCACCTGGGTGATATCGTTCGTAAGACGAGTCACCAGAGAGCCCGTGGAAAATTTGTCGATGTTCGCGAAGGAGTACTGCTGAATCCGGCGATAGCCGTCCTCGCGCAGATCCGCCGCGAAACTCACGGACGCCTTCGACGCAAAATAGGCGCCGCCGATGCCGCCGGCCATCATGATGATTGCCGTCAGAATCATCAATCCCATAACGCCTAAGCTTACGCCGGTTGTAAGCGATCCGTCCTCCGCTCCGTTGATTACGACCGCAAGAAGCTTCGGCATGACAAGCTCGCCGACGACCTCCACGATCATGCACAGCGGTCCGAGGATGAAAAATGCCTTGTACGGCATGATGTACTTGGACCAGTTTAATCGTTGCATGTGTGTATGTTTCCTTTCTTCATTTCCCTTTCATCTCCGACCGGCCTTCCTCTTTATGTCAGGCGTCCGGAATCCGCAGCCCCGTTTTCTCCCGCACACCGCTCACTCAAGTGTCGCGACCTCCGGGCTGTAGTTGCGGAGATTTTCCTGCATCCGGGACAACACTTCCGCAAACTGCGCAAGCTCCCCCTCCGACAATCCCGCGAGCATCGCTTCGTCAAGCGCCTGGTAGAGTTCCCATGAACGGTGCACGATATCCATTCCCGCGGGCGTGATTGCGATATATTTTGCGCGGCTGTTGCCGTCCGCCTCGGTTCTCGTGACAAACCCCGCCTTCTCAAGCTTCTGCAGCGTTACCGTGACCGCAGCGGGACTGATTTCAAAAGCCTTCGCAAGCTCCGCCTGGGTCGGCGGCTGCGTGCAATGCGCCAGATGCATCAACATCATATGCTGGCTCCGGTGAATCCCGAGCTTCTTCACCTGCGATTCCGCGGCGCAGCGGTGAAACCGGTCCGTTCGCAGGAAAGACATGACAATCCGAAAATGATCCGACGGTTGATGGATGGTGCTCACAAGCTCCTCCTTTCACGAAAAATCCGCCCCGGCAGGTGCGAAATCTGCGCGGCGGAGCACTGTATTAACATGTTAATTGTTAACGCGTTAACTATAGCACCGGCGAGGCGGATTGTCAACGCAAAATTTTGGTCTTATGTTAAGCAATACTTATGTTTTGTATTAGTATTTATTATGTTCTTTTAAAGAAAAGCACATCCCAAAGTTCACCAGGTGTGATATACTAACTGTATGTATTTGGAAGCCATAAGTATGTTGAGAAGAGAGAGATTCGGTTTTTGCCGTATCCGGCTTCCTATGCGCAAAAACTACGATAAAGGGGGCTGCTTTCATGACCTTTGAAGAAATCATGAACTACGCCAGAAAGAACCAGTGCTCCGACATCCACATTACTGTCGGAACAGCATTGGCCGTTCGTCGCTTCGGTGTCCTGACCATTCTTGATCCGGTTCCCACCGCCGACGAATCGAGACAGATGATTTACTCCTTCCTCAACGAAGATCAGCAGAATTGGGTGAACTCCGGCAAGGATCTTGATGTCGGTGTTATGCTGCCCGACGGGCTTCGTATCCGTGCGAATGTGTATCATCAGAGAAACAATCTTGCTGCGAGCATCCGTATCCTGCAGCAGACGATTCCGACCTTCGACAAGCTCGGTCTTCCGACCGCAATCCGCGCGATGGCCGAGACGCCCCGCGGACTCGTTCTCGTAACCGGTCCCACTGGTTCGGGTAAGTCCACGACACTTGCCTCGATTGTCAACTACATCAACATGAACAGCGCTCGTCACATCCTCACGATTGAGGACCCGATCGAGTATGTTTACCCGCACAACAAGGCGATGATTCACCAGCGCGAGGTCGGCAAGGATGTTTCCTCGTTCTCGCTTGCACTCCGCTCCGCTCTCCGTGAGGATCCCGATGTTATCCTTGTAGGTGAGATGCGTGACTACGAGACCATCTCCGCGGCAATCACCGCTGCCGAGACCGGACACCTCGTGCTTTCCACCCTGCACACCACTTCGGCTGCGCAGACCGTGGAGCGTATCATCGACGCCAGCCCTTTGGATGCCCAGGAGCAGATTCGTGCGCAGTTCGCCAATGTTATCCGCGGCGTCTTCACACAGCAGCTGCTTCCGCTCAAGGACGGTTCCGGCCGTGTTCTCGCATCCGAGGTTATGCTTGCAACGCCCGCCATCACCAATCTCATTCGTGAGAGCAAGACCATCCAGATTCCGAGCCTGCTGCAGCAAAGCCGTTCGCAGGGCATGAGCACCATGAATGACGCCCTCGCCGATTTGGTTCGCCGCGACCTTGTAAGCCTCATCGAGGCGAAGAAGGTTTCGCCGGATGCCCAGTCGCTTGTAAAGGCAATTCACGGAAACTTCTGATTTATCCAAAACAAAAGATAAGGCGAGGTCAGACAACTGACCTCGTCTTTTTGTTACATATATGCGGCGCAGTGCACCCGGGATTTTCTGTGGATTTATTCGCCGATTGATTTATAGATTCCGATTAAGTCCAGTATTTCCTGCTTATTATTCTCAATAAACGAATTGATAACAGCCTGTGATTCGCCGGAAAAGCCGCTTCCGTTCAGGAGATTTCCGTTTTCGTCAATCTTTGCCATGTAAGCAACAATTCCCTTCTCTTCTAAAACTGTAGTAATCAGCAGTCCGAATTTCGTTGAAGACATATATCTCCACGCCAGCAGGCAAGCTGTCGGCTTTTGCTCCTCCGACCCCAAAACTACCCTGTTGCTCCCTTTTCGCTGAACATGAACCTCGCCGTAAAAATCGAAAAGGTAAAATCCTCTGGCTGAAATCTCATAATCGCCATCTTCAAAAGCATACCATAATCCTTCTTCGTCTCCGCGAAAGAAAGGTTTCATGGTCACTTCCGAGCAAACACGATGCACCCCCCAGTAAAGAATCGCAACTCCCACCAAGACTACGGCTGTTAATGCAATTCTGCGAATCCGTTTCTTTTTCTTTGAAATACCCTCCATAATACCCCCCTTCATGTTCGCGTCATTTTGCTGCGCGGGGTCGTCCCCTGCCATAGAATGCTCCAATATTATTTGTGATGCGTCGCATGCTTTCTGGTAAGAAAGAGACTGCGCACCCATTCTTCTCCCTCGTCTGAGTTACTCCCTAATTTTATCCTAAAATACGCCGTATCCGTCTTGGCCTTAATTTCAGATTTAGACCATACTCCGCCCTTTTTCCATGAGCTCTCACACCACGACTGGCCAAGATTATGTAAACCGGCCTTAGCATATGTATCATCCAATATTGTATTCGCCCACGCATAATACTCATTTATCAAAAATGTTTCAAAACCGCACTAATTGTTCAGCCTGTGGTGAACGGTCGGGCTGTCCGGTTGTAACGGCAGGAAGGTATAGCCGTTCTCAAGTCCCCACTTGATAATCTGCTCCACGGCGTCGACCGAAAACGCCTTGATGTCGTGCTGAAGCACGATGGAGATGTTGTAATGCTGGATGCCGCGAATCACATTGTTCGCGACTTCCGCAGCCGAAGTCGCCCCGTCGGAATCGCCGCTTTGTACATTCCAGTCAAAATACTGGAACCCGGCATCCGTAAGGTCGTTCGTAAGCTGTGTCATCAGACCGACACAGTAGCCGCGGCTGACCGCGTTCGAGCTTCCGCCCGGGAACCGGAGAATGGTTGTCCGGCTGCCGGTCTGCTCCTCGATGATATCGTTCATCGCGTTGAGGTCGTCAAGGTACGCCTGACGGCTTTTGTAGATAACGGGATAATCGTGACAGTAGGTGTGAATCGCCACGGTGTGGCCTTCCTCCGCCTCCCGTTTGATCAGATTCTGCCATCCCGGGAACTGATTTGTCACGAAAAATGTAACCTTCACATCGTATTTGGCAAGAATGTCCAGCAGATGCTCCGTGTAAACGCACGGCCCGTCGTCAAAGGTGAGGTACACTACCTTGCCCTCCGGTTTGACGGTCTCCGGCTGCTCGCGCGGAACAACCGAAACAATCCGCTTCGCAACGGCTTCGTAACCGTCGCTGTCCGTCACGCGGTAGGTGTACTCATAATCACCGGCCGTAAAATTGTCAATCTCACCCTCCACGGCAACCTGCTCCGTGAGGTCTCCGTCAGCATGGTCGACGGCGGTAAAGCCCGGTTCGTGAAACCGTTCGCCCATGAAAACGGTGACATGCTCTCCCTCCTTGAGCGTAATCTCCGGCGTCTCCAGATCCTTCCGAACCACAATCCGGGTGGCCCAGCCGACATTCCCGTGAGAATCCGCAACCTCATACGAAATGATGGTTTCCGCCTCCGTCGCCCCGGGCATCGTCTTCACGGTGACCGCTGAGGTGACATCCCCGTCGCAGTCATCCGATGCGGAGTAGCCCGGCTCCTCATATTCCCTGCGAATGTCGACATAAGTGACCGTGCCGCCCTCGAGCTTCACAACCGGCGGCGTGCGGTCGTCATAGAGAATCTCACGCTTTGCATGTGCCGTGTTTCCGGCGCTGTCCGAGACGGTGTAATACACAAACCCGTCGCCCGGAATCTCCGTCTTTACGCGGTCCGTCAAATCACCCTCGTACGAGTCGAAGGCCGTGTAGCCCTCCTCGCTGTATTCCCCACCGATCGGCGTATACGCGCCCTTCCGGTAGTGCAGTGTAATCTCGGGAGCCCTTGTGTCCGCAACCACGACAAAACGAATTGCGGTCGATGTCTTCTTCCCGTCCGTCGCCGTATAACGGACCTCGTAGGTGCCGGGCTTCGCGGTGTCAACCTCCCCGGAGATTTCCACGGCAAGCGGCTTTCTTTCAAACAATGCAATCCGGCGGCTGCCGTAATAAGCCTCCGCCCCTTCCTCTTCATATGTCGAGCCGACCTCGACAACAACGCTCTCCCCCCCGTGAAGCGTCACCCAGACGCCCCATTTTCCGAAGAGGAGCAAGGCAATTCCCCCGAGCACCGCAAGAATCAGCAGCCCCGAAAAAACCACCACCGTCAACCGAAGAGCGCGTTTTGTGCGCCTCGATAATTTCATAATTCACCCTTTCCGACGATATTCCGACGGATTTTTCGAACAGTCAGGGGCGATGCTGCATAGATTGCCGCAACGCCCCATTCGTCACACTCTCTATTCTGCTGACGCCCTTTACTTCACAACCGGGTTCGTCCAATACTCTTTGTTGTACATATCCGTGAAGCGGTATGTAATCGTTGCCTTCTGATCGGTGATTACCACATCGCTTACCGTAAGCCTGCCGCTTACCGTGAGCTGCTCGCCGAGCTTGTAGCTGTCCTGATACTCGCCGTTGTAGTTGTAGTAATCGCACAGAAAATCAATCTTGTCGCCGCTCTGGATCCCCAATTCCTTCGCGTCCGGATCGCTTGCGCCGACGCCCTTTGCAACCGTGTCAGTCTCGTTGCCGACATAATCCGCGGTAGCGCCGATGATGCTGCCCTTCGAATTCGCGTCGAAGACTACCTGCAGTCTTACGCGCTCACCGTTGAGCAACGCCGGGATGTAACCGTAGTAAATATACTCGCCGGTCTCGGAATCCTTCAGAGTATCCGTGTGATAATAGGCAACCAGCTGGTTGTTGACCGCAATCCATGTCTTCTCCATGTCCGCAGTCAGAACACCGTTTTTATATTCGAACAGTTCGTCAAGACCGAGGTCGATAAAGCCCTGTCCGTCATCGAGGAACATGTTCTTGTCAACGCTGTGAATTATCGACCACTGTTCCGCCGAAATCGGCATCGTGTACACGCCGTTGTCGGCAGACCATACAAGCTTCGAAGCATCCAGATAGTTCTGCGAATAGTACTGCACCGCGGACGCCTGATCGAACTCCTGCATAAAGCCGGTGTTCGAGCTGTCGAGACCTTCGATGCTTCTGCCGCCGCCGAGGAAGCTTCCGAGAAGCGAGCCGATGAGGTCGACGCTTCCGTTCGAACCGCCGGTTCCGCCGCCACCGAGCAGCGTTCCGAGAAGGGATGCGCCCGTCGTGGTACCGCCTGCAGCCACCTGACCGCCGGTCTCAAGGCTTGCGAACTTGCGGATGCATTTTGCATATTCGCTGTCCATTCCGATGGCGTCGTAGGTCTTGCATGCGCTGTCAACCTTGCCCGTCGTGTTGTACGGGAAATAAATCGAAACGCCGTAGCACTTGTCAAGGTTGGTCGAATGACGGTTGTATTTGACGGCGCCCTGAATCACATCGGACAGAGCCTTGCCTTCCTTCGTTCCGACGCGGATTGCAAGGTCGCACAAATCAACCTGATCGATTCTCGTATTGACCGCGAACTCGCGCGTTCCGTTGCGCGCTTCCGAGATCTCTTTGTATTCGTTTTTCGTGAGCTTGATGCTGACGGATTTCGCAAAATCATTCAGCTTCTCAGGCACGGTGTAAGCAAACTCCGCGAGGTCGATAACCGAAAGCGTGGTCTTCTGACCGTTGCAGCGGCGCTTGCACTCCGAAACGAAATCATCGACAATCATCTTGCCGACATCGATGGTCTTCATGGATGTGTTCGATGCGAACTCCGTGAGCCATCTGGTGTAATACCAGCCGATGCCGGGCTCCGTCTCCTCGGACGCAATCAGATAGTCCGCGTAGGAGTCGAGCATCAGAGCGGTCTCCGCCGTCGCCATGAGGCAGGCGTCGAAACCGATAAAGTCAAATTTTGTTCCGGCGCTCTTAAGCGCGTTGTTGAGCCCCGCAAGGTTCATGGAACCGCTGTTCTTGTTCTTCTCGTCGTAGCCGTAGCCGCTGACCGATCCGCCGCCGTGGTCCCACAAAATCAACTCATAGCGGTCCGCCGGGAAGGAGCTGACGCCGTACTTGATAAAGCTCGCAAGCGTCGAGGGATCCGTCATCGCACCCTTGCCAGCATTTTCATTCAGGCATTGCAGCCCTCCGCTCTTCACCTGATAAATCTGGTTCACGGAATTGCTGATGGCGCTCGTCTTCCACTTGGAGCAGCCGCCCGTGTACACAATGATGTTCACATTGCTTCCGAGGTTGGCCTTCGCCATCTCCTGCAGGTCGTTCGTGGCCATTCCGTGCTTCGACTCAAGGTCCGTACCGCACATGTACACGAGGATGGTGACAACATCCTTACCGTTGCCCTTGATGGTTGTATATTTGGCGCGGGCGCCCTTCACAACGCTGTTGTCGGGCTGCGTCTCAGCCGTCTGCTGCGGCCCGTTGGGCTCCGGCTCGGGCTCGGTTGTCGTTGTTCCGCCGAGCTTGCTTCCGAAAATCATATACACCACAATGGCGAGAATCGACAAAATGCTGATGCCGCCGGCGCGCGTTGCCAGCGGATGGCTTCCGCCCGAGCTGCCCTCATGGGAGTCGCCGAGCGACACGGAGCCTCTGCGGCGTCTGCCCGAGTATCCGTCCTGCGATCCGACCGGCCCGGTGCCGAGTCCTTCGCCTCTTCTGTGCGCTCCGTCAACGGAGCCGGTTACATTTTTCCGTCTTCCGGACTGTCTGTTATCGTCCATATTTCCCTCTTTCTCCGGTGCACCTCTGCCCCGGTCTGAACTCGCGGTTGCAATCCGCCGCACCACCCCGGTCTGTCCGGCCCGTCAGTGGTTCATGCGCCACTCGATGCAGCGCTCCAGATAGTGCAGGTAGTCGGGATTCTTACAGATTCCCTTTCCCTTGACATCCGAGAGCTTTGCCACATCCATGCCGTTGCACGCCGTCGTCTTCATGACGATGTTAAGCGGCTCGGCAAATGTATCGTTGGAGATGTATGTTCCGATTCCGAACGCCACCTTCGCTTTTCCCTTGAAGTAACGCAGAATCTCCGTCGCCCGCGCAAAATCCAGGCTGTCGCTGAACAGAAGCGTCTTCTGCGTCGCGTCGATTCCGAGCTCTTTGTAATGAGCCAGAATCTTGTCGCCCCATTCGAACGGCGAGCCGCTGTCGTGGCGAACACCGCTGAAGAGCGTCGAATATGTCAACTGAAAATCCTTCAAAAAGCAGTCGGTTGTGATTGTGTCCGTGAGAGCGGTTCCGTTCAACACGCCGTACTCCTTCACCCACGCATCCAGCGCATACCAGTTGGAGTACGCCGGATTGTGCTTGTGGTTGCCCTGACCGACGCACATAATCCACTCGTGCGCCATGGTGCCGACCGGCGTCACGCCGTATTTCTTCGCAAGGAACACATTCGAAGTACCGACAAACTTCGACCCCGGAATCTCCTCCTGAGAGAGACGCTCAATCGCCAGATCCTCCGCCTCGGCGCACAGTCTTCTGCGCAGACCGAACTCGGAAAATGCACTCAGCTCGTACTCCCCGGTCTTCAGCTTCGCAATCTTATCCTCGAGGCGCTGGGTAAAGCTTGCCATGAGCTCCTCATGGTCGTAGCGCATCTGAAAATACACTTCGTTGACAATCGCCAGGAGCGGAATCTCATACATCGATGTGTTGAGCCAGGTTCCTCTCGTCTCGATTGTCAATCCGCAGGGATCGTCCGTGCCGAACGAAAAGTCCGCGAACCTCGGCTTCCAGAGCCGCAGGAAATCGACATACGAGCCCTTAATCCACTTGATGTTCTCAAGATACTCCAGCTCATCCTCGCTGAACCGCAGGTCGCAGTACATCTTAATCTGACGCTTAATCTCCTCCACCATCTCCGGCGTAAAGAAAACATCCGTATTCCGGCAATGGAACGACCAAGTCGTCTTGTAGTCGCTGAACTGATGGTAGATTCCCTGTCCCATGGAGAACTTGTAAGCATCGGTCTCCAACAGGCTGTTTACGATTTGTTCCAAATGTGTTACCTCCGTCACCCTTCAAATCGCGGAATTCTCCGCGAATCGTCCGGCATCACCTGCCGGATACCCATACTGCATTTATTATATCGCGATTTCGCTCCGCTTGCAATGCTTTTCGACGAAGAAAGCGCCCGCGCATTGTCTGCGCGGACGCTTCCGCATGTTCCTGCTCTGCCGCAGGACCGTCTTCATTTTTCCTTTTATAACGCCAAGTCTCTGTCAAACGAGCTCGCACAAAGAGCTCCTTCAGATTCCCAAACGGCGCCGCGCCCGGGATCGCTGCGCCCGCAGAAAGCGGGCGCACGCGGAAATCCGTTCCCCACACAACAGCTGCTGTTGTCAATTCATTTTCGTCAAATTTGCTCTCGCTTACCGCACAATCCGGTAGTAGGTGCGCGCCGTCATGCGGTAGATTATCATGTAGATGAAGGCAAATGCCACCACCGTGCACGCCGTACACAAAAGGAACAGCGTGTCATTGGGCATCATCAGAAGCATGAGAAGCTTGCGGATGACCGGATACGCAACGACCATGTGAATCACCGCCGTGACAAGGGGCAGGAAGAATACAATCACAATCTGACGGCCGATGGTAGCCTTTGTCTCCTTCTGTGTCATACCGACCTTCTGCAGAATCTGGAATCTGCCGCGGTCGTCATAACCTTCGGAAATCTGCTTGTAGTATATAATCAGAGCCGTGGCAAAGAGGAATACCATGCTTAAGAGGATTCCGAGGAAGAACAGCGATCCGTACATGCCGAGGAACTCGTCCCTGAGCTCCCATGATGTCTCCCATGTGGAAGCTTCGTAGTGTTCACCGGTTTCCGGTGTATCCAGTTTCTTCACATAATCATCTACAAGTTCCTTGAACTCATAATACGACTGTCTGCGACCGTCGGTCACCCCGTCGCGGGTCGCCATCCCGCTCACGCCCTTCAGTTTCACATAATACCGATAATTCGTCCGCAAATAATACCAGCCGTGATTTTCCTCCGGGCGGTACAAATCGTTCACGATACCGTCGATGTCATCCATGGTCGGGGTGACAAGTCCGTAGTATCCGGTGGAAATCGCCTCGCTTCTCATGATCGGGATATGTTTTACCTCAGGTCCGAGTGTATATGCCTTTCCGCCGAAGCTGATTTCCGACGGCAGCTCTTTGGTGAGATCTCCCGCCTCCTCCGAAAGAGCAACCCAGCCGATTTCATTTTCCTTCAGCTCGAGGTCATCCTTACAGAGCCGGTTATAGTCCTCCAACGGGATAATCACGACCTCGATGGTCCCCTTCGGCGGCGTCGTTAGACTTGAACTCATCTTTACAACAGACGCCTGTCCGTCGGTAAAGCAAAGGGGTTCCGAGAAAAAGCGGAGCAGCTGAAAGGATTCCACCTCGGCGCCGCATTTTCCGACAATCTGCTCCGTCATTTTCCGAAGCTCCTCCTCCGGGATATAACCCGAGCGGCGCTCCGTTGCATGCTCGCTGTCCGTCGACTCCTCGTCCCAGAGATACAGTCCGCCGACAAACATGTCCGCCTCGCCCTCAAGGAAGTATTTTTTGACGGTGGCTTCGGTTCCCACATACAGACAAACGGTGGTGGAAATCATGACAATAACGCCGGTTGCAAGAATTGCGATAGATGCAAGTCCGACGGCGTTCTGCTTCATACGATACAGAAGATCCGACACTGCAATCATGTTCTTTTTGCGGTAGTAGAACCCTTTGTTTCTGCGCAAAAGCTTGAGAAACGCGATGCTGCCTGCAAGGAACAGGGCGTAGGTTCCGATGATAACCAGAATGACGGCCTTGAAGAAATCCGGGATTGCCTTGAGCGGCGATTTCGTGGTGAGAGCAATCGTATAGCCCGCGCCGAGCGTAACCAGGCCGATGAGCAGCATGATCCACTTGGTCTTCGGCTCCTTCTCGCCGGCTCCGGCGCTCGCAAGAAGCTCCACCGGGCGGAGTCTTACCAGCCGGATGCAGTTCCATAAGAAAGCCACGAGATACATCGCGGCAAATGCGCCCACAGTCTTCAGTACATACTCTGCCTCCATGTAGAAGCCGAGGATCGTCTCGACGCGAAGCATCTTGCAGATGAACAGGCAGCACAGCTTATACATCAGCATGCCGGCCAGGATGCCCGCCACCAGCAGGATGCCGGTGGAGATCAGGTTTTCGAAAAGCATGATCATTCCGACGTGCCGCTTCTCCATGCCGAGCACATTGTACATTCCGTACTCGCGGGTGCGCTGTTTCATCAGAAAGCTGTTCGTAAACAGTACAAGGATCACCGAAAGAATTGCGACCACCACGAGACCGATGGCCATGATGGACGGAATCGCATATCCGCCCTTAATCTTCCTGAGGCGATCGTCGTTGGCAAGGGTCAGCATGACATAGAAAATCGCCGTCAGGCCGGTTCCCGCCAGAATGTGCGGTACATACAGCTGGTGGCTCTTCTTGATGTTTGACCACGCCAGCCGCGAAAACAGTCCGAGTCTCATCTCTGCTCACCACCTGTCGTCAGAAGTGTCAATGTGTCCGAAATCTTTTGATAGAGCTGCTCGTTGGTGCATTCGCCGCGATAGATCTTGTGGAACACCTCGCCGTCGCGAATGAACAAAACGCGGGACGCATGGCTCGCGGCCTTCGTGGAGTGCGTAACCATGAGAATCGTCTGTCCCTGCGCGTTAATGTCACGGAACACGCGCAGCAAATCGTCCGTTGATTTCGAATCGAGAGCGCCCGTGGGCTCGTCCGCCAGAATCAGCTTCGGGTTCGTAATCAGGGCTCTGGCCACGGCCGTGCGCTGCTTTTGACCGCCGGACACCTCGTACGGGTATTTTGCGAGAAGCTCCGCGATTCCGAGTCTCTGTGCGATGGGCTGCAGCTTTCCCTCAAGCTCCGCGGGCTTTGCGCCGTTCAGCACCAAAGGCAGCAAAATGTTGTCACGGATGGAAAAGGTATCCAGCAGGTTGAACTCCTGGAACACGAAGCCGAGGTTTTCACGGCGGAATGTCGCCATGTCCGACTCCCGAATCGTCGACAGCTCCCTGCCCTCCAGCAGAACCTTGCCGGCCGTCGGCCGGTCCAAAGCCGCCAGAATGTTGAGAAGCGTCGTCTTGCCGGAGCCCGACTCGCCCATGATTGCCACATACTCCCCTTTCTCGACCGTAAAGGTCACATCGGAGAGCGCCTGCACCTTGTTGCCTCCGAATCTCGTCGTGTACACCTTCTGTAAACTTTTGACTTCCAAAATCGACATGTTTGTCTTATCCTCCGTTTCGCGGATGTGCTCCGCTTTTTGTCGTTCCTGTTGAGCGCCTTTCGGCGTCCCCCCCACACGAGGGAAGCGCCCTCGTCCGCATCACGGTCTCCCCCGATGTGTCCGCGTCCGTGTCCTCAGGCTTTGGCGGTCCCTTACCTCGTACTCTGCCAATCCTGCGGCTCAAAATGCCCCGTTCTGTTCGGGCCGTAAACGCACAAACACCGCCGCATGCAGCCGGGGTACCTCCCCGTGCTTACATTGGGCATTATACGCCCTGCGACGGTGTCATAACATCGATTTCGGTTACAATATGCGCAATCCGTGTGACATTTTTGTAAGGTCTACGGAACCTCGTCAAGGAGAGCGAAGCGGTAGCCGGCCTCCTCCAAAAGCGTCAGAACCGCGTCCAATTCGTCGGCGTTCTGCTGGCAGTCGTTGTGCATCAGCGCGACCGCACCGTTGTGGTGATATGTCGCAAAATGGTTGGTCACATACCCGGGCGCCGGCGGATTTTTCTTGTCGTAATCCCCGTATGCGATACTCCAGAACACCGTCCGGTATCCCGCATCGCGGATGAGCGTGAGCAGCCGCACCGTGTAGGAGCCCGACGGCGTGCGGAAGAACGGCGACATCGTGTAGCCGGTCTCCTTGTAGAAATATTCCGCAACATCCATAATCTCCGAGACGATTTTCTCGACGGACATCGTGCGAAGGTCAGAGTGGGAAACCGTATGGTTACATACCGCGTGGCCCTCCTCCTTCATGCGGACTGCGTAGTCCATGCATTTTTCGAGGTACATCTTCGTGACGAAGAAATTGGCATGCGCGTTATGCTTCTTAAGCGTATCCAGAATCTTCTCCGTCAGGTTCGAAGGATATCCGCAGTCAAAGGTCAGATAGATGACCTTGTCGTCATCGGTCACGGATTTATCCACATAGAATCCGCCGTAGTCCGCAATCGGCATGAACTCGCGCGTGCCGGACTGCGAGTGATCCTTGTAGCGTATAAACTGCCATGTCCGCTCCGAGGTGTTGTCAAGCGAATTGTAATAGTCGACTTTGGACAGCAGCTCGTCCCGCGTCGCCTCCATCTCCTGAAGCGGCGTCTGCGTCGGCGTAGGCGTCGGCGTGTCTGTAGGCGTAGGTGTCGGCGTGTCTGTAGGCGTCGGCGCTTCGGTTGCCGTCGGTGTGTTCGCAGGCGTCGGTGTTTCGGTCTCCGAGCCGCTCTTTCCGCATCCCGCAAGGAATGCCGCTGCGACCGTAATCATCACAATCGCAGACAATCGTTTTACTTCTTTTCCGTGTTTCATGTTCCCCCGTATCCTTTCTTTGCGGTCTCCCGCTATTCCACCACAATCTCATCCTTATGCATGTTGATTGTAAATGTGCTTCCTTTTCCGACCTCCGATTCCACGGAAAGGCCGATTTGCAGTTTGTGCGCAATCATGCTGCACAGATAGAGCCCGAGTCCCGTCGAGCGCTCGCCGGACGCACTTCCGGAGAGCCGGCCGTTGAAGCCGGTGTAGCCTTTTTCGAAAATGCGCGGCACATCCTCCGGTGCGATACCGATGCCGGTGTCGCGCACAATCACCTTCGCATCCTCCGTCAGCGTGATGGTGACTCCGCCCTCATAGGTGTATTTGACGGCGTTGGAGAGGAGCTGCTCGAGCAGGAAGGAAAACCATTTTCCGTCGGTCACAACCGTAACCTTGCTCGGGTTGTAGGAAAGCGTCAGTTTGCGGGCGATAAACTGCGGAGCAAACCGGCGAATCGACGCGCGCACGAGCTCGTCAAGGTCGCATTCGGTCACCATCAAATCGCTCGACCCCTCTCCGAGCCGGATATACCCGAGCGCCATGTCGACATAATTTTCCGTCCGGAACAACTCTGTCGCGATGGCTCGGTTCGTCGCCGTGTCCTCGCTCTTTACGAGCATCTGCATCACCGAGATCGGCGTCTTGATCTGATGAACCCAGGTCGTGTAGTAATCCCGGGCCTCCCGCCGCTCCGTGAAATTTTTCGCCGCAAGCGCATCGATACGGCTCCAAAGTTCCTCAATCAAAGCCGCATAGTCGCTTCCTTCCACACTGTCCTCCGGCGGCAGCTCACAGCGCTCGTACTGCGCCGACCTGATGCAATGCAGACGAAGGCGGTGTTTCCGAAGCTCATGCAGAAAATCCACGGTTCCGAGGACAAGTCCCCCCGCGACGCACAGCGTCACGGCGTACCCGATTGCATCGAGCGGCATGTTGTGAAGCCAAAACACGAGAACGCATCCGAGAGTCACTCCGATGCCCCACAAAATCGGCCATCTCCGCTCCTTCAAAAACGCTTTGAAAAATGCCATCCGTCGTCTCCTTCCGGCCTATTCGACAATATATCCGCTGCCGACCTTCGTGGTGATAAAGCCGGGCAGCCCGACGCCCTCCAGCTTCTTGCGAAGACGCGTCACATTGACGGTCAGCGTGTTCTCCTCGACATAGCAGTCGTCCTGCCAGAGCGCCGTCATGAGAGAATCCCGGGAGACGATTTTGCCTGCATTTTCAAGGAGAGTTCGCAGAATCCGGAACTCATTTTTCGTAAGCTCGACCCGCTCCCCCTCATACATCGCGGAATTGTCCCCGAGATTCAGGGTAAGCCCGCGGTGCGACAGCGTCTGCGGCATCTCGCCGAGATCGTACGCCCGGCGCAGAATCGCGGACACCTTCGCGGTCAGCACCATGGGATCCACGGGCTTCGGGATGAAATCGTCGGCGCCCAGATTCATCGCCATCACAATGTTCATATTGTCCGCCGCCGAAGAGAGAAACACAATCGGTACATTCGAGGCCTTGCGGATCTCCGTACACCAGTGGTAGCCGTTGAAAAACGGCAGCATCACATCCACCAGGACCATCTGCGGATCGCACGCCGCGAACTCCTCCATCACATTGCGGAAATCGCGCACCGTGACAACCTCGTTGCCCCAGCTCTCAATCTGTTTTTTAATCGCCTGCGCAAGCGCGTAGTCGTCCTCAATCAAAAAAATCTTCTTCATGCAGTACCTCCCCGTTTCCGCGGATGCTTCTCCAATTATACACGATTCTGCGAGGAATTCCAACAGGCAACCGCGCGGAATCACACAAAAAGCAGGGCACCGGATTGCTCCGATGCCCCGCGGAAAATGCACGCCTGTTTTCGCCGATGCGACCTCCCGTCGATCAATGGATGAACCGAACCGACAGCAGATGCCCGTTGCCGCCGCCGACCTTGGTCAGGTACAATGCCGACACGCCGTCCGGAATCGGGCAGGCTGCGCGGTACTTCTCCCAAATGTCGGAGGAATCGACCCTGACAGTGCCGACGACCGGGCCGCCGATTTCGGTGCGGACCTCGAAGGTGTCGTGGATATATCCCCGAACTGTGAGTTCAATCTCCTTCACGCCCTTGAACGCAATGTACTTAAAACCGATGGTGGTGCCTTCGTGAATGTTTGCGACATAGGAAGGATTCTTATCGCCGTCGCGGCCGTCCTGGGTGATGCGCGGCTGGTTGCCGATACCTACGAGCCAGTGCATCGGCTGCGTAATCTCCGTATCAAACAGATTGCACGCGATGTGCGCCGGAAGTTCCTCCGTGTCGCGAAGCGGTCCGCCGTTGAGACCGCAGGAGGTGATCTCTGCCTGCGCAATCGAACCGTCTGCGGCGAACTTCACTTCCTCCGCGCAGCCCTGGCGCGAGTACCATGTCGCGTTGGTCTGGCGATGATAGAAAATATAGCGCTTTCCCGCAATCTCGATGAGACTTCCGTGGTTGTTTGCGCCGTACGCCGCAGGCGTCTCCGCATCCTTGTAGGTGCCGATGTGGAAGTCGCTGTTGCTTACAATCACGCCGCCGTACGCAAACGGCCCCTCGGGGCTGTCCGAAGTCGCATAGCAGAGCTCGTGCATCACTTCGCTCGAGTAGATGAAATAGTATTTTCCGTCGAATTTGCGGATGGACGATGCCTCGAAAAATGCATGCCCCTCGAAGCCCGTGCCCTCGCTGTAGCAGGAGCCCGGAACCACGATGCGCGGCTCCTTCACGATAGTGAGCATGTCCGGCGCGAGCACCGTCAGCTGCGAGCCGTGGCGGCTCTTGTCTCCTCTGCCGCAGAAGCCCGTGAAGAGGTATGTCGTATCTCCCTCGGTCAGTACACCCGGATCGAACTGCGGCTCGTCGCCCTCGCGCTCGCCCAGTCTCGTGCCGTCCGCATAGTGCACATAGCCGTAAAATTCATATTTTCCGGCCGGCGTGTCGCATACCGCAACGGAGACGATGCCGACCTTGTCAAGCACATAGTACAGATAGTACCGGCCGTCGGGACCCACGGTCACATCGGGCGCATACAGAACCATGTTGCCCCGGGAGTTGACCGGATCCTGTGTCTTTTTGTAGGTGACGCCCTCATAGCGCCAGTTGCCGAGATCATTTACCGGCGCGGACCAGCATACATAGTCGCCCTGGCAGAACACATAGCCGTTGAACTGGTCGTGCGAACCGTACACATAGACGCGGTCGCCGAAGACATACGGCTCGCCGTCCGGGATGTACTCCCAGTTCGGAAGGTAAGGATTATACGCCTGTTTGCGCTCCGGAATCGTCTGGTCGGTGATGACACCGATCATGAAATCGTTGAAAGGCGTGTTCTCAAAGCTCGGAACGCAGCCCTCCTTCAGAAAATTCATGCCGCAGTGCGCGCCCGTCCCGTACGGCCGCCACACGGGCATATCAGTGCCGTCGGCATCCCTGCCGTTCGGGTCGCCGCTCTTTACGAAGTTCGTCAGATAGTTGCACATCATCCGCGCAAGGTCAAAATGATATCCCTTGAACGGTCTCCAGCAGGCCGCAAGCGTCTCGAAGAAGAACCACAGGTCAACCGAGTGGAACGTGCCGGGATTGTCCCAGCCGGGGATGTCCGGATTGAAGTTGTAATAGTAGCTCGGCGCCTCGTTGTGGGCAAATGCAGCCTTCACCGCACACTCCAGACTGTCGACCGGCGCGAACAGTTTGCCGTTTCTCGCATGCGCCTCCGGGAAGGACATGAATTCGTCGTACTTATCGCCGAGCGCCTTCTTCGCCTTCTCCGCAAAGGTCTCCTCGTCGTCCGCGAAGATGAACGCCTTGAACTCGTCGCCCGTGTTGCCGGAGATCATCGGGACATTCGCATGCTTGCCCTGAAGGAACAATACATACGGGTCCGCAACCATGAACCGTCCGTCGATGGTCGGCGCAAAACGGGGATGCGTCTGGGCGAATTCCCCGTATTTGTCGCGGATGAACATCGCGTCGAGCGCTCTCGCCTCCGCAAGAGTCTTAACGCCCAAATACTCGAAAAATGCCTCGCCGGTCTCCTCGGCCTTCGCCAGCGGCTTCGGCGTGATAAAACCGTCGAGCTCATAAGGGCTCCGAATCATGCCGCTGTGCACAATCGCCTTCTGGAACAGGCCGATGCTCTGCGGGCTCGTCAGGTGATTCATGACGCTTCCGCCGCCCGCCGACTGTCCGCCGATGGTAATGTTCTGCGGATCGCCGCCGAACGCGGCAATGTTGCGGATGACCCACTTAAGGCCCGCCTGCTGGTCGAGGTTACCGAAGTTCGTCGGAGCCTCGGGCGACTCCTTCGTAATCTCCGGATGCGAGATAAAGCCGAATGCACCAAGACGGTAGTTTACGCTGACCACAACCACGCCGCGCTTAGCGATATTTTCCCCGTTAAATTCCATCTCCGGCGGATATCCCCACTGAAAACCGCCGCCGAAGAACCATACATACACGGGCAGCCTGTCCGTGTCGCTCTGAGCGTTCGTCCAGACATTTAAATACAGGCAGTCCTCGTCCATCGGAATCTCCGGATCCACATGCCACTCGCGGCAGTAGATGTCCGTTCCGAGGCCCGGCGTATCCTGCACGGAAATCGGTCCGAAGGTATAGCAATCCCGCACGCCTTCCCAATCCGCTGCGGGCTGCGGGGCGCGCCAACGGTTTTCACCGACCGGCGGAGCCGCAAAAGGAATCCCCTTAAACACAGTGATGCGGGTGTTGTTGCCTGGCAGACCGCGCACCGCACCGTTCTCGGTTTTTACTACTTTAAGCATACATTTCCTCCTCAAAATTGCAGGACCGGCATCCCGCACAAATGGATATTTCCGGTCCGAAGATATATCCCAATTATACTGTTTTGAGACGGAAAATTCAATCTTCGTCGATGTGTTATACAATACACTTTGATATCAAATTAGATGGCAAAACAGCGCGAATCCGAAGCTTCGCAAACGGGCGGAGCATCTCTGTGCCGACATTCCCGCATAACGCAAAGAGGGCCGAGCCGTAAGCTCTGCCCTCTCTGCGTACATTCAAGGGAAACATCCAAAAAGTTTGGTTATATATCAAACCAGAAGGTTGTGCCGTCCTCACCGCTCTCGCAGCCGTACTTTGCCTTGTGAAGCTCGAGAATCTGCTTGGTGATGGCAAGTCCGAGGCCGGTCCTTTTGCCCGTGCGGTCATCGGGGGTCTTGGCGCGCGATTCATCCGCGCAGTAGAAGGAATCCCATACCAGCGGAAGCTTATCCGCCGGAATCGGCGCTCCGTCGTTGGTGACTTGATACCGCACCGTATCCTTCTTCTTCGAAATATCGATGGAAATTTTCTTATCCCCGTAGCGAATCGCATTCGTCAGCAGATTGGTGAGAACCGTCCGCATCATCGAAAGATCCGCCTGCACCGTCAGCACCTCCGGATCCGATGGCAGATTGACGGAAAATTCCTTTCCCTCCGAGATTGCCTCCAGCTTCTTCATCACGAATTCGTTCAGCTCAGCCAGATTCACCGGCTCCGGATTCATCTTCTTAGCCTTGGCTTCAAACCTCGACAGATCCAGCATGTCCCCGACCAGACTGTTCACATAATCAATCTGCGAACTCATATCCTGCTGCGAGAGCGTGCGCTGCTCCTCGTCGAGATCGCTCCAGTTCTCGATATAATTTTTCGTGACTGCAAGCGGCGTCTTCAACTCGTGCGCAACCGCGCGGGTCATCGAAAGTCTGCTCTTTTCGTAGTATTCCTGCCGCCTTCGGAGTGACCGTACAAGAAGAATAATCACGGAGACGATAGCGCCCCAGACTGCGGCGATAGCCAAAAACACAAAGCGGAATTTGTGTACCGCGGAAGCGAACGGATGAACGACATATGAGGTCACGAAATCCGGAACCTTGCCCGATGTCTGGGAGGTAATGCCCGTTCTTCGGAACCAATAGCTCGTGAAAAAGCCCGGTTCGGCAATCAATCCGGGATGTTCCGTCTCCGGCCGGATCAAATCGAGCGGCACATTTTTCACATGCGTCAGCAACGCATCTTTTGCTTCCTGATCCTGCTTCGCTTTTTCTTTCTGCGTCATCCCGGAACTGTATCGGCTCGGAAATCTGGAAAACGATGTCACAACTATGATTGACCGATTGTCACCTTTGCCCTGCATGCTGTCATACCAGCTTTCATACAAGCGGGTGTATTCCGGATTATTACCCTGCCCGTAGCTCACGCAGGACATCATCGCTCTGTCGATGCAGATGACTCGCTGACCGCCCTCCGGTATTCGCAGACTCCCCTCACTCGGAATGGCATCATACTCGCAATATACACCGTCCTCCTGACGCAGGACTCCTATTTTCTCGACATAAAGCAGCGAATCCTTCACAACACCGTACAGACAGATCGGCAGACAGTTCAGCATCATGTCTTCGCCGTTACCGCGTCCGCTGTTCGACAACTGTTCGGTATCCATCACCTCAAGGACACTCTCCGGAATCGGCACATAGATAGTGACGAAGGAGAAAAGATCACTGCTTATGACAGTGCCGTCCTCGCCCACTCCGGTGAGAACTCTCCGGATAATATAATTCCCCGTGGCATCGTCAAATTCGAGCATAACATAATCCGAATCGGACCCCGGATACTTCATCCAGTCGTCCAGGCTTTCCTCAATCGTTGACGCCTGGTAGGTTTTGAGAAAATCCCTCGGAACATCGATAATCTTCCCGTCACCATCCACAATCGCGCAGTATTTTCCGATCTCCGTATCGTCAACGGAATCCAGACTGGCCTGCGCATAATAGCTGCGCTTGGAATACTCAACCACTTCCGACTCAACCATATTTGTGAAATCATATATAATCGTTGTGTTCAGCGAAAGCATCGGATAATAGGAAAAATCGACGCCGCTTTTGACCTTCTGGTCCATGCGCTCGTTGATATCATTGACTTCCGTCACCGTGAGGTATCCCATCACGCCGAGCGTTATCACTGCCATCAGAAGGCTCAAAAGCAGTGTTAGTCTTCGGTAGTACTTTTTCATTTCCTCCCCCTTTCACTGCCCGGCCGCTTCATTCCTTCCAGTAATACCCGGCTTTCATGGCGGTGCAGATATGGTCCCCCGCCGCTCCGAGTGCGGCCCGCAGTTTTTTGATGTGGTTGTCCACGGTGCGCTCGTAGCCCTCATACTCCGCCCCCCACACCAGATCGAGAATCTGCGTCCGCGAGAGTATCTGATTTCGGTGTTCCACCAGAAGGAGCAGCAGCTCATACTCCTTCGGAGCGAGCGGCACCGTGGTTTCGTTCACGAGAACACGCCGCCTTGCCGGCTCAATCGTCAATTCGCCGATTCGTGTGATTCCGCCCTTGACAACGAGGCCGCGATACCGGTTGATGAGCGCATTGATTTTCGCCACGAGAATAGTTGCGGAAAACGGCTTCGTAATATACTCATCCGCTCCGATCTCATAGCTCTCGACAATCGTCTCCTCCCGGTCGAGCGCCGTAAGGAAAATGACGGGCACATCATATCGTTTGCGGAGAAACCGGCAGACCTCCAGGCCGTCCTTTTTCGGCATCATGATATCCAGAATCACCGCGTCATAGTGATTGCCCATGATAGCCCATTCTGCTTCTTCCCCGTCACAAACTGCATCTACCGTAAACCCCCGTTTTTGCAAGAACGCTGCCGTTATATTGCGGAGTCCCGGTTCATCCTCTGCAAACAATACTCTGTAGCCCATCATCGCCCCTCCTCGATGCCATCATATCAATCCGATATATCGTTTTTATATCCGGACGAATAATTTTTTCATTTTGCGAAAAATGTTCCGTAACCTGCAAAAACGGGGCGGTCCGCATCCTGCGAACCGCCCCGCTGATTATTCCGCAATCAATAGTTCTCGGCGTGAATCTCGAAATAGCTCTGCGGATGTGCGCATACCGGGCAAACCTCGGGCGCCTTCGTGCCGACCACGATGTGACCGCAGTTGCGGCACTCCCAAACCTTGACCTCGCTCTTCGCGAACACTTCCTGTGCCTCGACATTGTGAAGCAGTGCGCGATAGCGCTCCTCATGGCGCTTCTCAATCGCCGCTACGCCGCGGAACTTCGCGGCAAGCTCCGGGAAGCCCTCGGCTTCCGCCGTCTTTGCAAAGCCCTCATACATGTCGGTCCATTCATAGTTCTCGCCGTCAGCCGCTGCCGCAAGATTCTCCGCAGTGCTGCCGATGCCGTTCAGCTCCTTGAACCACATCTTCGCATGTTCCTTCTCGTTGTCCGCCGTCAGCAGGAACAGAGCGGCAATCTGCTCGAAGCCCTCCTTCTTGGCCTTCGATGCAAAATATGTATACTTGTTTCTCGCCTGGGACTCGCCGGCAAATGCCGCCTGCAGGTTTTTCTCGGTCTGCGTTCCCGCGTACGGATTCTTCGCATCCGCCGCAACCTCGCTCACAAGCTCAAGACTGTCGCCCGTAACGCCGCAAACCGGGCAAACCGGCTCCTCACCGTCGGCAACGGTGAATACCTCACCGCACAATGTGCACTTATATGTCTTCATAGTTCTTCTCTCCTTTGATTATTGTATTTGCCGTCGCCGGACGAAATGCCGGCGAAACGCATTCGGATTTCCGCCGCTCACGCCTTCCACAGGCTGTGCAGGTTGCAATATGCATATACCGCCTCAACCTCGTCGCCCTCGCAGACGGCGAAGCAGGCCTTCGGCTCCGCTCCCGGCGCAAGCACCTTCCTCTGGTTGCCGAACTTTGTCTTCAACGCAATCCATTCAATATAATGTTCCGGAAGCATCGGATGCACAACGCTTCCGACCGTAACCGTGACAATTCCGTCCGCAACTGTGTACACCGGCACATGCTTCTCCACGGAAGCATCCGTCGTCCCCGGAACAATTTCCTTCATCGGCTGACCGCAGCACATAATCGGCACGCCGGTCTTCTTGACGACCGCAACAATCTGACCGCAGTGCTCACAGCGATAAAACACCATTTCCATTACGCAAGTTCCTCCTTCTCAAAAAATCTTCGGCTAAACCGCCTCGGAAGTATTATAACACATTCGACGCGGTCTGTCACTTATGATATAATGGCAAAAACGATATAAAAAAAGCAAAAAAGTGCAAAAAGTCGAAAAAAAGTCCGGCGAACCCCTAACCGATTACATTTTTCGACATTATCCCTTTGAAAGCTTTCAAACCGAACGGAAAGGAGTGAGCGCGATGACGGCGGGACTGACTGACGAACAGATCGGACGATTGACAAAAACCCTTTTCCGGTTTTGCCAGTCGAGAACCGGCTCATACCACGACGCAGAGGATCTGGCTCAGGACATTTTGCTCGCGGCCTGCAAGGAGGAAAACCGGTTTCCGAACGAGAAGGCATTTTACGCGTTTGTCTGGAAGACCGCTGACAATGTCCTTCGAAACTGGTACCGCCGCAAGGCCCGGACTGCGACCGAAGAACTGGATGAAAACTATGTCGACCGGCGCTATGAGGAGCTCGAGGAGGCCTCCGCGTGGGACGAGCGGCTCCAATCGGTGATTCGCGAGCTCGCACGGCTCTCGTCCGACTATCGCCGCGTTGCGGTGGAGTACTATTTTGCGGGCAAATCCGTCCGCGAGATTGCCGCACAATACTCCCTTTCCGAGAGCATGGTCAAATATCTGCTGTTTCAATCGAGAAAGCACATAAAGGAGGGAATTCATATGGAGAAACAATTGGGAAAACTGAGCTACGCCCCCGTCACGCTGACGACTTTTTTCTGGGGCGAGGCCAATGCGTGCTACGGCGTCTTTGAAGAGAGCCGCCTTCGCCAGAACATCGTGATGGCCTGCTATTATGACAGGCTGACCGAGGAGCAGCTGAGCCTTCAGCTCGGCGTGCCGACGGCCTACCTTGAGGATGAGCTTCGAAAACTCACGGAACTCGATCTTCTCATAAAGAAAGGGCTGAGCTATCAGAGCAATATCGTGATTATCACGGACCGGGAAAAGAAAGCGCTGAAGGAGGCCTGCGCAGCGGAAGTCACGCGGATTGCCGGCGCCCTCCGCGATTTCTTCGCAGCCGGTGAATCCGCAATCCGGGAGCTTGCGTTCTACGGGAGCGACATGCCGGCCAATGCACTTCGCTGGCTGGTCACCTCGCACATTTTCCGAAGAGCCTATCTCGACATGTTCCAGGGAAGTCTTACGCTCGATCTCCCGGTGGACCGTCAGGGAAAAACCTACTTCCGCTTTTTGCTGGAGCAATCCCCCGATGACCCGTATGCAACCGGTGTCTCCGGGCTGGACACAAAAGACGGCGTTCTGCTCTTCTGGGATGTCCCGGTCAACGGCATGATTGTCCACCACTTCGTGACTCCGGTGCAGGCCAGCGTGCTGGCCTCCCTGCGGACGGGCAACCCTGCGACGGACAGCGAGAAGCTTCTCTGTGCGGAGCTTTTGGAGCTCGGCATCGCGAGAAAGGAAGGCGAGCGGATTCTTCCGAATTTTGCGTGTCTTACGGCTGCCCAGTTCGGAGCGCTTTCCCGGATGACGGAGCCTCTGTGCCGCGATATCTGTGAGAGTGCAATGCGCCGCATCGGCGACATCGCGGATATCCTGGCGGAGTACGCGCCGGAGCATCTTGCGGATTACGCAAGGCGCCTCTCCCCGCTTCTCTTTCTCAATGAATCCGGCGACATTGCGCAGCTGCTCTGCGAGAGCGGCTGGCTTCTGCCGTATCGGGACGGCATTCTGCCGACTACGGTGTTCATTGAAAACAGGTAGCGCTTCGGGCGACGAAAAAAGCAGCTCGCGGGACGCCCCGCGGGCTGCTTCATTTTTCGGAAAATGTTCTCAGACGGCCTGCGCTGAGTCCTCCCGCTGCGCGGACCGCTGTTCGCGTCCGGCGCTTCGCAGCCCGGATTTGTTAACCACCCAGGAGCGGTAGCGGAGCACGCACGAGATGCCGGCCAACATCCAGGTGAGTCCGGCGGTAAGCCAGATTACCCAGACGCCGATGTCGGTATACCCCAGAAGAATAATCGGGAGACAGATGCGGCCCAACATCTCCACAATACCGTTTACGAACGAGAAGAAGGCATCCCCGACGCCGTTCAGAGTTCCCCTTGTCACATAAATCAGTCCGAGGAACAGATAGAAGAAGCTCGTGATGCGCAGCGCCTTCCCTCCCATCTCGATTACCTCCGACTCGGAGACGAACATCGAAATCAGGTTGTTGCCGAACAGCTGCATAATCACAAACATCAGCACGGAAAATGCTCCGACCGCCGCGATACTCTGCCGCAGGCCCTCGCGGATTCGTTCGGGCTTCCCTGCGCCGATGTTCTGCCCGGAATAGTTGGAGAGCGCCATGGACATCGAGCCGTACGGCTGCTGCACAAGCTGCTCCAGGCGGTTTGTCGCCGTGTATGCCGCAACGGCAACGGTTCCGAAGGTATTAACCACGCGCTGCAAAGCCGTTGTCGAAATCGCAATCATGCTCCACTGCAGCGCAAGCGGAATGCCCAGGCGGACCGCCCGCTTAGCAATCACCGGGTCAAACGCAAGGTGCTCCCGGTCGACGCGGAAATACTCGTTGGTTCTCACCGCATAGAGAAGCGAGCCGAGCCCTGCAAGGAGCTGCGAGAGCATCGTCGCAAGCGCCGCGCCGAACACACCCAGCCCGAACACTCCGACAAACAAAAGGTCCATGCCTACATTCAGAAGGCTTGAAACAATTAAAAAACAGAGCGGGGTTCGCGAATCCCCGAGCGCACGCTGCATCGACGCAGCGTAGTTATACACCGCAACAAGCGGAACCGACGCGCAGGTCATGCGCATGTATGTTACGGATTGCGGAAGAATCTCCGACGGTGTCCCCATAAAGCTGAGCACCTTCGGCACCAGGCAAAATGCGAGGGTCCCCATAAAAATCGACGCGGCGGCCATGATGTATGCCGAATTCACGATTGCTCTTTTGACATCGTCCTTCCTCCCCGCGCCGAAGAGCTGCGCGGTCACGATTCCGCCGCCGCTGCTGATTCCGTTGCTCACCGAGAAGAAGAGAAACGACACCGAGCCGGTCGCGCCGACGGCCGCAAGCGAATCCTTCCCGAGCAGCTTTCCGACAATGATGGTGTCCGCCAGATTATACGCCTGCTGGAAGAGATTTCCGAGCAACAGCGGCAGCGCAAACAAAGCAAGCAGCACAAGCGGCTTGCCCTCCGTCATGTTTTTTGTCCGCGAAACGCTCATTGTCATCGTTCCTTTCCTTACAGCTCCGCACCCTCCCGGGGCTTTTCGTTCATTTTCCGTCATACGCCTGAAATCGCGCTCATTATAAGCGCCGCATTTTTCGAAATCAACACAAAAACGCCCCTTCCGAAGAAGAGGCGTTGAAAGTACATCAAAGCATGCTCAAAACCATCCTTTTCCGCGTTCCGCCGGCATACCCGATGCGGCGAGCCGGCCCGCGCGAGCTTAAAAATCCCGATTTTTCATCGCATGAACAGCCGCAACTGCGGACAGGCCCCACAGGGCAAGCGCAATCCCGGTTCCGCCCAGCATAAGCGCCGACGGAGGCGCTTTTTTATTGATTTTATAGATAAAATCGAGGATTTTCGCTACCGCCGTGTTAGCGCTGAACACTGCCGTGACAGCCGCAAGACCCAGTATCGTAATTCCGAAAACCACGCCGAGAAGCACCATGCGAAACCGCTCCGCGTCAAACCTGAGTGAAGCCGCAAACAGCCACCCCAGGAATATCAGTACAAGCAAAACCATCCACAGACCCGAGAAGAAAAATTCTCCGGTCTCCGGAGCAGGCCTTCCGCTCACCATGAGAATAACTGCCATTACCACCTTAGACAGCGCCCAGGCGGCAGCCTGCGCCAGGAGGAAAAACAGATTTTTCTCGAGAACGAAGGTTTTTGCATCAAACGGCAGCGTCATGGAAAAGGCGTATCCGCTGCGAATTTCATCGCCTACCACCGACGCCGCGATGACCGCCGCCATGACCGGCGAATAGTCTCTGAGCATGGACTGCTCCGTACCGATAATCCCTGCAACCGCGTCAAATGCGAGATACAGGGCCAGCATCGGCAGCAAGACCCGCTTGCATATCTTCCAATCCTTAACCAACAACCCTCTCATCGCTGACCTCCCAACAATATAAGAATCACGCTGTCTATGCCTGCATTTTCCACGGCAATCCCCGGAAAATTCTCCCGGAAGTACTGCTTCTCCTTTGTAAGGCAGACATACCCGAAGGCTTCCTTTTTCACCGCCGTAAGATACGCCCGATCGAGTTTTGCGAACTCCTCCTCGCTCACCTTCAGCACGCCGTATCGATCGAGAATGGTATCGGTTTCCTCGTGCAATACTATCGCTCCGTTATCGATCAGATAGACATCGTCGCAGAAGCCCTCGAGGTCCGTCGAAATGTGGGAGCTGATGAGAACCGAGCGCTCCGCATCCTTCTCCAGATACTCCCGAATCCAGTCCATTACCTCGCGTCTCGCAACGACATCCAGTCCCGCCGTCGGCTCATCGAGCACCAGAAGTTCAGCCCCGTGCGTCAATGCGACTGCCACGCGGAGTTTCGCCTTCGTACCTGTGGAAAGAGACTTGATCTGCTGCTTCATCGAGATGCCCTGCGAGCGGCATTTTTCGCGAAAATCACTCTCGTCGAACTTCGGATACATCGCCCTGAGAATGCATGCGACATCCTCCGGCGTGAGCTCTTCGCTGAATCCGTTGTTCGGAAGAACGACGCCGATTTTCTCCTTGTCCGCCGCACCGAACTCCCGGGGATTCCGCGAAAAGACCTTCACCTCCCCCGCATCCGGCTTAATCAGCCCGAGAATCGCCTTGATTGTCGTGCTCTTGCCGGCTCCGTTCCGCCCGATCAGACCGGTCACGGTTCCCGGCGGAATCTGCATTGAGACATCCAACGAAAAATCTTTGTATTTTTTCTGTAACCCCTGTATTGAAATCATGTATTTTCTCCTTGCTTTCCTGTGTTTTCCCGGCTGTCCGCCTTCCCGGAGCTTTCTTTCGCCGCACACCTACGGCGATTCCGACAGAAAAATCTCCACAATCTCGCGAATCTCCCCGTCCTCGAGGCCCAGAAGCTTCGCCCTTTGTACGGCAACCGAAAAATCCTCCTCCACCGCGCGGCGTCTCGCCTCAACCGCCAGCTGACGGTTCGTCGCGGTGACAAAGGTTCCTTTGCCGTGCACCGTGTTTACAAAGCCCTCTTCCTCCAGCCTGTCGTACGCCTTCTTCACTGTAAGCGCACTGATTCGCAATTCCGCGGACAGATGCCTGACCGAAGGAAGCATCGCTCCCTCCGTCAGTTCTCCGTCCAGAATCTCCTGCTTTATCTGCCCCACAAGCTGCTCGTATACCGGAATCATCGAGGAATTATTTATAATAATGTTCATGTCGACTCCTCCCTGCCGTGCCGGCAGGACCGATTTCCTGCCTTCGACAAACAGTATATAACAGTCGGAAACTGTTGTCAACTGTTTTATGGTGTTTATTGTAAAAAATCTGACGACATTTTCCGCGTCGCCGCAAGAAAACAATTTCAGACATTCGATTGCGAATAATGCCCATTGTTACCCGGTCGACATTTTGCTACGCTATGGGTGCACAGTGAATCATTCGGAGGCATTCGCTTATGGAAAACAAGAAAAAATACCCGAAGTCACGACTCGGCTGGCTGTGGGAGAACATGGAGGGGCAGCACGCGCTTTTCATCGTCGCGCTGTTCGGAACCGCCCTGTACAATATTCTGCAGCTTGTCGTTCCGCATTTTTCGAGAAAGCTGATCGGGCTCTTCGAGGACGCGCATAAAAACAATCTGCCGCTTGCCGACAAAGAGGACACCATCTACACTCTGATTGCGCTGATGGTCGGTCTTACGCTGTTCCGCGTCATCATCGTTTATCTGGACTGCATGGCGTACGAGCGGGTTTCGCAGGGAACTCTGTTCCGGATTCGCAACTTCCTCTACAATAAAATTCAGCGCCAGGACATGAAATTTTACAGCACCTACCGAACCGGCGACCTGATGACCCGCGTGACCGGTGACCTCGATGCCGTGCGTCACAATATCGCCTGGGTCATCCGGTGCATCGTGGAATCGGTGACGCTGTTTTTGTCGGCCACGGTGTACTTCTTCACGATTGACGTGGTTCTCGCACTGTGCATCGTATCCATCGCGCCGCTCATTTTCTTCATCGTGTTCCGCTTCCGAAGGAATGTCGCGCCGATGCATAAGGCGCTCCGCGAGAAGCTTGCAGGCATGAACACCGACGCCCAGGAGAACATCTCGGGAAACCGCGTGGTTAAGGCTTTTGCGCGCGAGGAATATGAGAAAGACAAATTCAATCGCTCCAACGAGGATTACCGCGACACCAACATCAAAACGCAGATGGTCTGGCTTCGCTTCTTCCCCTTCGTCGAGTTGATTGCCAACGCGCTTCCGGTCATCCTGCTTTTGGTGGGCGGCGTGTTCATCATCAACGGCCGCATCAACTTCGGCGATTACACCGCATTTTCCCTTTTGATCTGGGCGATTGCCAACCCGATGCGCATGATGGGCAACATCATGAACGAATTCCAGCGCTTCAGCGCGGCGTCCGACAAGATCATGGAAATCTACTACTCCGAGGCGGAGATTGTGGATCACCCCGACGCCGTTGCGCATCCGGATCGCTTTGAAGGCAAAGTCGAATTCGAGCATGTCAGTTTTCAATATGAGGACGGCAAATTGCCTGTTCTTAAGGATATCACCTTCACCGCGGAGCCCGGCGAGACCGTCGCCATCATCGGCGAGACCGGTTGCGGCAAGACTTCGCTCATTCAGATGATTCCGAGATTTTACGAACCGAACTCCGGCACGGTCCGCGTGGACGGCGTTCCGGTGGAAAATTACAGGCTGACCGATCTTCGCAAAAACATCGGTCTTGCAACGCAGGATGTTCTGCTGTACTCCGATACAATCGAGGGCAACATCTCCTACGGGGCCATGGCTCTTACCGCGGAGGAAGTCGAGAAATACGCCAAATACTCGGCGGCGTCCGACTTTATTCACCACATGCCGGAGGGCTACGACACTATCGTCGGCGAGCGCGGCGTCGGTCTCTCGGGCGGTCAGAAGCAGCGTATCTCCCTCGCGAGAGCGCTGGCAATCCGGCCTTCCATCCTGATTCTCGACGACACCACCTCTGCGGTCGATATGGAGACGGAGAAGCAGATTCAGCACAGCCTGCGGAATCTTGATTTTCCGTGCACGAAGATTATCATCGCACAGCGTATCTCGACCACGAAATTCTGCGACAAGATTCTCGTCCTGAAGGACGGCGAGATTATCGAGTCCGGAAACCACAGAGAGCTTGTCGCCGCAGGCGGCTACTATGCGGAGCTTGTTAAGCTGCAGCTCGGCGAGTCGCTTGTGAGCGCATCGTGAGGGAGGTGACGGACAATGGCTGAAAAAAACACTTACAAACAGGATGAACGCCTTGACGAGCCGTTTAATATCCGACATCTCCTGCTCGCCTCAGCATACATCAAAAAATACCTTCCGAAGATGGTCCTGGCGCTTATCATAAGCGCCCTCGGCGCCGCTGCCGGCTTGTTAGCGCCGATTTTCACGCAGAAGGCAATTGACAGCGCCATTCCGAATGCGGACAAGCCGTATCTGTTCCTTTTGGGCGGACTGCTCGTCCTCGTCTTCGCCGTGAGCGTCATTCTCGGACTGCTTCGGTCGCGCCTGATGATTCGCGTTTCGCAGAGCATCATCTACGACATCCGGAAGGATTTGTTCGCGCATCTGCAGAAGCTTCCGTTCCAGTACTATGACGACCGGCCGCACGGCAAGATTCTGATTCGCGTTGTAAACTATGTAAACTCCGTTTCGGATATGCTCTCGAACGGTCTCATCAATGTCATCCTCGAGATGATTAACCTTGTATTGATTGTCATCTTCATGTTGATTGTGGATGTACAGATGACACTTGTGGTTATGTGCGGCGTTCCGTTCCTCGCAGCGTTTCTGTTCTGGATCAAGAACCGCCAGCGCCGGGCATGGCAGAGAGTTTCCAACAAGAACTCGAACCTCAACGCCTATCTTCAGGAGAACATTGTCGGCGCACGCATCACACAGATTTTCGCCCGCGAGGACGAGAATGCGAAGATTTTTTCCGGTCTTGCCGACGACTGTCGCCATACCTGGATGCAGGCCGTCCGCTGCAACAACCTCGTATGGCCGGGCATCGACGCAATCTCGGTATGCATTCGTGCCGCAATCTTCATCTCCGGCATGATTCTCTTCGGCCAGGGCGAGAAGACCATCGGTACTATCCTCGCGATCTCGAGTTACTCCTCGCGATTCTGGCAGCCGATTATGAACATGGGCAACATCTTCAATAATTTCCTGAACAACATGGCGTATCTCGAGCGCATCTTTGAAACGCTCGGCGAGCCGGTTACCGTGGACGATGTTGAAAACGCCGAAACGATGCCTCCGATCAAGGGTGCGGTATCATTCCGCGATGTCTGCTTCTCCTACGAACCCGGCAAGGAGATTCTCCACAAGGTTTCCTTCGATGTCAAACCCGGAATGAGTGTTGCGCTTGTCGGTCCGACCGGCGCAGGCAAGAGCACCATCGTCAACCTCATCTCCCGCTTCTACAATGTGGATTCCGGGCAGGTCTTGATTGACGGTCAGGACATCTCCCAGGTGACACTGTCCTCCCTTCGAAGCCAGATGGGCATCATGATGCAGGACAGCTTCATCTTCTCCGGCACCATCAGGGACAACATCCTCTACGGAAAGCTTGACGCCACCGACGAAGAGATTGCCAAGGCCTCGAAGCTTGTCTGTGCGGATTCCTTTATTCAGGGCATGTCCGACGGTTACAACACCGAGGTTAAGGAGCGCGGTTCGCTCTTAAGCCAGGGACAGAAGCAGCTCATCTCCTTCGCCCGCACCGTACTCTCCGACCCCGCAATCCTCATCCTCGATGAGGCGACCTCGAGCATCGATGTGCAGACCGAGAAAGCCCTCCAGCAGGGGTTAAACTCCATGCTCAAGGGCCGCACCTCCTTCATCATCGCCCACCGCCTCTCGACAATCCGCGGATGCGACCTGATCATGTACATCAACGACGGCGGCATCACCGAGGCCGGCACCCACGACGAACTGATGGCGAAGAAGGGCGACTACTACCACCTGTACACCTCGCAGTTGGAAGATATTGCGTAGAAACGGCGAGCGCCGTAATCGGCGGCAGTGAGTGACCGTCAGGGCAAGTCGGTGTCAGTGAGTGATTGTAGTTTTTTAGTATAAGTCAGGGTTAGTTGGGTTGGCTGCTTTAGTTGCTTTAGTTGTTTTGCTTTTGGTTAGTCGGGTTGGCTTGGCCGGGTTAGTTGCTTTGGCTGCTTTAGTTGGTTTAGCTGTTTTGGGTCAGTCGGGTTGGCTTGACCGGGTTTAGCCGGGTTAGTTGCTTTGGGGTACTTTAGGTTGCTTTTGGTTGCTTTTGGTTTTGGTGCTGGTGTTGATTATTTACTCCCCGCAGGCAGACGCCTGCGGGGAGTTGTTTGTCAGAGGGATGTGGGTGTTTTCTTGTGATTGGTCGGTGCTGTAGCTGCGTTTTTGCGGGATGATGACCGGTGAATCGGCTTGCCAAACGGAAATTTCAAAAAAATGCGGTGGTTTCTGCGAACAAGCGAAAAACCACCGCAATTGTACCCGACTCACTTGGGTAAAAAAGCAGCTTCCGAAGCAATTGCGGTGGTCTTTCAATTCTTTTATGAATTCCACCGCAATAAAAACAGGACAAAAGCCCACTCCAAGAGAATCCCGTAATTTTTGTGCGGTGGTTTTTCCAAAGCAAGGCATATTCCACCGCCAGACGGGTAAAACCTGCACATTGAGACAGGTACAAAAAGCAAGAATTGCGGTGGTTTTTCCACGACAACGGAAAAACCACCGCAACATCATAAAAAACAAGTTAAAACATGTCTGCTGACCCGGCCCGCAACGCCGATATAACCAACAAAGTCTACTTAATCGACAAAACCGACATATGCCGCAACGCCGGTACAATCGGCATTATCAACAGACAGCCCGGTCTTCAAAAGTCTTCAAATCAAAGCCAATCGGCCAACCTATCAGTCATCGAATGATTCTCTGTGATTCACTCATCCGATCAGTCCATCTTCGGGAGCTGAGCAAGGCTTGCTGTGATTCACTCATCCGATCAGTCCATCTTCGGGAGCTGGGCAAGGCTTGCTGCGATTTCTTCGTCGGTCGGGATATAGTCGCCCATCTCGCCGTTGTTGAACTTCTCGTAAGCAACAAGGTCGAAGTAGCCGGTGCCTGTCAGACCGAAGACGATGGTCTTCTCCTCGCCGGTCTCCTTGCACTTGAGAGCCTCATCGATGGCAACGCGGATTGCGTGCGAGCTCTCGGGAGCGGGAAGGATACCCTCAACCCGGGCGAACATCTCCGCAGCTTCAAATACCTTAGTCTGCTCAACGCTTCTTGCCTCCATGTAGCCGTCCGCGTACAACTGGGAAAGCGTGCTACTCATACCGTGGTAGCGAAGGCCGCCTGCATGGTTCGGAGCGGGCATGAAGTTGCTGCCGAGGGTGTACATCTTCGCAAGCGGGCAAACCATACCGGTGTCGCAGAAGTCATATGCATACTTGCCGCGCGTTAAGCTCGGGCAGGATGCCGGCTCAACTGCGATAATGCGGTAATCTTTCTCACCGCGAAGCTTCTCGCCCATGAACGGAGAAATCAAACCGCCGAGGTTCGAGCCGCCGCCTGCGCAGCCGATAATCATATCCGGAACGATTCCGTATTTGTCAAGAGCAGCCTTGGTCTCAAGACCGATTACGGACTGGTGAAGGAGTACCTGATTCAACACACTTCCGAGCACATAGCGATAGCCGGGAGTGCTCACAGCGACTTCAACAGCCTCCGAAATAGCGCAGCCGAGGCTTCCGCCGGTTCCGGGATGCGCCGCAAGGATACGCTTGCCGACCTCGGTCGTCTCCGACGGGGACGGGGTAACACTTGCGCCGTAGGTTCTCATAACTTCACGGCGGAACGGTTTCTGCTCATAGGAAACCTTAACCATGAAAACCTTGCAATCAAGATCAAAATACGAGCAGGCCATCGAGAGCGCCGTGCCCCACTGGCCGGCACCGGTCTCCGTGGTAACACCCTTAAGGCCCTGCTTCTTTGCGTAATATGCCTGCGCGATAGCGGAATTCAGCTTGTGGCTTCCGCTCGTGTTGTTGCCCTCAAATTTGTAGTAGATTTTTGCGGGTGTTCCGAGTTTCTTCTCAAGGCAGTAAGCACGAACAAGCGGCGACGGGCGGTACATCTTGTAGAATTCGCGAATCTCTGCGGGAATCTCGATATAGGCATCGTCGTTGTTCAATTCCTGCGCAACAAGCTCATCGCAGAACACGCCGGACAGTTCCTCAGCTGTCATCGGCTGGTGCGTTCCCGGGTTAAGGAGCGGCGCGGGCTTGTTCTTCATGTCCGCACGCATATTGTACCATGCCTTAGGCATCTCCTGCTCTTCAAGGTAAATCTTGTAAGGGATCTCTTTGTTCGACATCGTAGTGTCTCCTTTCTGTGATGTACGGGATCTGAGAGGCTCGCGAGCTTTGCTTGCTCACTGTAATGCGCTCGGTTCTCACGCCGCGAACATCGTTCGCTCTCGCTCAGCGCACAAAAAAACCTGTCCCGCATTAAATTGGTTAATGCCGGGACAGGATTCATATCTTTCCTGCGGTGCCACCCTGCTTGATGCTTTCGCATCCTCTTTCGCGCATACAGTATATGCCGGTCTTTGTTCACGGGGGAGCCTCACCCCGGCGCCTATACTCCGGACGAATCCGTTTCCTCTTGCCCTCAAAAGCCCATTCAATTCTTCCGATGTTGCCGCAATCCCAGCGCCTGCGACTCTCTGTGTACACCGTGGTGAAGAATCTACTCACTCTTTCTCATCGGTTTAAAGTTTTTATACCACGATGATCGCGCCGTGTCAAGCAGGATTTGAATGATAGCGAGTGAAATAAAGGCGGAATGACACGAGCAATGCGAAGTGTCAATTCCGCCTTTATGAGCGAGTAACAAACACGAGCAAGAAGCCGCGCGTCAGCACGGCGGGATTGCGAGTGTTTGCAGGATTGCGAGAGTGCGAAGCACGTAGCAATCCGTCCTATCATTCAAACCTTTGCGAGCGAAGTGCAGACATGAGCAAGAAGCCACGCGAAGCGGGGCGGGATTGCGAATGGCTGCAGGATTGCGAGAGTGCGTAGCACGAAGCAATCCGTCTTATCACTCAAATCTCCAATGAACGAGTAACAAACACGAGCAAGAAGCGATGCGAAGCAGCGCAGGATTGCGAGTGCTCTACGTTGGTATGGCGTAAGTCGGTGCAGGATTGCGAGAGTGCGAAGCACGGAGCAATCCGTATCATTCACTTACTAAAAAAGACTTCATCTCTACTTCACCTGTCCAAGCGGAGTGGCCAAATAGATTTCGGCATTATATTCGAGATATACAATGTCCTCATGAATGTTCACTGCCAGTCGTTCATAAACCATATTGCCGGTTATGCCAAACAAACCATCACATTTAAAGTCTCTGATAAATGCCTCCTGCCGTCCGGATTTCTCCTCTTCCGTAAACAAATCCGCTCCAAGAACGGACCCCTTCGTGGGGTTATTCAAAATCATCTGGAGTTCATCCCATTCCGATAACATGTCCTCTTTTAGTCTGTTATATTCTTCAACGCTCATCTCGAGGCGCTTACGCTTCTTTTCCGGAGCATCTTCCTTAACCTTAGTCACATATTGATCGAACTTCTGCGTCTCTTTTTCAAAGTGCCTAAGTGGAACATAGCGGCCTGCAATCCTGAAAAACACGACAGTCACAACAGCAAGCAGTAAAAGCAATGCTAACGCAATCCATTTCTTTTTCATTGCCAAACACCTCCGTACCCCCATGTTATAGTTATAGTTATACTTCTGTCTTTCATCATCGTATTATAGAGTCATACCCCTTCTTTACCTTTTCTACAGATTAGGGTATGCTGTTAAAGATGCTGTGGATTGGTTCTGTTCTCCTACCGCATAGACGGTTTTTGAAAGGCTCCAACCACAGCCTCTTTGTCTCAATGTTAATCAGTTAGATACCGCATGACGGTTTATGTAGAACGAGGTTACATCCGGCAGAGAGCCCTGTGTGGTATCGATGTTGCCAAGGACAAGCATGATTGCTGCATCCTCGGCTCGAATGGAGATGTTTTATTCCCACCGTTCACCTTTCCGAACTCCTTGCAAGGATTCGACCTGCTCTATGAGAGGATCGGGTCTTTGACCTCCGACCTGTCCAAAATAAAAGTAGGTCTTGAGGCTACCGGGCATTATCATCTCAATCTTCTGCGCTCGCTCCTTGATAACGGCCTGGCCAGCTATGTTATCAACCCGCTACATACAAATCTTTTCAGAAAAGGTCTAAGCCTTAGAAAGACGAAAACGGATAAAGTCGACGCTTCTTCGATCGCTATGATGCTGTTAACCGATAGGACACTCAAGCCCTACACGGACACATCATACCACAACGAAGAACTAAAGTCATTAACCAGATATCGTTTTGATAAGGTTCGTGAACGATCTAAACTAAAGGCGTCTGTCTCCAGACTTGTCAGTATCCTGTTTCCGGAACTGGAAACCCTCGTCCCAACGATTCATTTGGTTTCCGTTTATGCTTTGCTGTCAGAGTTTCCCGGGGCTTCGTTCGTTGCCTCCGCCCATCTGACGCGTCTTACTCATCTCCTCAAAGAGTCTTCAAAAGGACGCTACGGACGGGAAATGGCCATCTCCTTTCGTGCCGCAGCGGTTTCCTCAATCGGTTCCGTCTTTCCGGCTAAATCCCTGGAACTTAAACACACCATCCATCTCATTGAAGTTCTTACCGAGGAGATTGATGAGATTGAAGCTGCCATTAATGACATCATGGATACGTTGAATTCTCCAATCACAACGATTCCCGGCATCAAGAACCGGATGGGTGCCATGATCCTTGCAGAGATTGGTGACTTCTCCAAATTTGAAAATGCGGACCAAATCTTAGCGTATGCCGGATTATCTCCCTCAACCTATCAGTCCGGTCAGATGACATCCTCCCATGCCCGGATGGAGAAGCGGGGCTCCCGCTACTTGCGATACGCTTTATTCAACGCAACGCAGTATGTCTGTATTTGGGACCCTGCTTTCAAAGCTTATCTCGCCAAGAAACGGGCAGAAGGGAAGCATTATTTCGTTGCCACCTCCCACGCCTGTAAGAAACTCGTTCGGTTGATTTATCGGATGCAGTTAACCGGCGAAGCTTACCGAATCGCCTAGCATGAACTCTGGCCTTTTCTTATCGAGCACCCACAAGGATGCTCTGTTCGTCATGCAGTTTTCAAGGTGCTGATTTAATGAAGTATAAACTTCATTTTAGACTTGACTTTTAATAGTTAGTCTTACGCTCGCTCTCTGCCCGAAGCAATCGGATTTGGATGAACGACACTTTTTTTGGATGAACGACACAAAAAGAGCTGCCGCCGGCGATAATAATCGCAGAAGCGACAGCTCCATGATTTCATTTCTTCGCATAGAAATGTTACTTATCTTCTTCCTTGTAGTCAAATCCGGCGAGGTCGCGAACCTGTACCGCGCCCCAGAATGCCGGCTTCTTCTGATAGTTCTGGTTGAAGAGAAGCGGGCTGTAGCCCTTTCTCCAGGACATGCCGTCGGCAAATCCCCAGAATGTCAGCGCGTCCATCTTGAGAGTGCCTGCGTCGATACGCTCGAAGAGGCCGTTAATCAAATCGTAGTAGAACACACCCTGAGCGGCGAGGTTCTTCGCGTTCGGCTGCTTCGGCATCTGATATTTTCCGAGGCAGATATCGAGCTCGGTAAGCTGAATCTTGAGGCCGAGCTTGCTGAGCTGGTCAACCGTCTTGAAGTAGTCCGTAAGGCTGTCCTGCGTGTAGAGGTGAGCCTGGAAACCGATACCGTCAATCAGGTAGTTGCCGTTCTCGTCCACAAGGGTCTTTACGAACTTCTCGAGCGTGTCGGTCTTGTACTGCTCGTTGTAGTCGTTGTAGTACAAATCGATGCTCGCGGGAGCATACTTATTTGCAAAGTAAAATGCCTGCCAAATGTAGTCCTCACCGATTACGCTGTACCAGGGGTTCATAGCGGAACGCATCGAGCCGTCTTCCATCCACGCCTCGTTTACAACATCGTAGGCGTAAATCAGGTCGATGTATCCCTCTTCCTTAAGCTTTTCGAACACCTGCTTAATGTAGCTCTCCATACGCTTCAGCATCACTTCGCGGGTTACGAAGGGCTTGGCTTCGTCGAAATCCTCATGGAAAATCCACTGCGGCGTCTGGCTGTACCATACAAGCGTATGACCGCGAACGGCCATTCCGTTCTCCTTGGCCCAGTCGAGCATCTTGTTCATGTTGGGGTTGAACTCAACAACCAGATCTCCGGCTGCCTTGCTCTTGTCCTGATTGAACAGGTAGTCGGGCTTCATGTCATTTTCCATCGTGACGCTGGTGAACTGCTGCGTGATCAGCTTCGAGTAAGCGGCATTGTCCGTCATCGTCGTCGTAAGGCAGGTGCCGACCTTCAAACCGTGTGCGGCAAATACATCCTTCAGAGAAACATCCGGAACCGGAGACGGCGTAGGGGTAGGCGTCTCTGTGGGAGCCTCGGTCGGCGCGGCCTCGGTAGGCGTAGCCGTCGGCGTCGTGTTCTTCGTGTCCTTACCGCATGCGGCCGTAACGCCGATTACGGAAAGAATGAGCAGACACAAAACGATTGTCTTCTTCATGGGATACTCCTTATCATTCTCGTTATTTTGCTTCCGTCCGCCTCTTCGCCTCGGCGAAGTCCGCGCAACGGAAATGCGCACAAATGTCCGCTCCGGCTGCTCGCCGAAGCACCTGCTACATCATATCGCGATTCTGTGATAAAAATGTGTGCTGGAGATGTCACATCTCATCCTGGTGCATTTGTCATTTCCTGCCGTCGCTTCGCTCAGCGCCTGCTTTCCGACACAATATCAATCACCACATACTCCGATTTTGTTCCGGTTTTAAAGCGAATCTCCCAATCGGAAATGCCCGATGTCACGATAAATGTCGTATTTCCGCGCGTCTCCGTCCCGTAGGTACGGTCGTTCGCGCCGATCAGTCTTCCGATGGGTCCGAGAGGAATCAGCTGTCCGCCGTGCGTGTGTCCCGAGAGAACCAGATCCACCCCGGCATCGCTCTCCGCGGCGTAATCGTTCGGCTGATGGTCGAGCACAATCATATACCGCCCTTTGTCGAGACCGCCGGTCAATTCCTCCGCCGTGAGGCGTCCGTGCCCTGCATCGTTCCGGTCTCTCCGCCCGATGATATAAAAGCTGTCTGCGAGAAGCACCGCCTTGTCCTCGAGAACCGTGACGCCGTTCGCCTCCAGCGCGGCTTCCAACTCCTCCCATGTATATCCGCGGTAGTTGTAATATCCCTTGTCGTGGTTTCCGTAGCAGAACCAGATACCGTACCTCAACTTCACTTCGGCAAATGCCCTGCACGCCGCAAGCATCTCGTCCCGCGTCGTGTTGTCGTCGACAAAATCCCCCGTGATCACCAGAATATCCGGATTTTCCCTCGCAATCACGCGCAGATACTCCGCGAACTTCTCAGGTCCGAAGGTCGTTCCGATATGAGAATCCGCAATCTGCACGATGCGGAGCTTCCCGTCCGGAAGCTCCTTGTCCGTCGTAAGCGAATACGGCGTGCGCCGCACATGGTACGCCTGATACATGCCGATCGCCAGATACACCGCGCAGACGGCAAGCACGACGATTCCGGTGATATACGCGCGGTGTACAGACTGTGCCTCCCGCCCGTTCTCCGATTGACCGGCACACCGAGACCGATGTTTCCGAATCCGCGCGATAAGCGCTGCAATCGCATCTCCGATCAGCCAGAATGCGGCCAGATGAATCACGACAATCGCCATGTTGACAAGGTCGAACAAACCGTAAACAATCAGCAAAAGAACCGGCAGCGCCGCCGACAGACGGAGAAGCCATCTCCGGTCACCGGCAATCCGCCGCACAATCCCGAATTTTCGAAAGCGGCTGTACAGATACAAAAGTCCGGCCACCATCAACACAAATGCTGTTCCCAAAATCGCTAACCACATACCGTTTCCTTTTCCTCTCTGCCGGAGAAAGAGAACGACCGCGTTTATTTTGCGGTCGTATCACTCTCCTTATGACGGCGAACGGCCGTCTATTTCCTGCGGGTGCGTTCCCCTTCGTAGCCTACATTTTTCGTGCGTCTCGAATAGATAATCGACAGAAGCAAAAGGAATACCATTGCGCCGATCCATACGAACAGGCAGACCCCGAGCGGCTGAACCGGACAGACTCCGCACAGCTTGCAGGTCTTCTTCGCGTCCGGGTTCGTGCCCGAAAGCATATACGACGGAAGCGGCGTGGGCTTCGGCGTCGGCGTTGTCGTCGCTTCTCCCGAATCCGGCGTCGGCGTCAGCGGCGATGTACCCGAATAGGTAATCACATCCGTATAGACCGAGTCAAACTCATTGCCCTCGGAATAAATGTAATAGCAGCTGCGCAGTTCAAACGAGGTGCTGCTGTCAAGCGTGCGCTCCGGCGTCTCCAGCACGGAGATATCCCACAGATGCTCGCCGTCCTCCGCACGCTGTGTATCCTCAAGCTCCGTCCACTCGCTGTCGCCGGCGATTCGAACCGCGGTCACAAGAAGCGCAAACCCGCCGTCCGCCTCAATCTCCTCAACAGCCGTCCGGATTGCTTCCGGAATCACCGCCGTGTACTGCAGGAAAGGACCGTGCCCGTTCTGCTTCCCGACGAACACCAAATCCTTAATCTCCGGAGCAATATTGAATATATCGCCGAGCCGGAACGCGATATTGTCCGCGTCCTTACCGCATGCAGCAAGCTGCGACCACGGCGAAAAATGATACTCGGTCTTCCCGTCCTTCACAAGCGCAACGCCGTAACGCACACGCGCAAAAAGCGTATGCTTCGAAAAATCAATCTCCACATGGTAGCGCGTACGGCTTCCCTGATCCTGCACGGTCGTATACTGTGAAGTCTTCAGCGCACCTGCCCAGCCCTTGCTGTAGGTACCCGCTTTGCCGTCGTTCCAACGAGCATCCTTCTCATCCATCGGATTGCCGATGTCCGTCAAAATGGTGACGGAGTCGGTTTCCGCCTTCGTGACGGGGCATTTTACATAGGCCCAGCCGCCGAGAACCGTCTCGTTTTTATGGTTGTCATCGATATCCGCCCTGCCGGTATCCGTGTCCCAGTAGGCGTTATAATGCCAGTCGGAGGGATCGTCGATTGCCCAGTCAACCTGCGCAAAAACACGGCATTCGGAATAGCCCGCCTTCGTGAGCGCCTCTTTCTGCGCATCGCTTCCGAGCGCTAACCATTCGCTGAGCGCCTCGCTCTTCCCGTAGGTAACCTTGCACGCAGGTAAAGTCGAATCCGCTCTCGCAACAGCCACGCCGACCGGCGCCGTCAATTCAAATGGGAGCTCGCCCTCGGCGCGCGCCTCCGGCGCCAATCCGGCTGCAACGAGCACAAAGCACAAAACAGCCGCAATCAAACTCCGAAATCTTCTCATATCTCCCGTCTCATCCGCCGCCCCGGCGGATGACTCCTTTCCCCCGGTTCCCCGGGACAAAACGCACATTCGTATGCCTCAGTATACCACGAACAACGGCTTTTTTTCTACTGCTATTTTCCGATTTTTGTGTGAAATCACATGCCTCCGGCAAATGCCCCGCGGAAACGATTTTTCATTGACAAACGGGGCGCCAGGATTTATTCTTAAAGTACTTTTTACAAGTGTTTTTTGTTCTTTTCAACTACTATCATCACGGAGGAATTGTACTATGGACAGCAACAAGAGACCGGATTCGATGGAGCGCATCACGACGCCCGAACTTGCGAAGGCATTTATCGACGAGCAGATTGCCGCTGTCAAGGCGCAGGTCGGCGACAAGAAGGTTCTGCTTGCTCTCTCGGGCGGCGTTGACAGCTCGGTTGTTGCAGCGCTTCTGATTAAGGCTATCGGCCAGAATCTCGTATGCGTACATGTAAACCACGGACTTCTTCGCAAGGGCGAGCCCGAGCAGGTTATCGAGGTTTTCAAAAACCAGATGAACGCCAACCTCATCTATGTCGATGCGGTTGACCGCTTCCTTGACAAGCTCGCAGGCGTTGCCGAGCCCGAGCGCAAGAGAAAAATCATCGGCGAGGAGTTCATCCGCGTGTTCGAGGAGGAGGCCCGCAAGCTTTCGGGCGTTGATTTCCTCGCACAGGGAACCATCTATCCCGACATTCTCGAGAGCGGCCCCGTAAAGGCGCACCACAATGTAGGCGGCCTTCCCGAGGACATTCACTTCGAAGGTCTCGTTGAACCCATCAAGCTCCTCTTCAAGGACGAGGTTCGCGTGGTCGGCAAGGAACTCGGTCTTCCGGACAACATGGTTTACCGCCAGCCGTTCCCGGGTCCCGGCCTCGGCGTTCGCTGCACCGGCGCCATCACCCGCGAGCGTCTCGAGCTTGTTCGTGAGTCCGACGCCATTCTCCGTGAAGAATTTGATAAAGCAGGCCTTGCCGGCAAAGTTTGGCAGTATTTTACGATTGTTCCCGACCTTAAGAGTGTCGGCGTTCGCGACAATCTCCGCGCCGTTGAGAACTTCGTTGTCATCCGCGCTGTCAACACCCGCGACGCCATGAGCGCCACCATCGAGGAGATTCCGTACTCCGTACTGAACACCATCGTTAAGCGCATCATCACCGAGGTTCCGGGCATCAACCGCGTCCTCTACGACCTGACTCCGAAGCCCACCGGAACGATTGAGTGGGAGTAAGATGTAGTCTTGTTCGGCTTCTGAATTACGGTTCTGAGTTAAGCTTCTGAGCTGACTTCAGGATTAATCTTCTGATTAAGCTTCTGTGTCTGCTTCCGGATTGGCTTCTGACAAGCTTCTGTGCCGGCTTCCGGTTTGGCTTCTATCGGTACCGATGCCCGGGATTGATTTCCCGGGCATCGGGATTCCGAGTTTTCTCTGTTTTCGATGACATTTTCTTCATTTCTCCCCCTCCTTCCCGGGCAAATGACTGCGAATCCAGAAATCTCCATATGAGGCAACAGCTCGCCATGTCCTTGTTGACTGCAAATCAAGAAATCTCTAATTGAGTCAACAACTTGCTATGTTCTTGTTGCCTGCATTCCGCGAAACCTTGAAATGAGTCAACGCGCCGGCAGCATCTTGTTGACTGCAATCCACGAAACCTTGAAATGAGTCAACAGCTCGCCATGTTCTTGTTGACTGCAATTCAAGAAATCTCTAAATGAGTCAACAGCTCGCCATGTTCTCGTTGACTGCAATCCGCGAAAGCATGAAATGAGTCAACACGCCGGCTGCATCTTGTTGACTGCCAATCAAGAAATCTCCATATGAGTCAACTGCTCGCCATGTTCTTGTTGACTGCAATTCGCAAAACCTTGAAATGAGTCAACACGCCGGCTACATCTTGTTGACTGCAAATCCAGAAATCTTCACATGAGTCAACAGCTCGCCATGTTCTCGTTGACTGCAATCCGCGAAACTTTGAAGTGAGTCAACGCCCCGGCTGCATCCTGTTGACTGCAATCCACGAAATCTTGAAATGAGTCAACAACCTGACAAAATGTTGTTGACTGCAATCCCAAAAACTCACTAGTGAACCAAAGAGTCATCAAGCAACCCGACTCATTAAGCGAAAAACGATAAAAATCAAGCCAAAGGAAAGGAGAATGTATCATGTTTGGATTAAGAAACAAACTTATCCAGGAAAAACGATACCTGGAAAACCTCATCAGCAAAGCAAGCGTTAAAGGAACAGATTTTCCGGAAGGATATTTGCGTATTTCAAAGAGCAGGGGGCGTCCGAGATTCTATCATTGTGTTGAAGACAGGCTCGGAACATATATCCCAAAAGAAAACCTTCAATTACCCCGGCAACTTGCTCAAAAAGCTTATCAGGAGGCAATCATTCAGAAAGCTTCTGTACGATTAAAGCAAATCACAGGTATTCTCAAAGATTATGCCGACGATGAAATCGAACAAATATATCTTGCTTCCCATGCGGAAAGGCAGGTATTAGTTACACCGATAATACCGACCACGGAGCAATTGGTTCGCGAGTGGATAAACGAAGATTATAAGGGGCGGGAATTTCAGGAAGGTACAACGATTATCCTGACAGAGAAAGGTGAGCGGGTACGGTCAAAGTCTGAGAAAATACTGGCAGATTTTTTCTACCGAGAAGGCATCCCCTACAAGTATGAAAAACCTTTATTTA